>JBGAID010000056.1:0-74748 GCA_044225865.1 Polyangiaceae bacterium | reverse complement strand
GATCGTGTCGAGGTCGACTGTCGTGGCGACGTCGTCGACGGGGACGAGGACGACGTCGAGGGCGGAGCGATAGCGCTGAGCCTCTGTCTCGACGGTGCGCTGCACCGGCAGGAAGCCGGGCGCGCTGATATCCACGACGAGGGTCTTCGCGGCGTTGACCACCATGAGGAAGTGGCCATTCGCGGCGGTGACGGTGCTGCCGAGCTCGGGGTGATCGTGCACCTCCACGTGGACTCCGCCCGCCGGCGCGCCCCCCGCGAACGAGACATCGCCCTCGATCGCTCCGGCGCGGGCGCGCTCGATGGTGCCCGGCGCGACGCCGGTCTGGAGCGGGTTGGACCCTTCGATCAGAAAGGACAGGGACTCATCGAGGCTCGTGGTCGCGCTCGGATCGACTTCATTGCAATAGACGCGCTGGAAGCCTTGGCCGGGGACGCACCCGAGGTCGATGGTGCAGTCGTCGCCGTCGTCGAAGGACGGCGGCGTGCCGGGCGCGCATTGTCCCGCGCCATTGCACAACTCTTCGCCATTGCACGGGTCACCATCGGAGCACGAGGTCGAGGCGGGGGCGGGCGGGTGCACGACGCCGGAGACCGGGTCGCAAAGATCGAGCGTGCAGGGGTTGTGATCGTCCTCAGGGACGAGCGGCGTACCGGGGGCGCATTGTCCCGCGCCGTCGCAGATCTCCGCGCCATTGCAAGCGTCGCCGTCGCTGCACGAGGTGCCGGAGGGCAAGGGGGAGTGCAGGATGCCCGCGATCGGGTCGCAGGAATCCGCCGTGCACGCGTTGCCGTCATCCAGCGGCGGCGCCGTGCCCGCGACGCAGGTGCCTGCGCCATTGCAGGTCTCGGCGCCATTGCAGGGATTGCCATCACTACACGAAGACCCTTCATCAGTCGGCGTGTGAGTGACCGTGCCATTCACGCAGGCGTCATTCGTACATGGATTGTCGTCATCGATGGGGGCGGTGCATCCTGCTTGCAGGTCTCGGCGCCATTGCAGGGATTGCCATCACTACACGAAGACCCTTCATCAGTCGGCGTGTGAGTGACCGTGCCATTCACGCAGGCGTCATTCGTACATGGATTGTCGTCATCGATGGGGGCGGTGCATCCTGCCGATTGAACGGTGAGCACGAGCCGGGGGCCATTGCCGCCCTCCTTCGATAGGAAGTCGACCCGACCCGCGGTGAGGTCCGGCTTCTGGATCACCCAGCCGTGGTTTGGGGTGCCGGACAGAAAGGACTGTACGTCGGCGGTGACGTCGAACGACACTGTGCCGGTTTGATTGTTCGTGATCGTCGCCTGCGCGCTCGGGGACGCGACCAAGGCGGGGTCTGAAGCAGGCCGCCCATGAACCAGAGCGGGTTGCAGTCCGGCAGGAGGTTGGAGAGGTTGGTGTCGTTGGGACAGAGCCAGGTCGCGCCTTGCTCCTCCCAGGCGGTCGTGAGGCGATGCAATCGAATGGGGCGGCCATTCGGGCCCCAAAGATTGTTCGCGCTCTGAATGGTAAGGACCAGCGACGCGCTCTGGACCGTACCGGTCCCGACGGCACTGACGATGGCCGCTTGATCCATCCGCACGAGCGACCGCTGGATGCCGAGGCTCGTGACGTGCAGCGTGGTGTCTGAGCCGTGGCTCTGGTTGAGGAGGATCTCGCCGACCCAAGTGTCTGCGGCGGCGGGGACCGTCGCAGTGCTCGTGAGGGCTTGCTCGGCCTCCCCGACCGGCTCGTCCGTCTCGGCGGGCTCGCTCTCCGGTGGACGGTCGCACGCCGACATGACGAAGGCCGCAGTGATCCCGAAGATGCGCGCGATGCGGCGCAGTGCCATGAGAGACCTCCCCTTGTGGACGAAGCTATTGGATGGGACGGTGGTATGGGAATGGCCTCTGCGCGAGAAGCCGCGAATGAGTGGGAGCGCCGAGCCCTCCCACCCCGGTGTGGTGCAGAGCTCGCCCGAGCGCGAACGACGTCTCGTGATCATCGATGGTCATGTCGACGAGGCCGGTAAGGCAGTTGCTTCCAATATTCAGAAAAGCGATCAGGACTGGCCGAATGCTTGCGCGGGACCGATGCCTCCTGCCAAGGCGGTGTGGAAGTCCGCGGCGCGCTCGACGCTGAGAGACCACATGCGAATAGCCATCAACGCCGCGACAACCGCTTCAGATCCGCCCGTGTCATGGGCCCTCGCAACCAGCAGAGCGTCGTGCGCGACGCCACCAGGGCGAGCTGCGGCTTGCGATGAACGTCCTTCATCACGAACCACCTCGGGGCGAGCATCTTGAGCGTCTCCGCCAAGCTCTCCGCGTCCGCGCCCGGCTCTTCGCCGGAGCCAGCGGACATCGCCTCGATGACCCGCGCCCGATCCGCGTCGGTCTGGAGCCGCCCCACCGCCCACACGCCCGCGTTGGAGAGGGCGCGATAGTCGAGGTCCATGGGATTCTGGGTCGCGAGGACGACGCCGACGCCGAACGCTCTCGCTTGTTTCATGAGCGAGATGAGCGGCCGCTTGGTCGGTGGATTGGCGGGGTGCGGGGGGATGAAGCCGTAGACCTCGTCGAACACGAGGAGCGCTCGGAGCTGACCCGTCCCGCCGAGGCTCTTCACCCAGGCGAGGAACTGATCGAGCACGATCCCGAGGACGAGGCCCCGCTCGTCTTCGTCGAGATGGGCGACGCTCACGATGGTGGCCGGCGTCCTGCCGTCTGCTCTCGGGGCCACCCAACTGGCGACGTCGAGCGGCGAGCCGCTGCGCCACGACTCGAAGGTCGGCGACGCGAGCAGCGTGTTGAGGGCGGTCGCGAGGGACGTGCGGTCACGCTTGGGGAGGAACTCGTCGATGCTCATCGCGCCCACCGTCGCGACAGGTGGCTCGCGAATGTCCTCCATGAGGGCGGCGACGTTCGCGCTTTGGCCCTCGCGCAGGCGACGCTCCGCGAAGATTGAGAGCACGACGTGATCGCGGCTCCGCGTTGGATCGGGGTCCCTCCCGAGCAGACGCAACAGCAGCGACACCGTCGCGCTCAAGGCCTCTCGCGCCGCCTCGACATCCGTCGCCCACAGCGGCGATGGGATGTCGAGCGACGAGAGGACATGCAGTGGCTCTGCCGCCCTCGTCCCGGGGGTGAAGACGCGCGCGGCCACTTGCGACTGGAAGGCAGCGACGTCGGCGGGACCAAGTCCCCAATCGGCGAGCTGCTGCCTCCAGCGATCGGCGGCGGCCTGCCCCGCCTCTTCCCGCGTGGTCCCGGCGCGGCGGACGGCGTCCTCGTCCATCCAGGACGCGAAGTCCGACGCCGCGAGCTCCGGGAACGCGAGCAGCAGGTTGGGCAAGTCACCCTTGATGTCGACCATGACGACGGGGATCCGCGAGCGGAGCGCCTCCTCCACGACCACCGTGAGCAGACCCGTCTTTCCGCTCCCGGTCATGCCGACCACGACGGTATGCGTCGTCAGATCGGCAGGATCGATCTCGAACGCGCGCGTCTCCCCAGACCCGTCGAGGGGACGCACGCCGCCCAGTGCGAGGAAGCGCTCTTCGCTCATGGCTTAGTTCTTTTTGAATGGGTCCGTGTTGCCGCCGATCGGCGCGCCCCCGAGCGGCGCCGTCGGGGTCGTGGGCGTGCTGGTTGGGTCTGCGGGCGGCTTGGCCGCCGCCTTCTCCGCCGCACCTCGCGGGCCGGCGTTGCGACGAATGTTCGGCGCGATGATCTCCAAGTCGCCCTGGTCGTATTGGAGATAGCCAATCGCGCGGCGGCACTGGTCGTACGCGAGGTCGAGCTTCGTGAACGACTTCCGCACCCGCAGCGTCCCGTCCGAGACCCCCGCGCCGAGCTGGTTCTCTTTGCGGCTCACCATCCCAAAGAGCTCAGGGCCGATCACGGAGCCTCGATCGAGATCCGCCTCTGTGACGCCGCACATCCCCTTCACCGCGTCCCATCGCGATCGATAGAGCCCCACGAGGGCTACCAGATCGCTCGGAGCGTCCTTGTTCCCCGATCCCTCTTTGATGCGGTCGATCGCCGCTTGCTCGAATACCCCCGAGCCCACCAGCGGCACGGCCCACATAAGGAGCTTCGCGCGCAGGGCCACGACCTCTTGCATGAGGGCCTGCATCGCCTCGGGCGAAGCTTGCGGGAGGTTGGTGATGAACGAGAACCAGGCGGCGAGCGCGTAGTCCACCAGCTTGTCGAGGTTCTGCATGTCGAACTCGGGCAGCTTCGCGATCCGATCGCGGAACGACCGGACGCGCTCCGCCACCCCGAGAACAATCGATGTGGCCGCGACCACGTCGACGTTCATCGTCGAGAGCGAGTTGATGTCGACCGCGTCGATCTCCTGTTGCACGCGGTTGAAGGCCTTCTCGGCACCTTCGAGGTCCCGAAGAGGAGAGATGTCAGCCATGGCAAAGCTCCTGAACGTGAAAATGGATCCTTCACGCGGGGTAAACGCGTGTTCAGCTGCCAATCGAAACGCGACCGGCGGGCCCCCCAGCCCGTCCCCCTCCTTTCCCCCAGAAATGGCGGATGCCCGCCTCCCACCCCAGCAAATCCCCGCGAAATAGCGGTTGATCCGCCCCAGGAACCGAACGACCCGTCGAAGCGAGCGGATGATCCGCCCATTCGGGCCGAGATCCCCGTCCAGCCGAGCGGTTGATCCGCTCCCGGAGACCCCCCGACCTCCCCGCCGGGCGGTTGAACCGCCCTCTTGCCGCCAAAATCCCGTCCCCCGAGCGGTTGATCCGCTCCCGCCAACCCCCGAACCCCCTCAGGTGGCGGTTGATCCGCCTTTCCTGCGGAGATCCGGGGTACATGAGCGAGAGTGCGGTCGGCATAGGGGAACAATCGGCAAAGGCCAGCCGGTTTCGCTGGACACGAGGAAGCCGCGCGAGCCGCCCGGTAGCGCCGAGCGGTTCACGTCCCCTGAGTCGACGGGTGTTCTGGAGCGGTTGCTAAAAAAGAACGGGGGCTCTTGTCGACAGCCGCGCCACACCGGTGCGCGCCTTCGGCGCGGTGACTATTCTGGCGGCCGGGGATGGTCTTGATACTTCCAGGGGGTGCCTCGGGCAGCGTGAGCTTTCCGACGGTCAGGGCCGAGGCTTTCGAGCGCAAGGAGTTCGGGGGGCGCAACCGTGCCGTGTCGCTCGTCTGCAGGACGGAGGATGGGACCGTCTTAGTCTGCGTGACGAAGCTCAGGGGCCGCGTCGCTCCCGAGGCAGCCTTCTGGATCGAGTGGGCGGCGGGGCTGATCGCCGACGAGCTGGGCGTCTTCGTCCCCCCTCGTTACGTCGTGGAGGTATCGGTGGGCTTCGCCAGGGTCCTCGCGAAGAGTCTAGGAGGGACTGCCGCCGACTACGTCGGGCCGAGCTTCGGTATCGAGTACGTGCCGAACACGACTCCGGTCCTCGACCAGGGCGTGGCGCTCGACGCCCACCTTCGCGAGCCGGCTGCGGCCGTCATGGTGTTCGATGCGTTCATCGACAACGTCGACCGCCGCAGGGACAACCCCAACTGCCTGATCGAGGCGCACGCCGGCCTGGGCTCGCGCATCGTCGCGATCGATCACGACTGCGCGTTCGCCGGCCTCTACTTGCCTCTCATCGGACAAGGCGGACCCGTTCTCGGTTGGCCCGACGATCTGATGCAGAAGCACGTGTTCCTCCAGCGTTTCGGCAATTCGAACCCGAGCATAGAGGCCATCCGAGCCAAGATCGCCGCGCTCTCCGATGCGTTCTTGGATGGTCTGACGAGCAAGGTCCCGCCCCTCTGGCTCCTTGGTTCTGCCGACGCTAGTCTTCGCCGAGTCATCATCCGGCTGAAGGAGCGCCGCGACACGATCGACACCTGGTTCCCGAAGGTCGAGAAGTGGGTACAAGCATGACAAGCCTATTCGAAGCCGTCGTCTTCCGTTTCGTGCCCGACGAGGGCGCCGGGGAGTCGCTCAACGTCGGCTTGGCGATGCGGACCGAGCACGGATTTTTTCGGGTGAAGCTCCTCGAGAGTTGGAAGCGCGTCACCGACGCGTTCCCCACCGCTCACGGCCCCACGCTTCGGGCGACCTTCGCGAAGGTCCGCGACTCTCTCAACGCCCTCGACACGGCGCAGACCCCGCTCGAGGGCATCACGGACCTCGCCGTCGAGCTGAAGCGGCTCGTTCCATTTCCCGATGGCTACCTCAAGTGGTCGGACACGATCGATGGAGAGACCGACGAGCCCGAGGCGACGTTTCAGCGCCTCGTGTATCGATATGTGGAGCAGAACCTGCGGTCGAAGCCCAAGAAGATCAGCCGCACGGATGAGGACGTGAAGCAGACCTTCGAGCGTGCCCTCGAGAAGCGCGTGACACTGAAGACCAAGCTCGTGCCGAAGCAGCTCGTCGCAAAGGGCAAGTCCCAGTGGAAGGTCGAGGTCGAGCACGCGTGGAAGAACGGTGTGTGGAACTGCGTCCAACCGGTCTCGCTCGATCTCGTCGACCCCAGTCAGATCACCACGAAGGCAGCGGAGGTCGCCGCCAAGGTGCGAGTCGTGACGCCGTCGGCGCTGGGTGCCCATGTGGTGCTCTACGTGGGTCTGCCGCCCGAGACCCGCGCGGAAGCTTTCAGCGCTGCGAAAGAGGCCATTGATGGCGTGATCGAGCTCGTCGATCGAGAGGCTGAGATCGTCTATGAAGACGATTCCGAAAAGCTCTTGGATCGCATCGAGCGCGACGTGTCGGCGCCGATGCACTGAGAATGGTGCTGGCCGCGACCGCCATCACCCGATCTCGCGGGCGCGGGTTTGAGCAGACGCTTCGTCAAGAGCAGTCGTCAC
Source organism: Polyangiaceae bacterium (assembly GCA_044225865.1). Lineage (GTDB taxonomy): Bacteria > Myxococcota_A > Polyangia > Polyangiales > Polyangiaceae > Xiheicaenibacterium. Next base: position 67,939 of record JBGAID010000056.1, on the reverse strand, counting down.
GCGAGCACTGCCCCTTGCGCTCTCCCTCCGAACGGTGCCACCTAGCGCGGTGAGCGCTCTCCGCGACCTTCTCGAGACCTACCGAACCACGGCGCTGACGAACCGCGAGGCCGGCACCTATTTCGAGGAGCTGACGGTCCAGTACCTCACCACCGAGCCCGCCTACAAGGAGCTCTACGCCGAGGTGCTGCCCTACGCGGCCTGGGCCGAGAAGCGCGGGATCGACAAGCGCGACACCGGCATCGACCTCGTCGCCGAGACACACACCGGCGAGATGCACGCCGTGCAGTGCAAGCTCTATGCGCCCGACTACGTGATCCAAAAGTCGGACATCGACAGCTTCTTCACCGCCTCGGGCAAGAAGCCGTTCGTTCGCCGCATCCTCGTGGTCACGACCGACCACTTCAACGTGCACGCCGAAGCCGCGCTGGAGGACCAGCAGCCCCCAGTCACAAAGATCGACCTCACCGCGCTCGAGGAGAGCGTCATCGAGTGGGCGCACTACGCCGTGAAGAGGGTGCCGCAGCTGCGCGCCAAGAAGTCTCCCCGCCCGCACCAGAAGGACGCTCTCGAGAAGGTGAGGGCAGGCCTTGCCGTGGCCGACCGCGGCAAGCTGATCATGGCCTGCGGCACAGGGAAGACGTTCACCAGCCTCAAGATCGCGGAGGCCATCGCAGGCCCCGGCAAGCGCGTCCTCTTCCTTGTGCCAAGCCTCGCGCTCCTCTCGCAAACCCTCACCGAGTGGACACAGGAGAGCCATGTTCCCCTCGCGAGCTTCGCGGTCTGCTCCGACAGCGACGTCGGCAAGAAGCGGAAGAAGGACGACGACAAGGTGCAGACCTTCGTCCACGAGCTGCGCTTCCCCGCCACGACCAACGCCGCGAGCTTGGCACGCGAGGTCAAGAAGCGGCACGACGCCGGGCACATGACGGTCGTGTTCTCCACCTACCACTCCATCGCGGTGCTCAACGCGGCGCAGAAGGAGAATGGCCTGCCCGCCTTCGACCTGATCGTGTGCGATGAAGCGCACCGCACCACCGGCGCCACCTTCGAGGGCGAAGACGAAAGCGAGTTCGTCCGCATCCACGACGCCGACTACGTACGGGGCAAGAAGCGCCTGTACATGACGGCCACGCCGCGCATCTACGGCGAGGTCGCTAAGGCCACGGCCGAGCAGGGCAGCGTGACGCTCGCCTCGATGGACGACGCCGCGCTCTTCGGCGAGAACCTCGCCGTCCTCACCTTCTCGGAGGCCGTGAAGCGCGGCCTGCTCGTCGACTACAAGGTGATCGTCCTCTCCGTCGACGAGAAGCACATCTCCGATCGCATCCAGAACCTGCTCAAGGACGAGAACAACCAGCTGCGCATGGACGACGCGGCGAAGATCATCGGCTGCTGGAAGGCGCTCTCCAAACAGGGCCTCTCCGAGGCCGGCCCGGGTGCACCCGAGGACGAGCGCGCACCGATGCGGCGCGCCGTCGCCTTCTGCCAGGTGATCGAGAAGCAGCAGGGGGCCAAGGTGCACAAGGTCAGCTCCAAGCTGATCGCCGAGATGTTCCAGGCCGTAGTCGAGGCCTACCAGGAGAGCGATCCGGAGCGCCTCGAAGAAGACGCCCAGGCGCGCCTCCAGTGCGAGGCCGAGCACGTCGACGGCACCATGAACGCCTCCGAGAAGGAGGCGAAGATCGCCTGGCTCAAGGCCCAGACGCCAGAGGACACCTGCCGCATCCTCTCCAACGTCCGCTGCCTCAGCGAGGGCGTCGACGTGCCCGCGCTCGACGCCGTGCTCTTCCTCACCCCGCGCAACTCGCAGATCGACGTCGTCCAGTCCGTCGGCCGCGTGATGCGCAACGCGCCCGGCAAACGTCGCGGCTATGTGGTCTTGCCCGTCGTCATCCCCGCCAAGATGGAGCCGCACGAGGCGCTCCAGGACAACCAGGTCTACAAGGTCGTGTGGCAGGTGCTCCAGGCCCTCCGCTCCCACGACGATCGCTTCGACGCGATGATCAACAAGCTCGACCTCATCGGCAAGGACACGAGCAAGATGGAGGTCATCGCCATCACCGACGCGCTCAAGCCTCCGCGAGCGAAGAAGGAGGGCGGCAAGGTCTCGCTACGCAAGAAGGCCCAGGGCGCGACCAACATCGGCGCCGGAGCTGCCCCGAAGGAGGACAAGCAGGTCAAGCTCGCCTTCGACATCGGCGAGATCGAGCGCGCCATCTACGCCCGCATGGTCGAGAAGGTCGGCAACCGCCGCCACTGGGAAGACTGGGCGAAGGACATCGCAAAGATCGCGGGCACGCACATCACGCGCATCGAGAGCATCCTCGGCAGCAAGAAGAACGAGAAGGAGCGGGCGCTGTTTCAGAGCTTTGCCCGCGAGCTCCGCGACGATCTGAACGAGCAGATCAGCGACGGCGAGATCGTCGAGATGCTGGCCCAGCACCTCGTCACCAAGCCCGTCTTCGACGCCCTCTTCGCCGGCAACGACTTCGCCTCGCAGAACTCGATGTCGAAGGCGATGCAAGGCATCCTCGACGCCCTGCAAGAGCATCGCCTCGAGAAGGAAGCCGACACGCTCCGGGCCTTCTACGAGTCCGTGAAGATGCGGGCCGAGGGCATCGACAACGCCGAGGCCAAGCAGAAGATCGTCGTCGAGCTGTACGACAAGTTCTTCCGCAACGCCTTCCCCAAGATGAGCGAGCGGCTGGGCATCGTCTACACCCCGGTCGAGATCGTCGACTTCATCCTGAAGAGCGTCGACCACCTGCTCCGCACCGAGTTCGGGCAGACGCTCGGAAGCCCCGGCGTCCACATCCTCGACCCCTTCGCCGGCACCGGCACCTTCATCACCCGCCTGTTCCAGAGCGGGCTCCTCACCAAGGAAGAGCTCGCCAAGAAGTACAAGACCGAGATCCACGCCAACGAGATCGTCCTGCTCGCGTACTACATCGCGGCCATCAACATCGAGCTCGCCTACCACGGCGTCGTTGGCGGCAAGTACGAGCCCTTCGAGGGCATCTGCCTCACCGACACCTTCCACCTCTACGAGAAGGACGACCTGGTCAGCGACGTCCTCGTCGACAACAGCGCCCGCCGCACGCGCCAGAAGAAGCTCGACATCCGGGTCGTGATCGGGAACCCGCCGTACTCCGTCGGGCAGGACAGCGAGAACGACAACAACGCGAACGTCGAGTACCCGTTGCTCGACAAGCGCATCGCCGAGACCTACGCCGCACGCTCAAACGCAAAGCTCGCGAAGGGCCTCTACGACAGCTACGTGCGCGCGATTCGTTGGGCCAGCGACCGGGTCGGCAAGAGCGGCATTGTCGGCTTTGTGACGAACGCAAATTTCCTGGAGTCGACAAGTGCCGACGGTCTTCGGAAATGTCTCGTCGACGAGTACTCGAGCCTCTACGTTTTTCACCTGCGTGGCAACCAGCGGACGGCTGGAGAGCGCTCGAGGAGGGAGGGTGGCAAGGTATTTGGTGGAGGCAGCCGGGCCCCCGTCGCCATCTCGCTCCTAATCAAGAACCCCGCCGCCAAGAAACACGGCGAGATCTTCCTTCGCGACATCGGGGACTACCTCACCCGCGAGGAGAAGCTCGAGATCATCTCTAGTTTCGGTGGCATCGCCGGAATCAGCGCCGGAGACGCTTGGACGCGAATCGTCCCGGACGAACACGGTGATTGGCTCAATCAGCGCGATGACGGGTTCGCAAACTTCGCCCCGATGGGCAGCAAGACACCCCAGTCGAAATCTCTCTTCGACTTGTATTCGCTCGGCGTGAACACCAATCGCGACGCTTGGGTCCGTGCGTCATCGAAACGCGCGCTTGGCGACCAGGTCCAACGAATGATCCAATTCTTCAATTCGGAGGCGATTCGATTCGACTCGAAATACGGTCGTGCGGACAGGAAGGCTCGTGAGGCGAGTGTTGACAACTTTGTCCACCTCGACCCGGCGAAGATCAGTTGGACGGTCAACCTCAAGGCCGAGTTGGTACGTGGGACCCGACTTGACTTCAACGAAGGGAGGATGGTCCGAAGCCTCTATCGCCCCTTCTCCAAGGACTGGCTCTACTTCGATCGCAAGCTCATCGAGAGAGTGCTCAAAACCCCTCGTCTCTTCCCCAACGAAGCTTCCAAGAATCGCGTCATCGGCGTATCCGCCAGCGAGTCGCGTTCGGGCTTTTCCGCCCTAATGGTCGACGTCGTACCGAGCCTCCACGCGACCGACATGGTCGGCTCCCAATACTTCCCCCTCTACCTCTACGACACCGCCACGGACGACGACGCTGAGGACGACGACGACTCCAACAAGAAGAGGACCTCCAAGTCCGCGCCCTCCGCACCCAAGCGCCGAGACGCCATTACCGACGAAGGCCTCGCCCACTTCCAGAGCGCCTACCCGGGCGAGAGGATCGCGAAGGAAGACCTCTTCTACTACGTCTACGGCATCCTCCACTCGAGCGACTACCGCGAGCGCTACGCCGACAACCTCGGCAAGGAGCTGCCGCGCATCCCGCGCGTGAAGACCGTGGCGAACTTCTGGGCCTTCTCGAAGGCGGGCCGCGCGCTCGGTGATCTCCACGTCGGCTACGAGAAGGTCGCCGAGTACCCCGGCGTCACCGTCAGCGAGCCCAAGAAGCCCAGCACCGATCGCAAGGCGCTCTACCGCGTCGAGAAGATGCGCTTCGGCCGTTCGAAGGAAGCCGGCGGCAAAGACAAAACCGTCATCCACTACAACGACGTCATCACCGTCACCGGCATCCCGCTCGAGGCCTACGACTACCTCATCAACGGCAAGAGCGCGATCGAGTGGGTCATGGAGCGCCAGAGCGTCACCACCGACAAGGCCAGCGGCATCATCAAAGACGCCAACACCTGGGCCACCGAGACCGTCGGCGACCCCCGCTACCCCCTCTCCCTCCTCCTCCGCGTCATCACCGTCAGCCTCGAGACAAATAGGATCGTCAAGAGCCTCCCCGCGCTCGACATCCTCGACGAGCCACCGCCTACGGTCGGCTCCGACACGAGTCTGCACTGCGAGCCCACGCAGCTCGACGACCGCAACCACGTCGTCATCGGCGCTCTCGACCTCGCTTCCTTCAAGGACCGACGCGGCACCTTCCACAGCGACCACGGCGAGGCGCTCACGCTTGTCTTCCCCAAGGACCTCGACGCCGAGCGCCGCGCTGTCGAGCACGCCGGCCCGCAGCAAGGCCACGTCCGCCTGCTCGTCGCCGGCGCGCCCACCCGCGCCGCCGACGGCCGCATCGCGAAGCTCACCGTCACCCGGTTCGAGATCCTCCCGAGCCCGCTCCCCGAAGACCCCTAACCAGCCCGCCGTTCCGGGCCGTGCTCTGATTCGCCTGGTGGCGCTGGCGGGCTGGTTTGTGGATCCGGCAACGGCTCCGAGCGCGCGATCGGCGCCCTCTTCGCCCGTGGCGCCCTACGCTCCCCGCGGAGTGTGGTAAGGGGGCGCCGTGCCGTCCCAACGCCCGAGCGGTCCCGCGCGCCGCAAGAAACGCGACGAAGCGGATCGAGAGAAGGTCCCCGCGCGCGCGCCGCGCGCCGGCGACGTCGCGATCGTCGGGCGACCCAACGTGGGCAAGTCGACGTTCTTGAACGCGGCCCTCGCGGTCGACCTCGCGATCACGAGCAAGACCCCGCAGACGACCCGCACCACGTTGCTCGGCATCATCCACCGAGAGGTGGAGGGCGCGGCGGTGGAGCTCCGCCTCGTCGACACCCCCGGCATCCACGAGGCCCACGGCAAGGCGACCGCCCTCAACCAGCGGATGAACCGGCTCGCGCGGGCCTCGTTCGCGGACACCGACGTCGTCGTCCTCATGACCGACTTCGACGCGACGCGGAAGGTCCTCGCCCCCCACCCCGCCGACGTGGCCCTCGCCAAGCAGCTCCCCGCCGACGCGCGCGTCGTGCTGGTCGTGAACAAGGTCGATCGGATCAAGGACAAGGCGCGCCTGCTCACCCTCCTCGAGGCGTTCGCGAGGGTCCGCGCGTTCGAGTCCATCGTCCCCATCTCGGCCCTGCGCGACGACGGCGTGGATCGGGTCCTCGACGAGGTCGGGAAGCTCTTGCCGGAAGCGGAGCACCGCCACGGCGAGGACGATCTCACCGACAAGCCCATGCGGTTCTTCGCCGCCGAGTTCGTGCGCGAGCAGGTGCTCCGCCGCGCGCGGGAGGAGGTCCCCCACGCGACCGCGGTCACGGTGGAGTCCTTCGAGGAGACGGCCCGCTCCGCCCGCATCCAAGCGACGATCCACGTCGAGAAGCTCGGCCAGAAGAAGATCCTCGTCGGCGAGCACGGCTCGATGCTCAAGTCGATCGGCACCGAAGCGCGCCTGAAGATCGCCGAGCTGCTCGGCAAGCCCGTCCACCTCGAGCTCTTCGTCCGCGAGACCCCGAACTGGCGGGACCGACCGACGATGCTCGACGAGATCGGCATCGAAGAGCCGGCGCGTGAGGACCGTAGATCATGAAACCCATCGTCGCCGTCGTCGGACGTCCCAACGTCGGCAAGAGCACGCTCTTCAACCGGCTCACCCGCAGCCGCTCCGCGATCGTCCACGACGAGCCGGGGGTCACGCGCGACCGGCACTACGCCGACGTCGAGGCGCTCGGGCGCTCCTTCACCCTCGTCGACACGGGCGGGCTCGACCCGACCAGCGACGACCCGATGAAGCAAGGGATCAAGAAGCACATCGACGCCGCCATCGCCGAGGCGGACGTGATCGTGTGCGTGCTCGACGCCCGCGAGCCGGCGACCTCGATCGATCACGCCGAGGTCCAGCTCCTCCGCCGGGCGAAGAAGCCCACCGTGTTCGTGGCCAACAAGGCGGACAGCGCGCGCCACGAGCTCGAGGCCCATGAGCTCTATCGCCTCGGGATCGAGGACATCCTCCCCGTCAGCGCCCTCCAGGGCCGGCGCGTCGACGAGCTCGAGGCGCGGATCGTCGAGCGCCTCCCCCCCGCCGCCGAGGACGAGTCGATCGCGAGCATCGATCCCGCCCTCCCCCGCATCGCCGTGATCGGGAAGCCGAACGCAGGGAAGTCGAGCCTCGTGAACCGCCTCGTCGGCGAGGAGCGCCTCCTCGTCGACGACAAGCCCGGCACCACCCGCGACGCGATCGACACCCTCGTCGAGCGCAAGGGCAAGCGATACGTCTTCGTCGACACCGCCGGCATCCGGCGCAAGGCGAAGGTGAAGAAGGAGGGCGACGAGATCGAGGGGGCCAGCGTCATGCAGGCGATCCGCGCGATGGACCGCTCCGAGGTCGTCCTCCTCATGACGGACGCGAAGGAGGGGGTCGCGGAGCAGGACGCCAAGATCCTCGGCCTCGCCGTGGATCGCGGGCGCGGCGTCGTCGTCGGCCTCAACAAGATCGACCTGCTCGACAAGCAAGAGATCGCGAAGGCGGAGGAGGACGCGCGCGACAAGCTCTCCTTCGTCCCGTGGGCGACCTTCGTCCGCGTCTCCGCGAAATCCGGCCGCGGCGTCGACACCCTCCTCGAGGCGATCGACCGCGTCTCCGACAGCTTCAAGCGCCGCATCGGCACCGGCGAGCTGAACCGCTTCTTCGAGAAGGTCCTCGCGACCCACCCGCCCCCGACCCACGGCGGCCGCGCCCCGCGCCTGTTCTTCATCACCCAGGCCGAGTCGAAGCCGCCCGTGTTCGTCGTCCAGGCGAGCGACCCGGACAAAATCCACTTCTCTTATCAGCGCTACGTGCAGAACCAGATCCGCAAGGCCTTCGGCTTCGAAGGGGTCCCGATCGTCGTGCACTACAAGCGCCGCCGCCGCCGCGGGGACGAGGGCTCAGGGCGCGAGCGTCCGTGAGATCTCGGACAGGGCCTCGAGGTCGTAGACGTCGCTCGCGAACGTCGGGACCTTGACCATCGGCACCGCGAAGTCCTCGACGGTGGGCTCGAGCGACAGGAGGTGGATCCGGTCGAGCTTGCCGTTGGTGGCGGCGTCCTTCAGCGCCTCCGCGCACTTCGCGAGGAGCTCCGGCTTCGGCTCGAGCCCGATCCCAGACAGCTCCTCCGCCGCCTTCGCGTCGGAGGCGTCCAGCTTGGGGCTGACCCGATTCACCACGAACACGTCGGGCCGCATCTGCTCGGTGCGGAGGCGCTCCGCGAAGAACACGACCTCGCGGATCGCGAGCGGGTCCGGCGTCGTCACGAGGACGTAGGCGACGTCGGGTCCGCGCAGCGCCTTGGAGACCTCCGCCGCCCGCTGCTTCCACCCCCCGAAGAGGGCGTTCATCTCCTGGATGAAGCTCGCGACCTGCTCGAGGAAGCCGCTGCCGGTCAGGCGCCCGAGGCCCTTCAACAAGACGGCGGTCGACTTCGCGACGAGGTTGAAGCTGAGCCGGCCCGAGCTCTCCAGCGCCTGCACGAGCCAGCGCAGCGCCGGGCTGTCGATGGCCCCCACCAGGCGCTCGGGCGCGTCGAGGAAGTCGAGCGCGTTCGCGGTCGGGGGGGTGTCGAGGATGATCAGGTCGTAGCGCGGATCGTTCCGCAGCCCGTAGAGCTTCTCCATCGCCATGTACTCGGCGGTGCCGGCGAGCGACGTCGAGATGTAGCGGTAGAGGACGTTGTTGAGGATGCGATCGCGGCGCTCCGCGGAGGGGGCGAGCTGGGTCACGAGGGCGTCGAAGGTGGCCTTCGTGTCGACGCGCATGATCGTGAGGGTGCCGGCCTTCGGCACCCCGACCCGCTCGAGCAGGGCGGGATCGACGACGCGCGCCTCGGTGGAGGCCCACTCGAGCCCGAGGCTCTGGGCGAGGCGCCGAGCCGGATCGATCGTGAGGCAGAGGACCCGCTTGCCGCGGCGGGCCGCGGCGAGCGCGAGCGCGGCGGCGGTGGTCGTCTTGCCGACCCCGCCGCAGCCCACGCAGAGCAGGACGCGGCGCGTGTCGAGGAGCCTGCCGATCTGTCCGCCGACGCCGCTCGGAGGGCCGTGCTCGAACGAGGAGGTCACGGACATCGAGAGTCCGCGTAACAGACGGCCCGAGAGGGAGGAAGCCTCTTCTTCAGGCCGCCCAGATGCGCCGCACGCCCACCGCGGCGCGGTCCAGCACGGCGCGTCGCTTCGAGGACCCGCCGCGCCCGCAGAGGAGCACCGCCTGCCCGTCGAAGTCGAGGGTGAGGCTCTCCACCTCGGTCGACAGCGCGGCGATCCGCATCGAGACCACCGTCCGAAGCCTCTCGCGCGGCTCCGTGAGCAGTGGGGCATACGCCGCCAGCTCCTCGCAGACCGGCCACGCGCCGGCGCCGGCGACGAGGCAGCCCGACTCGTCGACGAGGACGAGGGCTTGGAGCGAGGCGTCGCGCCGGGCGGCCGCGAGCTGGTAGTGGAGGGCGGTGATGGGGTCGTGGCTGCGCTTGAGACGTCGTTCTTGCATCGCGGTCACGGGCTGGATCATGAGGGCGGGCGAAGCGTGGCTTTGCGCGCGTCCGGTGGCCAAGTTATGGAAGCCTCGAGGTCCAGCGCGCATTGAAGGGCTACATCGATCTCCACAGTCACTGGGTGGCGGGCATCGACGACGGCGCCCAGACCCCGGAGCAGGGGGCGGCGCTGCTCGAGGCGCTGCGCAAGGCCGGCTTCGATCTCGTGGTCGCGACGCCTCACATGCGGGTCGGCATGTTCGAGAACTCGCGCGACCACATCCTCCAAGCGTTCGCGCGGACGACGCGAGACGTGGGCGCCTCCACCACCGCCGCGACCGCGACCATGCCGCGCGTCGACGTCGCGAGCGAGCACTACCTCGACGACGTGGTCTATCGCCGCCTCGTGGGTAAGGAGTGTGTCCCCTACCCGGGGAGCCGATCCGTGCTCGTCGAGCTCCCGGTGCAGACGTTTCCCGCTCGCCTCGCCGACCGCCTCTCCGACATTCGACGCGCCGGCCTCATCCCCGTGATCGCCCACCCCGAGCGGTACGAGCCGGTGTGGAAGGACATCGGCGTCCTCGAGCCGCTGATCGACGTGGGGGCGGTCCTGCTCCTCGACGTCGCCGCCCTCGACGGCAAGTACGGACGCGCCCCGCGCAAGGCGGCGGAGGCCCTCGTGGACGAGGGCTTCTACCAGGCCGCCTGCAGCGACGCCCACCGCGCGAGCGACGTCGCGGAGGTCCGGGCCGGCATCGATCTGCTCTTCAAGCGAGCAGGGGCCGAGGAAGGGACCTTCTTGCTGCGCGACGGCCCCCTCGGCATCCTCGAGGGAAGAATCGAGAATTGACCCGTGAATCGCGGCGCGGCGGCGCGCACCAGAAGAGCATCGAAGCCATGAAAGAGACTCTCGCCATCGTCGGTCTTGGTTATGTCGGCCTCCCCGTCGCCCTCGGCTTCGCCCGGAAATTTCCGGACGTCGTAGGGTTCGACATCCACCGAGAGAAGGTCGAGGAGCTCAAGCGCGGCTACGACCGCAACCACGAGGTCCCGGAGGAAGAGCTCCGCAGCTCGAAGCTCCGCATGACGAGCGACCCCGCCGACCTGAAGGGGAGGAGCTTCTTCGTCGTGGCGGTGCCCACGCCCGTCGACCACAACAACGTCCCCGACCTCACCCCCGTCATCAAGGCCTCCGAGACGGTCGGCAAGGCCCTCACCCCCGGCGCCGTCGTCGTCTACGAGTCGACGGTCTACCCTGGCGTGACGGAGGAGGTCTGCGGCCCCATCCTCGAGAAGACGAGCGGCCTGTCTCGGTCGCAGTTCAAGCTCGGGTACTCCCCCGAGCGCATCAACCCCGGCGATCGCGAGCACACCCTCGAGCGCATCGTGAAGGTCGTCTCCGGCGAGGACGACGCCACCCTCGAGCGGGTCGCCAACGCCTACGGATCGATCATCGACGCCGGCATCCACCGCGCCTCCAGCATCCGGGTCGCGGAGGCGGCGAAGGTCATCGAGAACACGCAGCGCGATCTCAACATCGCCCTCATGAACGAGCTCGCCCTCATCTTCGACAAGCTCGGCATCCGGACGAAGGACGTGCTCGAGGCGGCGGGGACGAAATGGAACTTCCTCAAGTTCGCCCCCGGCCTCGTCGGCGGCCACTGCATCGGGGTCGACCCGTACTACCTCACGATGAAGGCCCAGCAGCTCGGCTACCAGCCCGAGGTCATCCTCGCCGGCCGCCGCATCAACAACGGCATGGGCGCCTTCATCGCCCAGCGCCTGGTGAAGATGCTCATCCACGCCGAGCGCCCCGTGCGCGGGGCGAAGGTCGGCGTCCTCGGCATCACCTTCAAAGAGAACGTCAACGATCTGCGCAACAGCAAGGTGCCCGACATCCTGCGCGAGCTCGAGCAGTTCGGCATCCAAGCCGCCATCCACGATCCGTACGCCAACGCCGCCGACGCGAAGCACGAGTACGGGGTGAAGCTCGCCTCCTTCGACGAGATGCAGGAGCTCGACGCCCTCGTGCTCGCCGTCTCCCACCGCGAGTACCTCGAGCTCGGCGCGGACAAGATCGCGGCGCGGCTGCGGGACGGCGGCGTGCTCCTCGACGTGAAGAGCGTCCTCGACCCGAAGAAGGTCCCCTCGCGCGTCCACTACTGGAGCCTCTGACGCACGCGGTTTGTTGGCCCGGCCGGCGCAGCGGCTCTACGAGTCGATCATGCGCCGGTTCTTGCAGGTCACCCTCATCGGCTTCGCGCTCGGAATGATCGTGCTCGCGCTCACCCGCGCGCCCGACGCGAGCGCGAGCGTGGCCTACACGTCTCCGTACACCTTCGACCAGACCTTCGGCACGAGCGTCCGCCTCCTCCACGTCGACATGGGCTTCAAGATCCTCGAGAAGGATCGAGAGGGCGGCTTCATCATGTTCGAGTACACGAGCCCGGAGAGTGGCAACAAGCCCGTCAACGGCTCGATGGAGCTCGTCGAGGCGAAGGACGGCGTCCACGTCGCCGTCCAGATCCCGCGGATGCCCCAGTACCACGAGCGGATGATCATCGATCAGCTCGCGAAGAAGCTCGAGTCCGAGCACGGCACGCCTACGAAGAAGGACGCCGACAAGGACAAGGACGCCGACAAAGACAAGAACAAGGACGGCGACAAGGACAAAGACAAGAACAAGGACGGCGACAAAGACAAGAACAAGGACGGCGACAAGGACAAGGACGGCGACAAGAAGAGCGCCGACGAAGCCGCCGCCGAGCCGACCCTCTGAGCCGTTCCTCCGATCCACCTCTCCTCCACGGCCGCGTTCGCGCGGCCGTCGTCATTCCATCGCCCGCGCGACGCGCTACCGTACCGGCGAGGCCCACGTGACCGACGAGCCCCTCCCCGCGTCCTTCGGTGCCGAGCGCTATCGCGTCGAGCGCGTGCTCGGCGAAGGGGCGCAGGCGACGAGCTTCGAAGCGGTGGACACCACCACCGGCAAGCGCGTCGTCGTGAAGCGGTTCCGCGTCCGCGGCGCCAAGTCGTGGAAGGAGGTCGAGCTCGCGGAGCGCGAGGCCAAGGTCCTCGCCGCCCTCGACCACCCGGATCTGCCCCGATACGTCGGGCACTTCGAGGAGGGGGGCGAGCTCTTCCTCGTCACCGAGCACATCGAGGGAGAGAGCCTCGAGGCGATCCGGAAGCGAGGCGGGCGCCTCGCCGAGCAAGACGTCGTGAGGCTCCTCCGCGCCGCCGCCGGGACCCTCGCCTATCTGCACGGCCGCGCCCCCGCCGTCGTCCACCGCGACATCAAGCCGAGCAACGTCCTGCGCCGCCCCGACGGCTCGTTCGCGATCATCGACTTCGGCGCGGTGCGCGATCGGATGAAGCCGGAGGGCGGCTCCACCGTGGTCGGCACGTTCGGGTACATGGCCCCCGAGCAGTTCCAGGGCCGCGCCATGCCGGCGTCAGACGTGTACGCCGTCGGCGCGACCGCCCTCGTGCTCCTCACCGGCTGCGAGCCGGAGGCCCTCCCGCACAAGGGGCTCGCCATCGACGTCGAGGGCGCGCTGCGCGGTCTCCCCGTCTCGCCCTGGCTCGTGCGCGCGCTCGGCGCGATGCTCGAGCCCGACCCCGACAAGCGCGCGGCCTCGATCACGCCCCTGCTCCAGCCGCCGGCCGCCCCTCCGCCGAACAGCGGGCCGCCCCACCCGGGCGGCTTGGACGCGTGGCCGCTCGAGCGACGGCACGGCGCGCGCGAAGAGCGCCGGCGCGAGCGCCGCGACGAGCGCGACGTGCGCCGCGAAGAGCGAAGAAGGAGGTGGCGCGAGCGCCGCGACTGGGTCCCCGGATATGGACGCCCCATCGGGCTCGGCGGCCCCGTCGGCGCCATCGTCCACATCGCCCTCCTCGTCGCCACGCTCTCCGTGCGGCTCGCGTTGCGAGGCCTCGTGCTCCCCCTGCTCCGCGTGCTCCGTCTCCTCATCGGCGACGCCGCGAACGAAGCCTCCCGCATGGTCGAGGAGGCGGAGCGCGACGCGCTCGAGGAGATCGCCAAGGCAAGGGCCTACACCCTCGGGGCCTACCCCGCCGAGGCGCCTGCCCCGAAGGCCCGCGTCGAGCCCGCGACCCCCGCGGTGAGGGTCGCGCCGGAGAAACAGGCCGCTCCCCCCGAAGACCCGGTGGAGGCGGAGGCGCGCGCAGAGGCGGAGGCGGCGGCGCACGCCGGTCCGCTCGCCCAGGGCCGTCGCTCGCAGCACGAAGACCGCTGACCGCGCCGACTCATTCGATGCGCCGAAGAGCCCGCGAACGAGCGGTGGTACCATCTCGCGATGACCCGATCACGCCTCTCGAACGCAGTCGGAATCGCCGCCCTCGCGCTCCTGACCGCCGCCTGCGGCGCGCCCAGCCCCACCTACGTCGGGTTCGACACCGGCCACGACGACCCGATGAAGGGCGAGGACGAGGTGGTGAAGAAGGCGGCCACGAAGCTCAAGGAGGAGCCCCAGCTCCACGTCGTCGTCATCGGCCGCGCCGACAAGAGGGGCGCGGCGGAGATGAACAAGGAGCTCTCCTTCCGGCGCGCCCGCCGCGTACAGACCATGCTCGTCGCAGAGGGCGTCGACGTCGCGCGGATCGAGATCGCCGCCCGCGGCGAGGCCGATCCGACGACCGACGACGAGTCCGAGGACGGCCTCGCCGAGAACCGGCGCACCGAGATCTTCTTCTTCGACCCGAAGGACGGCGACGCCCAGTCGCACCTCAAATACAAGATCGAGGTGGAGGCGAAGGCGGACGCGAAGGTCAAATAGGCGCGTTCGCGACCGCCAATTGCGCCGCGGTCCATGGCGAGCTGATGCTCGGCAGAATCCCTCGCCGCACGGCCGACGAGGAAGCGGCCAGAGTCCCTGTCGTCCGCGCGAGAGTCGCCCTCCTCCAGGCCCTCCCGCCGCGCTCGCGGATCGAGCCGGTGACGCCACAGTCCAGTGGCCACCGCCTCGATCGACGAGAAGACGCGCCTCGATGCCGGCCGAGCTGTCCTTGTGCCGGAGGGCCTCGTCGGCTCCGTCCGAGTCCGCGACGATCAATCTCTCGAACGCGTCCACTCGCGGCGACCCGGGCCCGGAGGTGATGACTCCGGGCCCTGCTCCCTTGCCGGCCATCGGACCGATCTTCGATTCCCGAGGTGGCCAACGACGTCGCGCCGCCGGGCCGCTCAGATTCCCGCGGTTTCACGTGCCCGTCGACAGCTCGGCAGATGACGACGGGAGCCCTGAGGTGTCCACGCCTCAGGCTTGCCCAATCCGCTTGTCGTTTGCGAGGCTACGCACGGGGGGGGCGCGGCTTCGCCGCATCCGTGGAACCGTCTGCGGCTGAGTCGTTCGGTCGCCCTGCGGAGAGCTCGCCCGGATTCACATTCGACTCGATCGGCGCGAGCAACAAACGGCTCGGGGGAGAGGGGGATGGCGAAGGCGATTCGAAGCGACAACGTAGGAAGTACCCGTCCGCGTGCGAGCGCGCCGCGCACGCAGACGCGATCTGCAAGACGCTGGACGAGCACGCTTCGTGCTGGGGGGGGCCGAGGATCGGCGTTCGTCGGGCGCGCGACGAGGTCGCTCGCAGCCGTCCGTGTCGGCGTCACCGCGTCAACGGACCCAATGCCGCTAGTCCCGTCGGGCCCATCCCGCTATCGGAGGGCCTTGGCGCCAACCTCAAACCGGTAGTGCAAGCGGCGAGCTACTCTGGGCCGCCCTTCGGGGCACGCTTCGCCACGCCAATGCCTTCGAGCCTGCGGCTCGCGCCCGGTCTGCCACTCTTCATTGGCCATGATCGGCATCACGTTTCAGCTCCTTGCCGTGCTCGGTATCTGAGTACCGACCTTCGACTCTAACTGAAATCAGGTATCCCCATGTCGAGCCAGTCCATCGTCCTTCAGCCGCGCTCCACTGGCGCGCTCTTGAGGGCCGTTCTCGGTGTCGAGCGGTACGCCGTCAGATTCGTGGGATTGACTATCGTGGCCCTCCTGCTTCTCGGCTGTGATGCCAGTGACCAAGCGCATTCGGCCCAGAACCCGACTGCGCAGGGAAACTTGATGAGCAACGTCGCCGTCCAGCGCGACCAACTGGCGGCTCGACAGGAGGCGCTCAGTCGGCTCTCCGAGGATCTGAGCGTCGTCCGTGCCGCGCTCGGCGAGCTCCGGCCCCAGGACATGGATTTCGACAAGCTCGCGGATGGTGCCAACAAGGCCGCCGAACCGGCGGCCGACCCTCCGGCGGAGCTGGCAGACCCTGCGATCGAAGACATTCTTTCCCACTTCGAGCGGGAGTATGACCGCATCGATTCGGTTCTCGCCAAATTCGCCCCGACCTACTCGGCCGACTCCAAGGCCCCATCCGCGGCGGACTTTCCGGAGCCCGACCTCTACGCACGCTTGTCCGGGATCCTGTCGAGGACCATCCCCCGCTCTGTCAACCGCTGCCGCGGCTACAACGGCGCCCCCGACGCGCCGGGCTCGGGCGGGGCGCCGGTCGCGCGCCGTGTGCGCGCGCTGGCGTGTGCTCAAGTGGTCAGCGAGCTCGCGGACGGCTGGCTCACGGGCGCGACGGCACAGCTCGGACGCGAGCTCGACAATCAGATCGCCCGGACCAGGCGGAGCGTCGATGCGAACGCGGCCGAGCTCAAGGAGAAGGAGGAGGCGCTCAAGTCCCTCCAGGAGAGTCTCCGCGCCTCGACGTCTCTGGACACCCTCGTCAAATATGGCTTTCTCTTCATGATTGGTGTCGTCGTCATAATGTTTCTGGCCATGCGCGTTTTCGACGGGAACACGCAAAGCCAGATCATCTCGACGCGCCTGCTCCTGGACATTGTCATCGTCCTCGTCCTCGTCACCGCGATCCTGATCCTCGGACTATCCAAGAGCCTCAGCGCCGAGGTACTCGGCACGCTCATGAGCGGGATCATCGGTTATACCCTCGGCCGAACATCTCGCGGCGTCGCGACGAGACCCTCCACCCCCGAGCAGAAAGCGGCTAAGCAGAGGACCGCTGAGCAAGACGCTGCCGAACGGAAGGCCGCCGAGCAAGGCGCCCCGTAGCCCGCTGCTCGAGATCGGGAGTCGCGGCCGCGCTCTCGAACGTGGGAGAACCGCAGCCTCGAGGCGGGCGGACGCTTTGCATACCCGAAGACCTCCTGTAACCATCGCCTGATGGGCCAGATGGACAGGCTTGTCGAACTGAGGGAGCCGCTTGCCAAGCTAGTACCGCTGGCCGGAAGTTCGTGTTCGGATCGTGATCCGGCGTCGTTTGTGTTCGCAAAGAATCGTACTTTGTCCGACAACAATGGCCCTTGCGCCGCATTGGCGCTGCCCAAGGAGCCTGTGAGCGTGCACATTGGGAGCGGGCTATGGCGGCTACCCCCTGCGCCCCATTGCAGCTCCGAAAGCGCGTTCGAGTCGCGATGGAGAAACGCGAACGATCGCTGCGGGAACCTCACAGGATCGCTTGCGTACGGAACCCATAGCATCCACTCGCACCGCAATTCGCATCGAATGACTCTATTGATGCATTGATCGTCAACATCGCCTACGGCGTCGCACATGACGTCCGGGCACAAAGAGTTGTAATGCGAGCGCTCCACAACCTCGGCGTAGAAGACTATCGTGCGTTGGATGCCCGCGCTCCACTCGTCGGTCTCGATCCAAACGTGCTCGGCACCGAACATCCGGAGCAATCGCGTTTGCGCCAACGCGTGGCAGCGTCGCACGACCAGGCCCGAGGGATCGCCCATTTCGTGCGGAGCGAGCCCACATAGCCATAGAGACTGCCGGAGTTCCGCAAATCTAATGGGATCCTTCGCAGTCCACCGCCCAGTCTCCGCGTCATAGCCCCGCGCCCCAAACCGCACGAGCCCAGTCTCTCCGTCGCACAGCCCGCCCGCAAACCCAAACGGTTGCAGCCCCGGGTTCGTGTCGACCGAATTCGATGGCTCGGGGAACCGGTGGCGCGGTTTGTCTACGCGGGCGGGGTGAACGTGCCGGAGCTCATAGTCACGCTGACCGCGACGTGCCGGCTCGTGAAGGACCACCTCGGGAGCGTACGGTCTGTCACGAACGTCGCGACGGGCGCGGTCGTGCAGGAGATCCGGGACGACGCTTGGGGGCGGGTGCTGCTCGGGCGACGGGCTGGAGTCTGGGAGGTGGGCGCCGACTGGGAGGTCGGCGGCGGAGGAACGGCGTACTCGAACAGCAGTGGATGATCGCGCCAGGCGGCCTTGAGCCAGCCGCCGCCTTCCGGTGCTTCGAACCAGGTTTGAAACTCGGTGACGTACCTCTCTGCGGCCGCGACCTCGGCGGCCAAACTCCCCCCGACTTCACTCGGCTTTCAACATGTTCGGCGCTCGAACACCCCCTTGGGTCTGACTCCGCATCCCCACGAGCTCATGTCAGGAAGCCTTCGATGAGCGCCGCAAACAGCAACGCGTTCGAGAGGATGACAAGGGCAACGGCTATGGCGCCGACATGCCCCCGCACGATGGGCAAGAGTGGCTCGAGCCGAAGGCGCCTGAATAGCACAGCGCAACCTACCGCGAGGCCCAACAGAACAGCACCCGCCCCCAGCCCGGTGGCCGCGAGCACGGTCCAGCTCCTACTCGCGCTCAAGCCGGCGGAGAGGTCGGAAAGTCGCCTTGCTTTCCCTCGACCCTCGAGAACGACCTGCAGCCAGTTGGGCCGGCCCCAAACCCAAGCGCGGGCATTCGGGTCCCACCTCACTTCCTCGGCGTGACCTCCCGCGACCACGAACAGCGGGGACTCTCCTTCTTCGCTCGTCTGCCGAAAGTACAGCGAGCACCGCTGACGGCAGTGATAGTGAGCGACCATCCCTCCCACATCGTGCTCGGGTGTGAAACAGGTGCCATCTTCCCGCGCCGACGCATGAAGCGAGTCGGTCCGCTCGCACGGCTCCTCGTCGGCGGCGCGCAGTGTCTGAACGACATTCAATGACGAGAAGTAGCGTTCCGGGGTCGGGCGCTCGCCAAGCCTCTTTGCGCCGAGCAACACGAGAAGCGCCGAGCCCAGCATCACCACCGGCGCAAGTCGGTATGACCACGTGCGAACGCGCCTTGACTGCGCGCGCGTGCCGGTTAGCGCAAACGCCACGATGCATAGACCAAACGCGGAAAGCGTGACCACTGCCATTGCCGTGAGCGCGCTGTCATCATCCTTCGCGAATTGCCACGGGCTGGGAAGAGGCAGTCGCAGCTGGCGAACGCCGAGCTCGACGAGCACGACGCTCTGGAGAGCCAGCGTCGCCAGGGCAGAGGTCCAGGCTCCGGCCAGGCCCACCCGCCTGTATCGAAGCCCGCCGGCGAGCACCGCGGCCCCGGCGGCCGCAGCCACGTGCAGCCCTGGCCCGTGCCCCAAGCCGAGACCAGCACCGACCGAGCACGCGCAGCCCGCGCAGAAAAGCGCTAGGTAGTCGTGGGCGGCGCGGATGTAGTCCGATTCGGTCATGGTGAACCGCCCCCGAAAAGCGTCTCGGGCGGAGCGGCGTGACAGGCTGGATCGGTCAGCCCTGGCATCTCGCTGCTGCCGCGCATGATGGTGCCCCAAGTCGGCTGGGGCCCGCTCTCCCCTTCCTTGCAGGCGGTGCGCATGGCGTCGCAACAGTCCTGACAGTCGATGTCATTGTCATCGACATTCGCCTCATACTTCAAAATGCACATCGATCTGCAGTTATGTCCAGCGTCCGAGCAACGATCAGTCAGCGGCTCGCCCCCGCCGCAGCCAGTCATTAGGCAGGCAAGCGGCGACATGAGGCAGTCCGCCGACGGCGTCGGTCTCCGAGTCGGCGGTTCCTTCCGCGGATGGTGGTTGGACTGTGAAGCGTCCGCCGGGCGGATTCCAAAAGTCCCGATATGACCGGCCATGAGACATCCCTCCCGGATCCATGCCGGTCGAGTCCAGAAGGTTCGTCGGATCGGAATCTGCGTGCTGAAACAGATTCCTGCCGCCGTAGAACCGACAGGGATCCTTCGCTGCCCAGCGTCCAATCTCTGCATCATAGTCGCGCGCGTCAAACCGGACCAATCCGGTCTCCCCGTCATATGGCCCGCCCGCAAACCCAAACGGCTGCAGCCCCGGGTTCGTAACGACCGACACTCGCCCCCAGGCGTCGTGCCGAGTCTCCTGCACGACGGCGCCCATCGCGACGCTCGTGACAAACCGCACGCTCCCGAGGTGGTCCTTCACGAGCCGGTACGTCCCGCTCGGCGTGACCATGAGCGCCGGCACGTTCACCCCACGCGCATAGACGAACCTCGCGACGAGGTTCCCGGTGCCGTCGAGCTGGGCGACGGGCTGGAGCTTCCCGCGCCAGAGCCATTGTCGCTCGAGCACCCCATTGACCTTCTTGCCGACCCGCCGCCCCATCGCATCGACGAGGTACTCGATGACATCGCCGCTCGGCAGCGTCACCTGGATGAGGTTCCCCATCGCGTCGTACGCGTAACTCGTCACTTCGCCCGAGACGAGGTTCGTCTTCTTCTGGAGCTCCCCGTTGTCGGTGAAGTCGTATTCGAAGTCTCCGCTCGAGATGATGCGGTCCTGCCCATCGAACGCTGCGCTCGCGACGCCCGCGCTGTTCTCGTAGCTCGCCAATTGGTTGGTCGCATTGAATTGGAGAAGGTGCTCGGGCTTGCCGGGCGGGGTGACGCTGGTGGTGTCGCCCTCGCCGTCATAGCCGAGCTGGGTGGTGGCGACCTGGCGCAGCTCGGCGTTGGCGGTGTCGTGCACGACGGTGAAGGTCGTGAGCCGGCCGAGGGGGCTGGTCTTCTCGACGCTGTAGCCGCTGGGCGTGGCCGCTCTCACGAAGGTCATGGTACCGCCACCCGGATGGGGGTGCGACTGGAGTCTTCCTCTGTCGTCCCAGGCGAAGTGGGTGGTGTGACTGTCGCCGGTGGTGACGCCTTCGAGGAGGCTGGTTTCGTCCTGGTAGGTGAGGACTGTTTGCTTCAGGGTTGGGTCTTCCACGACGTTGGCCCGCCGTCCGCGTTGTCGTCCGCAAGATCGAGCCCGGAGGTCGTGCGTCGCCCTGGTGGAACCCCCACAAGCCGGCGCGGGGGTCTCAAAAAGGTGACCATGGGCAGACACCTCGGCGAGGGCCACCCTGGTGGACATGAAGAGGTTCAGAATCGGGTCTCGCGATTGGCCGTGCGTGGTCGGGCTCGCGCTCTCTGCTGCGATGCCGGCGTTGGTGGGGTGCGGCGATGGGGACTCGGGTGGGGGCGGTGGGACGGGCGGCGGTGGCTCCAAGACCATCGACCCCGCGAGCTACTGCGACCAGTGGGCTGAACAATGTCCTTCCGAGGCCGGCTCCGACTACTCTTGGTGCGCGACGGAATGCGAGCAGGGGCAGGACTTCAACCAGGAGGACTGCTGGTCGACCTACTGCGCCCTGGAGACCGGCCGGTGCTACACCGACGGCGAGCAGACCGTCGACAACGAAGCTGTGAAGGCATGCAGAGACCAGCATGAAGCGGCTGGGGACCCAGGGTGGTGACGCCCGCGCCTCGGGTCTCGCGCGGATCTGCGAGGGTCGAGGCGCTCCGCCCGATCGCGGTCACCCGAAGGTCGACAGAGATTGTTTGCGAAGAGGCGAGAGAGGATTGAGCTGCGACGTGTCGTTCCAGATCGCGATCGTCATCCCCGCGTTGTTCGTCGCCGCCTTCAGCTGCGTTTGATGATTGGAGACCAGGGCGGCGCTCGACGAAACGAGCACATCCTCCTTGAGCGGTTGTCCGTCGCTGCCCACGAGGCTCGCGACGACGGAGCTGGAGCCGTCCAAGAAGGTGAGCAGTGCGCGCGGGCTGCCGGCCCGGTAGCTCACCCGTTGCCCGGAGATCGGGCCCGCCGCGATCGTGTTGGCGATCTGGATCGGCGCGCTGTCGATGGGCGCGCCCAGCGTCGTGAAGTGTCGATGCGTCGCGCCGAGCGGCATATCGTAATACCCATTGGTGAAGACGAGCCCGCCGAATGACGGAAAGGAGATCGTCGACCCCACGAGCGCGCCGCCTACCGAGAGGCGTGACGCCGACTTTTTCAGCACAGTGCTAAGGCCCAAGCACCCACAGCTGAGGGCCGGCCCCAACGACGATCTCGCCCTCCGCGGTCATCGCTAGATCGGTCGGCAGGTCCGCCCCGAAGCCGCTGTCGAGGTCGAAGCTCTCGGTCACCTCCGGGAGCTCGCCGTTCTCCACGATATGGAACAGGATTTCGTCCTCCGTGCCGACGTATAGATCGCCGCGGCCATCGATGAGGGGGCGCGTATCGATTGGCGCGCCCGTGCCCAACCCAATCGCCCATCGCTCCGTGCCGTCGGGACGGACCGCGTGGAGCACGCCGTTGTCGGTCCCGAAGTAGATTGTCCCGTCCGCGCCCAACGACGGCGACGAGATGCGGACCGGCCCTGCCGAAGAGAAGCGCCATACCTCCGCCCCGTCCCGCGTCAGGGCGACGATCGCGCCGCTCTCCGAGCCCACCACGACCAGGCCCTCCGGGGTCACGAGCGGCGTCGTGAGCACCCGCCCTCCCGTGTCGAATGTCCATCGAAGCTGCCCACCCGGATCGATCGCGTAGACCGATCCGTCGTCGGAGCCGATGTACATTCGCCCTTCGCAGTCGGACGCCGCGGATGAGAACACGCTCGACCCCGTCGGCACCGTCCAGAGCAGCGCCCCCGACGAGTCCAATCCATACACATTGGCGTCGTACGAGCCGAAGACCACCGCGCCGTCGTCGGTCAAGAGCGGGCACGAATAGACATAGCCCGACGTCGGAAAGTACCAGCGCAGCGCGCCGCTCGCCGCGTCGAACGCGTACATCCCGTCGCCAGCGCCGACGTACACCGAGCCGTCTGCGCCGAGCGTCGGTCCCGAGTCGCTGAAATCACCGAGCGGCGCCTCCCAGCGGGTGGTCAGGTCGGACGTCAGCGAGTGGAGCGTGCTCGCTCGCGACGCGATGAAGATCCCTCCATCCGTCGCCACCGCCGGCGGCGAGTGAGTCTCCGCACCGAACACCGTCGACCGCGCTCTCCCGAAACCGGGACCCGCGGTGTCGGTGCGACCCCAGTGCAGCGGCCCCCGCCCCACCTGCGGCCAGGGCGCTCCCTCCGCCAAAGGAAACGAAGCGCCTGGGCACTGCTCGTCACCGCCCGCGCCGCCGCCCCCGCCCGCCGGAGCGCCGCCGTCGTCGCCCCCCGGGTCCCCGATATCGAGCCCCGTGCGCGCGCCGCACGCTCCGAGCCCCATCGCCAAGCTCGTGAGCCACCACCCGACCCTGCTCCCCATCGCTCGGACCTCCCTCCAGCCAGAGTCTTCCGCGAGCGCACGAAACGAGCTCGCGTCCTACCACGGGGCGCTCGGGGGAGTCGTCCTCGCGACGTCGGCGAAGGGGGCGGCGCCGGCGTTTGCAAACATACATTTGTGACTGTATGTTTCGGAGATGGATTCCCACCATCTGTCGTCCGAAGCGCTTCTCCCGCTGATCGAGCACCACTTCTTCGCGGAGCTCGAGGCGCACCGGCCGGGGCTTTCGCAACGAGCCAAGGCTCGGCTCGCGGAGCTGCGGCCGCGCGTCTCCCATCTGGTCCGCACGCCGCTCGACGAGATGCACGTCGGCTACACCCTCCTCGCCGTCGCCGGGTTCGAAGTCCTCGCGCCCCTCGACGGCGAGCTCATCGCGATGCGCGTCGTCGATGCCGCGCTGCACGCGCCGATGCGAGCGAAGATCCTCGAGGGGACGGCGGCCATGCTCGACGCGGCGGCAGACCCATTCGCGGCTCTGGTCGCCGCCTCGAAGGATCGAGAGGCGAGCTTCTTCGGCGAATCGTTCGACTTCCGAAGGCCGGTCGACGACGATCACGGCTATGTCTTGGAGATTCACCGCTGCCTCTATCACCAGGTGGTGCTCGCCTGCGGCAGGCCCGAGCTGATGCCGCTGCTCTGCCGGGCCGACACGAGCTGGATCGACGCCGTCGACCCGCCTCGTCACCACCTGAAGTTCGTTCGCCCGAGCACCTTCGTCACGGCGTCGAAATGCCGCATGTGGTTCATGCGAACCGACGGCGACGACGCCGCCAGGCCCGAGGCCGTGCATGGCCCGTAAGACGGCCGAGGAGGCGGCGAAGACGCGTGACGGCGTCATCGACGCGGCGCTTCGGGTGTTCGCGGAGAGAGGGTTCGCGGGCGCTCAGCTCGACGACATCGCGAGCCGCGCCGGGGTGACGCGGGGCGCGGTCTATCACCATTTCACCGACAAGACCGACCTGCTCCAGGTCGTGCTCGCGGAGCGATGGACGGTCGCGACGGCGCCGCTCCTCGAGCCGCTGGAGAAGCTGAAAGGCCGGCCCGCGATCGAGGGCTTCCTCGTCGCCTACCTCGAGGCGCTCGAGAAGAACGAGACGCTCCGAGCGCTCCTCGTCCTCTCGAGCTCGGGGGAGCTCCCCGCGACCATCGTGGGTGACGGACGCGAGGAGAAGCAGCAGGTGTTCGCGCGGTGGCTGCAGCTGCTCGATGCGCAGCTCAAGGCGGCGGGAGCTTCGAAGGCGGTCCCGGTGCGGGCGCGATCCGAGTCGATCCTCGCCGGCTTGTTGGGCTACGCGGTGCTCACCTCGCTCGGCCACCGCGGACGCTCGAGCGCGACCACCCGCGCCGAGCTGATCTTGTCGGGCGCGCTCGACGGGCGCTGATCATCGGGTCGGACGCCCGCACCCACATCCCCTCCGCCGATCGCGTCGAGCACTTTCCTCCCGCACGATTTTCGGTCGGCGCACGGGTGAACCGTCCGGGCGGTGCTAGCTTGAACCTGCACCCATTTCGCCGATGTCTGGCCCCGCCCCCCAACCCCTGCGCTCCTTCGCCGAACGACTCGCGTCGTTCGTGGGGTTCGCGGCCGTCGCAGGGATGGGCCTCGGCTCTTGTGACCCGACGCTGCGCCCGCCCGCGCCGCCTCGGGTGGAGACGTTCACGGTCGTGGCGGAAGACCGAGGCGAATCCGCGCTCGTGCAACGGGTCGAGCGCTGGATGACCGTGTCGAGGGGGCCGGTGCGCCCGCCCACCATCGACCTCGGGATGGCGGCCTATCCCCACGACGCGAAGGGCGACGGCAAGGTCTACACCTGGCAGCCGCGGCAGCTCGGCGGCGACGACTTCAAGCTCGTGTACTTCCTCTCGGAGCAGGAGCAGCGCCGCATCCGCGAGTCATACGAGGCGTTCGCGGACTGGACCGGCTTCACCGATCTCGGAGCCGGCAAGTATCGCTGGAACATCCCGCCCGGGTGCGCCCGCGACATGGGCTGCACCTTCGGGGTGCTCGCGCAGGACAGCCGCGACGCCCTGTCCCCGCTCGTGCAGCTGTTCCGCGATCGCGCGAAGCGAGCCCACCTGAGCCGGAGAGAGGCGGCGTCGCTCGTCTTGAGCTTCGTGCAGCAGATCCCCTACGAGCGCCCCGACGACCAGCCCTTCGAGATCCTCCCTCCTGCCTCGGTGGTCGCGGAGGGTCGGGGGGACTGCGATTCCAAGGCGCTGCTCGCGCACCTGCTGCTGCGAGAGATGCGGATCGACAACGTGATGCTCTCCTCGAAGGAGCACCACCACGCCATGCTCGGCGTCGCCGTCCCCACCTCGGGCAAGAAGATCCGCCATCAGGGCAAGGCGTACGCGTTCACCGAGCTCACCGTCGCGAGCTCGCCCATCGGCCACGTGAACGCGCACCTGCTGGAGCCGAACGACTGGCGCGTCGTCCCTACCCGCTGGCCCTCCGCCCCGCCGCTCGGGGCCGAAACCTACGAGGGCGGCCGGCCGTAGTCGACGGCGTCCGCCCATGGCTTCCTCCTCCTCCCTTCGAATGTCCCGGCTCCTCTACGGGGGCGCTTACGCCGCGGCCGCCGTGCTCGGCGCCGCCGTCGCGTCTCTCACCCCCGCCTCCGACCCGTACGCGCGAGCGCTCGCGGGGGGCGCGGTGGCGACGGTGTTCCTGTACGCGGTCGGGGTCGCCCTCCGCAACTCCGGCTTCTACGACGTCTATTGGAGCGCGTTCCCGGTCGTCGCGGGCGGGTTCCTCATGCAGGCCCACGGGGCCTGGGAGAGCGGCCGGGCCTGGCTCGCGTGGGGGGTCGCCTCGCTCTGGGGAATTCGTTTGACCACCAACTGGATCCAGCACTTCGAAGGGCTGTCCCACGAGGACTGGCGCTACGTGGACATGCGAAAGAAGACGAAGGGCGCGTATCCGATCGCGAGCTTCTTCGCCCTCCATGTCTTCCCGTTCACCCTCGTGTCGCTGGGAACGTGGCCCATCGCGATGGCGATCGAGGCGAAGGGATCGCCGGGCCCTCTGGAGCTCGCGGCCGCCGCCCTCGGCGTCGCGGCCGTGCTCGTGGAGACGATCGCGGACGTGCAGCTCCACGCCTTCCGCCGCGACAACCGAGATCCTCTCCGCTTCTTGGACACCGGGCTATGGGCCTATTCGCGGCACCCCAACTATTTCGGAGAGGCCCTGGCGTGGTGGTCGTTCGCGCTCTTCGGGCTCGCCGTCCGCCCCTCGCTCCTGTGCGTCCTCGGGGCCCTCGGGGTCACCGCGATGATCCTGTTCGCGAGCATCCCGATGGCGGAGCAGCGCGCCCTCGCGAAGCGGCCCCGCTTCGCCGAGTATCAGCGCCGCGTGTCGCGGCTCGTTCCGTTCTTCCCGATGGGCTGAAGCAGGGTCAAGGGGTGGCGGCGCGGCGGACGCGTCCCGCAGCGGGGCGCCCGCTCGCGAGGGCGACGACCTCGTCCACCGCGCCGACGAGCCCGAGGGCGGAGGTGTCGACGACGTGATGGGCGCGCTCGTGGAGCGCGCGACGGGCGCGGAGGATCGCCTTGAGCTCGCGCATCGCGTCCTTGCGATCGGCCATGGGGCGCAGATCTCCTTGGGCGAGCACGCGCGCGAAGTGATCCTCCGGCCGGGCCTTGAGCCACACGACGGTCGCGTGCCCGAGGAGGCGCTCGTAGGTCGGGCCGTGGGTGACGAGGCTGCCCCCCGTCGCGACGATCCCCGCTCGCGACTGACCGAGCAGCCGGTCGAGCTCTTCACGCTCGACCTTTCGATAGAAGTCCGCTCCGTGCACTTCGAAGATCTCGGCGAGGGTCATCCCGGCGCGAGCCGCGATGCGCTCGTCGAGCTCCACGAAGGGCGTGTCGAGCCGCTGGGCCGCGCTCGCGCCGATGGTGGACTTGCCCGCTCCGCGCAGGCCGGTGAGGGCCAGCCAACCCGTTCCACGTGAAGAAGAGGACATCGGAGCGCGGGCCGGCTCGATCGCGTCGAACAGGGTGGCGAGGGGTGCGCCGAGGGCCGCTCCGACCTGGGCGAGGCGGACGACCGAGACGTTCGCGTGCCCCCCTTCGAGCGCGACGAGGAAGCGCTCCGAAACGCCGCTCGCTCGGGACAGCTCGCGCACCGTCATCCCGAGGAGCTGGCGGCGCGCGCGGATCCGCGCCGCGAGCTTCTCGAGGAGCAGCTCCGGGCGCTCCGGCGAGTGATCAACCCTTGCCGCGACGGAGCTCGAAGAGCGCAGCTCGCCTGGCAGGGGTCGGCGAGCGCGAAGCGCGCCGGGGGTCCGGTCCGGGATCGTCATCTTCGTGCACTATAGTTCATGCACCAAACGTCGTGCGCAGTATAGTGCTTGACGACCCCGACCGGCGATGGTTGAGATTCGAGATGGCCGAGCTCTCCAAGGTCCCGGCGGCGCCCGTCCGCTTCGAGACCCATCCGAGTCGCTACAAGCACATCAAGCTCTCGTTCGACGGGGCCATCGCCCGCCTCGCGCTGGACGTCGTCGAGGACAAGCCCCTCGTGGAGGGCTACGTCCTCAAGCAGAACAGCTATGACCTCGGCGTCGACGTCGAGCTCGCGGACGCCGTCAACCGGATGCGCTTCGAGCACCCGGAGGTGCGCGCCGTGCTCGTCGTGAGCAATCAGCCGAAGGTGTTCTGCGCGGGCGCGAACATCTACATGCTCGGCAGCTCGACCCACGCCTTCAAGGTGAACTTCTGCAAGTTCACGAACGAGACGCGGCTCGCCCTCGAGCAGGCGTGCACCGAGAGCGGGCAGCACTACATCGCGGCGCTCAACGGCGTAGCCGCCGGCGGCGGGTACGAGCTCGCCCTCGCGTGCGAGCACATCGTCCTTTGCGACGACGGCTCGAGCGCGGTCTCGTTCCCGGAGACGCCGCTGCTCGCGGTGCTCCCCGGCACGGGCGGCCTGACGAGGCTCGTCGACAAGCGGAAGGTGCGGCGGGACTTGGCGGACGTGTTCTCGACCCTCGCCGAGGGGATCCGGGGCAAGCGCGCGAAGCAGTGGGGCCTCGTCGACGAGGTCGTGCCGAAGAGCAAGTTCGACGAGGCGGTGCTCCTGCGCGCGAAGGCCTTCGTGGACGCGACGCCGGAGCGGAAGGGCCCAGGGGTGACGCTGCCCGCGCTCGAGCCGCGTCGCTGGGAAGAAGGGGGCAGGATCGGCGTCGACTATCGCTACGTGAGCCTCGTCGCTCACCACGAAGACCGCCTCGCCGAGCTCACGATCCTCGGACCGGAGGGCGACCCGCCCGGAAGCGCAGAAGCCCTACGAAAGCAGGGCGCGGAGGCGTGGCACCTGCGGATGGCCCGCGAGCTGGACGACGCGCTCTGCGATCTGCGCTTCAACCACCCGCAGGTCGGGCTCGTCGTCTTGCGCACGCGCGGCGACGGCCAGGCCGTCCGGCGGTTCGACGACGCGCTCCTGTCACTCGCGGAGAGCGACTGGTTCGCCAAGGAGATCGTCCTCATGGTGAAGCGCACCTTCAAGCGCTTGGACCTCACCGCGAAGAGCTTCTTCGCGATCCTCGATCCGGGCTCGTGCTTCGCGGGCACGCTGTTCGAGCTCGCGATCGCGGCCGACCGCTCGTTCATGAAGTCGGGAGAGGAGCAGGCGTTCGTCGCCCTCTCCAAGATGAGCTTCGGCCCGCTGCCCATGTCGACCGGCCTCACCCGGCTCGAGACCCGCTTCCTCGCGACGCCGAGCAAGGTGGCGGAGCTCGAGAAGGAGACGGACTTCATGGATCCCGAGCAGGCCCTCGAGCACGGGCTCGTCACCTTCACCCCCGACGACATCGACTGGGACGACGAGATCCGGATCGCCCTCGAAGAGCGGGCGAGCCTCTCCCCCGACGCCCTCACCGGCATGGAGGCGAACCTGCGCTTCGCCGGCCCGGAGACGATGGAGTCGAAGATCTTCGCGCGCCTGTCCGCCTGGCAGAACTGGATCTTCCAGCGCCCGAACGCGGTGGGCGAGCGCGGCGCACTCACCATGTACGGCCGGCCCGAGCGCCCCGAGTTCGATTGGAGAAGAACGTGAGCACCGTCGTCACATCCGAAAAAATCCCGAACAACGTCGATCTCTCCTCCGACAAGAAGCTCCAGCGCGCGCTGGAGGCGTGGCAACCCAAGTTCGTCGACTGGTGGAAGGAGATGGGCCCGGACGGGTTCCAGGAGGACGACGTCTTCCTCCGCACCGCCGTGAGCGTCGACTCGGAGGGTTGGGCTCACTACGACTACGTGAAGATGCCGGACTATCGCTGGGGCATCTTCCTCGCCGATCCGATCGCGGACCGGAAGATCGGCTTCGGCGACTTCATGGGTCAGGACGCGTGGCAGACGATCCCGGGCGAGTTCCGGAACGTGCTCCGAAGGCTCGTCGTCACCCAGGGCGACACGGAGCCGGCGAGCGTCGAGCAGCAGCGCCTGCTCGGCAAGACGTGCCCGAGCCTCTACGACCTGCGAAACCTCTTCCAGGTGAACGTCGAGGAGGGCCGCCACCTCTGGGCGATGGTCTACCTGCTCCAGAGCTACTTCGGTCGAGATGGTCGCGAAGAGGCGGAGGCGCTGCTCGAGCGTCGGAGCGGCAACGCCGACAAACCCCGCATCCTCGGCGCCTTCAACGAGCCGTGTAAGCACTGGCTCAGCTTTTTCTGCTTCACGTACTTTACGGATCGTGACGGCAAGTATCAGCTGCTCGCCCTCGCCGAGAGCGGCTTCGATCCGCTCGCGCGGACGACGCGGTTCATGCTCACGGAAGAGGCGCACCACATGTTCGTCGGGGAGACGGGCCTCCAGCGCATCATCGAGCGCTCCGTCGAGCTGATGAAGAAGAACTCGAACGGCGACGCGCGCGCGGAGGGCGGGATCGATCTCGAGACGATCCAGCGCTTCATCAACTTCTGGTACTCGGTCTCGCTCGATCTCTTCGGGGGAGAGATCTCGAGCAACGCCGCGAGCTACTTCGCCTCGAGCCT
Organism: Polyangiaceae bacterium; assembly: GCA_044225865.1. GTDB lineage: Bacteria > Myxococcota_A > Polyangia > Polyangiales > Polyangiaceae > Xiheicaenibacterium. The sequence goes on along the minus strand of JBGAID010000056.1, from coordinate 38,177 downwards.
GAAGGGCCGCGCGAAGGAGGAGAAATACGAGGACCACGTGGCCCTCGAGGGGTCGCTCTCGATCGACGTGCCCACGGTGGAGCAAGGCGTCCTCAAGGGCCTGAAGGCAGAGCAGGTCCCTCTGCGCAACGCCATGAACGAGGTGCTGCGCGAGGAGTACATCGCGGACTCGCAGCGCGGACTCGACAAGTGGAACCGCATCCTCGAGAAGGCGGGCCTGAGCTTCCGCTTCACCCTGCCTCATCGCCGCTTCCATCGCGGCGGCGGCATCTACGCCGGCCTCCACTTCGACCCCGCCGGCAACCCGCTCTCGAAGGAGGTTTGGGAGCAGCGCAAGCACGAGTGGATCCCCTCCCCCGAGGACGACGCCTACGTGGCGAGCCTGATGACCAAGCCGGTCATGGATCCGAACGGCATGGCGAATTGGATCGCCGCTCCCGCGCGCGGGATCAAAGGCCAGCCGGTGGCCTACGAGTACGTGCGGCACCACGTCTGAGCGACGCGCGCGGCGCGAGCACGAGAGCGGGGCACGGGAGGTGCAATCACCTCCGCCCCGCTTCGCGTTTTGGCGGACGGCGGTCCTGACGTGTTAGGAGGAGTCGGTGCCTCGGCTGAAGATCCTTTTCGCGACGTCGGAGTGCTTCCCGTTCGCCAAGGCGGGCGGCCTCGGAGACGTCGTGGGCGCCTTGCCGGTGGCCCTCGCCGCCCGCGGCCACGATGTCCGCATCGTGATGCCCCGCTACCGTGTGACGAGGAAGCACGAGGCGACGATGCTCTCCGGCTCGCTCGGCGTGCCGTTCGCGCACACGACGGTGTGGTGTGGCGTCGCGCGCTCGCAGCTCGAGGGCCCCGAGGGCTCACCGCGCGTCCCGGTGTACCTGCTCGAGCACGATCGGCTCTTCGATCGCGAAGGGATCTACGACGACAAGAGCGGGCCCTTCGGCGACAACCTCGAGCGGTACGGCCTGCTCTCACGCGGCTCGATCGAGCTGTGCCGCTACCTCGGCTTCGAGCCGGACGTCATTCACGTCCACGACTGGCCGACGTGTCTCGTGCCTGTCTATCTGGACACCCTCGAGGCGGACACGTCCATCGCGCGCGCCGCGACCGTCCTCACCATCCACAACATGGGCTACCAAGGGTGGTTCCCGCGCGCGGACTTCCCGCAGACGGGTCTGCCTTGGGATCCTCGCGTCCTCGGCGCCCTCGAGATGCACGGGCAGCTGAACCTCCTCAAGGCGGGCATCCTCCACAGCTCCCTCGTCTCGACCGTGTCGCCGAAGTACGCGCGAGAGATCCAGACCTCGGAGGGAGGCGAGGGCCTCGAGGGCTTCCTCCACGCGCGGGGAGGCGACGTGGTGGGCGTGCTGAACGGCATCGACGACACGGCGTGGGACCCGCGGCGCGACAAGCACATCGCTGCCCCCTTCGACGAGGATGACCTCTCCGGCAAGGCGGAGTGCAAGGCCGCGCTGCAGCGCGAGCTCGGCCTGCCGGCCAATCCTTCGGTGCCGCTCATCGGGGTGGTGAGCCGCCTCGTCACCCAGAAGGGCGTCGACGTCATCGCTCAGGTGCTGCCGCGCCTGCTCGATCTCGGGACGCAGATCGTCATCCTCGGCTCCGGTGAGAAGTGGCTCGAGGGCGAGCTCCTTGGCCTCTCCCACGCCTCCGATCGGTTCCGCGCGTGGATCGGCTACAACGAGGCCCTCGCCCACCGCATCGAGGCGGGCGCCGATCTCTTCCTGATGCCGAGCCGCTACGAGCCCTGCGGCTTGAACCAGCTCTACAGCCAGCGCTACGGCACGCTGCCCGTCGTCCGGGCGGTCGGCGGCCTCGACGACACGGTGGACAACGGCGTCACCGGCTTCAAGTTCGAGGAGCTCACCCCCGAGGCGCTCGTCGCGACCGTGTCGTGGGCGGTCACGATCTATCGCCACGAGCCGGAGCACTTTCGCCAAATGCAGCAGCGCGCGATGCAGAAGCCACTCGGGTGGTCCTACACCGCGCGCTCGTACGACGCGCTCTATCGGTTGGCGATGCGCCAGCGCCGCATGCAGCGGCGCTGACCCTATCGCCGAGGCGTCACTTCGGCTTCACCGGCGGCACCTTCGGCCGCATCTTGTTGCCCGGGGCGGGGCCCACGGCGCGTCCGCCAGCGCCCTCGCGGAGCTTCGTCTGGACGGCGCTGTAGTTCTTCTCGAGCACGCGGTTGTGGTGCGAGATGATCTTGAAGATCTTCGCGGGGGTGATCTCGGCGGCCGATTTCTCCGTCAGCCCCTTGGCCTCCTTGATGAGGACCTCGAGCTGCGGCGCGACGTTCTTCGCCCACGGATCGGGCTTGTCCTTGTTCTCGCCGAAGCCCTTGAGCTTGGCCGTGGAGGCCTCGAGCTTCGTGACCGCGGCCTTCACCTTCTCGAGATCGAGAGGCTTGGCGTCGAACGCGAGCACGACGTCGGTAGCGTCCGCGATCGCGGCGTCGGCGGCCTTCTGGGACTCTTCCCAGCTGCCCTTGTCGACGGGCTTGGCCGTCTTGTACTTCGTCACCGCCGTCTTCAGGGCGGTGAGCTTCTCGTCGAGGACGGCGAACGCGTTCGACACCGGCTTCGCGTTCTTCTCCTTCGTCTCGCAGGAGCCGGTGCCGGTGAGGCACGCGTGGAACGCCTTGCCCTGCTTGAAGTCGTCGTCGGCGTACTTGCCCTGGGCGTAGTAGGCGCTCGCCTCTTGGAGGACGCGCGCGAGGGGGAGGGCGTACTCGCTGAACTCCTTCAACGCCGGATCGAGGTCGGCGTCGTTCGCGTCCTTCACCGTCATCGCGGTGTTGCAGTGGCGAACGAACTGATCGTAGCGGACCGTCTGCTTCATCTGGGCGGCGGTCGGGCGCGTCGGGCTCGCCGACGTCGCGGCAGCGGCGCTCGAACCGGCCGGGGCGGCCGCCGTCGCGGTCGCGGTCGCGGTGGCGGTCCCGCTCGGCGCGGCCGTGGCCTTGGCCGTCGCGCTCGCCGTCGCCTTGGCGGTCGGCGCCGCCGTGGGCTTCGCGGAGGCCTTCGCCGTCGCGGTCGGCTTGGCGCTCGGCGCGCCCGAGGGAGCAGCCGTCGGAGCGGCGGTGGGCGCCGCCGTCGGAGCGCCAGAGGGCATCGCGGACGCGGAGCCAGGAGGCGGCGCGGTCGGCGAGGACACGTCCTTGATATCGTCGGGGTCGGCGCCGAACTGCGGGATCTTGTCAGCGGACGGCTCGGCCCCGCCGAGGCTCGACACGTACGCGTCGCGCGCTTGCTTGAGCGCGAGCGCGCCGTAGTAGCAAGCATCCGCGCGGTACGTCTTGGTGAGGACCGGATCCGGTCGCTTCACCGCTTCGGCACCGGTCGCGCCGGGCTTCGGGGTGGAGCCCGATCCCTCCGGCGTCGCGTTCTTGTCCGAGCTGCAGCCTGTCGCCACGACGCCAAAAGAAAGTGCCGCGACGATCGACAGCGCGGCCGTCTTGGACGCCGCCTTGATCAATGGGGAGCTGAAGAATGCTGTCGGGGAAGCGATCGTCGCACGCTTGAGGAAGCGCATAGTCATCTCCTGAAGGCTCCGAGCCCTCGTTCGAGCGGGCGCATCAATGCACGAACCGCTCTCGCGCGCAAGGTCGTCAGAAGCAGTCTGGTCGCCCCTGCGGACCGCTCAACCTTCGAGACCGGGACGTTCATCCCGACTCTTCGCGCGGATTGCTCGGCGTCGCGGCGACGGCGGGGCGTTCTTCCCCGCGGGGCTCGGAGCACCCCGCGACGCGCTTGCGCGCTCGTCGACCCCTCGCCGGCGGCTCGCTCCCGAGGCCGCTGCCGCGCGAGGGTTGAATTCTTCCGCCCGTCGAAGCTGCGTCGGCTAAGCTTCCGTCGCACCGATGAGCCAGGGGTACGCGGCCCGAACCTTCCCCGACCCTCCTCCTTTGTCGCCCGACAATCCGGGGCGACTCATCCCGGCGCGCATGGGCGCGCTGCCCGGCGCGCTGCCGGGAAGAGGCGGCGCAGCCGCCGCGGCGGAGGGAGGTGGCGCCGACGCAGGACCTCGCAAGGTCGTCCGCGAGACGGCGCTCGCCGGCAGCGGGAGCACGTCTCAGCTCGTGAACGGCCTGCCGTTCTCGCGCGGGACGACGGTGATCGGGACACCCCCTCCGGGAGCGCTCTCCGTCTCGACCATCTCCGCCGAGCCGGCCGCGGAGGCGCCCGCCGCGGTGTCGGTCCAAGCGCCGCCCGCGTTCGTGTCGCCGGTGCGGACGACGCTCGAGGGGCCGCCGAGCGGCCACCATTCACAACCGACGCCTTTCGCCGAGATCGCGACGACACCCGCGGCGCCGGCGCTCGTCCCCCCGGCGCGCGTGCTGACCCCGCCGCCCGTCGACGAGCCCTCGGCAGCGCCGGCGTCGACCCGCGCCGCCGACGATCCGATGGAGAGGACGGAGGACGACGGCGGCCGTGGCATCGATGCGCTCATCGACGCGGCCCTCGCGCCCGCGGAGCCCGCGCGCCCCGAGCCGGTGGTCGCGCCCCCCGTGATGGGAAAGGCGCCGCCGCCGGCGCAGGGGACGCAGCCGATGGCGACACCGTTCGCCTCGTCGAGCCCTTCTTCGCCGGACATTGCGCTCTCCGAGCACCCTTCGCAGCCGGCGCCGCCGCCAGCGGTCGCCGCTCCGAGCGCCGACGTCACGAGCGCGGGCCCGCCCGCGGTGGTCGCCGCGCCCGTCGTCGAGGAGCCGCCGAAGCCCGCGGCGGAGCCGAGCGAGAGCGAAGGCCCGAAGAGCGCGAGCCCTCCCCCCAAGGTCGAGGAGAGCCCTTGGATGAAGGAGGTCAGCGCGATCCCTCCCCCCGTGGAGGCGTCGTATCGACCGCCGCCTTCCTCGGAGGCCCAACCTCTGCCGAAGCCCAAGCCTTCGGGCGGCTCCAACACGTGGATCATCGTGGTGGCCGCGCTCGCCGTGGTCGGGATCGGCGGCGGCGTCGCCTTCGCGATGAAGGACAAGCTCTTCGGAGGAGCCAAGCCGGAGACGGCGAAGACGGAGAAGCCTTCGACCGGCACGGCCACGGGGGCCGCCACCGCGGGACCGACGCCCGCGGGCACGCAGACAGCGGCGCAGACGACGACCTCGGTCGGGAGCACCCCGACGGCCGCTTCTCAAACCACGCCCGCGCCGCGCGCGACGACGGCCCCCCCGAGCGCGACGACGGCCGGGCCGATCGCGAGCGCGAGCAGCAAGCCGGTGGTGAAGGGCCCCGGGGTTCGACCGCCGCCGGCGGGCAACACGCTGCGACCGCCCCAGACGGGTCCCGTGATGCCGCCGCCTCCCCCGCCTCCGCCGCCTCCCTTTACGCCCGGCGGGATCTGAGCCCATCGGATCGCTCCGTCTATGAAAACGGCCGCCCGCCCGCGCGCCTCTGCCAAGCGCCCCTTCGAGCGGGCGTCGCTCGCTGATCTCGATATCGAGGACGAGGCTTCCTTTCGACACGTCGGGGTCTACGCAGACCTGAAGCGGGTCGTCCAAGATCTCGGAGCGACGTTCATCGTGCCCGCGCGCGGCGCGCACCTCGGCTGGGAGCGCGCGCTCACCGCCAACCTCGTGTTCTGGGAGCCGGGCACGAGCGACGTGCTCTCCACGCGCTCGATCGCGGCCGACGTCGTGATGCATGTCGGGTGGCACGAGCTCGCGCGCCGCGCCCTCGCCCCGTCCTTGGAGGCGAGCCTCTTGGCCGAGTCGATCGCGAGCGCGTTCGACGTCTACTTGATCGGCCGGCTGCTCGGGCACAGCCCCGACTCCACGTTCGTCGAGTCTCAGGTCGTGCGCATGAGCGAGATCGCGATGGACGCCGGCCTCGACGAGGACGGCTTCCAAGCGATGCTCGCGTCGTTCGCGGAGGCCCCCGAGCGATCCTTCGAGCAGCTGCGCCAGCTCTTGTTCGACGCGAGCCGCGCCCTCGTCGACGTCTCCGGTCCGGAGCGGGGGCTGGAGGTCTTGAGCGGCTTCGACGGGCACGTCCTTTCGCCCATCCTCCATCACTTCGAGATCGCGACGTGGGTCTTGCGCTCCCGCATCGAGCGCGCGTCGCCTCCGGTCGCGGCCAGCGGCGCGGGCGACGCGGACCCGATCGCCTTCGACCGCATGCTTCGCGAGAGTGACGATTCGATCGCGCTCCTCGAGCGCGCGTGGGTGGGGACATGAGCGACGACGATCCGAAGAAGGGCCGTGATCACGAAGAAGACGACGCAGCGCCTCTGAGCCTGCGCGACGCGGAGCTCGAGCCGGTGAGCCTCCTCGAGATCAACAAGATCCTCGCGCCCGGCCGCGCCCCCGCGAAGCTCTCCGACCGACCCCCTCCCCCCAAGGCGACGGAGGGTGAAGACCGCCCACGGCGCCGACTCCCCTCCGTCCCGAAGCGCACGAAGAAAGAGAAGGAGGAGAAGAAAAAGGAGGAGGAGGAGCGGTCGATCGAGGATCGAGCGAGCGACTCGGGCCTGCTCGATCTCCGGCAGCTCGCGGCCGAGGCGGCCCCGCCCCCGCGGCGAGGCTCCATCCCCGACGACGAGCTCTCGAACCTCTCGGCGCAGGTGTTCGAGCCGGCCGCGCCCGTGGATCTCACGCCGCCGGATCTCTCCCTCGATGAGCCGAAGCCACCCAAGCCGCCGATCAAGAAGCGGGAGGTGGCCTCTGCCGCCGACGTCTCGAGCGAGCCCCCGCGGACGCGCGCGGCGGTGAGCTCAGCAGCGCCTCGCAAGCGGGAGGAGCCGCGCTCGGCGCCCCCCCCGCCGGAGCCCTCGTCGAGCGGCAAGTGGATCACCGTCGCCGTCGTCGCGGCGGCCGCGTTCGGGATCGGCTACTTCGTCGGGCGCGGCGCTTCGGACGGCTCGGCCGCGTCGGCTCCCGCTTCCCCGACGACGGGCAAGACGGCCGCCTCGGACGGGGAGATCTGCGCGACCGCGAACACCACCGCGGCCGCGCCCATCTCCAAGGTCGACACCGCCGCGTGTCCTCCGTGCGAGGCGTCCTCCGTCACGTCGGTCGCCTCGAGCGTCGCGTCCGCGCCGAGCGCGCCCGCGACGAGCGCTCCTTCGGCGGTGCTCTCCGCGCGACCGAGCGTCAACATGCCGTCGACGAACGCGACGCCGACGAACACCGCGCCCCCCGCCGCGGGAGGGGCGTTCGACCCCGGCGCCGCGAAGGCCGCGCTCTCCTCGCTCATCGGCTCGGCGAGCGGTTGCAAGCAGCCCGGCGATCCGAGCGGCGTCGCTCACGTCTCAGTGACGTTCGCGCCGTCGGGCCGCGTGACGAGCAGCACCATCAGCGGGCCTCCCTTTCAAGGGACGGTCACGGGTGGGTGCATCGCCAAGGCATTCCGCGCCGCGACGGTGCCGCCGTTCACGGGCGACCCGGTCACGGTGTCGAAGACCGTGACCATCCCCTGACGGGCCTGGTAAGGAGAGCACGCGTGCTCTCCCTTCTTCGCCTCAAGAACTTCATCCTGATGGAGGAGCTCGAGCTCGCGCTCGAGCCCGGCCTCAACGTGCTCACGGGCGAGACGGGCGCCGGCAAGTCGATCGTCGTGGGGGCGCTCGGGCTCGTCCTCGGCGGGCGCGCGAGCGCGGACCACGTGCGCCCGGGCTCCGACGAGGCGGAGGTGGAGGCCCTCTTCGATCTCAGCGACGTCGACATGACGCGCGCGCCCGCCCTCGGACGCCTGACCGCGGCCGGCGTCATCCACGGGACGGAGCTCGCGATCCGGAGGGTGATCTCGCAATCGGGCCGTTCCCGCGCGTACCTCAACGGGCGGCTCTGCACGACGAGCGAGCTCGCCGCCCTCGCGAGCGAGCTCGCGGACGTGGCCTCCCAGCACGAGAGCGTGGCCCTGACGGATCCGTCGACGCACCTCGAGCACCTCGATCGATTCGGGAAGCTCGATCAAGCCCGCGCCGAGCTCGGGCGGCGCGTGGCCGATCTGGAGGCCATCCTCTCCACCATCGAGGAGCTGAAGAACCTCGAGCGGACGCGCGGGGAGCGGGAGGCGTTCCTGAGGTTCCAGCTCGGGAGCATCAAGGACGTCGCGCCGCGGGCAGGGGAGATGGAGGAGCTCCAGGCCGAGCGCAAGAAGCTCCGCCACCTCGAGCGCCTGCTCGAGCTCGTCCGCCGATCCGCGGAGCGGCTCGAGTCGGAGGGCGGCGTCTGCGACACCCTCGCCCGCATCGCGAGCGATCTCCGCGCCGCGAGCGAGCTCGACGACACCCTCGAGCCGCTCGCGCGCGCCGTCGACGTCTGCTGGACGGAGCTGCGCGACACGGGAGCCCAATGCGCGCGCTACGCCGAGACGTCCGAGGTCGATCCGTCGCGGCTGCCCCAGGTCGAGGAGCGCCTCTATCGACTCGAAGGTCTCCTGCGCCAGCACGGCCCCTCCTTCGACGACGTGCTCGCCGCCGAGCAGCGCCTCGATCGCGAGCTCTCCGAGATGGAGAGCTCGGACTCCCGCCTCGCCGCCGAGCAGGCCTCGATCGAAGAGCGGCTGCCCGTCGTCCGCGAGCGCGCCCTCGCCCTCTCCGCGCAGCGAAAGAAGGCGGCCGAGCGGCTCGGCGCCGCCATCAGCGGAGAGCTCGCGGAGCTCGGGATGGGAGGGGCGCGCGTCTCCGTCGAGGTCGAGCCGCTGACGCCGCGCGAGGCGGCGTCGACCCTCTCCATCGAAGGGGCGCGGCTGAGCCGCGACGGCATCGACCGGGTCGAGTTCCTCATCGCCCCCAACAAAGGGGTCGATCCCAAGCCGCTGCGAAAGATCGCCTCCGGAGGCGAGCTCTCTCGCGCCCTCCTCGCGCTCAAGCGCGTCCTCGCCGATCGGGGCGCGGCCGGCCTCTACGTCTTCGACGAGGTCGACTCGGGGGTGGGCGGCGCGGTGGCGGAGCGCATCGGCGCCGCCATCGCCGACGTCGCGAAGAACCATCAGGTGCTCTGCATCACCCACCTCGCGCCGATCGCCGCCTTCGCAGACGCCCACTTCGTCGTGACGAAGTCGAACGAGGGCGGCGTCACCGCGAGCTCGGTCGAGCGCGTCGGCGGTCAGGATCGGGTGCAGGAGATCGCGCGCATGATGGGCGGCCTGAAGGTCACGTCGTCCGTCGTGGCGGCGGCGAGGGAGATGCTCGAGGGCGCCCGGGGGCGCGCGCGCACGACCGGACCGAAGAAGAAGAAGCCATCTTGAAGGACGCCCACGAGGCGTCGATAGGTCTCAATCCGCGCGCTGCGCCACCCCTTGACCATCTGACCGTACCTCCTGGGGCACGCCGGAGACCGTCCCTGGTGTCCTTGGCGTATTGGTGCTGCCCATCGACCTCGATCACCACGCGCTCTCCCGAAGAGAACGCGCCACGGCATCAGCCCTAGCTCTAGCTCTTGGCTCTAGCTCTAGCTCTTGTCGACGAGCCGCGCGAAGGAGGGCTCACGGCGCATCCGCCGCAGACACGAGCTCCTCGGCCCCCGCGCCCGCGAGCTCGCTGTTGGCGAGACGGCGCGGCCTTCGCGTGAGCACTTCGCAGCCCGTCTTCGTCACCACCACCGTGTGCTCGAACTGCGCCGAGAGCGATCGGTCGACGGTCACCGCCGTCCAGTTGTCGGCGAGCACCTCGACCTCGTAGCCGCCGACGTTGATCATCGGCTCGATCGTGAAGACCATGCCCGCCTTCAATCGGAGGCCCGTCCCGCGCTTGCCGTAGTGCTGGACCTGGGGAGGCTCGTGGAACTGGCGACCGATGCCGTGCCCCACGAAGGTGCGCACGACCGAGCAGCCGTGGGACTCCGCGTACTCCTGGATGGCCGCGCCGATATCCCCGAGCCGCGCTCCCTCGCGGACCTCGGCGATGCCGAGATCCAGGCCCCGGCGCGCGACCTCCGTCACCCGGCGCGCGTCGGCGGATGGGCTGCCGACGTAGAACGTCGCCGACGTGTCGCCGTAGAAGCCCTCGTAGATCGTGGTGACGTCGACGTTGATGATGTCGCCGTCCTTCAGGATCTCACGCGACGAGGGGATGCCGTGGCAGACGACCTCGTTGATCGACGTGCACACGCTCTTCGGGAAGCCGTGATAGTTGAGCGGCGCCGGCCACGCTCCCCGCCGCACCGTGTCCTCGTGGACGAACCGATCGATCTCCTCGGTCGTCATCCCCGCCTTGAGGATGTCGCCTACGAGCAAGAGCGTATCGGCCGCCATTTGGCACGCGACGCGGATGCCGTTGACCTCCTTCACGCTCTTGATACTGACGCTGCTCATCGACGCACCTCTTGGATCGCGAGTGCCTCTTGTACCGCAGCCGCGACCTCGGCGGAGTCCGCCGCGAGGTAGAAGTGGTTGTCGATCTCGTCGTCGGCGCCCGAGAAGCGCTTCACGAAACCTACGAACGTCTTACCCTGCATGCCCGTGTCCTGGGCCTTCACGTAGCCGTAGCAGGGATCGCTCGCCTCGACCGTCACCTCGAAGTCGCGCGCCTCGAGCTTGCTCTCCGCGAGCAGCGGGGTCGCGAACTGAAGGCCGAGGTGATAGCGCGCCTGGCCGGCCCTCGAGTCGACGGTGACCGTTTGGACCCGGACCCGCCCGACGATCTCTGCTTGCTGGGCGCGAGCCCAGAGCGCCTGGTCTTTCCGAGGGGGGGTCGCGGCGGCGATGCCGAGGGCAGAGGGATCGATCTCGTCGCCGAAGAGATCCTTGTCGGTGCCCTTCCACGCCGGCAGGCCGAGCGACTTGGCCGGACCGGCAGCGGGCTGGGAGCTCGAGCTGCAGGCCGTGCCGACCAATGCCAGGATGAGCAGACCGGCCGCGACGCGCAGACCGGCCAAGAGGGGAACACGGGCCACCCCCGATGCGCGCGGATCCGAGGTACGGAGAGCGTCAGCCGGCGTCACATCGCGGAAATCTCGGGCCACGGAGCATTAGTTGCTACCACACGCCCGGAGGCTTGTCACAATCGACGCGGAGCTTTTTTCAGCCGCGATTGCAGCACTTGGCCTATAGGACCGTCCAACACCAAAGGCGCCTCCTCGGGCGCCGACCGCGTGGGCTCTCGATGGTCCGGACAGGCCGAGCCGGGCCGCGGGGCCGCGGTCTCTTCCAAAGCTTCGGAAGCTCGATCGTGTCGTTCACTCGGCCGCTCTCGATTCGAAAGCTCTAATCTGCCGTCGAAGCAGCGCGGTCAGAGCGAGATTGCCGGAGGATGGGATGAAGACGTTGCGGATTGTGACACTCGGTGCAGCGTTGACGCTGAGCCTCGGCCTCGCCGGGGGCGCGGTGACGCAAGATGCGATGGCGCAACCGAAGGGCCCCGCGAAAGCGGCTCCCGGCAAGCCTGCGCCGGCCGCGCCCAAGGGCAAGAAGGACGATAAGAAACCGGCCAGCGCAGCAGAGGCGCCCGCGACGAAGAAGCCGGTGACGATCCAACCTGCCGAGCTCGCCTGGGGGATCGACAAGAAGAAGCTCGCGACGATCTACGACAAGGTCATCGACGAGGACTACAACGCTCGCTACAAGAAGGCGCAGCCGGGGCCGGAGATGGATCGCCTCGACGCCGAGGTCGCGGAGAAGAAGTCCGAGTTCCGGCGCAGCGAGATCCAGTTCGGCAACGTGCCCACCGGCGTCGACGGGACCCCCCTCCGCCCGGAGTACACGTACAACAACAAGGAGTTCCTCCTCTCGATCGAGCGAGGGGGAAAGACGCGCTACTTCTTCTTCATCAACGAGAAGATGTGGAAGGTCGTCGACGCCCTCAAGCTCGGGGAGAAGTCCCAGTGGGGCAAGACCTTCGACGACGCGGTGAGGATCCTCAACAACTACTACGGCGCGGAAGGCCGCGTGCGTGATGCGGACGACGCCGCCGGCCGCCCCTACAAAGAGGTCGACTGGAAGGACTCGAACACCCAGGTCCGCGCCGTCGACTGGGGCAACGATCAGTTCGCCCTCGTCTTCCAAGACTCGTCGACCGTGTCCCAGCTCGGCGCGCTCCGAAAGAACAAGGAGTCCAACGCCAAGGAGATCGACGCCAAGGTGAAGGACGCCAAGGCCAAGCCGACGCCCGAGCCCGGCCCGCCGGGGAAGCAGCCACCGCCGAAGCAAGCCCCGCCGAAGAAGAAGTAGCTCGCACGCGCCGGCGTTGGCTGGCTGCGCCCGCTACGAGCCTGGAAAACGAGCGCGCGCATCGCGCTGCGCGCTCGCCAAGCGAAGCAGGGCTCCGCTCGCGGTGACAGCGAGCTCCTCTGCGCGCGGGCGCGCCTCACGCTATGGAAACAATAGCGTCGGCGCGCCGCGACCCAACGACCTTCGGGCGGGCAAGGACCTTCAGGCGGGCGACGCGCCCTCGGGGATCTTGATGCCCGAGCTCACGTCGAGGCGGGCGGTCGGAGCCACGGCGCGGATGGCCGGCTCGATCACGCCCCGCACGACGAGCGGCGAGCCGGGGCAGCCCGCGTACCGACCGCCGAGGTGGAGCGAGAGGTGGTTGGCCTCGACGGCCACGACGTAGACCTCGCCGCCGTCGGCGCGGATCATGGGCGCGATCACGTCGCGCAGGACTTTCAAGAGCTGGTCGATGGACGCCGTCATCCGCCGTCCACGTTATCAGTAAATCGTGGAGATGGTCGCGACGGCCGCGTCGTCCCCGAACATGGGCGCCTTCTTCGCGGCGATGCCCCAAGTCTTCCCCTCGAGCTCGAGGCGGTCGCTGTACTCCCCTCCGCCGATCTTGCTCATGATGTCCCGCTTCTCGATCTCCGAGGCGTGGACCTCCGGGGCATCGGGGTGGCCGTAGGCGAGCTTGCCCTTGACCACGAACAGGTAGAGCTCGGACTTCTCGCGCTGGTCTTTGGTCTTCTCGTCCACCCGACGCCTGACCTCGTCTTGGACGAAGCCGGTGTAGAGCCGCAGCGAGAAGCCGGTCAAGAAGAGGCCCAGCACCTTGCCGTCCGCTCCCACCACCGCGTGGGCGACGATCCACGCGATGTCGTTGCCCTGCTTGACCCCTCGCAGGGCGTCCATCTCGCCCCACGCCTCCACGAGCTTGGGCGGTGGCTCGGCCGCCTTGGCGAGGGTCGGGTAGACGCTGACGACGTTCTGGCCGACGAGCCGGTCCGGATCGATCTCGCTCCGGAGGACGAGGCCGTCGAGCTGCGCGAAGCTGAAGAACGTGCTCTTCGCGTAGGACAGGTCCTTCACGTTCTCACGCGCGGCCTTGATCGCCGTCTGGAGCTCGAGCGACGAGCCCTTCGGATCCGCGGGCATGCGCTTGGCGAGGATCTTCGCGCCCTCCGCCATGCCGTTGCGGATCTGATCGACGTCGCGCGTGAACAGGGTGAGCGCCTCGTCGCAGGCGGTGCTGGAGCGCGCGATGGCGAGCTTGGCCTTGTCAGTGCAGCCGGCGAGGCCGACCGAGGAGCCGAGACATCCGAGCGCGAGCGAGGAGGCGAGACCGCCGATCCCAGCGAGGACCTCTCGGCGGCCGACCGTTCGATGCGAGGGAGACGAGAGCTCGATGCGTTTCATCACGTCGCGACCTCTTGGGGCGAAGGGCTCACAGCGCCTGGGGCGCCACGAATACGATTTCGACACGCGTGTTGTTCGCGCGTTCCGAAGAGCCTCGCGCGACGAGGGGCAGGGCGTCCTCCGCCACCACGACGAGCTTCCGGCCGTCGGGGACGCTGCCGAGCGCGCGCGAGATGGCGGCTCCCTTCTGCTCCCAGCTCTTCCGCTCCGGGCCGGAGAGGGCCTTGTCGGTGTGGACGACGATCGCGATCGGGAAGGCAGGGTGGGCCGCCGCCACCCGGTCGAGCTCTTGGATCCGATCCTTCGCCGCCGCCGAGAGCTCCTCTCGCTCGAAGCCGCTGCGCAAGATGGCGACGACCCCGCGCTCGTCCCGCCGCGGCTCGAGCGCCAACCCCTTCGACGTTTGGGCCATCGCCCCGAGCTCCTCGAGCAAGGCGTCCGCGCTGCCGACGCCGACGCGGGCGGACAGGCCTCGGCGCGCGAGAGAGAGGATGCCCGAGCACTCGGCGCGCGCCGCCGCGGCCTCTTCGAGCGGGGCGGGCTTCTTCGGATCCGCCACGGACTGCTCGAGATCGCGAACGGTGGCCTCCGCCTTCGCGAGGTCGCGCGCGACGTTGGCGGGGGTCGTGGGATCGTCGCTGGAGATCGGGCCGCCTTGCGCCCCCTTCTCGGCGGCGCCGAGCATCCGCGCCGCCGCGCACAGGAGCTTGCCCTGGACGACGAAGCTCTTCGCGGCCTCGCGCCGATCGCGCTCGCTCTCCGGGGAGCCGTCGCCCGGCCGCTGAACGGCCCGCGCCGTCCGCAACCTGGCCTCGAGGGCGTCGACGTCGGCGGTGGCCCGCGCCTGCTCTGCGTCGAGCTCGCGGAGCTCCTTCTCGAGCGCTTCGCGATCCTCTTGGGCGGCCTTCTCGCGCAGGGCCGCCTTCGTCAGGCGCGCCAGGGCGACCGCCTGGTGATACAGCGCGATCGCCTCCTCTCCGAGGAACTGCGCGCGCGCTTGGGGCCCCTTCGCGAGGGCTTCGTGGGCCTCGATGCGGCGCTTCTCGGCCCGGGCCCACGCCGGCGGCGCGAGCTCCTTCGCCTCCATCACCGCCTTCGACTTGCCGATCTCGTCGGCCTCCTCGAGGACCCGCGGCGGGGGAATGGCGGCACACGCGGTCGCGATCCCGATGAGGGGCAGGAGCATCACGAGCGATCGCTTGCTCACGGCTTCTTCTCCGCTCGAGGCTTCGCGGGCGCGGGCTTCCCCTCCGCGGGCTTCGCGGGCGGTGGGGGGTTCGCGGCCTTCTTCGGCTTCTTCGCTTGGTCGTCCTTGGATGGCTTGGGAGCTTCGAGGGCGCGCTTCGCCTCGAGCTCTGCCTTCTGGGCCTCGGCCGCGAGCTGGAGCTTTCGCGCCTCCGTCTCGGCGAGGAGCGCTCGCGCTCGCTCGATCTTCTCTTTGAGGTCGCGCTTCGCCGTCTCCTCGGCGGTGGCCTTCTTCTCCGCGTCTACCGCGCGCACCGAGAGGCTGGCCGCCTCGGCCCAGGCGAGGGCGACCCGCGACAAGATGCGAGCGCCTTCACCGTCCTTTGCGAGGTGAGCCCCGTCGGCGCGGCTCAGGGCGAGGCGCGCCTTCTTCGCCGCGTCCGCGAGCACGGCCGCCGACGCTTCGTCCTTGGGGAGCGCGTCGAGGATCGCCTTCGCCTTCGTACCATCCGGGGTGACGGGGGCCGGGTCGGGCGGGAGCTGCATCCCTCCGCTCGAGCCGTGGGCGCGCGCGCTCGCTGCCTGAGAGAGCAGGAGCGCCGCCGCGAACGCGCCTGCGAGCCGACCTGACCGCATGGCGGTACCGCGTACCACACGGCCTCGCGACAAGAAAGCGGCAGACCGGTTCAGGATGGCTTGAAGTTCTTCATGAACCACTCGATCGACGCCTTGGCGTGCTCGACGAGGGGCTTCTTTCCGCCCGCCTCGACCAGGTAGACGTAGTCGTTCGTGACGTAGACGGCGACCGAGTAGAGGTGGGGGTTATCGCTCTCGTCGTGGCCGAAGTCGAGCCGCATCCCGGCCGTCTTCCCGTCCGCCGCGACGACCTTGTTCTTGCCGAGGAGGGCGTAGCCCTCTCCGTATCTGATCCGGTTCTCGAGCGCGCGCACCGCGAGGTCGAGGTCGACCTTGGGCTCGTTCTTCCAGGCGCGAACGCCGAGCACGACCCCGTCCGCCGACGAGGCGCGGTACTCGTGCGCCGAGTCGTCGTAGGTGCGTCCCCCGTCCGTGAGCTCGACGAAGCCGCTCGGGGTGAGCGCGCCGTACGGCCGGCCGCAGCCGGCAGCGACGATGGAGGCGGCCAGGAGGCCGGCGACGCAGATCCATTTCGACGTCTTCTTCATTGCCGCGCTCATAGCGAGAGGAGCCTCTTCAAGCCGGTCTGGTTCAGCCACGGAAGCGGGAGGACGAACGGGCCCTGCTGCAGCTTCTGGGTGGAGTGGGGGGCGAAGTTGACGGTGATGGTGGAGTAGCGCGCGAGATCGGAGAGGAGCTTGAGCCTCCCCTTCACGCGCTCGATGTCCCCCGTGATGCGCCCGAGCTCGCGCTCGATCGCGAGCGCGTCTTCGACCTTCTGCGCCTTCTCGAGCAGCTTCTCGTAGCGGAGGCGCAGGGCGGTGAGGTTCGCCATCTGCACCTCGAGATCGCGGTACTCGGCGGTGACGTCCTCGGAGACGACGTTGCGGTGCAGCACGTCCCCGACCTTCTCGATCGCGGCGACGAGGTCTTGGAATTTTTCGGCGGGGACGCGCACCGTGATCGTGGTGTCGTCACGTCGCGACAGATAGCCGCCATACCCCTTCGCGAGCCCCTCGACGGCGTCGATCGACTTCGAGACCTCGTAGACGCTCAGCGAGAAGTCCGCCCGATAGATGAGGATCGGCTGCTTCCGGCTGGGATCGAAGGTGCCCGGCTCGGGCTTCTGGTTCGGAGCCTGCTCTTGCGGCGCCTGCTTGGGCGCGTCGGGGATCTCCTTGGCGCCGTCGGCGCTCGTCGGCTCGAGGGCGAGCGGCGCGGCCGTCGCTGCGCCGGCCGGCATCGCCTCCGCCCGGGTCGCCTGATCCATCGGGGCCTCGGGCGCGGCCGCGGCCTTGTCCGCCATCGAGCAGCCCTGACCCAAGACCCCCATCCACAGCGCGGCCATCGTGCCGAGCGCGATCTTGCGCACGTCGCTCATTCGATCCCCTCGTCGATCGGATCCATGCTCACGACCGGAACAACGTCCGACCGGGGCCGACCTTACACGAAAAGCCCGAGGCGCGTCCTTCGCTGGCTCTTCGGTCGACGGTCCGCTAGGTTGATCGAATGCCCTCGCCGGACGACCTCCGCGCGACCCGCACGCGGCCCTTCGCCACGACGATCGCGGCCGACTCGCGCAGCTCCGACGGGCGCTCCTCCTCGATGGATGGCTCCGAGGACGTCGGCGACGGGGCGTTGCCCGAGCAGGGCGACATCGTGGGGATGCACTACCGCCTCGTGCGTCCGCTCGGAGAAGGCAACTTCGGCAAGGTCTGGGTCGCGGAGCGCCTCGACGTGCCCGAGCACCGCGTGGCGATGAAGATCCTGCCCCGCTCCCACTACGCGGGCCGCAACGTCGAGCGAGAGCTCGTCATGCTCGCGACGGTCGGGCACCCCAACGTGGTGCAGCTCAAGGATCACGGGATCGAGCGCGACTTCGTGTGGCTCACCATGCCCGTCTACGAAGGCGAGACCCTCGGCGAGCGGCTCGAGCGCGGCACGCTGGGGCTGCGCGAGGCTTACGACATCTTCCTCCCCATCGCGCGCGCGGTGGCGTCGCTCCATCAGCTCGGCCTCCGTCATCAGGACATCAAGCCCGAGAACATCTTCCTCGCGCGGTTCGGCGCTCGGCTCCATCCCGTGCTGCTGGATCTCGGCGTCGCGGCGGAGAAGGACTCTCCCTTCGTGGCGGGCACCGCGCTCTACGCCGCCCCCGAGCAGCTCGCGGCCATCCTCAACTCGGACAAGGAGGCGACCCTCACCGAGAAGATGGACACGTATTGCATGGCGGCGACGCTCCTCCTCTCGCTCGTGGGAGACAAGTACTTCCCGGGGGCGAAGGCCCTCACCCGGAGGCAGGTCATCGAGAGCCACGACCTGCGCGCGACGAAGCCACTCGCCGACGGGGCGCTCCTCGAGCAATCGGAGGCGATCCGCACCCGGCTCAACTCGCTCCTCGCGCGCTGGATGGCGATCGAGGCGACGGATCGCCCATCCATGGGCGAGCTCGCCGACGACCTCGAGATCCTCCTCGAGCCGGAGCGCGAGGCCGAGCGCGCCGAGCAAGACGCGAGGAACCGCGCGCGACGGGCCCTCGCGCGGGCGCGCGTGATCGCGACCATCGTCGTCATCGCGGCGGGCGCGGTCGGGGCCCTCGCGCTCTGGAAGCGAGAGACCTTGCGGCTCGCCTCCGCCCTCGAGCAGGCGCGCGCGGCCGGCGCCGAGTCGTTCGACCGCCTCGACACGTGCATCGCCGCCAACGCGGTGTCCTCCCACGAGGCGAAGGTCTGCGCCCAGGACCTCGCCGACGAGAAGTCGGAGCACGAGAAGACGCTGAACGCCCTCTCCAACAAGGGGGACGGCTGCAAGGAGGCCGTCGACGAGATCAAGGATCTCCGCGAGAAGTCCTCGGCCGAGAAGCGCAAGCACGAGGAGGACCTCAAGCACGAGAAGGCGGAGTGCATCGCCGACAAAGAGAAGCTCACCACGGACTTGAAGACGGAGCGCGACAAGGCGAAGACGGATCACGAGACGTGCGAGACGCAGCTGAAAGAGAAGGAGAACGC
The DNA here is from genome assembly GCA_044225865.1 of Polyangiaceae bacterium. Classification (GTDB taxonomy): domain Bacteria; phylum Myxococcota_A; class Polyangia; order Polyangiales; family Polyangiaceae; genus Xiheicaenibacterium. Next base: position 19,819 of record JBGAID010000056.1, on the reverse strand, counting down.
GCTCCTCGAGGCGAAGACGGAGCACGAGAAGTGCGTCGCTTCGCAGTCGCCCTCGGTCGCGAGCGGGCCGCCTCCCGCGGGCTCTCCCAACCTCGGCTCCGTCTCCACCTCCACCCCCACCGCCGAGCCGACCGCGAACCCGTACGACGAGCCGCCCCCCTCGAGCCCATCGGTGAACGCGCCGCCCTCCCAGCCGCCGCCTCCACCGCCTCCGCCGCCGGCCCCTCCGCCCCCTCCGCCGAGCGACGGGCAGACGACGCCCGCGTCCGAGCCGCCACCGCCTCCGGTCCCGCCCTCCCCCGACTCCCTCTGATCGACAACCCCTCGACGTGACGCTACGGTACGTCCCATGCGGATCCCGCGCCGCGAAGCTCTGAAGCGCGTCGGCGCCGCGAGCGCCGTCCTCGGCGCGTCGGCGGCGGGCGCGGTCATCCTCCGCGACCACGGCGAGAGCGCGTTCGAGACCTCGAAGCAGCACACCCTCACGCGCGACTTCCGGGTCGGCAAGAGCGAGGGCGCTGCCGACATCGCGATCGCGAAGGACGACGACGATCCGGCCGCCCTCGTTCGCAAGGCGGTGGACGCGGTCGGAGGGATGCGGCGCTTCGTCTCGCGCGGAGACGTGGTGGTGGTGAAGCCCAACATCGGCTGGGACCGCGCCCCCATCCACGCCGCGAACACCAACCCCGCCGTCGTGGCGGAGGTGGTCCGTCTCGCCTACGACGCGGGGGCGAAGCACGTGGTCGTCACCGACGCCTCGTGCAACGAGCCGAACCGCTGCTTCGAGCGCTCGGGGATCTGGGGCTCGGCCTACCACGCCGGCGCCGAGGTCGTCCTCCCGGTGGAGTCGCGCTTCAAGAAGACGAGGATGAAGGGCGAGGTCCTCGACGAGTGGCCCATCTACACGCCGCTCCTCAACGCCGACAAAGTCATCAACGTCCCCGTCGCGAAGCACCACAACCTCGCCGGCTACACCGGCGCGATGAAGAACTGGTACGGCATGCTCGGGGGCCGTCGAAACCGGCTCCATCAGAACATCGACGTCTCCATCGCCGACCTCGCCACCTTCATGCAGCCCACCCTCACCGTGCTCGACGCCGTCCGCGTGCTCATGCGGAACGGGCCGCAGGGCGGCAACGTCGCGGACGCGCGCGACATGCACCAGGTGATCGCGTCGATCGATCAGGTCGCGGCCGACGCGTACGGCTGCACCCTCATCGGCAAGACGGTAGACGAGCTCGCGTATCTCAAGATGGGCCGAGAGCGCGGCCTCGGCACCACCGATTGGGCGAGCCTTCGCACCGCCTTCGTCTAGAGCACCGATCATGTTGAAAACCGGCGTATTCGCGCGATTTTGCGCCCGATCCACACGGCCTCGTCGCTCCGCTCCTCAGATTGCGAGGAGCAGTCTTGCGGTGCTCACTCCTCGGGCGCGCGCCTCAGCCGCAAACTCCCCCGACTTCACTCGGCTTTCAACATGATCGGTGCTCTAGAGCCCCGATCATGTTGAAGGCCGTTCGCTAGGTCGTGGAGGGGAGCTCGCGATGAAGTTCCAGAAGGTCGCGCAAAACCTCGCCGGCATCGTCCGCCGCGCGACGAGGCAGAAGCCTCGATCCGGCAGCGGCCTGCCCGCTCGGCCGGTGATCCGCGGACTCGTGTGGGCCCGACGCCTCGCCCAGGCCGGCTTCCTCTTCACGTTCCTCTATCTCCTCTTCGAGACCGGCTTCCGAGGGAGCTTCGCGGGCGGCGATCACGATCGGGTGCGGGTCGGCAAGCCGGTCGAGGCGTTCTTGCTCGCGGACCCGTACGTGGCCGCGATGACGCTGCTCTCGACGCGGGCGGTGTACCGCGAGCTCGCCTTCAGCGTGATCCTCCTCGCCGTCACCCTCGTCTTCGGGCGGGTCTTCTGCGGATGGATCTGTCCCTTCGGGACCCTCCACCACTTCTTCTCGTGGATCTTTCCGTCCCGATATTTGAAGGGCACCCGCCGGGTCGATCAGAACAAGACCCACCCCGGCCGCCAGCGCATCAAATACTACGTGATGGTCGGGTCGCTCTTCGCGGCCCTCACCGGCAGCGCCATCGGCGGCCTCTTCGATCCGATCTGCGTCGCCGTCCGCGCCATCGGGCTCGGCGTCATCCCCGCCATGCAGTACGTCACCGGCCGCGCGAGCGACGTCGCCTATACCTACGGGGACAAGGGCGTGCAGCGCGCCACCGACAACGCCGGGGATTTCTTCGCCCAGACGGTCTGGCAGAACAAGCAGTTCTACTTCCACCAGACGTGGTTCATCGTGACGCTGTTCGTCGCGATCCTCTTCCTGAACCGGTTCGTGCCGCGCTTCTGGTGCCGGGTGCTCTGCCCCCTCGGCGCGTTCCTCGGCGTCTTCTCCAAGCTCGCCCTCTTCGGGATGGAGAAGGACCATTCGAAATGCACGGATTGCAACCTCTGCCTGGTCCACTGCCAAGGCGCCGACAGCCCGCAGGGCGGCGTGAAGTGGCGACAGGAAGAGTGCCACATGTGCATGAACTGCGAGAGCGCCTGCCCGGAGGACGTGATCAAGTTCCGCTTCCTGCCCGCTCGGCTGAGCACGCGGCAGGGCGTGGACCTGGGGAGGCGAACGACGATGGCGACGGCGGCGGCAGGGGCCGCGATCATCCCCGCCGCTCGCATCGCAGACGTCATCGACGCGAACTACGACCACCGCGTGATCCGGCCCCCCGGCTCGGTCGAGGAGCGGGAGTTCCTCGAGCGCTGTATCCGCTGCGCGGAGTGCATGAAGGTCTGCCCCAACAACGCCCTCCACCCCGCGTGGTTCGAGGCCGGCCTCGAGGGGATGTGGACCCCGATCCTGATCCCGCGCATCGGCTACTGCGAGCCCTCGTGCGTCCTCTGCGGTGACGTCTGCCCGACGGGGGCGATTCAGAAGATCACCGAAGAGCAGAAGCTCGGCGTCGATCAGAAGCCGATCAGCATCGGCACCGCCTTCTACGATCAGGGCCGTTGCTTGCCTTGGGCGATGGGCACCCCCTGCATCGTGTGCGAAGAGTTCTGCCCGACGTCCCCCAAGGCGATCTGGGTCGAGGAGGTCACCGTCCCCAAGCGATCGCCGAAGGCATCCGAGGACGGGCACGCGCCCCCGATGGAGATGGTGAAGGTGCAGCGGCCGCACGTCGACCCTCAGCTCTGCATCGGCTGCGGCGCTTGCGAGAAGGTCTGCCCGGTCCAGGACAAGCCCGCCGTCTACGTGACGAGCGTGGGCGAGTCGCGCTCGAAGACCAACGTGATCCTGCTCGAGAACACCGCCTACGGAAAAGGCTGAAGCGAGAAGGTTGCGCCGGAGAGCTCTCGCCGCGCCCCGCGTACGACGAGCCGTGCCTCGGGAGAAGATCTCGATGGCCGCACGCACCTCCGATACTCTGAGGCTCTCATGCGCTTGATCGTCTTGGCCTCGGCCCTCTCCTTCGCGACCGGCTGCAACATCATCTTCAACATCCAGGAGGGGACGCTCGGATCCGCGGGCGGCGGCGGCTCCGGCGCCTCGTCGCAGGGCGGAACGCCGACGACGGGCGGCGGCGGTGAGGGGACGGGGGGCCAGGCGACGGGCGGCGGGGGCATGACCGAAGGCGGAGGGGGCAGCGGCGGATCGCCGGCCGTGAACATCACCTGCTCCCTCCAGGGGGATCCCTTCGACGTCGAAGATCTCTCGGCGGAGCCCACCGGCAGCCGCGTCTATCGGGACCGGAGCTTCGCCTACATGCCGAACGGAGACACCGTCCGCGTCTTCGTGGAGGTGAACGGCGAGATCCGCGTCCGCGACGTCAACGTCAACCTGCAGACCATCAACGGAACCGACACGATCGTCGCGCAGGAGTTCATGGACGCGGCCCGCCTCGACGCGAGCCACGTGGGCGTGCTCGTCGCGCGCAGCTTCGTGAACCCGACGGGGTTCCCCATCGACGTCGTCTCGTACGGCAACCAGATCGACAACCCGACCGTGATGCACATCTCCGACGGCGCGCTCAGCGCTCCGGGGACGAACCCGCCCCGCGGCAAGATGCTGTTCGTGGGCCCGGCCACGGAGCGGATCGATCTCCTCGTGCGCGCCGAGAACGGCGGCACGTACGAGGGGCGGTACGCGGTGCACCAGCCCGGCGTCCTGACGACGACGTACACGACCCTCCTCAACGCTCAGGGCAACCCCGACCTCGGCGACCAAGAAGCGGCGACGCCGCGCGCGATCGTGCGAGATGGGCAGGGGCGCGTGCACGCCTTCGTCGGCAGCCCGACGATGGCAGGGATGGGCGGGACCCAGCAGTGGTACTTCGCGCCCGGGGACGCGACGGCGCAGAGCCCCAACCTCATCGGCCCCGGCTACCTGATGATCGGCGCGAACCGCCGCGACACGGGCGACGTCAACCTCGCCTTCGGCGTGATCGGGCAGACGACGCTCGAGCTCGCGGCCGCTCAGATCCCGGACACCCAGCTGCAGAGCGTCAGCCCCAGCGATCTCGAGACGATCTTGGACATCGGATCGCTCCTCGACGTGCCGAGCTCCGGCGAGCCCCGCCTCGCCGACGACGCCCTCGTCTTCGCGGGCCCCGCGCAAACCAAGGACCGCATGGTCCTGATCGTCGGGCGAACCGAGGGCGGCACCGCCTACTACGAGAAGAACTTCTTCGCCCCGACGGCCGGGCTCAAGTTCGGCGATCTCACGACGTTCGCGACGAACTCGCCGATCACCACCCTCGGCGGCCTCGGCTACATCGTGTACTCCGAGCGAACGGGCTCGGGCACGACCGCCTACGACACGATGCGGATCCAGCAGGTCGCCTGCGGCCCAGAGTGAGCAGGAGACCGAGGACGAGCAGACCAGCGCGCTCGTGCCCTCCCGCGTCGCGCCCCTCGAGGCGGCATCCGCATCCGTCCTCCCCGTCCTGATCGTCGTCGAGCGTCGGCGCGGACCCGCCTTCGCTCGCCGGCTCGCCTCCCGCTCCCGCGCCGCCCGCGCTCGCCCCGCCCTCGGCCGGCCCTCCCCCCTCCCCGGTCGGCGCTCGATCCGGCCCGACCCGGAGCACCATCGGACTTCGCCAAAACACATCCGTCGAGAGCCGCACGAGGATCGTTTGACCTTCGACCATCTCGACCGGGACCGACGGCCGTAGCTCGGCCGAGCAGTCGCGCGCCTCTCCCCCGCAGCGGTCGTAGATCGCGACCTCGGGCGAGGTGTCGGCGCTCTCCTTGGTGTCGACCTTGTAGAGACCGTCCGCGGGCGCGGTGAACGAATACCAGAGCGCGAACGCTCCCGACGGGCACGCGAGCCCAGTCGGGGTCGGCGTGGCGGCGTAGTTCTCACCCTCGATCTGCTGCCCGGCCTGGATCGGGATCGCCCCCTCGCAGGTGTCGTTGGCGGGAGGGGGACCGAGCTCGGAGACGTCCAGCACGAAGGAGCCGTGCTCGCTCAGGTAGCGACCGGCGACGGCGATGCACAAGCTTTCGCCCTCGGCGAGGAACCCGTCGAGTCGCGCTCGCTTGCCCCTCCCGAAGTCGTCGTCGCAGACGAGGAACGGAGGCGGGATGGCGTCGCCGTTCGTGTCGCACGCCTCGAAGGCGGCCACGATGGTGTCCTCCATCTCGCTCGCGCTCGTGTCGAAGACGTAGACGCCGTCGGCGGGGGCGACGAACGAGTACCACACCGCCGCGTTGACCCACGGCGCGCACACCGGCCCGAAGTTCATCGCGTCTTGGGTCGCGCCCACCGTCGTGCCGTGGATCGAGTCCCCGACGAAGGCGGGCTGGGCGGTCGCGAACGTGTCGTTCGACGGCGCGATCGCGGGCGCCCCCGGCCCCACGTGCACGTCGAAGCTGTCGGAGGCGTCGGGGTTCGACCCGACCCGGACCCAGACCTTCTGCCCCGCGGCGACGTGGGCGCTCGTCGAGAGGACCCCGCACGACAGCTCGCCGCCGCCGCACGTCTCGTGGACGCTCACGAGGTTCGCGGCGGTCTGGTTCTGGGTGACGAAGAAATCGTAGTCGCCCTCCGCCTCCGCGGTGAACGTGTACCAAATGTCCGCCACGTCGTCGCTGCCGCACGAGGTGACGTCCTCACCGGACGCGAAGAGGGTCGTCCCCACCGCGCTCGTCGCCTGGTCGATGGGGAGCGCGTCCTCGCAGGCGTCGTTCGGGGGACGGAGGAGCGCCTCCCGGCGATCGGCGGCGAGGACGAACGGCCCGGTCGTCCCTCCCCACCCCGCGACGCGCGCCCAGATCGTTTGACCTGCAACCAAATCGACGGTCGCCTCCGCGGCGAGGCTCGCGTCGGTGTCGTCGACGCACGTCATCGCCCCCGGCTCGCCGCAGCCCCAATAGAGGGAGAGGGTCGTGTCGGCGAGCTCGCTCCCCCGAGTCGTGAGGAGGTAGCGCCCGTCCGAAGGCGCGGCGAAGCGGAACCAGATCGCCCTCGTGTCGCCGCGCGCGCATGGGGTGGCCGGCCCCTCGGGCGCGCTCACGGTCGAGCCCGCGACCACCCCCGGGTCGATCCCCACCGCCTCCTCGCAAGTGTCACCGGGCGCGCCGCGGGCGAGCGAGGGCGCGAGCGCCATCCCGAGCACGAAAGAGCCGCTGACGAGACGCTTGGGCATCGCATATGACAAATATCATATCAACCTCAGCGCGGCGACGACGACGGCGAGGCCGACGGCTTCGTCGCGGACGGCAGCGAGGAAGGGAGGGGGGCCGCCTTCGGCGCGCCCATCTCCACCGAGGCGCACAGCCGAGCGAGGAATGGCAGCAGGGTCTCTCGCACCTTCTCCACCTCCCCGGTGTAGAGGGTCGCCGAGCATTTGACGTAGCTGCCGGACGAGCGGAGGAGCGCGTCGACGGAGATGCCGGTCGTGCCCGCGAGCTGGAGCACGAAGCCCCCATCCTTCGTCTCCTTCTTCACCGGCGTCATCCCGAGCGTCTTCGCCTCTTCCACCGCCTTGTCGATCGACTCCTCGAACCAGGACGTCAGGCTGAGGTGAGCCACCGACATGCTCTCCGGGTCCGTGAGCTCGTAGGTGACGAGCACGTCGGTCGCGCTCGTCTGCTTGAACGCCTCCGGGAGCTCGATGGTGAACGGGAGCTCGCGATCGAGGTCGACGAGGTGTCCCTCCTTCTTCGCCTTGGGGAGGGCGGGCCACCCGAGCATGGACGCCGACCGATCGGAGGCGGGGGCGTTGTCCTTCTTTTCACGCCTCGCCTTCAGCTTCGGGTCTTTCTCCTCGCACTCGATCACGCACCCGAGGGCGGCGTCGATGTTCGAATGCGCGGGGCACTTCTCGATGCAACCGAAGCCGCTCGCGCTCAACGCCTGAACCTCGGCGAGATCCTTCTCGCATTGGTCGAGGTCGATCGGGCTGTGGGGTGAGGCCTTCGGATCCGGCAGCGCTCCCTCGGAGAGCGCCTTGAGGCGGACGCAGACGTCACGCGGCGGCGCCACGGGGGCCTTCGTCACGCCCGTCCGCTCGGAGGGGCTCAGCTTCGCTCGTTCCCGCTCGTCGTCGCAGCCGAAGAGGCCGATGAAGACCAGCAGCGCAGCGCGGGATCGCATCGATCGTCCTCTCAGCTCCGCTTTCGAAAGCCCTTGGCGACGAGGGCGTTCTTCACCAGGCTCTCCGCGAGAGGGTTCAGCGGACCATAGGCGTCGTCGGGGGGGTTCGACGGGCGGTCCATCCTCGCCGAGGTCGGATCGTCGCGGTGGATGGCGCGCTCGATCTCGGCGAGGCGCTCGTCCACGAGGGCGATCGTCTGCGGCCGATCTTCGGGCTGCTTGCGGAGCATGTGGAGGACGAGGGCCTCGAGGCTCCGGGGGACGGACTCTTCGAGCCAGGACAGCGGAGGAGGGGCGGAGAGGATCTGGTGCCCGAGGGTCGTCACGTGGTCGTCGCTCACGAACGGGTGCTGCCCGGTGAGCACACGGTACATCACGAGGCCGAGGGCGTAGATGTCCGAGCGGGGGTCGACGCGATCGCCGGAGGCTTGCTCGGGCGAGACGTAGGCGGGGGTGCCCACGATCACCCCCGAGCCGGTGATCTGGCTGCCGAACACGCGCGCGAGGCCGAAGTCGAGGATCTTGGCGCGGAGCCGATCGCCCTCCACGAGGAAGATGTTCTGAGGCTTGATGTCGCGGTGAACGCTCCGCGCGGCGTGGACCGCGCCGAGCCCCTGGGCCACGTCGCGGAAGATCTCGATGGCGATCCCGACCGGCATCCGCTCCTCGCGGTCGAGGCGGTGGGCGAGCGTCTCCCCTTCGAGGAGCTCCATCACGTAGTAGAGGGGCCCGATCGGATCGTCGGGCCAGTCGAGCACGGCGACGACGGCGGGGTGGGTGATCGCCTGCATGAGCCGCCACTCGCGCTCGAAGCGCTCGCGCAGGCTCGGGTGGGGAGCCTTGCCCTCTCGCAAGACCTTGATCGCGACGACCCTCCCGTTGGCCCGATCCCGCGCGCGGTAGACCTGGGCCATCCCGCCCTGGCCGAGCAGCGCTTCGAGGCGGTACCGACCGAGATCGGATCCGATCCTTCGGTTCGCTTCTCCGGGCTCGGGAGCGTCCACCGTGTGTACCCTGACGTCTCAGCCGACGGAGTGCACGCGGATCCCCACCGAGCCGAGGAGCTCGATGGTCGCGGCGTCCGAGGCGCTCGTGGGGAGGGTCGCGGGGACGTAGAGATCTTGAAGGCCGCCGAGGTTGATGAGGCGCTTGGCGCACATGCGGCAAGGCATCTTCGTCACGAGCGCGATCTTCGGCTCCGAGCGGGGCGCGTCACAGTTGATCACGGCGTTCTCCTCCGCGTGCAGACACCCGCACCCCTCGGTGCCCGCCTCGTGGCTGCCCGCCTCGCGGTCGCAGCGGTTGGGCAGCCCGGCCGCGTTGTTGCGGTAGCCGATGGCGAGGACCTTGCGAAAGTCGACGCTCGTGAGCACGGCCCCGACGGGCTCCACCGCGCAGGTGGACCGAGACGCGAGCGCCTGAGCGAGCGTCATGTAAATGCTCGGGAACGATGGGCGATCGTGCGGCATGACGGGACGAGTCTAACAGGCTGCTGAAAAAGTCGGCGCGATGCTTCTCGGTACCGGGGTGGCTGCCAATTCACCCCCCCCGGCCCCCCTCGCCGTGCGAGGGGGGAGATGCGTCGGAGGACGATGCGGATTCTTTCGAGCACGCTTTCCGTTTGAAACAGGGCTCCTCGTCAGGCCCTCCCGTCCCGTCGTCGCGCGGCTCCGCTACGTATTTCATAGCATGCGACGGGAGGGGGGCGCCCTCTATGCTACCCATTTCGTAGCATCGAGGCAGCCGGGCATCACCTCGGGGCCCGCGAGGCCGAACGGTCGACCGCCCCGGCGAGAGCGCCGCCGCTCGAGGCACGTTCGCCACGGTCGGCGGGCGCGCGCGCGCGCCGGCTCGCGCGACAAAGAGCGCGAAGCTCGAGCGCGATCGGCGGTAGGCTAGTCTCCGGCCGAGTGACGGAGATCCCCGACAGCGCGGACGAGGCAGGCACCCCGAGCGCGGGCGGGTCGGCGGCGTCTGCCGAGCAGCCGCGAGGGCTCCGGGCGCGACCCCGGGACGTCGGGTCGCTCGTCGCGAGCTTGCTGGATTTGTCGCGGCTCGCGGGGGCGGATCGGCGGGTGGCGTTCCGGCGGATCGTCGCGGAGCTCTCGAACAGCGCCAACGAAGAGATGCCGAGCCCGCTCGAGGGCATCCGCCCGGAGGTCCTGGTGCGGGGGATCGGGGCCGCGCTCGAGGCGGGGCTCGCCGACGATCTCGACTGGCTCGACGCGGGGGCGGCGGGGGCGGCGCTTTATCAGATCGCGGCGGCGCTGCCGCCCGGAACGGAGCAGCGCGAGGTGGGGCGGCGGGTGCTCGCCCGTCTGCTCCAGGCGAAGAGCGACGCGTTCGCGGTGATGGCGACGCAGATGGCGCGAGCAGGGGGCAAGCTCCTCCTGTCGCCCGCGGTGTTCGCGCGGGTGGCCCTGCTCGTGGAGCTCCCGATCGCGCTGGAGCTGCGAGACGGGCCGCTCGCGTTCGCGATCGCGTCGCGGCGGAACCTCGCCCGCGAGTACGTGATCGGGCCTTCGACGCGATCGCTGCCGGAGCGGCGGCTCGCCGCCCGCCTCTTGGAGCGCGCGGCGCGGGACGCGCTCCGCCGGGCGCAGCTGGGGGACCGGGCCGGCCTGTCGATCGTGGGTCCGTTCGGGAGCCTCGAGGCGGTGTGGCATCGGCTCCTCGGAGACCGGGAGCCGCTCGTGTTCCGGCACGTGGCGATCGCGCGCGGGCTGCTCAGCCCGCTGATCGAAGACGGGATCCAGAAGATCGAAGAGGACTTCGCTCCCGAGCTCTCCCCGACGGAGTGGCGCCGGGCCGCGGCCGCCCTCGGCGGGCTGTGCGCTTCGAGGCCCCAGGACGCGCTGAGGATCGCTTCGCGCGCGCTCGCGGGCGGCTTGCTCACGCGCGACCCGGGCGCGATCGCTCCCTACCTCTGGGGCCTCTCGCGCGCGGCGGAGTCCGAGCCGGAGGCGGCGCGGGAGATGTTCGAGCTGCTGCCCTCTTCGCGGCCGGAGGACATCGCGGACGCGGCGCTGGTCCTCGCGCGCGAGCTGGGATCGACGCCGTTCGTCGACGCGATCCGAGAGAAGGCCTCGGGGGCGATCGTGGCCTCCGTCCGGCGGGACGGCCCCGACGACGGAGCGGTGGCGCTGCGGACGTCCCTCGTGCGGGCCCTCGACCGCGGAGCGGAGGACGACGACGTCCCCATCTCGGAGATGCTCGACCGGGCGATCCTTGCCTTCGCGGAGGAGGGCGCGCGGGCCGCGTACGACCGGGGGCTCGAGCTCCTCGACGCGGCGCAGGGGACGGTCGACGCGCTGGTCGCGATCGGGGACGAAGGGGAGGCCTCCGCGTCGGCGCTCTCGCGGCGGACCTCGTTCGCGGTGGTGCGGGAGCTCGACATGGCGGTGCTCGAGCGCGACGCCCTGATGAACCTCCTCCGGCTCGATCCGCGCGAGGCCCAGGTGCGGCACGCGGAGCAGGCGGTCGAGGTGCTGCGGGATCGCGTGTTCGTGTGGCTCGTCGAGCGCGAGCTCGAGCCGCTCGGGACGATGCCCCATCAGACCCCCCACCTGCTCGTTCACCTCGCGCGGCTGAAGGCGCTCCTCCACCTGTTGGACGGGCAGGCCCAAGGCCGGGTGGACGAGCTCGAGCACGACGCGATCGGGCGGCTGCGGCACGCGGCGCGGAGCATCGTCGTGTGCCTCTCGCAGAGCCCGCCGCCGATGCTTCGCCGCGCCGTGATCGCGACGTTCGCGCGGAGCCTGGACGCCCTCGCCCGGAACGGCGCGTGCGACATCTCCGACGTCGCCCTCGTCGCGGCGGGGTGCCTGAGGGACGCGCGAGACCTGGCGACGCTCGCGGAGGCGTCGATGGACCCCGACACGCGGAGCCTCCTCGGGCGGCTCTCTCCGCTCGCGCGGGGCAGCGGGGCGCTGACCTCGGTCGAGTCGCTCGCGGACGATCTGGTGAAGCCGGGGACGGCGCGGAGCGACGGCCTCCGCGCCGTGCTCCTGCGCCTGCACCACGCCCTGTCCGCGATCGCGCGGGCGCGGTCGCTCGCCGAGCTCGTCCAAGGCGGAGAGATCGACGCCGCCCTCGCCGTCGAGAACGCGTGCTTCGCCCTCGCGCAGGTCCACACCGGCGCGCGCGCGCGCATCCTCGACGCGATGGAGGACGACGCGGCGCGGGCCCCCTCCCGCGCGCTCTCCTCACGCCTGGCCCGCGTTGCGGCGGGGGGTGATCCGCTCTCCGTCGAGGACGCGGCGCTCCTCGCGCGAGAGGTGGGCGAGGGGGTCCCGGCGGCGCTCGCGAACGTCGTCGTGGCGAGCCTCTCGAGGCTGCCCGCCCTGCCCTTCACGTGCCCGGATCCGCCCGAGGCGCCCGCCCCCGCGGACGAGCGCGACAAGGACGTCGTCGCGGCGGAGCTGCCGGCGTGGATCCCCGCGCGCCGCGCCCTCGGCGCCTTCTACGTGGAGCGGCCCCTGGCCGCGGGCGGCGTGGGCTCGGTGTTCGTGGTGACGCGCCTCGAGGACCGGCACGATCCGAGGGCGGAGCGCTTCGCGCTGAAGGTGCCCGACTACAACGCGAACGCGGCCCGGCACCTCTCGGAGGCGCAGTTCCTCGCGCTCTTCCGCAGCGAGGCGTCGGCGCTCGTCGCCCTCCCTCCCCACGAGAACCTCGCCCACTTCGTCACCTTCGATCTCGCCGCGCGGCCGAAGCCGATCCTGGTGATGGAGCTCGTGGAGGGCCCGAACCTCGAGCGGCTCATCGACACGCGCAACTTCGACACCGCTCGCGCGATCCAGGTGATCGACGACGTCGCGAAGGGCCTCGAGGCGATGCACGCCGCGGAGGTGGGGCACCTCGATCTCAAGCCGGCGAACATCGTGCTGCGCCACGGGGCGACGGGGGTGCTCGTCGACTTCGGGCTGGCGGGGCGATCGATCCGCCTCGGGTGCGGCTCGGCCGCGTACGCGCCGCCTGAGGTCTGGGCCTATCAGGGCGACGGCGCGACGCCGATGGCGGTCGACGTCTACGCGTTCGCGGCGCTCGCGTTCGAGACGCTCACGTGCCACCTCCTGTTCGACGGCGAGACGGAGGTCACCCTCGTCTCGCAGCACCTCGCCCACGACGGCCTCCCCCCGAAGCTCCGCGCGTTCTCACGCGACTCGCGGTTCACGCCCATCGCCGAGCTCTTGTTCGCGGCGCTGCGGCGCGACCCGAGGTCGCGGATATCGATGAGCGTGCTCCGGGCCGAGCTCGCCCGCACCCTCGCGCGGGTCAAGAACATGGCGTGGCCGCTCTTGCTGCCGGCGTGATCGAGGGCGGCGGCGCTGCCGCGTCAGCGCCGAGCGAGGGTGACGAGGTACTGCTCGATGCGGGCTCGATCCTCCTCGGTGAGCTTCGCGCGCGCGGACATCGAGTCGAGGGTGCGCGGCCACGCGTCGGGGGCGTGGCGCTCCGGCTCGTAGAGCTGATGGCAGCCGCCGCACTTGGAGACGTAGCGGGCGCGGCCGTCGGCGAGGCTCTCCAGCGTCGCGTCGGGGAAGCGGCGCTTCGCGACGGGGACGTCGGTCGGCACGGGATGAGGGGCGGGGGGGACGCAGGCGCCGCCGAGCAGCGCGAGCCCCAGCACCGCCCCGAGCGCTCGGCCACGAAGTGACGTTCGCATCGGCTACTGGTCCCTGAACCCTTCCGCGGGACGGATGTTGGCGGCGTACCAGCTCGGGATGATGGTGGCGAGAAGGCAGAGGCTCACCGCCACCGCCCCCGTGATGGTGAACTCCTGCCAGCGCATGAGCACGGGGAGCTTCGAGATGAAGTAGACCTTCGGGTCGAGGGGGAACGCCCACACGAGGAGGCCCTTGCAGACGGCGAAGCCGATCAGCAGGCCGAGCGCGGTGCCGACGCCCCCGATCAGCCCGCCTTGGTAGAGGAACACCCGGAGGATGGCGGAGTCGGTCGCCCCCATCGCCTTGAGGACGCTGATCTCCTTCTTCTTGTCGAGGACGACCATGATGAGGGTCGCGACGACGGTGAAGGCGGCGACGAGGATGATGAGAGCGAGGACGCCGCTCATCCCGATCTGCTGGATCAAGAGCGCGGTGAAGAGGCCGTGGTTCAGCTCCTTCCAGTCCATGATCCGGTAGGGGCACGCGCCGTCGCTGCACCCCAAGCTCTCCTTGAGGTGATCGACGACATCGTCGGAGCGATCGATGTCCCCGATCTTCATCTCGAGGCCGGTGACGGTGTCCCCCTCGTCGTAGAAGGCCTGCGCCTCGTAGAGATCCGTGTAGACGAGCTTCGAGTCGTATTGCTCGAAGCCGGCCTCGAACATCGCCATCACCCGGAACTTCTTCGCGACGGGGGCCTTGATGACGCCCCCGACGAACTGGAAGCCGATCGTCGGAGAGGACACGGTCACGCAGGATCCGAGCTTGAGATCGAGCGTCTCCGCGAGGGAGACGCCGACCACGATCCCGGGGAGCGTCTTCACGAGCTCCGGGTCGTCGCACGGATCCTTGACGAGCTCCTTGAAGACCTCGTCGTCGTCGTCGGGGAGCTTGCTCGTGTAGCCGCCCTTGGGGGTGATCTCTCCTTCGATGGGCGGCGCGCTCGAAGCAGGCGCGGACGCGCTGCCGGTGGCGGCGCTCGCGCTGGACGCGGGCGGAGCGGCGGGGATCGCGGTCTCGGCGCTCGCGGTCGCGCTCGCGGTCGCGCTCGCGGCGGGGGGCGGGCGCATCGGCTGGACGGCGCCGGGACGCGCCTTCCCGAGCTTCGGCGCGCTCGCGGACGCCGAGGGGATCGGGCTCGGAGCGGGCTTCTCCTCGGGGATGGTCGGGTCGGGGATGGGCGGCTCGGGGACGGGGGGCTCGCCCGCGCTCGACGAGGCGGAGCCGACCGGATCCGGCGCGGCCGCCTTGAGCTCGTTGGGCTTGATCGGGTTGCCGTGGTCGTCGAGGGTCGGCGTCGGGCCCTTCACGTTCGGCACGGCGCCCTCCTTGCGGAGGTTGTGGAGGTTCTCGATCCCGCACGCGAGGGTGCTCGGGCGCGGGCACTCGCGGACCTCGCCGCGGACGATGTGACGGGGCAGGTCCAGGACGGGCGGGACGGACCCTCCGAGGTCGACGCCGAGGCTCGCCTTCGGATCGACGCCCTTCACGAGGACGCCCGTCTCCGTCTTGTCCCCGTTCGATATCATCATCGGGTTGATGCTGAAGGGCGCGATGTTCACCACCCCCGGCACCTCGCGCACGCGCTCCATCACCTCGCGGTAGTCGGCGAAGTCGCTCTTCATGAGGATCACGTGGGCGTTGACCCCGAGGACCTTCTCGCGGAACTCGGCCTGGAATCCGCCCGTGACGCTCATCACGGTGAGCAAGGCGGCGACGCCGAGGGCGACCCCGAGGATCGCGAACATCGTCCCCACCGAGATGCTGGCTCGCTTCTTCGAGCCCAGGTAGCGCAGCGCGAGTCGTACCGGATATCCCACGTGGCTCTCTTATTGCTCCCGAAACCCATCGGCGGGGCGAATGTTGGCAGCGTACAGGCTCGGAATGATGGTCGCGAGGAGACAGAGCACCACCGCGACCCCGCCCGTCACGACGAACTCCTGCCATCGCATGAGGACGGGGAGCTGGGAGATGAAATACACCTTCGGGTCCAAGGGGAACGCCCAAACGAGCAGGCCCTTGCACACCGCGAAGCCGATCACGAGCCCGAGCGCGGTGCCGACGCCCCCGATGATCCCGCCCTGATAGAGGAAGACGCGGAGGATCGCGCTGTCGCTCGCCCCCATCGCCTTGAGGACGCTGATCTCCTTCTTCTTGTCGAGGACGACCATGATGAGGGTCGCCACGACGGTGAAGGCGGCCACGAGGATGATGAGGGCGAGGACGCCGCTCATGCCGATCTGCTGGATGAAGAGGGCGGTGAAGAGCCCGTGGTTCAGCTCTTTCCAGTCCATGATGCGGTAGCCGCAGGACTCCGCGTCCTCGCACCCGGGCAGCGCGGCCCGCACGGACTTCACCACCTCGTCCGACGAGTCGATGTCCGCGATCTTCATCTCGACCCCGGTCACGGTGTCGCCCTCGTCGTAGAAGGCCTGGGCCTCGTAGAGGTCGGCGTAGACCAGCTTCGAGTCGTACTGGTCGAAGCCGGCCTCGAACATCGCCATCACCCGAAAGCTCTTCGCGACGGGCGCCTTGATCGTCCCCCCCACGTACTGAAAGCCGATCGTCGGCGAAGAGATGGTCACGCAGGTGCCGAGCTCGAGCTCGAGCGTCTCCGCCAGCGAGACGCCGACGATCACCCCGGGGAGCTTCTTGATCTCCTCCGGGTCGGAGCACGGATCCTTCACGAGCGTGTCCAACGCCTCGTCGTCGTCGTCCGGGAGCTTGCTCGTGTAGCCGCCGTCGGGCGTGATCGCTCCTTCGAACGCGTCGGGGGCGGGGGGCGGGTCGCCCGCGTCCGCCGGCTCCGCGTCGAGCGCGGGCGGCCCCGCGTCCTTCTCCGCCGCGGGCGCTCTCTTCTTCGGGCCCGGCGCCTTCGCGCTCCCCGCGTCCGCGCTCTCCTCGCGGGCGAGGTCGAGCGCGTCCGGCTCGTCGTCCTCGTCGGCGGGGACCTCGGGAGCTCCCGCGTCCCCGAGGGCCTCCTTCCGGCGCTGCGCCTCGCGCTCGTAGTACTTCATCGCGTCGCGGATCGCGGGGGCGGAGTACCCGCCATCCGCGTCGCCGGCGCCGGGGGACGCGGTGGGCACCTCGACCGCGGAGGGAGCGGTCGGGAGCGGCCCGTGGGTGGGAGGGACGGCGTCGCGCGGTGGCGGAGGCGCCGCCCCCTCGCGCCGAAGACCGGCGAGCATGCGGATGCCGCACTCCATGTCCTGAGGCGGACAGGCGCCGGCCTCGCCTCGAACGACGTGCCGCGGGAGATCCAGGACGGGAGGCACCCCCGGCGGGAGCCCGACCCCGAGGCTCGCCTCCGGATCGACCCCTTTCACGAGCACGCCCGTCGCGACCCTCTCCCCGTGGGAGAGCATCATCGGGTTGATGCTGAAGGGCGCGACGTTCCGCACCCCCGGCACCTTCCGGACCCGCTCCATGATGTCGCGGTAGTTCCGGAACTCGGGCGAGTGCTTCATCACGAGCACGTGGGCGTTCACGCCCAGGACCTTCTCGCGGAACTCCGCCTGGAACCCGCCGGTCACGCTCATCACGGTGAGGAGGGCGGCGACGCCCAGCGCGACGCCGAGGATCGCGAAGGCGGTGCCCACGGAGATGCTCGCGCGCTTCTTCGAGCCGAGATATCGCAGGGCGAGGCGCAGCGGATAACCCATCGAGGGCTCGGGGTGCTTAGCAGAACGACCTGCTCGTGGCGAGGGATGCCGGCGCCAGGGCGGAGTCGGCCTGCCCTGGCGAAACGCCGTTCGGTGGACTACCCTGCGCCGAGGCAGCTCGTGTCAGAAGGACGTCGTGAGGTCGTCGGTCGGCACAGCGCCCCGGCGAGGTAACGCCCGTGACATCGCTCCTCGACAAGGTCCCCGACGACGTCGCCTACCTCGTCCGCAAGCTCCGCGAAGGCGGCAAGCGAGGCTGGATCGTAGGCGGCTGCGTGCGCGATCTGATCCGGGAGAAGGCGCCGAAGGACTGGGACGTCGCGACCGACGCTCGGCCCGAAGAGGTGAAGCGGATCTTCCCGCGCGTGATCGAGACGGGGATCGCCCACGGGACCGTCACCGTGCTCATCAAGCACCGCCCCTACGAGGTCACGACCCTGCGCGGAGAGGGCGCCTACTCGGACGGGCGCCGGCCCGACAAGGTCGAGTTCGTCGACGACATCGTGGCCGATCTCGCGCGGCGGGACTTCACGTTCAACGCGATCGCCCTCGACCCGATCGACGGCCACGTGATCGATCCGTTCGACGGCCGAGGGGATCTGAAGCGAGGCGTGCTCCGCGCGGTCGGGGACGCGGGCGAGCGGTTCCGCGAGGACGGGCTGCGCGCGCTGCGGGCGGCTCGGTTCAGCGCGACCCTCGGCGTCACGATCGATCCGGAGACGGAGCGGGCGATGGGCACGAACGAGGCCCTCGATACCTTTCGAAAGGTCAGCCTCGAGCGCGTCCGCGAGGAGTGGGTCAAGGCGATGGCGGCAGAGAAGCCGAGCGTCGCGTTCGAGGCCATGCGCAGGACGGGGCTGCTCGCGATCACCTGCCCCGAGCTGATCGAGTCCGTCGGCTGCGAGCAGAACCGACACCACCGGTTCGACGTCTGGGGCCACGCGATGGCGTGCCTCGACGCCTCGGAAGAGGACGTGCTGCTCAGGTTCGCGGCCCTCCTCCACGACGTCGGCAAGCCGCGATCGCGCGCGATGTCCGACAAGACGAACGACTACACGTTCTACGATCACGAGGCGATCGGCGCGAACATGGCCGATCCCATCCTTCAGCGGCTGCGCTTCTCCAACGAGGACCGGGCCCTCGTCGTGGCGCTCGTGCGGCATCACCTCATCTGCTACTCGAGCGACTGGAGCGACGCGGCGGTGCGCCGGTGGCTGCGCCGGGTGGGGAGCGCGACCGCGCCCTTGCTCTATCGGCTCGGGCGCGCGGACGTGCGAGGCAAAGGGCGCCCGGTCGACTCGGAGCTTCGGACCATCGACGAGCTCGAGGTGCGCGCGGCCCGCCTCCTCGCCGACGGGAGCGCGATGAGCACGCGCGATCTCGCCGTGAAGGGCAACGATCTGATGAAGGAGCTCGGGCTCACCCCGGGCCCGGTCATCGGGAAGATCCTGGAGAAGCTGCTCGAGCTCGTGACCGACGACCCGGCGCGAAACAACCGCGACGCGCTGCTCGACGAGGCGCGCTCGCTGGTGAAGACGCTGGACGTCCCGGCTCGCCCATGAAGGGAAAGAAGCTGCCCGTCGTCGGGCCCGGGCGGCGCTGGGCGACCCGCGCCGACGGCGCCTCGGCCCGAAAGCTCCCGATCCTGCTCGACGCGCGCGAGATCGATCGGCGCGCGAGGCCGCGCTACGCGGTCTGGGAGATCACCCTCGCGTGCGATCTCGCGTGCCGGCACTGCGGATCGCGCGCGGGCAAGGCGCGCCCCGACGAGCTCACGACCGAGGAGGCGCTCGACCTCGTGGATCAGATGGCCCAGATGGGGGTCACGGAGGTGAGCCTCATCGGGGGCGAGGTCTACCTCAGGCCGGACTGGACGGCGATCGTGCGCCGGCTCAAGGAGCGCGACATCCTCGTCGGCGTCGTCACGGGCGGGCGCAGCTTCACCGACGACGTCGCGCGGGCGGCGCGGGACGCGGGGGTCGACGGCGTCAGCGTCTCGATCGACGGGCTCGAAGAGACCCACGATCGGCTGCGCGGCGCGCGCGGGAGCTTCCGCGCCGCGATGGAGGCCCTGGACGCGATCGAGAGGGTCGGGCTGCTCCGCTCGTCCAACACCCAGATCAACGCGTGGAACAAAGCGGAGATCCCCGCTCTCTTCGAGCTGCTCGTCCCCAAAGGGATCCACGCGTGGCAGGTGCAGCTCACGGTCGCGATGGCCCGCGCCGCCGATCCCCAAAACGATCTCCTCCTCGCGCCGTGGGAGCTGCTCTTTGTGATGCCGATGATCGCGCGCATCAAGGCCCGCGCCGACGAGGTCGGGATCCGGATCTGGTCCGGCAACAACGTGGGCTACTTCGGGCCCTACGAGCACTTGCTCTACGAGGGCAACAAGGGCGCGCACCGAGGGGCGTGCGAGGCGGGGTCGAGCGTGCTCGGGATCGAAGCGAACGGCGACATCAAGGGCTGCCCCTCGCTGCCGACGGCGGACTACGTCGGGGGCAACGTCCGGGACCGCTCCCTCCAGACGATCTGGGAGCGCTCGGCGCCGATGCGCTTCACCCGCACCCGCACCGTGGAAGATCTGTGGGGCTACTGCCGGACTTGCTACTACGCGGAGACGTGCCTCGCCGGCTGCACCTGGACCTCCCACGTGCTGTTCGGGCGGCCCGGCAACAACCCGTACTGTCACCACCGCGCCCTCGAGCTCCTCGCGGAGGGCAAGCGCGAGCGCCTCGTCCGCACCGCCGCCCCCGAGGGCCACCCCTTCGACTTCGGCCGCTTCGATCTGATCGTGGAGGACTGGCCGGAGGAGGAGCGCGCCGCGATCCTGAAGGCGGTCGAGACGAGCTGAATGAGCGGGTTCTTTTTTCGTAGCGCCGGGGGATGCCCACCCCCG
>JBGAID010000183.1:0-8143 GCA_044225865.1 Polyangiaceae bacterium | reverse complement strand
CCGGGGGTGGGCATCCCGGGCCGGGAAAGGTCTGCGGCGGGACCGACCACCCTTGAAGAGGCCGCGGTCTCGCACTTATCCTTGCGGAGACGCTCGTTTCGGGCGGTTCGTCATCTTCCAGACAGCGACGCGCTGGGGCGGGTTTTCGGCATGACGAAGGCGGAGATCGTTCAGGCCATCTACAACCGATTGGGCGGCTTCTCGAAGAAGGAAGCGGCCGACCTGGTCGACCTCGTCTTCGACACGATGAAGGAGACGCTGGCGCGCGGGGAGAAGATCAAGATCTCCGGCTTCGGCAACTTCGTCCTGCGCGACAAGCGGCAGCGTCAGGGGCGGAACCCGCAGACGGGCGAGCCGATGATGATCACGGAGCGGAGGGTGCTCAACTTCAAGGCGAGCAACATCCTCAAGCAAGGGCTCAACCCTCGTCGCGGCCGCGACGCCGAAGGCGCACCCCTCAACTCGAGCGGCGGATAGGGGCTTTCTCGGCTGGATCGTTCGAGGGCTTGAAAGCGGCCGGCATCCCTCGTATCGAAGTCCTTGGTGGACAAGAGCGACAAGCTCCAGAAGCTCTACTTCCGCATCGGGGAAGTCGCGAGCCTGGTCGGCGTGGAGCCACACGTGCTCCGCTACTGGGAGAGTGAGTTTCGCTCCGTTCGCCCCCAGAAGTCCGCGCGCGGGCAGCGCATCTACTCGCGCCGTGACGTCGACACGCTCCTCAAGGTGAAGGAGCTCTTGTACTCGCACCGCTTCACGATCGCGGGGGCGAAGCGAAAGCTCCGAGAGGGCGGGGTGGAGCCCATCGTGGAGGCGGCGGCGGCGGCAGCGGCGCCCGCGCGTGACCCTTCGGAGCTGCTCGCGGTGCGCGCGCGCCTCGAGGTGGTGAAGGCGAAGGTCCACGCGTTGATGGCGGACGTGGATCGCTGGGGCGAGGACGAAGAGCCGCGCAAGTGACGAGCCCCGAGAAGGCGCCGCTCGTCTATGACGCGGGGTCGCACCAGCTTGTGGCGGAGGGGGTGGGGCCGATCGTGGAGAGCCCCGCGCCAGAGACGATCGACGTGTCGCGGCTGCCGGGCGCGCGCATGGTGGCGCTCGCGAAGATGGAGGACGGCGGGGCGGTCGCGTTCGCGGGGTGCGCGCGTGGCTCGTCGGCGAGGTTCGCGCCGGGCCTCGAGGGGGTGCTGTTCGGACGGGGGCGCGACCTGTCGATGGCGTCGCTCGGGGTGCCGGCGCGCGAGGTGGTGATCGAGCGCGAGTCGAGCGACGCGCAGCGCTTCGAGCAGGTGGTGGTGGGGCGCACGGATCGCGGACCGCTGAGGGTGCACCAAGTGCTCACGTTCGCGGGGCCGGATCGAGACGTGCTGCTCTGCTCCCTCGCGTGTGCGGGGCCGGGCTGCGACCGCAGTGTGCTCGCGGTCGAGGGGCAGCCCCCGGACGTGCCGCCGCCGAACATCGCGCTCCGAGCGTTCTTCGCGGCGGCGAGCCACCCGCGCGCCACCGCGGTGGGCGGGGCGCTCGTGATCGTCGCGTGTGCGGCGCTCATCCTCGCGCGTCGACCGCGGCCGCGCCCGAGCTGAGCGCGGCGGGGAACGCGACGGGGAAGGAAGTCCGCCCCCCGACCGGTCAGATCACTGGGTGATCTCTGGCGCTACTGTTTTCGTAGCGCGGTGCGGGATCAGAACGGGATGTCGTCGTCGCCGCCACCGCCGCCGTAGCCGAAATCGTCGGCGGGAGCTTCTGCGGGCGGGGGACCGCCTCGGTCGTGGCCGCCACCGCCGCCACCACCACCGCCGCCACCGCCTCGACCGCCGCCGCGCTCGTAGCCGCCGCCGCCGCCGCGCTCACCGCCGGCGCCGCCGCCGCGCTCGTAGCCGCCGCCACCACCGCCGCCCTCGTCGACGATGGCGCGGCCGCCGCCGCCCCGCCCGGTGAGGATGAGGTTGTTGGCGACGATCTCCGTCTTGTAGCGCTTGTTCCCTTCGCGGTCGTCGTAGCTGCTCGTGCGGATGGAGCCCTCGATGAACACGCTGGAGCCCTTGCCGAGGATCTTCGCGAGGGCCTCGCCGCGCTTGCCCCAGACGACGACGCTGTGCCAATCGGTGCGCTCGCGGCGGACCCTGTCCTTGTCGAGATACGACTCCGTCGTCGCGATCCGAAGGTTGAGGACGGCCTGGCCACCCTGCGTGAAGCGCAGCTCAGGGTCGGCTCCGAGGTTGCCGAGCAACATTACACGATTGAGACCTTCGGCCATGATCGAGCCCTTCGACGAGTAGAGAACGGAACGGAGCGGAGCGTTGGGGCAGAATCGCCCCGCGGTTTCGTCCCTCGGACGCCGGGCTCTGTCAAGCGACCGGGCCTCGCGTTGGACGAACAACGTCCGACCGAAAGGCCCCACCCAAGCTCTCCACAGCTTCTCCGGATCGAGCGCGGGCGATTGCCCAGGAAGCGCGCCGTCTTTCCACAGGATCACCAAAGTTGGATCCGCGACGAGGACCTCGTGCGTATGCTCGCCGAGCGCGACATGGCCGCTGCGGGAACGACGAGCGACATCCGAACCGTCGAGATCCGTCCGCCGTCGGCGATGCGAGAGACGGCCTTCGTCGCGCGCGCGGCGTTCCACATCGTGTTCTGGTCCGCGCTCGTGATCTTCGGGAGGCCATCGCCCGCGGATCCGACGGCGGCTACGGAGAGCCCGTTCGAAGTCCGCTTCGACGCGCTCGACGGAAAGGATCAGCGCATGGTCCGGCTCCTCCAGGAGGGGCTCGTCGAGGCAGAGCGCCGCCGGACCGACGCGGGGACGTGGCCCACCGCGGAGGCGCTGCGCGGAGAGCTCGTGCCGCCGTTCGCCCCCGACCCGATCGACGACGCCGGCTACACGTGGCGATCGATCGCGCGGCCGGGGATCGTGAACTACGTCGGGACGCCGGCGTCGGGGTCGGGGAGGAGCGAGCTGGTCGCGATCGTGACGGAGCCGCCGCCCGGGACCCCGAACGATCCGAACGCGGTCGTGGACGAGGTCCATCATCGGCTCGCGGACGGCACGATGGTCCACGTGATGGTGTTCCTCGGGCCGGGGCTCGGCGAGGTGACGGAGCCGGTGGCGTTCGTCGCGGCAGAGGCAGGGTGGCGACGGATCACCACGGCGGCCAAGTGACGGAAGCGACGGAGGCCGAGCCGCTGCCGCTCCTCGAGGCGTCGAAGGTGACGGTGCGCATCGAAGGGCAGACCCTGCTCGCGGGGGTGTCGATGCACGTCGAGCGCGGGACGATCCACGCCCTCGTCGGCCCGAACGGGGCCGGCAAGAGCACGCTCATCGCCGCCCTCCTCGGGCAGATAGGGTTCACGGGGCGCGTGCGGTGTCACTTCCGGGGCAGCGGCCGCATCGGCTTCGTGCCGCAAGCGTTCGCGGTCGATCGCACGCTCCCGGTGACGGTGGAGGAGTTCCTCGCGATGTCTCGGCAGCGCCTGCCGATCTGCCTCGGGGTGCGGGCAGCGACGAGGGCGCGCACCGGCGCGCTGCTCGATCGGGTGGGGCTGGGCGCGCTCGCGAAGCGGCGGCTCGGCGCCCTCTCGGGGGGCGAGCTGCGGAGGGTGCTCTTCGCGAACGCGATCGATCCCGTGCCGGAGCTGCTGATCCTCGATGAGCCGGGGAGCGGGCTCGACGAGGAGAGCGCGAGGCGGCTCGAAGAGGCCCTCGCGGCGCTGCGATCCGGCGCGGAGGTGACGGTCCTGATGGTCTCCCACGACGCGGCCCAGGTGGGGCGCCTCGCGGATCGGATCACCGAGCTGCGCCCGGGAGGCACGACGTGAGCGGCCTCATCGGTTGGATCACGCGCCTCGCGGAGCGCGGGGTGTTGCCTTCGTCGCTCGCGTATCCGTTCGTCGTCCGCGGCCTCTTCGCGGTGCTGCTCCTCGCCCCGCTCCTCGGCGGGATGAGCCACGTCGTGGTCGCGCGCCGCCTCGCGTTCTTCAGCACCGCCCTCGGGCAGGCCGCCCTCACCGGCCTCACGATCGGGCTCGTCCTCGGGGAGCCGATCCAGGGCGCGTACGGGGGCATCTTCGGCTTCTGCTTCTTGTGCGGCCTCGGCATGGTCTACGTGAAGCGCCGCTCGAGCTTGCCGCCGGACACCCTCATCGGCGTCTTCATGGCCCTCACCCTCGGGCTCGGCATCTGCCTGTTGGTCGCGGCCACGCGCCGCTTCAACATCCACCAGATCGAGGCGGTCATGTTCGGCAGCCTCCTCACCGTCACCGACACGGATCTCGCCGTGCTCGCGCTCGTGGGGGTGATCGTGCTCGGGGCGATGATCTGGAAGTACAACGCCCTCGTCCACGACAGCATGAGCCCCTCCCTGGCGAGGGTCGCGGGGATCGACAGCGCCGCCGTCGACTACGTGTTCGTGATGCTGCTCACGGCCGCGATCGTGGTGAGCCTCAAGATCATCGGGGCCCTCCTCGTAGAGGCGCTCGTCGTCGTCCCCGCCGCGACCGCGCGCAACCTCGCCCGCACCATGCGCGGCTACCTCGCGTTCTCGATCCTGGCCGCCCTCGTCGCGGGGGTGGGGGGCATCTTCGTCTCCGCGACGTGGGCGGTGCCCACCGGCGGCGCGGTCGTCCTCACCCTCGCCGCGCTCTTCTTCGTAGCGCTCGGGATCGGCACGGTGCGCTCGGCGTTCGGCGAAGGCGCCCGCTGACCGCCGGCCCGCCTCTCGTCCCTCCGGGGCTGGTGCGCTGGAGGAGGCTGGCTCATGCGCTCGGAGCGCTACGTGATTCGTAGCGCGCGAACGGTCGCGGGACCGCGGCGGGTGGGCTCGGATGAGACAACGCGGGGGTGGTTGACGACGAACCGGGGGGGCTGTTGTCTCACCTCGCTACGAAAACAATAGCGCGCGGAGGTCTTCGCGCCGACCTCGACTTCACCCGTGGAGGCTCCGCGCGATGATCTCCGCCATGAAGTACTGGGCGACGTTGAAGTAGACGACGATCCCGATCACGTCGACGAGGCTCGCGATGAAGGGCGCGGAGCTCGTGGCCGGATCGAGGCCGATGCGCCGGAGCAAGAGGGGGAACATCGACCCGACGACGCACCCGCCGATCACGTTGCCGATCAGGGTGATGAAGATGGTGGCGGCGAACAAGTGTCCGTCTCCCCACATGAAGACGCGCAGCGCCCCCACCGTACCGAGGATGACCCCCATCACGAGCCCTTGCGCCAGCTCGCGCCGCAAGATCTTCCACGAGTCCTTGGTCGTGATCTCGCCGGTGGCGAGGCCGCGGATGATGAGCGAGGCGGACTGTGATCCGGAGTTGCCGCCGGTCGAGATCAGCAGGGGCACGTAGAACGAGAGGGTCGAGACGGCGGAGATGATCTTGTCGTAGCTGCGCAGGGCGGTGCCGGTGAAGAACTCACCCACGAAGAGCACGACGAGCCACACCACCCGCTTGCGAATGAACTTCCAGAACGGGACGCGGAAGTACGACTCCTCGATCGGCTCCATGCCGGCCATGCGCTCGGCGTCCTCGCCCGCCTCCTCCGTGAGGACGTCCATGACGTCGTCGACGGTGATGACGCCGAGGAGCTTGTGCATCGGGCCGACGACGGGGAGGGCCGCGAAGTCGTACTTCGCCATCGTGCGCGCGACCTCCTCTTGATCGGTGGTGGGGCTGACGGCGTGGACGTTCTCCGTCATCACGTCCTCGATCTTGTCCGTCGGCTGGGCGAGGAGGATGTCGCGCAGCGAGGCGACGCCGTGGAGGCGGCCCTGCCGGCCCACGATGAAGACGTAGTAGACCGTCTCCGCCTTGGTGCCCTCGTAGCGGATCTTCTCGATGACGTCCGCCACCGTCGCGGTGGGCGCGACCGCGACGTAGTCCGTCGTCATCAGGCCGCCGGCAGAGTCCTTCGGCCACTGGTTCAGCTCTTCGACTTCGGCCGCCGCCTCCGGATCGACGCGCTCGATGTTCTCGAGGAGGCCCTCGCCCACCGACTCGGGCAGCGCGCGCATGAGGTCCGCGCGATCGTCGGCCGCCATCTCGACGACGATGGGGGCGATCCGCTCGAGCCCGAGGTCCGCGACGAGCTGCTCTTGGTGCTCGTCGTCGAGGCGCTGGAAGATGCCGGCGGCGCGATCCGGCTGGAGCGCCCCGAACATCTTCACCGCCTCGTCGTGCCCGAGGATCTCGACCAGGTCGGCGAGATCCTCGTCGTGGATCTCGTCGATGAACTCGTCGAGCTGAGACGGGTCCTCGTCGAGGAGCTGCCGCACCTCGGGGGCGATGGCGAGCGCGACCCGGATCATGAAACCCTCTCGCGGCTGGGCACCATGGCGGCACGCCTACTCCCGCCCCTTCGGGAAGGGGAGGTCAAAGCGGTCGGGTCATTGGTTTTTGAGGAGCGCGCTCCACACCGTCGGCTACCTTCTTGCAACCTCCAGCAAACCGGGCGGGGAACCTTGGGACACGCCCTTTGTCCAGCCCACCCATGACGGATCCCGACCTCCTCTATCGAACCCCCCACGCGCGCCTCGACGATCATCGCGTCGCGCAGGGGGTCGCCTTCGCGTTCGCGGTGGGCGAGGGGGGCGATCTGCTCCAGAGCGCGCTCGACGATGCCCGCCTCGGTCCCTCGAGCTTCGAGCCGAGCCACTTCGCCCATGAGCTCTTCCTCGAGGAATTCGTTCGAACGTGCTTCCCGATCGAGATCCAGGGCCGCAAGCTCACCCCCAACCGGACCAACCTCGCGCGCGTCCTCTCCCAGCCGCCCGAAGACCCGGCCTCCTGCGCCATGCGCCGCGAGATCCTCGTCGAGCTCTCGGAGCGACCGACCCTCCGCGCCGATCTCGAGAAGACCTACCTCGAGCTCTTCAACTTCCGCGCCCTCCTCACCACCCAGACCGCCGGCTCCGTCCCCGAGCTCCACCAGCACCGCATCGATATCCTCCGCGCGCTCCAGGTCGCGGTCCGCGGCCTCGCCGATCGCTTCGCGGACGCCTCGAGCGAGCTCTCCCGCATCCACACCTTCGGGGCCGAGATCGCCGCGCGGCCCGCCTTCGCCGATCTCGGCGCCCTCCTCGCCCATGAAGACGGCCTCGCCGACGTGGACCTCAGCCTGCGCATCGGCGTCGACGGCTCGGTGCGCGGCTTCGCCCTCGCCAAGATCCGCGAGCACAAGAGCCGCTTCTACCGCAGCCCGATCTCGCGCTTCATCTCGCGCTTCGTCCTCTTCTTCCGCGGCTATCGCTTCTCCGAGCTCGAGGTCATGGCCCGCCTCCTCGACACCGTGTTCAGCCCGTTCGAGGGCGACGTCATCGCGATGCTCAAGCTCCTCATGGACGTCGAGCTCTACCTCGGCGCGCTCGGCTTCCGCGATCTCGCGACCTCGCGCGGGCTCGAGGTGAGCCTGCCCGAGATCGTCCCTGCCCCGTCCGACGAGCGCCCCTCCGCGCGCGATCTGATGGGCCTCTTCAACCCCCTCCTCCTCGCCGACCGCGGCGCGCCCAAGCCCTGCGACCTCCACTCCCCGCGCCACGACGCGACCGTCGTCGTCACCGGCCCCAACTCGGGGGGCAAGACGCGCCTCCTCCAGGCGATCGCCCTCACCCAGCTCCTCGGCCAAGCCGGCCTCTTCGTGCCCGCGCGCTCCGCCCGCATCGCCTGGACGCGCGGCCTCTTCGTCTCCCTCCACCACGACATCTCCGCCGACCAGAAAGAGGGCCGCCTCGGCACGGAGATGCTCCGCATCCGCGCCCTATTCGAAGAGCTCCACCAGGGCGATCTCGTCGTCTTCGACGAGCTCTGCTCCGGCACCAACCCCTCCGAGGCGGAGGCGATCATCCGCCTCGTCCTCGAGCTCCTCACCGAGCTCAACCCTCAGGTCTTCGTCACCACCCACTTCCTCGACTTCGCCGCCGAGCTCGAGAAGAACCCTCACGTCGAGCGCCTGCAGTTCCTCCAAGCCGCCCTCGACGAGCGCAACCGCCCCACCTACGCCTTCGTCCCCGGCGTCGCCAAGAGCGCCCTCGCCGCCGAGACGGCGGCCCGCCTCGGCGTCACCCTCGAAGAGCTCGCCGCCCTCGTCGCCCGCCGCAAGGCCGAGCGCCCCAAGCGCGAGGAGCTCCCCGCCTCCCTCGGCGCCCCCGCCGCC
>JBGAID010000055.1:0-75124 GCA_044225865.1 Polyangiaceae bacterium | reverse complement strand
CTCCGCCTCTGCCGGCGAGCGCGAAGCGCGAAGCGCGCTCCCCCAGTCTCGAGACGACGCCGTGCGTGCGACCCAGTCTCGAGACGACGCGTTGCAGGCCAAGGAGCTTTCTGCAATCGAGTGCGGACCCCCCCTTTCAGAAGCCATCTGCAGCGTTGGAGGGGGGCCCCGCGCAGCGGGGGGAGGTCTTCGCCAAGACCTCCGACTAACGAGCCGAGCTGCGGGTCCTCGCGCTTGCCGCACAACGCCTCCAGCACGACGGCGCTTCAGCTCCGCCTCTCCCGGCGAGCGCGAAGCGCGACGCGCGACGCGCGAAGCGCGCCGAGACGCGGTTGACGCCGCCCGCCATCCGCGCTCTGAGGCGACCCTGGAGGTCTCATGATCAAGCGATGTTTCGCGGTGTTGGTTCTCGGCTTGTCGATCGGTTGTGGCAGCGGCGACGGAGGCTCGGCGTCCGGATCGGCCAAGGCCTCCGCGTCCGCGAGCGGGAAGTCCGGCGCCGGTGACGAGATCACGGAGGCCTCGTTCGTGGCCGAGCTCGAGAAGTTCTTCAAAGCCATGAGCGAGAACGCGGGAGACTGCGCAAAGATGGCGGAGGCCCTGAAGGCGGTGCAGCCCAACGAGGAGCGGAAGAAGGCGCTCGACGCGTGGGAGAAGAAAGCCAAGGCCGACCCGGCGATCAAGGCGCGCGTCGACGAGGAGGTCAAGAAGCTCGAAGCCAAGTATCCGCTGCAAGATGCGATGACGAAGTGCGGGGAGGACCCGGCCGTCAAAGCGATCATCAACGACAACAAATAGAATTGCGCGACGGCGCCGCGGGTGATCTGCTGACCGGACACGAAAGGGGTCCGTCATGCGCATTCACTTCGTCGGCGCCGATCTGGAGGAGAGCCTGGGGATGGGGATCCTCGCCGCCGTCTGCGAGCAGCACGGGCATGCGTGGAGGGTGGTCTCCTTCAACGACGCGGCCGAGACGAACGCCGCCGTCGAGCAAGCGATGAAGGGTGCGCCCGACGTGATCGGTCTGAGCATCCAGTTCCAGCATCGCGCGCCGGAGTTCCTCGCGCTGTCGCGCGCCCTGCGCGCGGCCGGCTACCAGGGGCACATCACCGCGGGCGGGCAGTTCCCCACCCTCGCGTGGCAGGAGACGCTCGCCGAGCGCAACGGGGTGGACAGCGTGGTGCTCCACGATGGGGAGGAGACGCTCGTGGAGGTCCTCTCCGCGCTGGATGGCGGCGCGCCGCTCTCCACCGTGCGCGGCCTCGCCCTCCGCGGCCCGGGCGGCGTCCCCTATCGGACAGAGCCGCGGCGCCTGCTGGACGATCTCGACGGCGTCCCGTTCGCCAAGCGCTATCGAGAGCACAACCAGCACATGGGGGTGCCCTTCATTCCAATCATCGGAGGGCGGGGGTGCTGGGGCAAATGCAGCTACTGCTCCATCATCGCGTTCTACGACGACGCGATCGACGCCGGCGGCGGCCGGGCCGTTCGCATGAGGAGCCCCGAGAACATCGCGGCCGAGATGGCCCTCACCCTCGACGCCGCGGGGGGCCGCGCGATCTTCTGTTTCCACGACGACAACTTCACCTTCCCGAGCGAGAAGCTCACCCTCAAGCGCGTTCGAGCGATCACGAGCGCGCTCGAGTCCTATGGCGTCGGCAGAGCGGCGCTCGTGGGCAAATCGAGGCCCGACACGATCACGCCGACGCTCGCGAAGGCTCTCGCGGAGATGGGGGTCATTCGCCTCTATGTCGGGGTGGAGAACGCCGCTCAAGAAGGGGGCGAGCACCTCCAGCGCGGGACGCAGCAAGAGCACATCCGCGCCGCCCTCCAGGCCTGCGACGAGGCGGGCATCTTCGTCTGCTACAACCTCCTCGTCTTCGAGCCCGAGGGGAAGCTCGACCACGTGCGCGAGAACATTCGGTTCATCCGCGAGCACGCCACCCACCCCGTGAATTTCTGCCGGGCGGAGCCTTATTTCGGGACGTCGCTCCACAAGCAGCTCGCGAGCGAGCAAGACCTGAGCGGGTCCTATCTCGGCTTCAACTATCGCATCGCCGACGACCGCACCGAGCTCGCATTCAGGATCTGCTCGGCCGCGTTCCGCGAGCGCAACTTCGCCCCCCGCGGGGTGGCGAATCGATACATGGGCCTCGGCTACGCGGCCAACGTGCTCCGCCGGTTCCACAACGAGCACGGCGAGGCGGAGGTGTTCTGGAGGCGCGCCCAGAACCTCACCGAGAAGATCTCCCGCGACACCGCGGATTGGATGGAGAAGGCAGTCGAGCTCGCGAGCACCGTCGAGCTCGCGGACCGCGAGCAAATCGAGCGGTTCACGGCGCGGCTCGGGCTCGCGATCGCGGCCGTGGATCGAGCGTTCCACGTCGAGCTCGACGAGCTCTATCGAGACATGCGCGAGCACACGGTGGCGCCGACCACGATGGGGGCGCCCCTCCGCCCGAGCCCGAGCTTCATCGCCCTGCGAAAGAGCCTGGCGGTGGGGTTGTCTTTGTCGGCCGCGCTCGGCGCGATGGCGTGCGGCGACAGCACGGGCCCCGGCGGCAGCGGCGGTCGCGGCGGCTCCTCGGGAGAGGGAGGCATGGTCGTCGATCCCCCGCCCCCCGACGGCGGGGGCGGCTTCGGGGTCGGAGGCGCCGGCGGCAACGGCGGCGCGGGCGGCCAGGGCGGCGAAGGAGGCATGGTCGTCGACCCGCCTCCCCCGGACGGAGGCGGCGGAATGACAGGAATGAACGACGCCTATGGCATCCCCGACAACGATCGGGCCCCCGCCGCCGATCCGGGTGTTCGTCGATTGAGGCTGATGGATCAGTGGTTCGACACCTCTCCCAAGAAGGCATATCGGACCGAGGACCTGCCGCTCGCCGATCCTCCGCGCGTCACCCTCCGCGGCCGGCGCGACGGCGACACGGTCGTCGTGGAGCTCGAGACGCCCGCCCTCGTATCGACGCGCTGGGAGGCGGACGGAGACGTCGTCGGCGACGGACGGACCGTGCGGTGGCGGCCCCGCAATGGCGATGACCGCATCCGCGTCGCGGTGAGGTCGCGCGGGGGCGTCGCCGTCGTCAGCATGCGCGCCGAAGAGGCGGAGGCGGTGGGCTGATCCCGTGGCGTCGGCGGCCCGCTTCACCATCGATTGCGACGTCGTTCCTCGCTTCACCGCGTGCTACTTGCGCACGTCTCGGAGCGGGGAGTGCGCGTTCATCGAGGCCCACACCGCCCACGCTCTCCCCCGGCTCCTCTTCGCGCTGGAGGAGCGTGGCCGCCGGCCCGAGGACGTGCGGTGGGTCGTGGTCACGCACGCTCACCTCGATCACGCCGCCGGGGCGGGCTCGCTCCTCGCGGCGTGCCCCAACGCGACGCTGCTCGCACACCCTCGCGCGGCCGGGAACCTGATAGACCCGACGAAGCTCGTGGCGAGCGCGAAGCGCGTCTACGGCGAGGCGCGGTTCGCCGAGCTCTACGGGGAGATCGTGCCCATCCCCGAGAGCCGGGTGCGCGCCCTCGACGACGACGCGCCCTTCGAGCTCGGCGGAGACACGCTCCGGGTCCTCCACACCGAGGGCCACGCCAAACACCATTTCGTCGTCCACGACCCGGCCCTCGAGACGGTCTACACGGGCGACGCGTTCGGGCTCGTCTATCCCGCCCTCCAACACGCCGGGCGATTCGCGATCGCGTCCACGTCGCCGATCGACTTCGACCCCGCGCAGGCGAGGGCGTCCTTGGATCGGATCCTCGCCCTCGAGGCCCGCCACGTGTGCCTCACCCATTTCGACGCGATCGAGGATCCGACCGAGGTCGCCGCCCAAGTGCGCCAGTGGATCGACCGCGCCGAGGGCTGGCTCGAGGAGTGTCTCGCCTCCGAGGCGCCCGTCGACGAACAGGTCAATCGCGTCACCCGCCAGATCCGCGCCGTGCTGGCGAACCTGCCATTCGGCCCTGCGGACTACGAGCTCCTCGCGACCGATATCGAGCTGAACGCCCAAGGGGTCGTCGTCGCGTCGGAGCGAAGAAAGAAGAAGTGAGGGCCAGAACTGCCGGCCGGAAGTCCGCTTCCGGATCCGGCAGTACCCAGGAACACAGAAGTCCACGGCCAGACTTCGCGCTTCGTGCCTGGAGCTGCTCCGCCCTTCACTTGCCGCGAGAACTGCCGGCCGGAAGTCCGCTTCCGGATCCGGCAGTACCCAGGAACACAGAAGTCCACGGCCAGACTTCGCGCTTCGTGCCTGGAGCTGCTCCGCCCTTCACTTGCCGCGCCGTGCGCGGCGGCGGAGCAGATCCAGGCACGAACCGGATTGGACGCAGTCCACGCAGTGGACGGAGTCCAAGGAGGTCTACGCAGTGAACTTCGGGCCGGCAGTTCCAGCTAGTGCACCTCGATGGTGGCCAGGTCCCTCAGCCGCGCATACGCGGCTTCATAGCCCCCCGCGTCGACGAGGGGGCCGGGGTCACAGGGCTGATCGGTGTCCTCGCTGAAGTATGTGTCCGAGCTCCCGTCGGCCCGCTGGTGCACGACGCTCGCGTTGCCGTAGTCCGCGCCACAGCCGTGGCCTTCGACGATCTGGATGTCGGCGAGGAGCGATTCGACCTCGGAGAGCGCAGCCGCCGAGATCGTCGTGTACCCGTCGAGCTCGTCACCGCAGCCGGAGGCAAGATGCCACGAGAGCTTCCGATCCGAGATGGATAGGGTCAGCGTGTCATCCTGGCCGCTGCTCGCCTCACCCCCTGGGCAAAGCTCCGGCATCCCCCCGTAGTGTCGGAACGTGATGACATCGCCGGGCTCCACCGACGAGAGCGGGGCGGAGCCGACCCCTGTCCGCCCATCGGTCTCGCCGTTCGTGCACGCGCCGATCGGGAGCGCAAAGAGCAGCGTCATCATCAGAGAGCGGGCGTTCATGAGAGGGCGGTTCGCAAAGGCTGTACCGCGCCCGCTTCCCCTCCTCCGCGCTCGTTTTCGAGTGGGCGAGCGCTCGGACTGGCACACCTTACGACTTCCGCGTCGCTACCTCTTCGCCGCGACGGGGTGGAGGGGGCCCTTCGTGGCGCGGGCTTCGTCTTCGCCTTTGCACAGCGCGCGCTCGGAGGCCATTCGCGCGCACCGCTCCATGGCGATGGCGCGGGGCGCGCTCGCCTCCGCGGCGAGGGCGGCCCCGATGAACCCGGGCGCTCGCCGGGCGGCGCGCTCGCGCATGCGGGCGAGGGCGATGTAACCGTACGCGCCGGGCATCACGTTCTTCGCTTCGAGCGGCGCGAGGAGGGCGAGGGCCTCCTTGTCTCGGCCAGGAGCGTGAGAGAGGGCCTCTGCATAGTTGGTCACCGCCGATGGGTCCTTCGGCTTCTTTTCCAAGAGCTTGCTCAGCGTCGTGATCGACCACTCGAGGGTACGTCCCGTCTGCTCCGGAGCGACGGGCTCGCCGACGCGATCGAAGCGACCGTCGAGGCGGGCGATCGCGAGCGCCTGGACCTCCACCGCGTGATCGAGGACGCCGTTCTTGCCGAGCTCCGGCATCGGCTCGACGGTTCGCGCGAGGACTTGGAGGGCGGTGCGGTGCCGGCCGTTCTTCGTGTGGTCCTCGGAGATGGCGATGTTCATGACCTGCTCCTCGGCGAGGGTCATGGCGTTGCCGCACGCCCGCCCGTCGCGGGCGAAGCCCACCGCCGCTGCCGCACCCGAGACCACGATCAAGAAGGGGAGCGCGAGCCTCATGTGATCCTATCGGCGGAGCCCCGCGGATCGTGACGTCAGCGACCGAGGAAGCTCCCCGGCGCGAGATCGATCGAGAGCAGATCCGGGTTATCGCACAGCTTCTCGATCTGGGCGGGCGTCAGACGGCCCGTCCCGGTCGTCGGCGATACGAAGGCGAGACCGGGCACCTCGTCTCCCTCTTTCTGAGTCGCGAAGCTGGCCGTGACGGGCAGCGGGGAGGCATCCCCCGCGCGCTTCATCGACTCGAGACGAGAGGCGAGGGACGAGCCGCCCTTTTCGGTGCACGGCCCGAGCGGGGCGGCCGAGGACGGGGCCCGCGCCGGTTGGGAGCTCGGGTCGTAGGCGGCAGAGGATCGCGGCGGCGGGCGGGCGCTCGCGAGGAAGGCGAAGCTCGCCTCCTCGTCGGGAGGCTTGGGCACGTCCGAGGGCGCGGAACACCCGAGGAGCGCGGTCGCCACGAGCGCAGGCGCGCTCCCCCCCATCCTCAAAGAATGTCCCGAACCATCTTGTCGAGGGACGACTCGTCGACGAGGCCGTGCGTCTGCTTCACGACGCGGCCCTCTTTGTCGATGAGGACGAGCGTCGGGAGCCGATCGACGCCGTAGGCCTTCTGGGTGAGGCCGGTCTCGTCGATCACGATCGGGTAGGCGAAGCTCTTTCCGTGGGCGGCGGCCGCGGCGTGGTCGTCGTCGATGACGTTGATCCCCACGACGTGCAGCCCCTTCTCTTCGTACCGGCGCGCGATGCGGTCGACGATGGGCGACTGGAGCGAGCACGGCCCGCACCACGTCGCCCAGAAATCGAGGAGGACCGGCGAGCCCTTCATGTCGGCGAGGGCCAGCCGCGACCCCGGGTCGCCCTTGGTGGCGACAGGGAGGCTGAACTCGGGGGCCGGCTTTCGCTCGCCTTCGTCCGAGCTCGCCCGGGAGGGAGAAATCCGAGGGAGGACCGTCAGCCCGACCAGCACCGCCGCGCCGATCACGATGGCGCCGGCGACGAACGTCGCCCGATCTTGGGAGCTCGCCATGACGCTACGCTACCTCGGCGACCGGCCTTCGGCTACTCCGGCTGGCCCACCCTCGACCGCGGAGGGCCTTCTACGGTAGCTTCGCCGTCCCATGGCCAACCTCCCCCCCGGGGGCGATTCGTCGCTGCCCGAGCTTCCGGGCCCGAACGTGCGCATCGCCGAAGACGGCAATTTCAAGCGCGGTCGGTTCAACCCGATCTTCATCGTCCTCGCGCTCCTCATCGCGGGCGGCGCCGCAGCCGCCATCTGGTGGGGGATCAAGAAGGACAAGGAGCAGCTCCGGCCCGAGCAGCGGGCGAAGGAGATGCAGAACATCTTCGTCCTTCCGGCCGAGGATCAGATCCCGAAGTGGCGGACTTGGGCGGCGGGCGACGACAAGGAGATGGTGCAAGAGGCCCTCCTCCAGCTCGCCCAGCTCAAGGACGACGAGGTCGTCGCTCTCGCGACGAAGGCCCTCGGCCGCGGGGATCCCGGGATCAACGGCACCGCGGCGCAGGTCCTCGCCTACGTCGGGCCTCCGAAGGCGGACTCGGCCAAGCCCGCCCTTCAGAAGGCCCTCGAGAAGGCCGGCGACGCCGACAAGCCGCAGATCGTCTGGGCGCTCGTCGTGCTCAAGGACGAGAAGATCTTCAAGCAGGCGATGGATCTCTACCGAGAGGGCACCCTCTCCCAGGTCCAGCGGATTCGAGGCGGCACCGCCTTCGATCCGGAGACGCTCGCGACGCTGGTCCCGATCGACGAGCTCGCGCAGATGGCCGGCGACAAGAGCCAGGCCATCCGCCAGCTCGTGGCGACGATGCTCTCGAAGCACCCGGACCCGAAGTACATCGACACCCTCATCCAGCTCGTGAACGATCCGGAGATCGACGTCGCCGGCCAGGCCGCGAACGGCCTCGGAAAGATGCCCGACGCGCGCGCTCGCGACCCGCTCCTCAAGCGCCTCGCGGCCGCCCAAGACACCCAGCGCGATCGCTTCCTCGATGCGCTTCGAGACGGCATCGGCGGAGAAGGTCTCGTGCTCGCGCTCGACAGCGTCGCCAAGGAGCCGGAGTCGAAGAACTGGTTCCAGACCGATCAGATCTTCAAGCAGCTGCAGATCCTCGCCGACCCGCGCGCCGGAAACGCCCTCGTGAAGTGGGCGGACGCGGCCGAGCGTCACCCCCACTGGCGGAGCGAGGTGGGCATGCGCCTCGCCGAGATCGGCGACGTCCGCGCGGCGAAGTACCTCGGCGAGCGCATGGGGATGGACCCCACGAAGATCTATCAGAAGGACAAGATGCACCAGCTCGGTCGCGGCGGGCACCTCAGCTCCACCGACGACCAGCGCGTGTGGGCGGCGCGCATGCTCGCCGACCTCGCGATCGTGAACCCGGACAAGACGAGCGACCTCATGGTGGCCGAGGGTCCGATGATCGCGTGGATGACGTCGCACCCGCAGCCGCACGCGAACGCCCTCCGCTTCCTCGCGAACATCAAGAGCAGCGAGGCCCTGCCGAAGATCCGCAAGTGGGCGTTCCCGGACACGCCGCTCCCGAAGGAGGGCGCGAACGCGAGCCCGCCCGACGAGTGGGCGACGGCCCAGAGCGCGATGCGCTACCTCGGTCGTTACAAAGACCAAGACAGCTACGACAAGCTCCTCAAGCAGCTCGACGCGAAGAAGGACAAGAAGCTCGACATCACCCAGGAAGGCCTCATGTCCGGCGGCAAGACGCTGCTCGGCATGGTCCTCCGCGCGATCGGGGTCGGGGCCTCCGACGGCCTCGGCGAGTTCGGCGATCCGAAGGCGGTGAAGCGGCTCATGGAGTTCATCGAGGACGAGACCTGGCACGAGGAGGCGCGGCTCGCCGCGTGCTCCGCCCTCGCCTGGTGCGCGAGCCCCGACGACATGAAAGAGGTGGCGAAGCGCGCCATCACCTTCGGCAAGGATTCGAAGGCCTCGAAGATCTTCATCGGCGGGTGCTACGCGACGACGCTGTCGCTCAAGCCGGTGCCGGAGGTCCAGGCGGATTTGGTGGATCTGCTCACCCCCGAGGTCCCCATCGCGGTCCGGAGCGCGGTCGCCCAGGCGATCGGATCTTCGCCGCTCGAGAAGGCGGCGAAGGACAAGCTCTTCGAGAAGATGAAGGTCGACGAGACGCGCAACGCGGCCGCCCTCGCCCTCATCCTCGGCGGCGACACGAGCACGGCCGCCCAGACGGTCGCGATGTTCGGAACCCAGACCCAGGAGGCCTTGAACGATCTGAAGGACATGTACTTCCGGGCGTTCGGGTTCTGGAGCGACGACGACTTCACGCGGGGCAACCTCTACCGCTGGGTGGAGAACGCAGAGGCGATCGCGCGCGTGAAGATCTTCGATGGCCCCCAGGCGTGGGCGATGGAGCGCCTCTCCGCCCAGTTCGACAACCTCGACTGGGACAACGGGCCTCACTCCGAGACGCGCGTCGTGCTGCGACAGCGCTTGCTCAAGGACGCGAAGACGCCCGGCCCGAAGCAGGAGCAGGCGATGCGGACCTTGAAGTTCATGAAAGAAGCGGGCGTCCTGCTCGCGCTCGCGGACGAAAAGGGTGACACCGGCGTGCTCGCGAAGCGCTACTACCACGAGCTGAAGAACCCCTCCCCCATCAAGGTGGAGAACCTCAGCCAGCTCCAGGCCGAGCAGCAGGCGAAGACGCGGAAGTGATCTGACGACGACGAACGGACGGTGCGGACGTGCCCAACTGGCGAGACGAGCTCAACGAAGCGGTCAAGACGAAGTCGGAGCGTGAGGCCGAGGAGGCGGCGCGGCAGAAGCAGCGCGTGCTCGAGGCGCTCGCGAGCGCGGAGGCCGCGATGGCGCTGGCGATCGAGGCGATCCGCTTCGGTCATCAGCGCATCGAGGAGAAGCAAAAGGAGACGAACCTCGCCATCGAGGAGGAGGAGGTCGATTTCGAAGGCGAGAAATCGAAGAAGGTGAAGGCGGCCAAGCTCACGATCGGCCCGCTCGGTCTCCACGTGGATCTCGACCGATCGACCGCGATCATCAAGGTCTCGTTCGTCGAGGGAAAGCCGCGCGAGTTCGACTTCGCTCGCGATCGCCACATCGCGGCCGCGGACGTCGAGGAGTACGTGGGCCGCCGCATCGTCGAGGTCGTGCGGTCGGCGCAGAAGGCCTCTCCGTGGTGAGCGACGACCCCCGCGTGGTCCTGGTCAACACGCCGACCGACCACGCGGAGAAGATCGCGCGGGAGCTCGTGGAGAAGAAGCTGGCGGCGTGCGTGAACGTGGTGCCGGGGGTGCGCTCGTTCTACTTCTGGGAAGGCAAGCTCGTCGCCGACGATGAGAGCACCCTCCTCGTCAAGACCCGGGCTTCGCTCCTGCCGGAGCTGACGGAGGCGGTCCGCGCCGTCCACCCGTATCGGGTGCCCGAGGTCCTCTCGCTCGTGGTCGACGGCGGCGCCGGCAACCCGGACTACATCGCTTGGATACGGTCCGAGACGAAGTAGGCCACGCGAAGGCGGAGCGCGCGGCGGCGCTGCGCGACGGGACCATCCGCCTCGTCTACGCGGTGATCCTGCTGCTCGGCATCACCTACGGCCTCGTTCACTCCGTCATCGCCGTCTTCCTCCGAGACCGCGGCCTCAGCGAGCGAGCCATCGGCGATCTCGCCATCTTCTTCGCGGCGGGCATCACCCTCGTCGCCGTCCCCGCCGGCAACCTCATCAAGCGCTTCGGCCCGCGCGCGGTGCTCCCGGTCGCGGTGGTGGGGTATTGCGCAGCAGTGGGGCTCTTTCCCTTCGTGCGCTCGTACCCGGCGCTTTCGGCCCTGCGGTTCTGCGACGGCGCGTTCTCGGTGTGCGTATGGGTCGCCTCCGAGACGGTGCTCCTCACGCGAACGCCCGCTTCGGACAAGGCTTTCTTCATGAGCCTCTACGCGGTCGCGCTCGGGCTCGGCTACGTCGTCGGTCCCATCATCTCGATCGGGGTGGTGTCCGTCGCGAGCAAGGAGGCGTCCTTCTACGTCGCGGGCGGCCTCGCGTTGTTCGCGCTTCCCCTCGTTTCGATGGGCGTGCGACGCCGAGCGGCCGCGCCCGCGGAGGAGCACGCGGAGGCCCACGGAGAGGGCTCGCTCTCCATCGGCGCCATCTTCATGCGCATCAAGATGAGCTGCCTCGCCACCTTCAGCTACGGCTACTTCCAGGCGAGCGTCCTGCTCTTTCTCCCTCTCTACCTGACGGGCCGCGGCTTCACCGACGAGCAGACGATCCCCATCCCCGCGTTCTTCGCGGGCGGGATGCTGAGCCTCGTCAGCTTCGCGGCCCGCTTCGGCGATCGCATCGGACACCTCCGCGTCATGCGCCTCCTGGGGACGATCGGCACCGTCACGATCGTGGCGTTCCTCTTCGTCAAGACGCCGTCGATCGTCTATGCGATCGCGTTCTTCGCAGGGGCATCGCTCGCCTCGCTCTCTCCGGTGTCACTGGCGCTGTTGGGCCTCGTCGTCCCCAAGCATCAGCTCTCGCAAGGCGGGGCGCTCTACAACGCCTCCTACGCGCTCGGCATGCTGGTCGGACCGCCAATCACCGGACGCGTGTTGGGATCGCAAGGCGGACGCGCGATGGTCCTTCACTTCGCAGCGATGTGGACCGCATTCGTCTTCTTGTCGATCTTGTTCCGGCGCGACGACCCGAGGAGCCGTCGGGGGGCCTGAGGGAGGGGCGCGACGATTGCATCCTCTTCTCGGGCATGCGACTCGTGGAGCCTCCTATGTCTCCGAAGCGGAAAGACGCGTCGAAGGATCCCCGCGCCGAGGCGGAGGAGTCGCCGAAGCAATCCGCTCGGAGCGGTGAGCACGCGAAGAGCTCGCGCCGCTCGCCGGTCGTGACGGAGCGCGACGAAGAGAGCCACGAGGGGCAGCGGGAGAGCACGCCTCCCGAGAGCGCGCCTCCGCGCTCCACCGATCGCAGCTCGGCGCGAGAGGAGAGCTCCAACCTGATCGGCGTGCAGACTTCGAAGGCGACGCTCTACGTCTACGTCGCGCCCCGCTCGAGCAAGAAGCGTCGCGAGCGCGATCAGTAGGGATAGCGGAGGGTCATGACCCACGCTTCCCAGCGCGCCTCGAAGGCGTCCATGTCGCGCTCGCCGAGGGTCGCCACCAACGTGTCGTAGCCCGAAGGATCGCGGGCCTTGTTCTTCTTGAACGCGGCGTAGAACGAGATGAGCTTTCCTTCTTCCTGCAGCCAATAGAGAAGGTACCGAGCCTGCGCGTAGTTGTCGCCGCGGTCTTCGTTGTAGAAGGCGTGATCGCTCAGGTGGGTGAGGGCGAAGAAGCTCGGCAACGTGCCCGCTTTGATCGCCTTCTTCAGCCCGCGCAGCCTCCAGTTGGGCAGGCCCACGATGTGACCGTCGCGCTCCGCGCTCTGCTCGAAGAGGGAGCCGAGCCCTTCGTTGAGCCAGGCCGGCGCCTCCGGGAAATCAGCCTCGACGAAGGGGTGGACGATCTCGTGGACGAGCGTCCCTCCGCCGGTCGAGATGTTCATGAAGAGGCCGTCCGCGTCGCTCGAGTAGAAGCCATACGGCGTGGAGGGAGCCTCCTTCGTGAACGCCTTCACCCCGCGCGTGTAGCTCGCCTCGTCCTTGAAGAGATAGACGTCGAGGATGCGCTTCGGGCTCGCGCTGAAGAAGTCCTTCCGCAGGTGATCGACGGCCCACCGCACCGTCTCCGCGCGCCGCGCGAGCTTCTCCGGCGGATCGTCACCGAGCACGACGAACGGCTCCTCGATGCGGACGTTGAGCCCTTCGAGGCCGAGCGAGGCGAGGTGGTCGCGCGTGTGGAGCACGTGTTGGGCGTAGCCCGCCCTCGAGAAGCCCCCTTCCTTCGGAGGATCGGCGAGCGCCGCCGGTGCGAGGGCGATGCGAACCAACGTCCACCGCTTGTCTTCGTACTTCAGCGGCCAGAGCTGGAAGAGGCGCGCGCGCGACATCCGCCGGTAGCCGCCGTTCTTCTCCGCCGGCTCCTGGTAGACGATCTCGTCTTTGTCTCGGTCGTAGCCGATGACGAGCCGGAAGTGCTCCGTCGTCTTGGGCCGCTCGTCGTAGTGCATGCACACGATCGAGGGCACCCCGCGACGAAGGTCCGCGTGGAGCGCGGCGAACGCGGCGTCGAGACCGGCGCCGGGATCGGCGGCGTCGATCGTGCCCCAGACCTCGCCCGGGTCGAAGCCGAGGCTCTTCGCGGCGCGCGCGAGCTCCCGCGTGTATGCGCCACGTCCGAGGGCGGGATCGATCCCCGTCATCGCGAAGACCGAGTCCTGGTCGTACGTCTTGCCGAGACGCCGAGCCGCCATCTCGACGCATGCCTCCCCGCAGAAGTCCGGCTTCTGCTCCACGAAGGGCATCCCTTGGAGGACGACGGTCTCGAGGGCAGCGGGTACGGGCGACACCGAAGCGACGAAGACCGGAGGCGTGGATTCGATCGTGCCGGACGGCTGCGCGCACGCGGCGAGGCCGAGCAGCGGAAGCGACAGGGCGAGGAGACGGCGCATCGAAGGGTCATCGTGGCGCGGCGACGGAGTGTGACGACCGAACGACGCGGAGGAAAGAATCCGTTGCCACCCTAAAGGCCCGGTTCGGGTGGTCGCTTTAGGAGGTGGACCATGTCCTCTCCTTCGCGAAAGCCGACGTCGCGGCTTCTTCTTCTAGCGGGGCTCTCGCTTTCGACGATGGTGTGGGGGTGCGGATCGCGGCGCGATCCCCAGGCCTCGACGGGGAGCCTGAGCGGCCCCGACGCGCACGGCTCGTCGCCGAACGACTACGAGCAGGCCGACCAGGGCATTCCACCGATCTCCGGCGGCACGCTGCTCGTGACCAAGGATCGCGCCCGCGCGTACGCCTCCGATCCCGACCGAGACCGCGTCGTGGTCGTCGATCTGGCCGCCTCGCGCGTCGTCGCCGCCGTCGCGCTCGCCGCTCACGCCGAGCCAGGCCGCGCGACCGAAGTCGCGGCCGGCCGGGTGCACGTCGTGCTCCGCGGAAGCGGCGAGCTCCTCACGCTGGATGGGACGGGCAACACCCTCGCGAAGCGCCCGGTCTGCTCCGGCCCCCGCGGCGCCGCCTACGACGCCGGCACCGACGAGGTCGTCGTGGC
This sequence comes from Polyangiaceae bacterium, assembly GCA_044225865.1. Lineage (GTDB taxonomy): Bacteria > Myxococcota_A > Polyangia > Polyangiales > Polyangiaceae > Xiheicaenibacterium. The sequence goes on along the minus strand of JBGAID010000055.1, from coordinate 61,246 downwards.
CTGCCTCGACGGGACGCTCACGCGAATGATGGCGTCCCCCGAGGGCGAGATCACCACGAGCGTGAACCTCGGTGAGGACCTGCGCGACGTCGTGTTCTCGGAAGGACGCCTCTTCGTCTCGCGCTTCCGCAGCGCGGAGGTCCTCGTGCTGGGGCCTCACGACAGGGTGAAGCGAGAGGTCTCTCCCCCGACGATCGCGGGCATGGCGCCCACCGTAGCGTGGCGCATGACCCCGTGGCCCGGCGTCGGCGTCTACGTCGCCCACCAGCGCGCGACCTCGGCCGAGATCGATGTCTCCCCCTCCGCGCCGCCGAACGCGTACGTCTCCGGCGGCCACACCGCGGTGGAGATTTCGGGGACGACGATCGACGAGCACGGAGACGTCGTCGAGAGCGGCTCGACGCGCGGCGCGGCCCTCGACGTGGACGCCTCCGTCGACGACGAGGGCGAGCAGATCGCCACCGTCGCCGCGAGCTCCGACGTCGTGTTCACGCAGCGCGCCGCCGATGGCGCCGTCGACCGCGCCTTCGTCGTCCCGGGCGAGCCCATCGCGGTGCGATGGGTCGGCAGCGCGATCCTCGTTCAGACGCGGGAGCCCTCGAGCCTCGTGACGATCGACGAGGACGGGGAGCAGAAGGAGCTCGCGCTCGGAGGCGACGTGAAGCGCGACTTCGGCCACACCGCGTTTCATCGTAGCGCGGTGGGCCCGACGAACTTCGCATGCGCGTCGTGCCATCCGGAGGGGCGCGACGACGGGCACACGTGGAACTTCGAATCGCTCGGCCCGCGCCGGACGCAATCGCTGATCGGCGGGATCGGCCGCCAGCACAGCTTCCACTGGGATGCCGAGCTCGCGAGCTTCGATGACCTCGTCTCGGAGGTCTACGAGCGGAGGATGGGCAACGCGCCGCTCACGAGCTCGCAGGACGAGGCGTTCGAAACGTGGCTCGATGGGCTGCCCGACCTGCCGACGAGCGACGAGCCGCCGCCGGCCGAAGGTCGCGCCGCCTTCGAGAAGGCTGGCTGCGCGGCGTGCCACAGCGGGGAGCGACTGACGAACGACGCGAAGGCAGACGTCGGCACGGGCGGGCGCTTCAAGACCCCGTCCTTGATCGGCCTGAAGTATCGCGGCCCCTTCTTGCACGACGGCTGCGCGGCGACCATCGCCGATCGGTTCACGCCCTGTGGCGGCGACCGCCACGGTGACGTCACGGTGCTCGACGACGAAGAGCTCGACGCCCTGATCGGCTACCTCGAAGCGCTCTGAGGGCGCGCGCCCGGATGCGCGGGCCGCGAAACTTTCCATCTTCGGCGACCGGAGACGGATTGTTGCGACCGAGGCGAGCCGTTCGTGGGGGCACGGGCGTCCAAGGACGGTAGAAGCCTCCCGAGGCGGACATGCCGGGGGATCTTGCGTCCCCCATGCCTTCGGCCCACAGCTCATCGGGCGTAGTGCCCCAGGGTCGATCGGCAGATTCCCAGCCGGGAGAAAAACTGCACCCCTAGAGGAGTGGAGTGCATATGAACATCTCGCGGTTGCGCTATGCCCTGCTTTTGGCGGTCCCCGTTTCCTTCGGCGCCGCCTGCACCGAAAATGGTCCGGCGGAGAGCCCGCAAACGACCGCCGAGGCGACGAGCGAGCCGGCCCCCACCTCCGAGGCGACGACGGCGCCCACGAGCGAGCCTGCCCCCACCGCGACCCCGACGGCGGAGCCGAAGCCCACGCCGCCCGCGCCGAAGCCGGCCAAGGAGCGCATCCAGGGCAAGTGGCAGTTCTCCTTCGAGGGCGAGCCCAAGGCGAAGAAGGAAGAAGAGCTCAAGAAGAAGTTCGCCAAGGAGAAGGACACCAAGAAGTTCGACGCCGAGATGAAGACGGTGATGGACCAGGCCGCGACCGAGTGGATCGAGTTCGCGGACGGCACGTACACCTCCCACGTCGGCGACAAGGGCAAGGACAAGGTCGTCATGAAGGTGAAGTACGAAGTTGCCAAGGAAGACGGCAACAAGCTCACCCTCAAGGGCGCCGGCAAGGACGAGATCTCCAAGAAGGACATGAAGGAAGAGATCTCGGTCAACCTCGTCGACGACAACACCCTCGAGATGGTCGACCCGAAGAAGAAGATGACGCTCGTCTTCAAGCGCAAGTGAGCGCTCCGGCGTGAGCGCCGAGCGCTCGCGCAGAGCCCCGAAGCGGCGGGAGGTCCCACGGGCCCCCGCCGCGCTCGTTTCGAAGCGCCGCGCCGCTCCCGCGACGGAGCTCGAAGACGCGGTCGCCTGGGAAAGTCGGGGTGCCGATCAGAGCAGGCGAAGAGGCGCCAAGTCCGCCTCTTCGAGGGGCGGGCAGCCGAGCTCACGGAGCGCGTCGTTCACGTCGAACAGGGAGGCCTGGAGCGGCAGCTGCACCTCGAGCCCGCTCGGGTGCCCCGCGTCGTCGTAGTGGGCGACGAACGTAGGGCGGATCGCGATGTGCTTGCCCGACTTGCTGGTCGGGCCGGAGCCGAGATGGAAGAACGCGACCGTAGGCTTCCCGCGTTTGAAGACGATTTCGATGCGCGGCTTCATTCGAGCGATGCTCACCTCAGGGTGAAGTACAGGCGCTTCGTAGCATCGTTCACGTAGACGAGCCCACGCCCATCCCAGCCAAAGTCCGAAATGGGCGTCTTGGTCTTGAGCGTCTGAACGACTTGGCCGTCCGCGAGCCGCACGAGGGAGATCTGTCCGCTCTTGTCGTCGTTCTGACCGACCATGAGCGTGTCGCCGAAGACGGTGATCGGCTTGGCGAGGAGCCCGGGCGCCGTCCGCCACAGCACCTTGCCCGTGCGCGGATCGAGGGCGACCGCGTACGATCCCGACGCCGCCGCCCCGACCTTGTTGGCGCTCTTCGGGGAGGCGCCTGGCGGCTCGTATCCGCCGCCGGTGGGGGCCACGACGACGTAGGCCACGCCGTCCAACACCGTCACGAAGGACGCAGGGGTCACGCCGCTGCCTCTCGCGCCGTCACCGAGGAGCGGCTTGAGGTCGATGATGCCGGCGACCTCGGTGTCGTGGAGCGTGACGACGTACCTCCGCCCGTACACGAGGAACGTCTCGCCTTCGTAGGCGAAGGCGCCCTCGAGGTTGAGGGTGCCGTACTGCATCGGGTAGCGATCGATCCGAATCTGGGAGTACGTCGGTCGAGGCTGGGGCGTGAACGGAGGCTTGGGCGCCTCCACGCTGGGATCCTTCGCGGCCACGAACTTGAGAGGGGGGGCCGGCTTCGCTGGCGTCGCCTCTTTGCGGATCGTCGCGGTGGGCAGCCACTGAGCCGGGACCGGGATCTTCTCCGTCAGGTCGATCCCCTTCGTCCCCGAGGCCCGCGCGATCAGGAAGTCCCCGGCGGCGCGGATGGCTTTGGCGACGCTCGACTCATCGGGCAGCCCCTCCGCCCATCGAACCGCCTTCGCGCCGTCGCGGCGATCGAGGGCGTTGACGGCGTTGCTCAGGAAACAAGCCTGATCCTTGTCGAAGGACCGCGCTGCGCCGTGCTCCTCTCGCAGGAGCGCGCCGAGGTTGGGGGCGGCGGGAGCCTCCGCCGGCGAGAGCTCGAAGGTGAGGAGCTTGTCGTAGCCCCACGCGAAGATCTGGTTGCCCTTGCCGACCACGTACTCCGCCCGAGACGGGAGCGGCTCGCTCGCGACGAGGTCGCCGGTGGCGAGATCGAGGACGTTGAGCTTGCCTCCGCTCTGATCGCTGGACGCGGTCACGACGTGGGTGCGCGTGACGTGCGCGGAGTACGCGTTGCCCAAGCCCGCGTCGCTGACCCAGGCCGTCTTGTCCTTCGCCAGATCGATCGCGACGATGAAGCTGTCCGCCTTCGTCGATTGACCGTCTCCCTCGTGCGCGAGCAAGGCGACGAGCTTGTCTCCCGCCACCGTCGCGAAGCGAACTTCGGGATAGAGGGTGTTGGGCGGCGCCGACTTGGTGGCGGCCTTGAACCCCTCCGCGAGGAAGTGCTCCAGGTTCACGGCGCGCATGCCTTTGCCCTCTTGGCCGAGCACGAGCATGCCCCACCCGTAGCGAACGATGGTGTAGTCGGGCCCTCCGTACGATGCGTAGACCGGCTGCTCGTTGAAGGTCTGCCCGAACATCGGCGGCATCTCTCCTTCTGCCCCGAAGCCGACCGGGTTCTTCATCCCTGCCTGCGCGACCCAAGTGAACCAATCGCTGGCCTGCCGCTCCTCTTTCACGCGCTTGAGGGTGGGGGCAGGCCCTTTGACCCCGCCGCCGGGGTTCTTGTGAGGCGGCGCCGCGAGGTCCGCGCTGGTGGGACGAAGCCGGGCAAACGTGCGCCCCGCCTTCTGTCGATCCTCGGCCACGTCGGCGTTGACCGCGACGCGGAGCGTGAACGCGGCGATGTCGCTCGGGTTGGCCTCGAGCGCGCGGTCGAGCGCGCGGAGCGCTTCCATCGTGCGGCCTTGGACGATGGCGGCGAGGGCCTGCTCGCGGTTCGCGACGTCGACGTTCGGGCTCGGCGCGACCTGCTCGGGACCGCAGGCCGGACGCGGGCGCGCCTCCGGCCCGGGCGGGAGCTTGGGAGCAGCCGTGGGCTTGCGCTCGACGGGCGGGGTCGCGCTCGGACCCGTGGGCGCGCAAGCGCCGACCGCGGCGACGGCGGCGGCGAGGGACATGAGACGGACGAGTCCGAGGAAGCGCATGACGACCTCTCGAGGAGTCTGAGCCCGGGAGCGGTGCGACGTTCCGCCCCGCCCACGATTCATAGCGCACGGCATCGCCCAGGGGACCCGCTTCTGCTAACCCTTGAGGAGGTCATGGGAGCAGGTCGAGCGACGCACGCGCTGGCCCTATTCGCGATCGTCGCGGCCGGCTGTGTCTCTTCCAGCAAAGGAGCGGCCTCGCCCGGGCAAGGGGGTGTCCCCTCGTGGCTGCCTCCCTACAGCACCGAGCAGCTCGCGCTCCTGCGTCCCGGCAAGGAGCCGGTGCAGGTCAAGGCGCAGCCCACCTATCCGGATCCGGCGATCTTCCGTTACGCGGCCGATCGTCGCCTCGAGGACCCGCGCGACGCCATGAAGACCACGAAGATCGTGGCCGACATCGTCTCCGAGTCGCCGCGCCAGTACACGGTCGCCCTCGCTCCGCCGAGCCTCGCCAACGACATCGCCCAGTACGGCCCCCCCGCCGCCAAAGCGCCGGACCCGTTCGTCGTCGCCCGTCGTGACGACGCCGGTCGCTTGCACCTGATGGCCGAGCCGCTCACCGGGGACGCCAAAGACGCCTTCGAAGACGCGATGGATGCCAGGAAAGACGGCAAGCGCGACGAGGTCGTCGCGAGGCTGCGAAAGGCCGCGAAGCTCGCGCCCGACTCGCTCGCGGTGCACTACGAGCTCGCGAGCGCCCTCGCCGGCCGCGGCCAGCTCGAAGAAGCCGAGACAGAGTTTCGCGAGGCCATCCGCATCGACCCGACGTTCTCGCTGGGTCACGAGGGCCTCGGCCGCGTCCTCTTGAGGCGCGGCGATCGGTACGGCGCGCGCGTCAGCGTCGCGCAGGCCCTCGCCTACCACCCCTTCGAGCTCCACGCCCTCGCCCTCGCCACCGAGCTCGCCCCGGAAGCGCCGCCGCGCCCGGAGCCGTTCGCGATCTTCCTCGAGGTCGACGCGAACGGGGTCGTGCGGGTCGCGTCGGGGCCAACGGTCGGGGCGCGGATGTACGGGGGCTGCCGCGCCATCATGCGCTACGAGCCGGAGCTCCGCAGCGCGCTCTTCGACGCGGGCCCGCGCGACCCCTACTTCCTCAGCGTGGCGGAGGAGATGTTCTGCATCGAGAGCGGAATCGGCGCATACATCGCGGAGCGAGCCGTCGCCAAGGACGAGGGCCACGCCGCCCCCGAGGACGAGCAGACGGGGGCCCTGCTCGGCCTCTCCCACACGGAGGGCCTCCTCGGGTTCGTCATGTACGAGATCCTCGGGCGGCACCGGCCGGAGCACGCCCGCACCGCTCCTTCGACGGTTCATCGGGCGATGGTCGAGTACGTGCAGCGCCACGTGCTCGCGTACGACCCGGGCCCGGACATGCAAAACTACGTAGCGATCGCCGCTCCGTAGTAGAGGGTGCCTCATGGCGCTCGATCTCGGGGCTCGCCGCCTCATCGCGGTCGTCTGGGCGACGCTCGCTTGCCTCCTCGCCGCCCTGCCGGCGCGGGCCGCGGGCGCGCCGATCGGGACGGGCGCCCCCCCTCCTCTCCTCTGGAGAGGCGCCACCGCATCCCCGGACGCGCTGGTCGGAGCGGAGGCGCGAGACCCGCTCTACGAGATCTGCGGCGCGCCCGACGCGTCGCTTCGGGCCGTGTCCGCGCGGAACGCCGCTCGGCTCGCGCGCGGAGAGGCATCGCTGCCCGCGGACGAGCTCACGTTCGCGCTGCGTGCCTCCGGGCTGCCCTACGTGTGGCCGCGGGCTTGGTCGATGCGCGGCCAGAGCCTGGAGCCGGAGAAGGTCGCCGCCGAGCTGAAGCGGTTCGTGGAGAAGTCGCCCGCGCTCGGCGAGCGCCGGTGCGGCGTCGCGCGGATCGAGCGAGAGGACGGCGCTCAGGTCGTCAGCGCGGTGGTGGTGGATGTCCTGGCCGATCTCGATCCGGTCCCGACCATCACGCGCGTCGGCAGCTGGATCACGGTCCGGGGGCGCATGCTCGTGCCCGCGTCCGAGACCAAGGTCGTGCTCCTCGGCCCTCACGGTCCGCCTCGCACCGTCCTCGCCTCTCTCTCCGGCGGCGAGCTGAGGGCGTCGTTCTCGGTCGACCAGCCCGGGCTCTGGATCGTGCAGGTGCTGGCGAGCGCGCAGACGGGGCCGCGGCCTGTCCTCGAGGCCCACGTCGCGGCGGGCGTGGATCCGCCGCTGTACTTCGCGCAGAGCGCGGCGCCGGGTGAGGAGGCAGCCGCGAGCTCGACCACCGACGTGGGCTCCCTCCGGGCCATGATCGACGCCGCGCGCGCCACCGAGAAGCTGCCCTCGTTCTCCCGCGACCCGGTCCTCGACCGGCTCGCGGAGGAGCACAGCAAGCGGATGCGCGATCAGCGCGCGGTCGGACACGACGTCGGCGACGGCGACATCATCGATCGCCTCGACGAGGCCGGCGTCACCTATCAGTCGCGCGGCGAGAACGTGGCCGCCGCCTCGAGCACGGTGCGCGCCCACCGGGCCCTCTGGTCCAGCCCCTCCCACCGCTCGAATCTCCTCGACGCACGCTTCACGAGGATGGGCCTCGGCATCGCGAAGGGCGACGACGGGCGCGTGTTCGTGACCGAGATCTTCGTCGACTGACCGACGTCAGCGGAAGACGCCGCGGCGGTAGTGAGAGAGCTCGGCGATGCTCTCCTTGATGTCGTCGAGGGCGCGGTGTCGCTCGCTCTTTTCGGGGGGCGGGACGGCAGGGTACCAGCGCCGCACCAGCTCCTTGATCGAGGAGACGTCCACGATCCGGTAATGGAGGAGCCCCATCACCCGCGGCATGTACTTCTCCATGAACTGCTTGTCCTTCCACACCGAGTTGCCGCAGAGCGGCGCCGTCTTCGGGGCAACGTGCTGGGCGAGGAAGGCGTAGGTCGCCTCCTCCGCCTCCGCGAGGGTCGTCTTGGAGGCGCGTACCCGATCGGTGAGCCCGTTCTTCTGGTGCATCTCCACCACGATGGGCGCCATCCGCGAGAGCTCCGCCTCGGTGGCGTGGATCACCAGCTCCGGCCCCACCGCCACGACCTCGAGATCCTCGTTGGTCACGAGGGTGGCGATCTCGAGGATGATCGACTCGGCCGGATCGAGGCCCGTCATCTCGAGGTCGACCCAAACCAGGCGCTTCTCGAGCTCGTTCGCGGACGTCATTCGAGGACCGTAATCGACTTCGCGTGATAGTTCACGACCGCGGCGCGCGAGCCGTCCTTCGCCACCGCGACCGAGACCGCGCCCTTGCCGGTGGGGAGGGTGGCCACCACCTCGGGGGGATCCCCCGCCACGACCGCGACCCCCTCGCCGTGAGGCGGATCGTCGCCGCCGCCCAGGCAGATGAAGAGGGTGGAGCGGTCCTTCGTCATCCGGCCCATGCGCGGCTCGCCGTTGAGCATGAGGGTCGAGACGCGCAGCCGCTCGGAGGTCGCCGGCGTCCGGAGATCGACGACGCTCGCGGTGCGGGCGGTGGCGTTGAGGGTGACGCCGAAGCGATCCCCCGCCATCACGAAGCCCGCGATCGGCCCTTGGCCCACGTCGGCGGAGCGCATCGCCGTCTCGCCCGACACCGGCAGGTACGCCGCGGTGTTGGAGGCGAAGTCGGGGAAGAAGATCGCCCCTCCATCGGAGGTCACGCCCCCCGGCCGAGGATCGCGCCCGACCGAGATGCTGCGGCGGGTCGCTCCGAACGGCGTCTCCTGCGGATCGAAGAGATCGATCCACGCGCCGGCAGGGCGACCGGCGTGGGTCATCGCGCCGAGCGCGGCGAGCGCCGGGCGGCCCTCGCTGCGCACCAGGAACAGCTGCCCGGTCGACTGGGGGAGCTTGATGTCGGCGACGAGGTTCGTGGAAGGGAGGTTGAAGCGGCTCACGCGGTGGGCCTGCGTGGTCGCGACGACGACGCTCCCGTCCTCCATCTCGTGGATGTCGCCCGGGCCGGCGCCGACCTCGAGCAGGATGGGATCGTGATCCCATTTCTTCACGTCGAGCACCGGGATCCGCGCGACCCGCGCGTCGGGGCGCAGGATGGCGAGGTACCGATCGAAGAGCAGCTCGATCCGATCGCCCTTCGCCTGGACGGTGGCCTTGTGAACGATCTCGCCGGTGTCGATCTTGTACTCGCGGACGGTCGCGTCGTCGGTGCTGACGTAGACGCTGTCACCGTCCTTCGAAAACGCGATGTCGAGCGGATGGGCATCGACGATCCGGATCTCACGCGTGGTCCACGCGCGCTTCGCCGCCGGCAGAGGGGGCGGCGGCGGCTCGGGAGGCGGGGGGACGTCCGGCCCGACGGCCGCCGGCGAGGGCTCGCTCGTCGCGACCTTGTCACCGGCGAGGGCGGTGAGCGGAGGCGCCTTCGCGACGTACGACTTCTGCGAGGTGAGCAGGACGGAGAGCACGCTCGTCAGCGTGATCGTCATGATGATCGCGGCCCGCGGCGCGCGCGGGCCCTCGGGCTGCCACGCCTTGCAGTGCTTGCACTTGCGCGCCCCTTCGATGATCGGCTGCTTGCACGAGGTGCAGGGAACGCGGGTCACCTTGGGGGAAGTGGCGCGGCGGATCATCGGATCACCCAGCCGACCTTGCTTCGATCCGAGATCGCGAGGACGGCGGAGCCGTTCGGGGAGAGCCGCACCCTCGTCGCGGGCTCGGTCAGCGGGACGATCTCGAGCTCGAACGACGTGGTGTCGATGAGGCCGATCGCCCCTCCCGGCGCGCTCGGCAGGGCCACGATCACCTGCTCGCCGTCGGGGGTGACGACCATGTCCGTCGCAGACGCGTTGAGCTCGATGGTGCGGACGAGGGTGCCCGTCTCCAGATCGAAGAACGCGATGGCGCGACCTCGATTGCACCGCACCACCCCGCGCCGCAGGCTCCGCACGAGGAGGAGCTCCTCGGGCTGATCGCAGGTCGGGATCGGATCGAGGAGGCGGATCCCCCCCGAGCTCGTCCACTCCACGGGCCGGAGCTTGCTCGCCTGTCGGAGCGCGATGTAGCTCGTCTTGCCGTCGGGAGACATGAGGACGGAGGCCGGGTTGCCGAGCATCGCCGCGCGGACCCGGTCCTGCGCGGTCGCGAGCCGGCTCGGATCGAAGGCGTAGATCGCGCCCCCTTGTTGATCGGAGAGCCCGGCCAGCGGGATCAACCCCGTCGTGGTGAGGGCGTGCTTGCCGGTGTCGTCGACGGCGACGGGGCCGACGTTGTCGTCGCCGAAGCGGATCCGGTCGAGCTCGACGTGCATGTCGGTCGAGAGGATCGCGATCGCGTGGGCCCCCGGGAGCGACACGAGCGCGCGCTTTCCGTTCGCCCCGACCGTGACGTCGCTCACGATCGCGCCGAGCTCGAGCGTCTTGAGCAGTCGGAGGTCCTTCGAGTCGAGGACGGAGATGTGCTGGGGACCGACGGCGTAGACGGCGCTCTCCACCTGGACGAGCTTGCGCGTCTGGGAGGCCTCGCTCACGAGGCCGAGGGCTTGCCCCGTGCGGCTCGATCGGATCTCGGTCCCGGTCAGGAGCCCGACCGCGAACCGCTCCTCGTCGAGCAGGATCGCGTCCGTCATGTCCTGGGGCAACGCGAACGGCCCGGCGATCCCGGGGCGGGCCGCCACGTGAGCGACGCCGTTCGGCTTCTGCCACACGCACACCCCTTGTTGGCAGGCCTCTCCGCTCCAGCAATCGGTCTCGCAGGTCGGCGGGGCGGGGGGCGGGGCGCCCTGGGCGGGCGGCCGCTGCGCGAGGGCGAAGCGGCCAGGGGCGAGGTAGCGCAGGGTGATCCCCGCCATGATGAGGCTCAGGATCGCGCCGAATGTCACGAGCGGCCGCCAGTGCATCCGGAGCCAGGAAGCGCCTTCGACGTCGTCGGGGATGGAGCCGCGCGAGGTCGGGCTCATCGTCCCAGGCCCCATGGGCTCGTCGCACTCGGGGCACACGTCGAGGGCGTCCTGGACGAGCTCGCGACAGCAAGGGCAGCGGGCCGTCTTGAGGTCGGGGCTCGCCTCCGGCGACACCGCGTGGGCCCCATCGCTCAGGGTGCGGTCGAAGAGCTTCGACGCGCTCACCCAATCTTCCGTACCGAGGGGGGCGACGCGCGCCCTCCGATAGCGACCAGCCTGGAACCCGTCGCGGAGGACCTTGCCCGGCATCGGGCCGAAGACCTGGTCGTGCTCGGCGACCGCGAACCGCACCATGTCGAGGACCTCGCCCGGCGCGAGGAGGAGGTCCGGAGAAATGGATAGAGGAGCGCCTTCGTCCTTGGGAGGAGCGGGAGGAAGCGGGCCGGCCGAGAGGGCGAGCGCGGCCCACGCCTTCGCCGGCAACCACAAGGGGCCGCCGCTGGACCGCACCCGGGTCGAGTCCTGGAAGCGCCCCGACTGGACGGCTTCACGCAGCTCGTCGTCGGTGAGCGGCCCGGCGATTCGTCCAGCCGCAACTTGCGCGAAGAATCGAAGCGCGCTCACGTGGGTGCGGGCGTAGCAACTTCGCCACGCCGCGTCGAGCAGCTCGAATGTTCGGTGGTAGCCATGACGCAGCGCTTGAACGCGGCCACCGTGTGATGTAGTAGGCGCGCGTCACACATCGACCCCTCCACTGGAGAACGTCATGAACCGCGCCTGGCTGCTCGCTTCGCTCTTGTCTCTGCTCGGAACCGTCTCGTGCGCGCCGGGCTCCCCGACGGGCGAGAGCGAGCGCTCCGAAGGGGACGTGGAAGCGCTGACCCTCGACGTGACGGTCCTGCCGATCACGAAGCCGAGCTCGCCCTCGGGCATCACCGTCATCACCAAGAAGGCCGACTTCGTGGCGTTCTTCGGGCAGCAGCCGCCGGCCGGGCTCAACTTCAACCAGAGCTGGGTCGTCCACTATTCGATGGGCATCCAGAACACCGGCGGGTGGCACGCCGACGTCGCCTCGATCGACCGCGTCGGCAGCGGCGCCTCCGCCAAGCTCGTCGTGCACGCCCAAGAGACTTCTCCGGGACCGAATTGCCCCGTGACCCAGTCGCTCACCAACCCGCAGGTCACGGTGAAGATCCCCAAGCAGAAGAAGGGCATCCCCGTGGAGACGATCTACAGCTCGATCGTCACCGACTGCGGGACCGTCCAGAACTGGTGCGCGACCGCGCTCTGCGGTCCCGACGAGCGCTGTGACGAGTTCCAAGACGCGTGCGTCGACGACCGGTTCTGCATCCGCGCCAAGTGCGCCAACGGCTACGTCTGCGACGAAGACGCGAACGCCTGCGTGGGCCGCCCTTGCGATCCCGACGACTCGAACAGCTGCCCGAGCGGCTTCCAGTGCTCGAACCACATTCAGTGCATCACCACGCCTTGCCCGGCCGACTTCCGGTGCGAGCCCGCGCCCGAGGTCACGTGCGACGACATCGGCTGGGTCGGCGTCTGCCAGGGCCCCACGCTCAAGTACTGCGACGGTGACGCGATGACGGTGGTCGACTGCGCGCCCGGCCAATGCGACTACGTCGACAGCGCGGCGTATTACGACTGCGTGCCCTGACGGGTGGCGGGCGAAAGGCCGGCGGACTAGGCTCTTGCCCGATGCGCCTCTCCCCTTCTCTCGCGCCGCTCGGGGTCGCCCTCGCGACGCTCGCGATCGGCTGCAGCCTCGGGCTGAGCCCCCGCCCCCACGCCAAGGACTCGGCCGCGAACGAGCCGGCTCGCGCCGAGGTCGCGGCCACCCCCATCCCGCGCGCGCCCGATCCCCCGCGCGACCTGCCTGGCGTGGATACGACCTCCCTCCAGGACGCGAGGAAGCAGGTCTTCTGGGATGTCGCGAATCGGCTCTACGCCCCGTGCTCGGAGCAGGCGGTCACGCTCGTGCAATGCATCGAAGAGCGCCGCTCCTGTGACGCGTGCCTCCCCGCCGCGAACGTCCTCGTGGATCAGGTGAAGCGCGGCGTCGCGAAGGCGCAGGCGGCGGCAGCGGTGAACTCGCGGTTCTCCCCCGACGTCGTGCGCAAGGTCACGGTCGGGGCGTCACCGACGCGCGGCTCGGAAGATGCGCCCGTGACCATCATCGTGTTCTCGGATTTCCAGTGCCCCGCGTGCGGCGCGACGGTCCCGCTCCTCGACAGCCTGATGGAGCACCATCGCAACGACGTGCGGCTCGTGCACAAATTCTATCCGCTGAAGAAGCACACCCGCGCTCGGCCCGCCGCCTACGCCGCCGTCGCGGCGATGAAGCAGGGCAAGTACTGGGAGATGGAGAAGATCATCTTCGAGAACCAAGAGGCCCTCTCCGACGAAGACCTCGAGCGCTACGCGGAGCGCATCGGCCTCGACATCGTTCGCTATCGGGTCGACGTCTCGTCGCCCGCCACCCAAGAGGTCGTGGATCGCGACGTGGAAGCGGGAGACACCGTCGGGGTCGCCCACACGCCGTACATCCTCATCAACGGCCGCGTCTTCGATCCCGCGTATTACAAGTACGATCGCGATCTCGAGCCGTGGGTCGCGATGGAAGCGCAGCTCGTCCGGAACCAGCACAAAGAGGGCGCGAAGAAGCCCGAGGACGCGGCGGCGAAGATGCCCCTCGACAAGTAAGGCCCGGCGCGTCGGGAACCCCTCGGTCCGTCAGAGCCAGGGGTCGCCGCGCCGCTTCGCCGCCTTGCGCACATCGATCGCGACGAGATCGTAGCCGCGCTTGTCCTTCACCTTCCGGAGCAGGACGAGGGTGTCCTCCACCCAACGCGCGCCTTCGAAGCCGAAGAACCACCCCTCGCTCTCCGGGATGAGCTGGCTCTCTCCCGAGACGAGGTCGACGACGCCCACCGCGCCTCGCTGCATCGGCATCGCCATCAACCCCGCCGCGTTGAGCACGCTCGAACCGACGGCGCGATCGATGCTCTGCGTGCCGAGCACGGTGCCGTCCGCGACGAGGACCCACGTCACGTCGACCGTCTGCTTTCCCGGCACTCCCCGCGCGCCCGCGATCGCGGCCGTGCGCCCCTCCGGGTCCTGGGTGAAGCTCACGTCCTCGAGCCCGCGCACGCACGCGAGCGACTTCGCGCTGCCCGCGTCGGCGGAGACCCGGAACAGGCACCGCTCCGCCGCCCGCGAGCCGACGGTGAGGACGGCGTCCCCGCTCGCCGTCCACATCGGAGCGGTGGCGCGCTGGATCCCCGCGACCCGCTTGGGGCGCGGAAGCTCCGAGGACGCCTCCGACAGCTTCACCACGAAGAGGCCGTAGTCGCACGGCGAGCCCGCGCACCCCACGAACGCGGCCCGCTCCCCGTCCGGAGAGAAGACCGGCGAGTAGCTGGCGACGAGCCCGCCGTCCACGCGGCGGGAGCCGCCGTCCTTCGTCATCGCGAAGAGCCAATCACCCTCGGAGCCGTCGGTGGGGCGCCCGCCGAAGAGCACGCGATGCTTGCCCGGCGCGACCGCGAACGTGGGGCTCCCGATGGGATGACGGAGGTGCCACGGGCCCAGATCCGCGAGCATCCTCGCGAAGCGATCGACGTCGGCGACGAACCCGCCGGAGAGCGGCGTGAACGAGGTCGCGCGCTTCGCCCGATCGGCCTGCTCGGGGCTCGCCTCCCAGCGGTCGACGCGCTCGCCTTTCCGCAGGTCGATCGTGTCGAGCACGAGCCGCGAGGGCTCTTGCGACTCGAGGCGAACGAGGGCCCGCATCCGAGCGGCGTCGATCCCGAGGAGGGTGACGCCCCCGAACCAATCGTCCCGAAAGAGCGTGCGGACGAGGGCAGCGCCCTCCTCGCGGCGAGGCGGCGCGACCGCCGTCGGCGGGGGCGCGACGGCGCGCGGCGCCGGCGGGCGCTCTGCCTCGCGGGGGGGCTCGCACGCGCACAGCGCGAGGGCGAGGGGCAAGCCCCAAGAACGTCGGACCACATGAATTTGGTACGGGGCATCGTCGCCTCGGTCAAGCAACCGGTGGAAAACGCCCGCCACGAGCACGATCGCGCGTTTATCGAACAGCTTGCATCCGCGCGGCGCGCACCCCAAACCCTGCCGATGACCGAACCCACGGAGCAAGAGCGCCCGCGGGGGCCGCAGCGCCCCGCCGACTCCATCACCCGAATGACGGAGTACGTCCTGCCCACCCACGCGAACGCCCTCGGCAACGTCTTCGGCGGGCAGATCCTCGCCTGGATGGATCTGTGCGCGGCGATCTGCGCCCAGCGCTTCGCCTCCACCATCTGCGTGACGGCGGGCATCGACGATCTCTCCTTCGAGCAGCCGGTCCACGTCGGTCACGTCGTGCTCCTCGAGGCGCGCGTGACGGCCGCGTTCCGAACCTCCTGCGAGGTGTTCGTCGACGTGCGCGGAGAGGATCCGTCCACCGGCCGCACCTGGCCCTGCGTGTCCGGCTTCCTCACCTTCGTGGCCTTCAAGGACGACAAGCCCGCCGCCGTCCCCGAGCTCGCCGTCTCGGAGCCGCTCGAGCTGGCGCTCCTCCACGCCGCCCGCGAGCGACGCGACGCGCGCCTCGCGCGCCGTCACAAGCAATCCGCACCGAGCGCGACGGGGGCCGTGGTAACTCCGCGTCCGTGATCGACTTCGACGCGCTCGACACGGGGTTTCGGACTCGCTTCCTCCGCTACGAAGAGCTCACCCGCCAGCTCGAGGCCTGGGTGGAGGCGATGCCCGGCGTCGCGCGGCTCGACAGCATCGCCAAGAGCGAGCAGGGCCGCGACGTGTGGCTGCTCACGATCGGCCCGAGCCCCGACCGGCTGCGCCCCGCGGCGTGGATCGACGGCAACATCCACGCGAGCGAGCTCTCCGGCTCGAGCGTGTGTCTCGCCATCGCCGAGTCGATGCTGCGCGCCCACGACGGGCAGCCCCTCGCCGACCTGCCCGAGCACGTGCGCAAGCTGCTCACCGAGGACGTCCTGTTCTACATCGTCCCTCGCCTCTGCCCCGACGGCGCGGAGCGCGTCCTCGACCGCCACCATTTCGTTCGCTCCAACCACCGCGACCATCGCCCCGGCCACCACGGACCGTACTGGCGCCATGAGGACGTCGACGGAGACGGCCTGTCTCTCCTCATGCGCGTGGAGGATCCCACCGGGGATTTCTGCAAGAGCGCGGACATCGAGAACCTCATGGTGCCGCGTCGGATCGAGGACACCGGCCCCTTCTATCGAATCTATCCGGAGGGCCTCGTCGAGCGATGGGACGGGGTGACCCTGCCGAAGCCCTTCTTCATGTCCGACACGGAGACGGACATGAACCGCAACTTCCCCTCCGATTGGCGGGCGGAGCCGGACCAAGTGGGCGCGGGCCCATTCCCCACCAGCGAGCCCGAGTCGCGCGGGGTCGTCGAGCTCGCCGCCAAGCGGCCGAACATCTTCGCCTGGGTGTGCATGCACACCTATGGCGGGGTCTACATCCGCCCCCTCAATGACAAGCCCGATTCGAAGCTGCCCCATTACGACGCGGCGGTGTTCCGCCAGATCGAGGCGTGGGCGAAGGACTTCACCGGCTACCCGATGGTGAGCGGCTTCTCCGAGTTCACCTACGAGCCGGAGAAGCCGCTCCACGGCGATTTGTCCAATTTCGCCTACGTCGAGCGGGGCGCCATTGGATTCGTGTGCGAGCTCTGGGATTTCTTCAAGCAAATCTTCGGCGAGGTCGAGCGGCCGTTCATCAAGAACTACGAGAACCGCAATCGCCGCGAGGACATCCTCAAGATCGCGCAATGGGATCGGGACCACAACCAAGGGCGATTGATCGGTTCGTGGCGTCCGTTCGAGCATCCCCAGCTCGGCCCGGTGGAGATCGGCGGCTACGATCCGCTCATCGGGGTGTGGAATCCTCCGTTCGAGCGGATCGCAGAGCTGTGCGACGCTCAGTCGAAGGTGTTCTTCCGGCTCGCCGCCCTCGCCCCCAAAATCGTCGTCACGAGCCTCACCTCCGAGCCGCTCTCGGGGGGCCTCCATCGAGTGACCGCGATCGTCGAGAACCGCGGGTACCTGCCGAGCTACGTCCTCGAGTCGGCCCGCAACCGCAACTTCTCGGATCCGGTGCGGGTCGCCCTGGAGCTCCAAGACGGGCTCGCCCTCGTGGACGGAGAGGCGGACGCGCCCGTCGGACACCTCATGGGTTGGGGCGGCAACGATCGCAACGTCACCCCGATGTTCATGCGGTCCACCGTCGAGCACTCTCGGCGCCGGGCGACGTGGGTCGTGCGCGGCACAGGGAGCCTGAACGTGACCGCGTCCAGTGCGCGAACGGGGCGCGCTGTCGCATCCCTCACCATTGCCTGAGCTCGCGCCCGGAAAATTACGCAATGGCGCGAACCGTCGCCGCGTGCGCGCGGCGTCTTTCGGAGGGCGAGGCGCGGCCATTACGATGGTCGAGTGATGACGACGCGCGCTTCCATCCTCGCTCCCCTCGCGGTCGCCCTCTTCGGCTGCAACCTCATCACCGGCGCGAACGATTTCGAGATCGCGACCGGAGGCGGCGTCGCTCAAGGCGGCAATGGCGCCGCGTCCACCGGCGACGGCGCGGGGGAGACCTCCACCGGAGCGTCGACCTCGACGGGGGCGCAGAACGCCGGGGGGGCGGGCCCCAGCGGCGGCGGAGATCCCACCGGCGGCTCCGGGCCCGGCCCCGACTGTCCGACGGCCTGCGGCGCGAGCGAGCACTGCGATGCCGCGACCCACACGTGCGTGTGCGATCCCGGCTTCGTCGACGAGGGAGGGACGTGCTCCCCCGTCGATCCGGGTGATCCCACCCTCCGGACGGCGCAGGAGGTCTGCGACCGATGGGCCCAGGATCATCAAATCACGGAGCCCGATCCCTTCGACTCTTCGGGCGCCCAATGCGATCCGGGCACCCTCAAGCAGGGCGGCATCGACGACACGCTCGTCCGCATCAACCTCTTCCGCTGGCTCTCCGGCCTCGGCCCCACCAGCGACGATCCGGCCTTGAACGCGGTCGATCAGAAATGCGCGAACCTCGAGGCGTGGTGGGATTTCTCGAATCCGAACAGCCCCCACAGCCCGCCCCCGTCCTCCACTTGCTACACGAGCGAAGGCGCCTCCGGCGCGGGGATGAGCAACATCGCCTGGGGCAATGGTCCCGCCGACTCCATCGATCAATTCATGGAGGACAACGGCAACGCGACGACGATGGGTCACCGGCGCTGGATCGTGAACCCGCCCCTCGGACCGGTGGGCATCGGCTATTGGGAGGGCGGCGGCACCTACGGGAGCGCCGAGTGCCTTGCCGTCTTCGGCAGCTCCGGGGGCGGTCCCAACCCGCCGTGGGTCGCCGTTCCCAACCAGGGCTACGTGCCCCTTACCATCGCCCAGTGGACGTGGACCTTCCACGGCAATGACTCCGGCATCCCCACCGCGACCATCGCCGTGACCCGCGTCGGCGACGGGGCCGACCTCCCCGTCACCGTGCAGCAGCTCCAGCAGGGCTTCGGCCAGAACACCATTTCATGGGTCCCGAACGGCTGGCAGCCGGCGGCGAACGAGACCTATCGCGTGACCGTCTCCGGCCTCACGAGCGGCAGCGTCACCTACGACGTGAAGCCCGTCGCTTGCAACTGAAGGGCTTCAAACCAAGAGCTCGTCGAACGTCCCCGAGACCTCGCCGAGCGTCTGGTCGACGCCGACCGCCTTCATCGCGGTGTTGATGACCTTGACCGGGTGCTGCCCGGTTCGCCGGATGTGCTGGCCGCCGCCCCCGTTGAGGCCGCCGGCCTTGCCGCCGATGAGCACCGCCATGTTCTGCGACGAGTGGGCGGCGCCGTCGTTGCCCTGCTCCGGGTCGTGACCCCAGCCTCCCTCGAAGCAGAGGATCGCCGACGTCGTGTCGATCATGGAGGTGCCGTCCATGTCCTCCGTGTCGCGGAGCTTGGAGAGGAGGCGACCCCAGTGCTTCACGTGCCAGGCGATCCCGTCCGCCATTGCATTGGCGCCGTCGGATCCGCCCCCCATGCTGTAATGGCTCATCTCGTGGAGATCCGTGGGATAGCCATAGATGGGGTTCATGTTCAGGAAGCACTGCGAATAGGTGAACATGAGGTTGGCGACCCGCGCGAGGTCGCACGCGAACGCCATGTGGATGAGGTCGACGAGGACGGTCGCCCGCTTCTCTTCGTCGCTGTAAGCCGCGTTCGAGTCGTAGCCGCCACCCGTCCCCTGCTCCCCGTTCTCGACCGCGCCGCCGATGGGCGGATCGTCTCCCGGATCGTCCACCGCCACGCACGCGGGCGAGTCGGGAGGGGCGATTTGGGCGAGGCGGTTCTCGAGCCCGCGCAGCTCGTCGAAATGGCGTTGGAGCCGGATCTTGTCGGCGGCGCCGAGCTTGGGGATGAGCGTCTCCGTGTCCCCCCGCACGAGATCGATGACGCTCTTGCGCCGCTCGAGGAGGAACGCCGCCTCTTTGGCGAGCCCCGGGTCGGGCGGCACGAAGCCGGTGATGAGACCCTGGTAGGCGGACTTGATGCTCGAGATGGGCGGCACCTGCTCCAGGGTTCCGCCATTCAATCGCGCCGATATCGTCCCCCGCGTCCCGCCCGTTCCGTTGCTGCCGCGATAGAACGCAGCTTGGACGCGATACGCGAGGACCTGGGTCGCGAGGCCCTGAGCGATCTGCTCCGCCACCACCCAGTCGCTCGTCGGGCCTTGCAGGCTCTCGTCACCGGGCAAGCAGCGCATCCCCGACGCGAGGGGGCACGGGGAGCTCGAGTGCCACGCGATGTAGCGCCCGCCCGCGGGGATGGCGTCGTCGGGCCCGTACGGGATCTCCAGCCCGGAGACGATCGAGACGAGATCGGTGATGTTCAGATCGGCGAGGGGACCGAGCCCGCGCGTGATGAGCCCGGAGATGGCGCCCTCGCCAGCGGGGACGACCGCGTCTTGGCCGTCGATGCCGAGCGAAGAGCCACCAAAGGAGAAGATGTAACGGCGCGGTTTGGTGGTGCCGCCCGCCCGCGCGGACTTGCCGTCGATCGCCTCCAGGAACGGCAGTCCGAGGGCGACGCCGCCGAGGCCCCGAAGAAACCTCCGCCGTCCTCGCGGCGCGATTGCGTTCCTGCTCACGGCTGCACCTCCTCGTCACGACGAAGCTGGAAGGCCTCCGAGGCCACATATTCGGCGATGAAATCATCGAGCCGCATCGGGTCGTCTCCTTCGCGGGCGGAGAGGACGAGCCGATCGAGCAGGGCCTGGTCGTGCTCGTCGAGGGCGAACCGTCCGGCCGCGTAGCGATAGAGCTCCGTGGCCACGCAGGCGTCGACGTCGCCGGAGTCGATCATGAGCTGCCCGAGCTGGGCCGGGCCGTTGAACTCGCCGACCCCTTCGAGCGTCCCGCCCCCTTCGATCGGACAATCCGGCCGATCCGGCTCCGTCTCTCGATAGCGACCCTGGGAATCGAAGCGCTCGAGGCCGAAGCCGACGGGGTCCATCAAGAGATGGCACTGCTTGCAGCCGTCGGTCTTCCACATCGTGTACGAGTCCTCTTTGCACGCGTCCGGATCGGGGGCCTGGGGAGGCATGTCCGAGTTGACCATCAAGCTGGCCGGCGGCCGCTCGATGTTCATGCAGAAGAGCCTCGTCCGAATGAGGAGCCCTCGCTGGGTCGGGCTCGTGTCCGCGAACTTGGCGACGGCGCCGAGGAACGTGCCGTGGGAGAGGAGCCCCGTCCGACCCGAATCGCCATAAGAGACCCAATCACCGCCCGCGGTCGCGGGCGCCGGCAGACCATAGTGCTCGGCGAGGGCGGGGGTGACGAAGGTCTCCTTCGCGGTGAGCAGATCGCTCCACGGGCGGCGCTCTTCGAGGAGGTAGCGCTGGAGGAGGGCCGTCGTCTCCGCCTGCATGTCGGCGGCGAGCTCGGCGTCGACGGGCAGCTGCTCGTAGCTCAGCCACATCGCGTGGAAGGTCGAGAGGCGCTCGATGGCCCGCCCGTCCTCGAGCATCTTCGCCGCCGCCTCTTTCAACGTGGCGGGCTCCGTCAGCTCCCCGGCGTCGGCCTGATCGAGGAGCCACCGCGGAGGCGTGGAGCCCCACAACAGGAACGACAGCCGCGTCGCGATCTCGTAATCGTCGAGCCGCACCATCCCCGGCACGCCCTCGATCGGGGTCCCGATCTCCAATCGGAACAAGAACGCGGGGTGCTGGAGGAACGCGCGCAATGCGGAGTCCACCGCGACCCAGAAGTCGTTCGCGGTCTGGGCGTGGGGCATGAAATGGTCCACGAACGCATTGGTCTCGTCCTCGGTGAGGGGACGGCGGAGCGCGCTGCGCCCAAAGTCCTCCACGAACGAGCGGAAGCACGCCTCG
Organism: Polyangiaceae bacterium; assembly: GCA_044225865.1. Classification (GTDB taxonomy): domain Bacteria; phylum Myxococcota_A; class Polyangia; order Polyangiales; family Polyangiaceae; genus Xiheicaenibacterium. Next base: position 40,270 of record JBGAID010000055.1, on the reverse strand, counting down.
TCGGTCGGGCCCGCGGGCTCGCAGGGCATGATCGCGCCGCGCAGGGCGGGATCGGCCACGACCGCCTGAGCCACCTCGCCCGCGAGCAGGTCGGCCCCGTCGATCAGCGCCTGCGACGAGATCTGCTTCGTGAAGTCGTTGTCGAACGGTGTCCGGTCGTCGGTCGGCAGGACGAGAGCGGCGTCGTCCACGTCGACGCCGACCAAATCGAACACGACGTTACGATATTCGATCGCGGTGAGGCGGCGCGCGCCGCTCACCCCGACCTCGTTCGCGACCTCGTCGGAGGGAGCGTTCGGGTCGGGGCTCGGCTCGCCCCCGATATCGCCGACGCACCCGCTCGCCCCGAGCAGCGACAGCGCGACCGCGAGCCCCTTGCGCCGATCGATTCGGAAGCTCATGGCTGCGATCATCCGGGTCGCGCCCGGATGCGGTCAAGCGCGGCGGGCCCGGTTTCCAGCGGGGAAGGACCTTTGCCGCCGCGCCACCTCGATCAATCGATCGAGCCTGCGCTCACGCAGACGCGGTGCGCTCGACGGGAGCGATGCCGAACTGGGAGAGCTCGGCGAGGGCCTTCTCTGCCATTGCGTCGAGATCGGCCCGATCGTGGGGGTGGAAGTCTCTTCGAATGTATTCGCGGATGCCTCGGCCGAAGACGCGCTCGCCGAAGGGCTGGTCCTGACGAACGACCGCGAGCTCGCGCCGCACCGCCGCGAGCACGTCCTTCTCCTGGGCGAGCAGGTGGATCGTCCCCGCGATCCAGAACCCGGCGAGGGTCGCGGTGGCGAGGGCGAGGCCCCCCATTCGAATCGAGTAGCGGCCGTCGACCTTGGCGAGCACGTCGAACGCCACCGCCCGGTGCTCGATCTCCTCGCACGCGTGCCATACGAGGAGCCGGTGCATCGTCGGATCGATCGGCTTGCCCTCGAACAGGGCGAGGAAGTTCTCGGCCATGACGGCGGTGAAATGCTCGGCCGCGGCCGTCGTCGCGAGCCGCATGGAGGGCGGGAAGACCCGCTCGAGAACCCCATAGGCGATGGCCTCGTACACGCGCAGGAAGGGCTTCACCGAGTAGCCCTGCCGCTCCAGCATCGCGAAGACCTCTTCGTGGGCGCGGGCGTGATGCCCCTCCTGGCCGGCGAATCCTTTCACCGCCAGAGCGAGCTCCGGGTCGTCCGCGATTCGATCGAGGTAATGGCGGACGCTCCTCACGAAGAAGCGCTCCCCGGCGGGGAACAACAGGTTGACCCCGTTCGCGAGGTGGGTCGCGAGGACGCTGCCCCCGAGCCAGTGACGCGGGATGGACTCCTTGAGAGCAGACAGCGGGAACGCGCGGGGTTTGATCGAGCTCATGGGCAACCTCCCGAGACCTCCATCTTGGGACTTGTTGACTTCGAGTCAATAGCCTAGGTTGTCGATTGTGCCGACCCGCAGAGCAGCGACCCGCGCCTCCTCGCGGCGGGGATCGCCTGCGCCTTCGCGCGACCGGCCGGCGACCCGCGAGCGCCTCAGCAACGAGGAGCGCCGCGAGCAGCTCGCCCGCGCCGGGAAAGAGCTCTTCCTCGAGCGTCCCTACGATCAGGTGTCCATGGACGACGTCGCCCAGCGCGCCGGCGTTTCGAAGGCCCTCGTCTTCCACTACTTCTCCACGAAGCGCGATCTCTACGTCGAGGTCGTCCGCCGCGCCGCCGACGACCTGCTCCAAGCGACGCTCGTCGCGCCCTCGGAGGATCCCCTCGAGCGGCTGACGACGGGCCTCCACCGATACCTCGATTTCGTGGAGCAGAACGCGCCTGCGTACACCGCCCTCCTCACTGGCGGGGTCGGCGTCGATCCCGAGATCTATGCCCTCGTCGAGCAGGTCCGGAGAACGTTGGCGGAGCGCATCCTCGAAGGTCTCCCGAGCCCCGACGCCAATGCGCCATTGCCGTCGCCGCGCGCGGCGACGATCGCGGTGAAGGGCTTCATCGGATTCGTGGAGGCCTCGAGCCTCGCTTGGCTCGACCAGAAGACGCCCCGCGATTCAATCGTGGCCCTCTGGATCCAGATCCTCATGTCCGCGCTCTCGTGACCAGCCGAGGCCTTTCGTGCGGTGCGATCCGTGCTTCACGGCCCAGGCGATCGCCCGGTTGCGAAGCTGGAATCAGAGGTCCTCGCGCGATTCGGTCACCGGGTCTGGACCTGGATTCTCTCGCCGCGTCTCAACGATACCTCCGCTTGCGCGAGGCCCCGGAGAGCGCCCCCCATGCAGCCCCCCTCCGCCTCCGGTTTCAAGCGCTCGCCGCGCGGGGCCGAGACGTCGGTTTCGCGTTCCTCGAAACCTCCGCCGCCAAACGCGGGCGCGCCCCATCCCGCCGCTCCGTGGCGTCGTGTGTGTCAGATCTCGATCGGTGATTCAGTCAGCGCTTGACGCCGTATCTCAACACGAAGGCGGCGACGAGGAACAGGAAGCCGAGGACCATTCCGATCACGAAGACGACGTCGTGACGCCAGCCGGTCTTGGTGGGGACGAGATCCCTCTCCGGCAGGACGATGCCCCTCAAGAAGGTGTGCAATGGCAAGCCCCCCGGCCGCTGCGATCGATAAGGGTCGTAGGGGTTTTGAATGATGCCCATCGCCGCGAATTTGCCGGATTGGGCCCGGATGCGATCGCCCACTCCGGGCACGGCCGCGCCAATGATGAGGGCGCGCAGCCAGGGCGCGCGCTCGTAGGCGCTCGAGACGGTGACGATCTTCAAGAGGTCGCGGAGCTTGTCGACGAAGACGCGCGACTCCACGAGGTGCTGGAAGCCGCGGATGCGCTGCTCCATGCCGTCGTCGCTGGAGAGCTTCGCCAAGCAAGTCGCCTCGAGGCGCGCGGAGAGCCCTTTGAGGCCCTCGTCGATGCTCGGCCACGTGCTCTGGGTCGCGACGGTGGGAGGGACCAAGAACCCCCACGGATCCTCTTTGGCTCGCTCGGCGTTCCAGCCGAAGACCTCGGCGAACCCCCATAGCGTGTCGTAGCGATTGACGATGACGTACACGGGGATGTCCGCCTCCAGGGCGCGGCACGCCTCGATGAGGTAGCTCCGCAGATGCTGGGAGTGGGTCTCGAGGCTCTCTCCTTCGCGCTCGGCGACATCGGTCGCGCTGATGACGAGGAGGAGCCCGTCGAGGGGCTCGCGGCTGCGGACCCGCATGAGCTCCTCGCACAGCTCGCGGAGGAGGGAGGCGTTCTTGTTGGGGCCGATGATGGGCTCCCTCGCCTCGATGATGACGGCCTCCTGCGACACCCAATAATGACAGAACTGCCCCTCGATCGAGGGCGGTTGGGCCCACGTGAGGTTCATCGTCTTGATGACGGTGCTCTTGCCCGACATGGGCTCGCCGACGGCGAGGTACCACGGCACCGAGTACACACCGCCCTGCGCCTTGAGCTTGTCGAGGACCTTGCCGAGCTCGCTGGCGAAGATGCGATTGCTGCTCATCGGTGGAGCTTCAAGTACTCGAAGAGGGCCGAGCCGACGAAGCTGCCGCCGATGAACAAGAAGATGACGGCGAGCGCGCGACCGACCCAGACGGATTTCCAGAGCGGCTCCTTCGGCAGCCACTCTTCGGGGACCCGGTTGTCGCGATAGGGCTTGAGCGCGCCGCCCATGACGTCGCGGTCCGCGTCCACGCCGAGCTCACGCGCGAGCTGGGCGCGCAGCTCGTTGAGGAGATATGGATCGCGCCCGGGCAGACCGTATTGTCCGAGGAAGCCGGCTCCGAGCACCGTCACGTATGTGGCGAGGATCGTCTTGGGGCCGACGCGCACGCGCTCGAGGCGAGTAAAGAACTCCACGCCCGCGTTGTTCGTGTTGAAGCGGCGGGCTTGGAGCATGTTCTGGCTCCACCAAGGGCGGAGGTCCGGCAGGGACATCGCCACCTCGTCCGCGAGGGCCGCCACCGCGAACATCCCGTCCTCCGCGCTCACCACCGGGAGCAGCTGGGCGACTTGGGACGACCGCAGCTCGTCCAGCATGAAGTTCGCCTGCTTGTAGACGAAGTCCGGCGGCGGCCGTCGAGGGGACTGCCGCAGCATGAGAATCCACAGGAGCATCTCTTCGCCGAAGACTCCGATGGATTGGGGTTCCGTCATGGTGCCCACCCCCGTCGAGCTTCGCTCGCCGACCCCTCCCCGGCGTCTTCGCTCGAGAGCTCAGCCGCGGGCGGGGTCACGAAGGTTCGCGGAAAGATACCTCAGCCGCGGACGAAAAGTCTTCACCGAAGCGGCGCGCCTCGGGCCCCTTTTTTCCCGCCGTTCGGCGCAGTATGGCTCTCGGGGTTGGTGCGAGCTCCCGCTCGCGTGCCCCTGATGAAGAAGGTGATCCATGTCTGAGATCGAGAGCGTCATCGCGCGTGAGGTGCTCGACTCGCGAGGCAACCCCACGGTCGAGGTCGAGGTGCGGACGGCGGCGGGCTTCGGCCGGGCGGCGGTGCCGAGCGGCGCGTCCACCGGTGAGTACGAGGCGGTCGAGCTCCGGGACGGAGACAAGAAGCGCTACCTCGGCAAAGGGGTCCTCACCGCGGTGAAGAACGTCGAGACGGTCCTCGCCCCCGCCATCCAGGGCATGGACGCGCTCGATCAAACGTCCATCGACAACGTCCTGATCGAGGCCGACGGGACCAACAACAAGGGGAAGCTCGGCGCCAACGCGATCCTCGCCGTCTCGATGGCGACGGCGCGCGCCGCCGCCGACGTGGTGGACCTCCCCCTCTGGCGCTACTTGGGCGGGGCGCAAGCCCGCGTGCTCCCGACGCCGATGCTCAACATCTTGAATGGGGGCGTCCACGCCGACAGCGGCCTCGAGGTCCAGGAGTTCATGGTCATCCCCCACCGGGCCGACCATTTCTCGGAGGCGCTGCGGATGGGGGTCGAGATCTTCCACGCCCTCAAGGCGAACCTGAAGAAGGACGGCATGGTGACGGCGGTCGGCGACGAGGGCGGCTTCGCCCCTCGCCTCGGCTCGAACAAGGCCGCGCTCGAGGCGGTCGTGAAGGCGATCGAGAGCGCCGGGTACAAGCCGGGCAAGGACGTGGGCATCGCCCTCGACTGTGCCCTCAGCGAGTTCTACGACGAGAAGCTCCAGCGCTACACCTTCGACAAGCAGGAGAAGACGCGAGAGGAGATCGTCGAGATCTACAAGAGCTGGTGCGCGGACTTCCCGATCCTCAGCATCGAGGACGGCTGCGCAGAGGGCGACGACAAGGGCTGGAAGCTCCTCACGGAGGCCCTCGGCAAGAAGGTCCAGCTCGTAGGGGACGATCTCTTCGTCACGAACCCCAAGCGCTTCAAGAAGGGGATCGAAGGCGGGGTCGCCAATGCGATCCTCATCAAGCTCAACCAAATCGGCACCGTGACCGAGACCCTCGATTGCATTCGAATGGCCCAGCAGCACGGCTATGGCGCGATCATCTCCCACCGCTCCGGCGAGACGGAGGACACGTTCATCGCCGATCTCGCGGTCGCGACGAACGCGGGCCAAATCAAGACGGGCTCCGCTTCGCGCTCGGACCGCGTCGCCAAGTACAACCAGCTCCTCCGCATCGCCTATCAGCTGGGTGAGGCCGAGGTGTTCGCGGGCAAGGCCCCCTACACGCGTTGACGCCGCGGCTGTATTTCGAGGATCCGCTCCTCTCGTCGTTCGACGCCGAGACGCTCGCGCCAAGCCGATTCCACCCCGCGTCGGGGCCGGCTTGGCCGAGCGTGGTGCTCTCGCGGACGGCCTTCTATCCGGAGGCGGGCGGGCAGATGGCGGATCGAGGCTCGCTCTTCCTCGGCGAAGCAGCGCCTCTGCCCGTCGTAGACGTCCAGGTCGACGACGACGGACGGGTTCACCATCGCCTCGAGGGCGACGCGGTGGTGGAGGCGGGCCTCCTCGTTCGAGGTGAGATCGATCGCGCGCGCCGGCGCGTGCACATGGCCCTCCACACCGGCCAGCACATGCTCTCGCGGGCCCTCCTCTCGGAGGCGGGGGCGGCGACGGTCTCCGCCCGCCTCGGCGAGACGGCGTGCACGATCGACCTGGATCGACAATCGATCGACGAGCGCGCCCTCGCCCGCGCCGAGGATTTGGTGAACGCCGTCATCGACGACGATCGATCGATCCGCGCCTTCTTCCCGACCGCGGAGGAGCTCGCCTCCCTCGAGCTGCGCCGAGCGCCGAAGGTCCAATCGAACATTCGCGTCGTCGTCATCGACGATTTCGACGTCACCCCGTGCGGCGGGACCCATTGCAGAAGGACGGGCCAGGTCGGCCTCGTCGCCCTCACCGGGGTCGAGCGTTACAAAGGCAAGACGCGCGTCACGTTCGTCTCGGGACGGCGCGGCCGCGAAGCGCTCCGGTCCTCCGACCGGACGCTGCGCACCATCGCGACGGCGCTCTCGTCACCGCTCGCGGAGGTCCCCATCGCCCTCGAACGCCTCCGCGCCGAGCTCGCGGCAGAGCGTGAAAAGAGCCGCGAGCGGGACCGCGCCGAAGCGCTGCGAACGGCGGACGCGCTCCTCCGCGCGATGCACGAGGATGGCACCGGGATCGTGGTGGCGCGCATCCCCGGCGCCGATGTCGAGTCGCTCCGCATCATCGCCGGGCGCATCGTCTCCACCCCGGGCGCGGTGGCCGCCCTCGCCGGAGAGGACGCGTCCGGCAGCCCGATCGTCGTCACCCGAGAGAAGTCTGCTTTGGTCGACTGCGGCGCCGTCGTCAAAGCGGCCGCCGCCGCGGGCGGAGGCAAGGGCGGCGGCCGGCCCGAGCACGCCGAAGGCCGATTGCCCCAAGGGGTCGATCCGAAGGCCCTCCTCTGCCTCGCGCTCGAAGGTGCGAAGGCCTCGTGACCGCATCCGGCATCGATCGCTCGAGCAAGGACTTCGGAGCGCGCGGCCCGCGCGGAAGCAGGAGAACAGCATGAGCACGGCTCGCCATTCGATCTCGTCCCCCAACGGCGCCACGTTCTCGGCCGAGCTCTTCGAGCCGGCGACCGCGAATGCCCCCGCCGTCATCGTCATTCATGAATGGTGGGGCATCAACGACGACATTCGTCGTATCGCCGGTGATTTCGTGGCCGAGGGCTACGCCGCCCTCGCCGTCGATCTCTACGACGGCAAGAGCACGACCGATCCGAGCGAGGCCCTCGGCCTCGCCAACGACCTGAAGACGGGGGAGGCCATGGACAAGATCGCGGGCGCGGTCGGGTTCCTCGCCCCCACGCATTCCAAGATCGGCATCACCGGCTTCTGCCTCGGTGGCTCGATGGCCCTCGCCGCCGCCCTGAACGTGAAGGGCATCGCCGCCGCCGTCCCGTTCTATGGCACCCCGCGCGAGGAGTTCGCCCAGTTCAAAGGCGACGCTCCCCCCATCCTCGGCCATTACGCAAAGTCGGATCCGTTCGTGCGCGCCGAGCGCGTCCGCGAGCTCGAAGCCCGCGCCGAGGCGGCGGGCGACAGGTTCGAGGTCCACTTCTACGAAGGTGGCCACGCCTTCATGCGCAAGGGGCACCCGGAGTACGACGCCCCTTCCGCGGAGCTCGCGTGGAGCCGCACGCTCGCCTTCTTCCGGGCCCGCCTGGCGCTGCCGGCCTGAGGCTCGACGTCACCGGCTATTTCTCGATCACGAGCTGATCGAACTCCCGGCCGGTGCCGTCGATGGCGTGGAGGAGCAGGCGATCGCCCTCGATGGTCACGTAGGAGAAATGAATGACTTGCTGCACGAACGCGGTGAAGTCGCTCTCCGACACGGCGCGGGTGCCGCCGCCGCCGCCCCCCGTGACGACGTAGCTCACCCCGTTTCGAGGCACGATTCGCTCGTAGTCGTGGTCGTGCCCGGCGAGGACGAGATCGACGCGGTGGCGCTCGAGGATCGGAACGAACGCGTCCTCCACATCCGCGTTGTTCCCGTGCTCGCCCGAAGAGTACGGAGGCCGGTGGAAATACACGACGGTCCAGGGCTTGGTGTTTGCGGCGAGGTCTGCCTCCAAGAAGGAGGACTGCTCCTCCCCCAAGCGCTCCGTGTCGAGGGCCACGAAATGGGCGTCCCCCCAGTCGAACGAGTACCAACGCTCGTTGTTGGGGAGCGTGAACACCTCACGATAGGCGGCCGCGTCGGCCGTGTTGTACTCGTGATTGCCGGGGACGGGAAACACCGAGAAGTGGTCAATCAGCGCCGCATAGACGTCGAAGTAGTTCTGCTCGAACATGGCGAGCGAGCCGTCCTCGTAGGCGATATCCCCGACGTGGAGGACGAAGTCGTAAGGCACCGTCTCCATCTGATCGCGGAGGGCCAGCTGCTCCACGCTGCCATTGCCGGAGTCCCCGAAGGCGAGGAAGCGGACCGCGCCCGACGCGGGGGCGGTCTCGAAGCCGATGCGATCCATGGCGACGCCATTGTCGTCCTCGATTGAATAGCAATAGGTCGTGCTCGGCTCGAGGCCGTCGATCGACGCCACCCATTGGGTGGCGAGGAGGGGGGCGGCCGTCGTGTCCACCACCGCCTCCACCGTCGCGACCTCCTCGCCTCGGGCATCGGTGACGACGACGCGCGTCCCCTCGATGCGGGCCGCGCTCGTCCACACGACGTCCGCGGCGCGCGTGTCCACCTGCTGCAGGTAAGGCAGGCGGACGAGCGCCTCCGTCCCGTAGTCGGTGACGCGCGCTTCGCCACACGCCTCGTCGAGCGACGCCGCGGGGGGCGTGCGGTCCGCGAGCGGATGACTCAAATCGCCGGTGTCCGTCGCGGCGAGGTGGCCCGGCTCCTCGGTGAGGCATCCGCCGAGCAGGCTCAGCGCGGCGATCCAGGCGAGGCGCTCGACCATACGCGCATGAGTTAAGCAGACCAGCCCTCGCCGGCAACGGCGCATGCAAACCCGGGCGAATCGTGACAGGCTCCCCGGAGCATGCCCGAGATGCCCGAGATCGTCGATCCGTCCGTCACGTGCGCGGACTGCGACGCCGCCTGCTGTCACGACGTCGGCGACGGCACCGCCCTCGTCTCCGCCGAGGACCTCGTCCGCTGGAAGCGACAAGGCCGAGAGGACATCTTGGGCTCCCTCGTGCCCGGCCATTTCGGATGCATGGGGTTCGCGACCCACGAAGACGGTACGTGCGTCCATTTGGGCGCTCCGGGGCGCGCGAACGATTGCTCGATCTACGAGACGCGCGGCGAGGCCTGCCACGCGCTCGTCCCGGGGAGCGCCCAATGCCTGACCTATCGGCGCCTCCGAAAGGCGCGCCTCAAAAGTCACGTATCAAGCCCGTGAGGTGGGCGTCGTCGCCGCCCGCGACGTGGACCTCGACGGGCACCTTGGCTTCTCCTCCGCGCACCACCGAGAGCTCGTAGCGCGCTCGCGCCGCCCGCCCCGGGCCGGCGATGCAGACGTTCCCGCGTGCGTCGATGGGTGAGCGCTCGGTCGACGCCCCGTCGCGGGTCACCCGAACCTCGCCCCCTTCCGCGAGGTGGTAGCGGACCGCGAGATCCACCATGCAGATGCGATCTCGCTTCACGTCGAGCCAGTCGAGGGCGGTGACCTCCGTCATGTAGGCGAGGCCTACGCTCCGGCGCCGGGCGAGGATGGTCTCGACCAAATAGCCGGCCGCGGCGGCGTCGCCCATGTACGCCTCCGCGACGAGCGCCTCGATGTGGGGGCGCTCGAACCGCATGACGAGCTTGGCCGCCCAGAAGGCGTCGGCGAGCGTCCGCTCTCGGAATGGATAGTATGGCTTCGCCTCGCGCCAGGCGCGCATATCCATGTTCGGGAAATACAGTCCGACCGAGCGGAATGGCCGCCCCGGCTCGTCCTCCCACGGCCGCTTCCAGAGCCCGAGCGAGAGGAACGAAAGGCCCACGAACCCCGGATCGAAGAAGTGGGAGTAGCTGATCCAAGGATGATCGAGGGCGTGGGCCCCCAGCGTCTCGCCGAAGTCCACGAGGTGATGCCGCAAGAACCTCCGCCCATTCTCCTCGACGTACATATCGAGCGTGTTCTGAGGATTCATGTCGGTGTGGTCGAGCCACGCCGCGAACACTTGAAGGCCGCGCAGGCTGCGGCGGTGCTCGTGGGGGATGGTGTCGTTCGGATCGTCCGACCTGACCCCTCGATCCCGGAACCCGCCCTTGGGCTTGCCCTTCAAGAGCTCGCTCGCGAGGGCCCGATACACGCCGCCCACCGGGGGCGCGGAGAGGGTGAAGAGCTTGTCCAGCCGCTCGCCGGTGAACGGCAGCCCCTCGTGGATCCCCTCATCCAATTTGGCCTTGGGGTCGAGCGCGAGATCCGAGCGCCGAATCGCGATGACGTGCTCGGAGGGCACGTGGTAGCCGAGGGCCCAGAAGATCCGGGACGCGATGACGGCGTTCGAGGTCTGCATCTCCGGCTGGTCTACCGGATCGAGCTTGATGACGAACTTCCTCCCGTCCGCGTCCTTCGCCACGAAGCCGGGGTTCGCGCCGTCGGCCTTGCCGCGGGTCACCGTGAGCGGCAATCGGGGGGGCGCGCCTCCCGGCCCCCCCACGATGTCTTCGGGGGTGAGCGCGTATCGACCGATGCGGTTCTCGAACCACGTCGAGTCGACGACCTCGTCGATGGAGTTGAGGTCGCGCGCGATCTCCTGATCGGCGATGGTGAGGGTGCGGTCGAGCGAATCGAAGAGGAAAGCGTCGCCGTAGTGCGAGAAGCGATTGTACTTCTCCTCCGCCGGCTCGGGGATGGTGTGGTCGTCATCGACGACCCACACGATGGGCCGATCGCGGAACGTCACCTCTCCCCCACAGCCGAGCGCGAAGAGGGCGGCGAGGGCGAATCGCGAGCGCATCAGAGGGCCTCCGTCCTCTTCTCGAAGATGGGCAGGGGATCCGTCGTCAGGAACACGTGCAGCCCGTCCCCATAGCCGAGCTGGAGCGTGAGCAGCTTGGTGTCGCGCGAGCGGAGCTGGATGCCTCCGCCCCCGGAGAGGCGATGGTTTTCCGGCTTGAACATCGTCGGGTAGTCGGGCCCCACGCTGCCGACCTCGAAGAAGAAGAAGCCGCCCAGATATTCGTGGATTGGATAGTGGTACTCGATTGTCGCGAGGGCCACGTCTTTGTCGCGGAAGCGATCGAGATCGTAGCCGCGCAGGCGCTGAGGCCCGCCGAGGCGAGGCATGTCCGAGAACGGGATCTCGGCCTCGTCGCCGACGACCGCCTCGTGGGCGGCCCGCAGCACCAAGACCCGGTCCTGGTGATAGAGATCGATGAAACCTGCCAATTCGAAAGCGTAGTGACCGAATTGGAAGCCTCGCTGGGGCGGGGCTCCTCCCCCGAGGGCGTGGAAGTAGACGCCCTGGCTCGTCGCGCCCTTGGGAAAGCGCGCGTCGACCCGCAAGTCCGCGACCGCCTCCGCGAGGACATAGCCCCGGTCGAAGCCGGGCAGCTGCGACGTGTCGTAGACCTCCTCGATCGACGGGTCGGTGTCGGAGTCCCGGACCCTTCCGCCGAACTCCCGGGTGTTGAAGACGCCAGTGATGCCCGCGCTGATCTCGTCGTTGAACGACCAGCCCGGGCGCACCCGAACGAGCCCCCGCTGCTGGTGATAGACGGTCGGCACGGCGACGTCGCGAGGACCCGCCGGCGTCGGAGCGGTTTGCTCGTCGGCCCCGGCGCCATAGCCATAGAACCGCAAGTGAGGCTCGACCTCGAAGCGAGTCTCCACCTCGATCCCGAATGGCGTGCCCGCGACCGAGGGCGCGGAGAGCTCGAGCCGATACGACTGGACATATCGGCCGCCGAACTTCGCGGAGAAGCCGAGGCGCTCTCCGTGACGGCCCCACCCGCCATGAAAGGCCGTGACGCCCACGGATCCACCCTGCCCCCCGAGGAAGCTGAATGTCGGGATGATCGCGGCGTTGCGCTCGTCGTTGTAGAGCACGTCGATGACCCGCTCCGGGATCTGGTAGCGACCGACCAGATACAAAAGCCCTTTGACGGGGAGGAACGCGGTGTCGAGGACGACCCGCGGCGCGGCGAGGACGAGCCGTGGCAGCGCGAGCGCCCAATCCTCCGCCTCGACGGCGGGCTCGCCGACGACCGGTCGCGCGCGGTCGGGACGGGCCTTGACGACGTTTCCGTCGTCGGCGGGGTTGACCCGCGGCCGCGCTCGATAGTCGTCCGCGGCGGGGGGCGGATCGGCGTGCGCCGAGCCCGCCGAGAGCGCGACCAGGGCGAAGGCGAGGATGCCGAGCGCGAGCGTCCTCACGCGGCCTTTGTGGTCTCCATTGCTCCGCTCGACGGCAGGAGCCGTGCCGCCGGGGCGCGGATGAGGAGCCCGTCGGACGAGCTACCATTTCGGGGCTCGGAGGCCGCAGCTGGTGCAAAGCTGCCCGTGGGCGTTCGTCACGATCGAGGCAGCTCGCCCCGGAGCCGCCTCAGGGCTTTCGAATGTCTCTTCGCGTCGGCCGCGCGGCGGGCGGGATCGGCAGGTCGGAGATGCCCTGGCGGGAGAGGGTGCGGGCGCGGGCGATGAGCTCCGTCGCGCGCGGCTTCGGGGGCGGCTTCGTCTTGATCCCATCCGTGAGCGACGGCGGAGCGGACTGGGACTCGTCCTCGCTTTCCTCGGCGGGCAGCGGTCCGAGGCGGTGAGACCCGTCGGCGAGCGAGCTCGCGGTGGCGATGGCCTGCTCCAGCTCTTCCACGAGGAACTCGCGATCGGCCGGATCTTCATCGGCGATGATGGACAGCTGCACCGATTTGACGATCGCTCGCAGCATGGCCGCCAGCGACTTCACGTCGCTCGCCTCGGCGGCGGTCGGGCGGATCCTGACCCAAGCCTCGAGCTCCGTCGCCCAGGCCTCGGCGTCGAGGCACACCTCTTCTGCGTGCGATGTATTGGAGGGTTCGGTCACGGGCATTTCACGAGGGGGGTAATGGGCGCGAAGTCCCACTGGGTGAGGTCCTGCTGATCGTAGGCGGTCAGCGCGTCCCCCAAGATCTGGGCGATGTCCGAGTACGTTTGGTCGAGCCGGTCCGAGGCGGTGAGGCCCGTTTGTCCTGCACACAAGAACTTCTGCCGGCAGCAGGTGTCGATCGTCTCGCAGACGGCGTCGCCCGGGACATTGGAGACGAAGTCGGCGTCCCCGTAGAGGAGCCGCCCGTCCACGAAGACGAGCGTCACCTCGCGCGGCGTGGCGTCGAGGATGGCTTGATAGCCATTGCCCCCGGACGGCAGGAACACGGCGATGTCCGCCCGTTTGCCTTCCTCGAGGGAGCCGACGTACGCGTCGACGTGGAGGGCCTTCGCCGCGTTGATCGTCCCCATGTCGACGATCTCGTGGGCGTCGAGGATGTCCCCGAACTCGGCGTCGTCGACCTGGTTCGCGTAGCGCAGCTCGTCGAGCATGTTCTGGCTCCCCCCGATGGACCAATCGGGAGCGATGGCGACGAGGATGCCGTCTTGGAGCACCTTCGGGATGTTGGCCGTCTTGGACATGTCCGTTCCGGCGCCGTAGAGGAAGATGTTGGAGCGCGGCGACCAGACGAGGCTCATGTCGTGGGTGGCCATCGTCTGGAGCTGGGTGTCGTCGAGGGCGACCCCGTGGATGATGGTCGTGCGGGGGTCATAGAGGCACCCGTCGGTGGTGGGCACCGTCCCGAGCGTGTTGAACTCGTTGTGAGCGGAGGTGTCGGTCCCCTCGCCGATATGGACGACGTAGGCCGTCGTGTCCCCGTCGATGAAGTTGGCGCAGACGCCGTCCGCGCTCGACGTGGTGGGGAAGACGGTGGCCGTCTGCATCTTGTCCGCGGGCAGACCGTTGAATTGACCATCGATGCTGCGCGCGAGGGTGCGGTAGCAGCCTTTGGCGGAGCCTCCCGGGGAGCCCTGCACGCTCGTCGTCCCCGCGACGAGCGCCTTGAGCTCGCCATATTTGTCCAGCTCACACCCGAGATCGAGCGGGGAGCCGGCCTCGCCATTGAGGTACTGCTTGGCGTCGACCACGGCCCCGTAGCGCTCGTCGTTCGGCCATTGATTGTGGTTGGAATAAGACATCTGAGGGGACCAATCGTCCTCGTCGAAGATGTCGAACAGAATGTGATTGTGGGCGTCGATGAGCCCGGGGGCGATGACCCCGTTCGTGTCGATGACGGTGGCCCCCGCCGCGCCCGGCTCGGAGGAGCAAGAGGCGCCGACACAAGCAATGGTGTTGCCCGCGATGAGGAGCTCTCCGTCGAGGGGGCCGGAGGGGAGGAGGAGGGTGCCCTTCAAGAGGTAATGGTCCGTCGCGCCCGCCGACTCGAGGACGGGGCCGCCCGTGTCGCAGGCCCCCTCCCCGCTTCCACCTCCGCCGGTGGGCTGTCCCCCTTGGCCGGCGCCGCCATTGCCGCCATTGCCTCCCTGTGGTCCCCCGCCCGTGCTCGGCGTCCCGCCGGTATCGGAGGCCCCTTGGCCCTGTCCGCCCTCGACGGGGAGCGGCGTCGAGCCGTCCCCATTGCCGAGGTCGCACGCGGTGATGGCTACGAGCGAGAAGGCATAAGCGATGGAGCGGCTCACTCTCGCGAGTCTACACGGCAACCCCTCCGAGGAGATGCCCCATCGCACCGAACGCGCCGGCGATGGCCGTCCGCGTCCCTCTTCATGGGGCCGTCGATATGGATAGCGGCGCGCGGAGCGCAGCGATCGACGCGGGAAGCTCGATCCTTCGAAGGGCGAGCGGCTCGGCCTCGATGTCGAACGACTGGAGGCTTGCACCGGCGGCGACGAACACCCGCGCGTCCGCGACCGCGAGCGCGCGCGAAGGAAACCGGGACGCGGGGCTCGGCTCTCCCTCCAACGGGGCGGACGCGCTCGCCTCGAGCCGCCCCTCCGCGTCGAGGGCCACCACCACGAGGGAGGCGGGGGCGGCGCCGAGCGCGACGAGGCCCACGCGGGGGCGATCACCCTCGAGCTCGGCGAAGGCGCTCACCGCCTCGAGCGAGCTGCTCGGGAAGGGAACCTGCGCGTACGCCTCGGCCCCAATGACCCCGACTGAGAGCGTCCCTGACGAAAGATCCGCGATCACGTCGCCGAGCCCAGGCACGACCGTCCCTCGCGCGCTCTCGCTCGGGGGGAAGCCGGCGACGACGGGAGCGCGATCGCAGGATTGAAGACGGCTCTCGTCGAACGCGACCTCGATCCTCTCGAGGACACCCTGTTCGCTCGCGAGCGCCCGCGCCACGAACCCACCTCCTTCAGCCGGGTCGACAGCGAGGACCGACCGCGGGATGGGACACGGAAGGCTGGGTACGAAGCGGCCGGCGGTGGCGACGTGCCAGCGCTGGCCCATGTCGTCTTGAAACACGAGCGCCCCTCCGGGGAAGGCGGCGACGTACGTCTCTCCTTCGTACCGCGAGCGCAGGATGGGACGGCCGAAGACCGCCCCCGCCCGCGGCCAGACCGTGAGCTCGCTGGATTGCTCTTCTTCGTCCCGGGCGAGGACGGCGACGTGGCCAGAGGGGGCGGTGTCGAAGGCGAGGGGTCCACCTTGGGGCGGCGGCGAGAGGGCGACGCCGCCGGAGAGAGACGTGGCATCGAAGAAGCGCAGCCGACCGGCGGGATCGAAGGCGACGACGCTCGTCACGACCGACGCGAGGGCGACCCTCGTCCCGGGAGGACTCGCTTCATCCTCGAAGACGACCTCGTCGACGTCTCGACCGACGCACCCGATGAACAGCAGAGAGAACAGGAGGGCATGACCAGCACGATATTGCATGCCCATCGGTCGACGAAGCCCCGCGCCGAGTTGCGAAATGAGCCCGGCGCCCGCCACCTCACTGGCGCGCGAGCCTCTCCTTGGTGGCGACGACGACGACCGCTCTCCCTTCGTCGACGAGATGAAGCTCGATGGTCTCGTTCACCGTCTCGATGACGACGCGGTCGCCGTCTTGCGTCCACGTGCCCGACTCGTTCTCGTCCGAGCCGGAGAAGTTGAACCGGACCGTGCCCTCCGAAACGAAGAAGAACGACGAGGCGCGGCTCTCTCCCTCGAAGCGGTCGTTCTCGGGGTGGGCAGGGGGAGGCCCCGCGAACGTGAGCCCGACGACCGTCGAAGCCTTCGCCGAGCCCGTCGGCGGGGCGGAGGGCTCGGTCGCGCTCGCCCCGCCCTCTCGGGGGCCCACGCACCCGGTTACGGCCAAGGACACGAGCAAAGAAGAGAGCCACGCCGCCGCCCGCACCCCAGTCGCGCTCCGCATCGCCAATCCGACGGCGAAGAACCGAAGAAGTTCTGAGCGGGATCGCTTCCCGCGCCGCCCGCCTTTTGCCATCGTCACCGCGCCATGTCCTTCTGGTCCGAACAGGTCCTCGCCCGCGCGATCGACACCGTGTGCGCTGGTCGCGGCCCCTCGAGGCATCGCGAGGAGCTCGTGCCCCGCGCGCGCGGACGCGTCCTCGACGTCGGGGTCGGCTCCGGGCTCAACTTCCCATTCGTGAAGCGCGCGAACGTGGAGCGCTGGGTCGGGCTGGACCCGTCCCCCGCCCTGCTGGAGCGCGCGCGAGAGCGTGCGCGCGCCATCCGCTTCTCCGTCGAGCTCGTGGAGGGGGTCGCGGAGCGGGTCCCCTTCGACGACGCGAGCTTCGACTGCGTCGTCGTCACCTATTCGTTCTGCAGCGTCACGGACCCGACCGCAGCCGCGTCCGAGATCGCGCGCGTGCTCCGGCCGGGAGGACAGGTGCTGTTCGCGGAGCACGGGGTCGCCGAGAGGCCTCGCTCGCGAGCCATTCAGCGCGCCCTCGATCCGACGTGGTCCAGGATCGCGGGCGGCTGCCACCTGACGCGCGACTTCGTTCGCTTCCTCGGAGATACCGGACAGTTCGACGTCGAGGATCTGGCCATTCGCGTTCGTGAAGACGTGCCCGCTTGGATGTCCACGGTGCGGAGCGGGGCCGTCCCCAAGAAGGGCTGACCATTTCGCCACGGTCCCGCCGAAGTGCCCGCGCAGGTGTGGCGCGAATCACCAGCGCCCGTCCGCGAACGGCGCAGAACGTGGGGCCGGCCGGCGGCACGCGAATCGCTATGAAGGAGGGGCCATGCGCATGCGCTCCGCGTTCATCCTGCTCGGGCTCGCGGCGGCGGGCTGCGGGGGCGCTCATCGAGAGCGAGAGGCAGCCCCGCTGGTCGCCGCCGCGCCTTCGATTGCGTTCGCCAATGGCACCCCCCCGCGCGAGGTCGCCCCTCCGGCCAAGCCGGGAGGGACGTGCCCCGCTCGGTCGCCCGCCGTCCACGTCGGGGCGCAGCGTCTCGAGCGAGGGGCGGCCCTGGTCTTCGCCACGAAAGACGATATCGCGGGATTGAGGGCCGGGCTCCGGGCAAGCCCCGCGTGGAGGGCGAACGACGTCGAGCCTCACGCCGACGTCGTGAGAGGGGGCGTGCGCTTCGTCTACGAGGCGAGCTCGCGAGACGAGGCGGCGGGCCTCCGCGCCGTCGTGGAGGGGCTCGCTCACGAGATCGCGAGTCGCTGCAACCTGTCGTACGGGCTGCTCGTGCGGGAGGAGGTGCCCGCCGCCGCGGCGCCGGACCCCACCGCCGCGGCTCCCGCCGCTTCGGCTTCCCCCGCTCCGGCCCCCTCCTCTTCGGCCGCGGCCCCGACCAAGCCACCGGACAAGAACAAAGACGCCAAGCCGCCCGCGGCGAAGCCATCCAAGGAGGATCCGAAGAAGGCGAGCGCGTGCGCCGACAAGAAGCCTGGCGACCCGGAGTGCAAGAAGGACGGAGAGACCAAGACGCCTCCGAAAGATCCGAAGGCGCCGCCGAAGGAGCCGCCCAAACCCCCGGATCCGCCGCCCCTGCCCCCTCCGCCCCGAATGCCGACCCCGCCGAAGCTCTGATGAGATTCCCTGGCGGGTGCTGATCAACCCCTCCCGCGACGGAGCTCGAAGAGCGCAGTCGCCTGGGAGGGGTCGGCGAGCGCGGAGCGCGCCAGGGGTGCTGGTCACAGAGCTGGCGACTGATCTTCGATGAGCGCCTGGAGCGCGTGCAGATCCACCGGTTTGACCATGTGGTGATCGAAGCCAGCGGCGCGCGCCCGGTCTCGATCGCCTTGCTGACCATAGCCGGTGATGGCGATGAGCACGGGCCGGGGCTCGATCCCGGACGCCAATATCCTTCGGCATAGCTCGTAGCCGTCGATGACCGGCAGGCCGATGTCGAGGAGGGCGACCTCGGGGCGATGCTCGAAGAGGAGCGCGAGCGCGCCCTGCCCGTCGTGAGCGACGCGCGTCACGTGACCCATCAGATCGAGAGCGAGGGCGAGCATCTCCGCGCTGTCCACGTTGTCGTCGACGACGAGAACGCGCCGAGAAGTGGTGGGGCGGGGGCGCGACTGGGCGCTCTCCTCCGTCGGGGTGTCGGCGGCTCGATCTCGCAGCGGCAGCACGACGACGAACTCGCTTCCCCGGCCTGGCCCGAGGCTCACCACGGAGACCTCACCTCCGTGCAAGCGGACGACGTTCTTCACGATCGCGAGGCCGAGGCCGAGCCCCCCGTCGGCCCGATCGATGGTGCGGATCCCTTGCTGGAACGTGTCGAACACGCGCGGCAAGAGATCGGGGGCGATGCCCATCCCGTCGTCGCGAACGGCGACCCTCACCCGCGTCCCTTCTCGTCGCGCGACGACGTCGATATGGCCGCCTGGGTCCGTGTATTTCGCGGCGTTGGTCAGCAGGTTCGAGAACACCTGAGAGAGACGCGACCGATCGCCCCACACGAAGAGCCGGCCTCGGTCGACGTCCAACCGCAGCCGGTGATTGCGTCCCTCGAAGAGGGGCTCGGCCGTCTCGACCCCATCCGCGATCGCGTCTGCGATATCCACGAGCTCGAGCTCGAGCTCGAGCTTGCCGCGCGCGATGCGGGACACGTCGAGCAAGTCGTCCACCAATCGGACGAGACGTTGAACCTGGCGCTCCACCACTTGGAGCTCTCGAGGGGCGCTCGGGGTAGAGCCGTCGCGGAGGATGGCGAGCGCGGTCACGATGGGCGCGAGCGGATTGCGGAGCTCGTGGCCGAGCATCGCGAGGAACTCGTCTTTCACCGCGTTGGCCCGCTCCGCCTCTGCCCGCGCTGCTTCGACGCCGTCGAGGAGCTTCTTTCGCTCGATCGCATATCGCAGCGCACGGGCGAGGAGCGCGTGCTCCGCCTGCCCCTTCACCAGGTACTCTTGGGCGCCGTCGCGCATGCTCTCGAGGGCGACGTCGACCTCGCCGAGGGCGCTCAACACCACGACTGGCAAATGGGGAGCATCCGCGCGGAGGCGGGCCACCGCCTCGGTGCCGTCCGCGTCGGGGAGCCCCAAATCCAGGAGGACCACGTCGAACGATCCTGCCTCGATGCGCGCCATCGCGTCCGCGAGAGACGAAGCCCACGTCACGTCGTGGGGCTGCCCTTCCGCCAGCACCTCACGCAGGAAGCGGGCATATCTCGGCTCGTCCTCGACGAGGAGCACCCGCGTCGCCGTCACGACACGCCGTCCTTGGGCGGCAGCCTGACGATGCTGAACCAGAAGTCCTCGATCGACTGAACGACGCGAATGAATTGGTTGAGGTCGACAGGCTTGGTGATGAAACAATTGCCGTGCAGCCGGTAGGTGCGCAGCACGTCCTCCTCCGCTTTGGACGTCGTCAGCACCACGACCGGGATGATCGACAAGCGGGGGTCGCTCTTGATCTCGGAGAGCACCTCGCGGCCGTCGAGGCCCGGTAGATTCAAATCCAAAAGGACCAAATCGGGGCGGCGCCGTTCGTCGTCCCGGAGCCTGGCCAGGGCCGACTCTCCGTCGACCACGACCTCGATGGTGTTCCGGACCTTCGCTTCTTTCAGCGCTTCGATGGTGAGCCGGGCGTCGGACGGAGAGTCTTCGACCAGCAGAATCTCGATCATTGTTCCTCTCCGGGAGAAATCCCTATCGGCAAGTGGACGACGAACGTCGCGCCGCGCCCTGGCTCGGCGTGGGCCTCGATGCGGCCGCCGTGGCGCTCTGCGATCTTCTTGCAGACGGATAATCCAATTCCCGTGCCGGGCTTGTCCCGCTGGAGCCTTCGAAACACTTTGAAGATCCGGTCGGCGAACTTGGGGTTGAAGCCGATGCCTCGGTCTCGGACCGCGATCGCACAGACCTCGGACGCCACCGTCGCGTCGATGGTGACGTGGGGCGGCGCCTCACCCGCGAATCGAACGGCGTTGGAGATGAGGTTTTGGAAGAGCTGTACCATCTCGACACGATCGGCTCGGATCCGCGGGAGAGGCCCGCGCTCCACGACCGCCCTCGAGTCCTCGATCGCCGATTTCAGATTGTGGAGCGCGGTGTCGAGCGGCTCGTCGAGCGACAACACCTCGAGCGTTCGCTCTCGCGTAGCGGTGCGCGAATAGACGAGCAGGCTCTCGATGAGCTTCTGCATCCACTGCGAGCCTTCGATGGCGAATTGAATGAACTCGTCCGCCTCGACCCCGAGCTGCTTGCCATACCGACGCTGAATCATCTGCAGGTATCCCGCGACGGTGCGGAGAGGCTCCTGGAGGTCGTGAGACGCGATGTAGACGAACTCTTCCAGCTCGCGGTTGCGGGCCTC
This sequence comes from Polyangiaceae bacterium, assembly GCA_044225865.1. Lineage (GTDB taxonomy): Bacteria > Myxococcota_A > Polyangia > Polyangiales > Polyangiaceae > Xiheicaenibacterium. The sequence goes on along the minus strand of JBGAID010000055.1, from coordinate 19,693 downwards.
GAGGGCGCGGTTCGTCTCGGCGAGGGTGCGCGTCTGCTCCTCCACCGTTGCCTGGAGGTTCTTGCGCGCGGCGCCCAGGTCCTCGATGACGTTCAGCATCGCGTTCTGCGTCCGCCGCAGGGTGGTCTTCTCGGCCTCGAGCTTCTCCTTCGCGATCGCGGCCGTGCTCGCCGTCTCGGCCCGGGCCGCCTCCACCGCGCGCCGGAGCTCGAGGGCGACCTCGCGCTGGTTGTTCTCGTGGGCGGCCACGATCTCTTCGAGGGCTCGCCCATGCCACTCCAACTGTCCGACACGCCCGAGGGCCGCCTCCGCCTCCGTGGTCCGTATCCACAGGAGCTTCCCGTACGTGGCGAAGGTCCGAAGCGCCCGGAGCACGGCGGGCTCGAGGGACGGCACCGCGGTCCACGCGGTGATGACGAAGGCCTCTTCCGGCCAGCAGACGGCGCCCAGCCCCAGCAGGGATGGAGCCGCGCTCGGCAGGGGAGGCTTCGGGTCGAGCCCGAGCGATCGCAGGTCGGGCTCTCGAATCACCGCGACGCTCGCACCGGGGCACGAGACATCGCCGATCCGCATCTTCGCGAGGACGGCGCGCGCCGCCGGCTCGTCGCCCGCGCCCGGCCGCGCGCCCTCCGCCTCCGAGGCGGCCCCGCTGCCAACGGCGGCCAGTGGCTCGATCGATGAGCGCTCGCCGAGCCGGGCCGCGTGGACGCAGACCCGCATGAAGGCAGGCCGGCCGTGTTGATCGAGCGCGTGGATGGCGTCCCCGAGGAGGCGCGCGGCCTCCGATCGCGACAGCGGCGCCCCTCGCCATTGAACGATGCGGCGTCCGAGCTCGACCGCGCCCAGCAGATCGAACGACTCCAGCTCCCCCACCCCGCGAACGCGTCGATCGTCGGGCCTCAGCCCGGCAAAGGGGATGCGTTCGCTCATGATCTCTTCAGGCGCGCGAGCTCCGCTTTGAGCTCGATCATCCGTTCTTCGCGCTCGATCAAGGCGAGGTTGACCCGCTCCAGCTCCTGGACCTTCTCCGAGAGCTCCGCGTTCGCGCGGAGCAGCTCCTCCTCCATTCGGCGGCGGGCCGTCTGCTCCTCGTCGTGGCGCAGCCGGGCGTTCAGCACGGGCGCGACGAAGTCGCATATCTGCTCGAGCAGCGCGACGTCCTGGTCGTCGTAGTCGCGCGGGCGATTCGCGAAATGGAACTGGCCGACGAGCTCGCCGCGATAGAGGATGGGGCTACCGAACGAGCGCGCGATGGGCAGGTGGCCGACCGGCACGCCGTGGGCGGCGTTCTTGATGAGCGACCTCCGCTCGAGGAGGATCCGTCCCCACAGCCCTCCCCAGATCTCCCGCCGAAAGACGATGTCCTTATCGGGGACCTGGCATTGGGGAAAGATGTGGCGAGTCATCGACGGGCAGACCAGATGGCCCTCCCCGCTGATGTACCCGAAGTATCCGAACTCGCTTTCGAAGACGCTCAGCAAGAGGTCGAGGACCTCCGCGTACATCTTCTCTTCCGGGGTCACGAGGAGGATGCGCGTCAGCTTCTCGCGAATCGGCTCGAATGCGCTCACAGCAGAGGAACCATAGCGCCGGCGTCAACCCACGTCGCCGTGGCAAATTCGCCATTCGTGCCGCCTCGAACGTTCACTTCGTAGCGAGTGCCACCGTTAGCCGGTGGCCTTCTTCGTGCGCGGCTCTCTCGCCTTCGGCCCCGCCTTCTTCACCTCCGGCTTGGCCTCCTCCGCCGCGGCCGGGGCGGGCTCCTCGGCCGGAGCCCCCTCCGACTTGAGGCTGCGCTTCAGGGCCTCGAACAGATCGATGATCTGAGCCTGGGGCGCCTCGGGGGCGACGTTGACCTCCTCGCCCGCCGCCTTCTGCTCCACCGCCTGCATCACCCGGTCGCGGTACTCGTCGTGGTATTGCTCGGCGTCGAATTTGTCCGACGACAGCTGAGCGATGAGCTTGTCGGCGAGCTCCGCCTCCACCGGCTTGAAGTCGATCGCGCCCGGCCGATCCACGTCGTCGAAGCTGCGCACCTCGTCGGCATAGAAGACGTGGTGCATGACGAGCCCCTCTTTGTAGGGACGCAGCAGGACGAGCTGCTCCTTGCCGCGCGTCCCGAACCGTCCCACCGCGATGCGCTTCATTCGCATCATCGCGTCGGCGAGGAGCTTGTAGGCGCGGTCGCCGCCGCGGTCGGGCCCGAGGTAGTACGTCTTCTCGATGTAGATGAAGTCGACGGTCTCCTCGGGGACGAACTCGACGATATCGATCCGATCGGTCCGCTCCGCCTCGAGCTTCTTCAGCTCTTCGTCGGTGAACTGGACATACCGCTCTTTGGTGTACTCGTAGCCTTTGACGATGTCGGTCCGCTGCAGAACCTCATTGTCGACAGGACAGATGAGCTGCTGCTTCACCCGGCTCCCGCACTTCTTGTGGAGCTGATTGAACGACACGCTCTGAGGCGAGGTCGCGGTGTAGAGCTTGATCGGAATGGACACGAGCCCGAACGAAATCGTCCCCGAGCCCGTCGCGCGTGCGGCCATGGCATCACCCTACCGAGCCCCGAGGGACTTGTCGAAATCCTGGGGCGCGCGCTGACCATGCGGCCGGCTGAACACATGAAGCACCCCCCTTCCGTGTCTGGTCTGCGCGCGCCCCCGCGCACGGCGCGGCAAGTTAGAGGGGCGGTGTCTGGCCGTGGACATCTGTGTTCCTGGGTCAGTGCCGGATCCGGAAGCGGACTTCCGGCCGGCCGTTCTGGTCCGGAGGGCGGGAAGTCGGTTGCGTATGTGTCAGGATCACGATCGGTGATTTAGAATGGCGCACCGGTGCCGCGCCGCGAGAAGAGCTATCGAGACAAGCGCGATCTCGAGAGGACGAACGAGCCCGTCGGCGAAGACCCGGACCGGCGCGGCCGATCCCCGACGTGGCGAGGGGCGTTCGTGGTGCACCAGCACGACGCGACGCGGATGCATTTCGATCTCCGACTCGAGATCGGCGGGGCCCTCGCGAGCTTCGCCATTCCCCACGGACCCACCCTCGATCCCGAGGCGAAGCACCTCGCGATGCAGACCGAGGATCACCCGATCGAGTACCTCGACTTCGAGGACGTGATCCCGGAGGGCACCTACGGCGCCGGGCCGATGATCGCGTGGGATCTCGGCTCGGTCCGCTATCTGGACGAGCCGGCGGAGCAGGGCCTGGTATCCGGCAAGCTCCACTTCTCGCTGGAGGGACGCAAGCTGCGGGGGCGCTTCGGCCTCGTGCGCATCGCCGACAAACGCGGCCCGGGCGGCGATCGGACGTGGCTGCTCATCAAGAAGCAGGACGCCCACGCGACGAAGCGGCCCATCGCGACGGAGGCTCCCCGCAGCGTGCTCTCCGGCCTCACCGTCGGTGAGATGCTCGAGCGCTCTCGGATCGGGGCTCGCCTCGTGGAGGCCGCCGCCGGCCTGGGCGCCGTGCGGGGGCGTCCGCGAGCTCGCGACGTCCATCCGATGCTCTGCACCCTCGCCGAGGCGCCCCCGTCCGGGCCGGGGTGGCTGTTCGAGCTCAAGATGGATGGGGTGCGGGCCATCGCCGAGAAGTCTCCCGAAGGGGTATCCATTCGCTACCGGAGCGGGCGGCTCGCGACCACCTCCTATCCGGAGGTGGAGCGGGCGGTGCGGTGCCTGCCCGTCGACAACCTCGTATTGGACGGGGAGCTCGTCGCGTTCGACGACGCGGGCAAGCCGAGCTTCGAACGCCTCGCGAGCCGCATTCATCGGGCCGCGGTCGCGGACCTTCGCCACGCCCTCGCCGATGTCCCGGTCGTGTTCGTCGTGTTCGACCTCCTCGGCATCGGCGAGCTCAGCCTGCTCGATCTCCCCCTGGGAGAGAGAAAGCGGCTCCTCCAGCGCCTCGTGCCGGCGGCGGGCGTCCTGCGCGTCCTCGATCACCTGGAGGGTCAGGGGGACGCGCTGCTCCAGTTCTGTCGTGACAAGGGGCTCGAAGGGGTCGTTTCGAAGCGCGCCGACTCCCCTTACGTCCAAGGGCCGGGCCGGACGAGCCATTGGCTCAAGACCAAATGCACGCGAGAGGACTGCTTCGTCGTCGTCGGGTACACCCAGGGAGAAGGGAGCCGAAAGCGGCTGGGGGCGCTCGAGATCGCCGCGTTCGAAGGCGACGCGCTGGTGCATCGCGGAAGGGTGGGCTCGGGCCTCCAAGACGAAGCCATCGACGATCTCTTGAAGCGCCTGGATCCCCTCCGCGCGGAGAAGCAGACCGCCACGGGCGACTACGAAGCGACCCCCAAGATCCGGGTCCACGTGCTCCCGAAGATCGCCATTCGGGTGCGGTACCTGGAGCTGAGCGACCAAGGCCACGTCCGGTTCCCTGTCTTTCTGGGCATCGAGCACGACCTCGACATTCGCGAGTGCCGGGTCACTCCCCACGACGAGGACCACGTCGGAGTCCCCGAGGAGAAGCCGCCCGAGCCGCCGGTAAAGGTCAACACGACGAACCGGACCAAGGTATTTTGGCCGGAGGAGGGCTACACGAAGGGAGACTTGCTCGACTACTACGAGGCGGTCGCGCCCGTCCTGCTGCCCTACCTCGACGACCGCCCCATCATGCTCGTCCGCTATCCGGACGGCATCGACGGCAAGAGCTTCTATCAATGGAACGTGCCCCATGGGATGCCCTCGTGGGTCCGCTCCGTGGTGCTCGGCAAGCACGTCATGAGCGCGGACGAGGGAGATCAGAAGAAGCACGTGTTCTTGATCGATCGGGTCGAGAGCCTCCTCTATGTCGCCAATCTGGCGTGTATTCCAATCCACATCCTGGGCTCACGCGTGGCCGCGCCCGCGGAGTGCGACTTTCTCACGATCGATTTCGACATCGGCAAGTCGTCGTTCGCCACCGCGACCCGGCTCGCCGCGACCCTGAAGGGCATCCTGGACGCGATTGGCCTGTTCGGCGTACCCAAGACGAGCGGACAATCCGGACTGCACGTCTTCGTCTCCCTCGGCGCGGGCGTGTCGCCAGCGGCGGCGCGCACCCTCGCGGAGCTGCTCGGCAAGCTCGTGGTCGACGCGCACAAGACGGAGGCGACGATGGAGAGGGTGGTCGCCCGGCGGGGGGAGAAGGTCTATGTCGACACGGGACAGACGGGCCCCTCGCGCACCATCGTGGCCCCCTTCTCGGTGCGAGCCACCAAGGGCGCGCGGGTCTCCACCCCGCTCACGTGGGACGAGCTCGCGAGCGGCGTCGATCCTGCCGACTTCACGATCCGGAGCGTGCCCGATCGGGTCGCGCGGCTCGGAGATCCGATGCGCGGCTTGTTCGCGGAGCGACCCGACATGACGCGGGTGATGAGCGCCCTCGCCGGGCTCGTCGGCAACCGTCGCTGACCCGCGCTTGAGGCCACGTCGCGAGCGTGCGATGCGAGCGGGCGCATGTTCACCGCTACCCTCGCCTACGAGCTCTCTCCCTCGACCGCGCCGGAGGCGAAGAAGCTCCTCGTCGCGGAGCTCGTCGGCCGCCGCTACAACGATCGCTTCGAGGGGAAGAAGCTGCCGGCCGGGTGCGTCTGGATTCGACGTTCGAAGGCGGAGCACGAGACGGTGGACGACCTCGCGCGGCGAGTCCAAGCCGAGCTCGAGGACGCGGTCCGCGCCGTCGCCCGCGCCGGGCTCACAATCAAGCTCGTGCGAGGTTGGGTGCAAGTGAGCGGGGCCGGCACCTGGACGCTCATCGAGCCCGGGGCGAGCGGCGAGGAGAAGCCTTGAACCCCGCGGCGCCTCGCGCGCTCCGGGCTTGAGACGATGTGAACGGCGACGGCCCCCCGGTGTGTTATAGGGTCGCCGCTTCGGTTGCTCCCATCCACGACGGAGAATGTCCATGAAGGTCGCTCGGTTCGCCGCCGCATCGCTCGTCGCAACGTCCCTCGCGGTGCTCTCCATCGGCTTCGCGGCATGCAGCGGTTTCTCCACGGAGGACGCGGAGGCGCGGTGTGATCAGGAGCAGGAGGCGCGCGGCGGCGGCGGCTGCTTCGACGCCGTCGAGTTCGACGCCTGCGTCGCCGCCTTCGAGGAGTGCGGTGACTCGGTCACGGTCGGCGAGAGCTGCCCGGTGACGTTCACCTGTCCCGACTGATCACTCTTCTTCCGCGGAGCTCGAAGAGCGAGTCGCCTGGGAGGGGGCGGCGAGCGCGAAGCGCGCCGGGGGGTGCCGATCTCCCCCCTCCCGCGACGGAGCTCGAAGAGCGAAGTCGCCTGAGAGGGGGCGGCGAGCGCGAAGCGCGCCGGGGGTGCCGATCACCCCCTCCCGCGACGGAGCTCGGAGAGCGTAGTCGCCTGGGAGGGGGCGGCGAGCGCGAAGCGCGCCGGGGGTGCCGATCAATTGCGCCGCAGCGCCTCGGGGCCGACCCCCTGCGTGACCTCGGCGCGCCAGGCCTCGAGGGCGACGACGACGGGGTGCCCCTCCGGATGCTCGCTCTTCGCGATCGTGATCGCGCGCTCGTAAAAAGATAGCGCGTGCACGAGGTCGCCCCGGCGATGATGGAGCTGGGCGAGGCGGACCAGGGTCGGACGCAGCCCGGGATGGTCGTCACCGAGCCTCGCCTTGCGGAGGGCGAGGGCCTCGCCGAGCGCCTCGCGCGCGCCGTCGACGTCGCCGAGCTCCTCCCGCAGCACGCCGAGGTTGTGGAGGGCCGCCTCCGCGAGCTCCCGCCCGCGCGTCGAGCGGTCGCGCTTGGCCCCCTTGATCACCCGCTCCAGATCGCTCGCGGCGACGTCGAGCGTCATCGCGTGGCCGCGAAAGGTCGCGCCGTTGTAGATGCTCTCGAGGGTGGGAACGGCGTCGGGGCCGAGGGTGCGCGTGCGCAGCCGGATCGCATCGAGGAAGTGCTCGGCGGCGCGATCGCGATCACCGCGCCGCCCGAGAACGAGCCCCAGCTGGTTGAGGGCGGCCCCCGCGCCTTCGTCGTCGCGCTCCTTCAGCGCCGCCTCGCTCCACGCCGTGAGGGCGCGCTCGTACGCTTCCGGGCTCGAGCCTTGCTTCTCGAGGATGCTCGCGACGAGGGCGCGGATCCGGGCTCTCGAGGGGACATCGTCGCTGCCCTCGGAGGACTCGTCTTCGAGGACCTGCTCCGCTGCCTCCGCGTCCCGCAGCGCCTCGTCGATCTCCCCCGCCTCGAGCTCGCTCGCGGCGAGGGCATAGAGCACCGTCACCACGTCCGGCCCGCGTCCGTCGAACGCGATCTTGGCGTCGGCGAGCGCGGACCGGAGGCGCGCGCGCGCATCGGCGCCACGCCCGCGGCGCAAGAGCTCCGACGCCTCGTCGATCGCCCGCTTGTAGCGGCGCCGCGCGAAGAACTTCCTCATGGTGATTTCATAGCTGGCCCGAGGCCCGAAGGCATCGTCACCCTTTCCTCGGCGCGGTGGCGTTGGTACGAAATCGAGCTTCGTCGTGGCCACGCCTCCCGAAAGCCCGATGCCGGACGAGCGGCAGCCCGACGCGCCCGTAGAACAGGCCTCGGCGGAGCCGCCCCCGGCCCCCTCGAAGCGACGCCGGGCTTGGATCGCGGGCGCGCTCGCGCTCGCGGGCGTCACCGCGCTCGTGGCGGCGCTCACGGTCCCCGGGTACGGACCGCGCGAGGGCGTCTCCGCGCCCGGGGTCGTCGCGGGGGAGCTCTCCGTCGGCGATCGAACGGAAGAAGACGTCCGACACGCGCTCGAGGCGCTCGGTCGAGATCTGAGCGCGCGAGAGATCTCGCTCGTCCTGGATGGCAAAGAGCTGAAGGTGACACCGGCCGAGGTCGGCTTCACCCTGGACGTGGACGCGACGCTGGCCGCGGTCATGGCGACGGGTCGAGAGCGCGGCCTCCGGGGCCTCCTGAGGAGCATCAATCGGACGCGGGACGACGTGCCGCTCGTGGTCGCGATCGACGCGGCCGCGTTCGAGGAGCAGGTCCCGAGCTGGGAAGCGTCGCTCTTCGATGACCACCCCTTCGACGGGTCGGTCGAGCTCGAGGCCTCCGCCGTCGTCGCGCGCGAGCCGAAGCGGGGGCGCCTCATCGATCGCGCTCCCCTCCGAGAGGCGATGAGGGCGATGCTCGCGGCAGGCAAGGTCGGGAGCCTCGCCGTCCCGACGATCGAGGTGGTGCCGCCCATCGCGAAGGAGGAGGTCGACCGCGCCGCGGAGCAGGCGCGCGCGATCCTGAAGGGCCCCATCACCCTCGTCTACGAGCCCTCCGAGGAGGAGGTCGAGCTCGTGCGCAAGGAGAACGAAGAGGCGCTGAAGCGGTCGGCGACCGAAGCGCGAGCCAATCGCGACAGCGCCCCCGCCCCCAAGAAGAAGAAGCGCCTGCGCCGCAAGGGCCGGCGGCTCGTGGAGGAGCGGGAGTCACCGAAGCGGGTGGAGACCCGACCGCTGCCGGAGCCGGTGGAGGTCGTGTTCGACAAGGCCGCCCTCCTGGCCGCGTTTCGGGCCCGCCGCGTCGACGATCCCAAGCCTCATTTCGTGGTCGAGCTCGACGAGGCCGAGGTCAAGCGCAAGCTCGCTCCAACAGTCGCGAAGCTGTTCAACGCCTCCCGCGACGCCCGGTTCGAGATCGACGACGCGGGCAAGGTGACGATCGTCGACAGCCGCCCGGGCACCCGGGTGGACACGAAGCGCCTCGTGGAGGCGCTCTACACGGCCGCGAAGACGGCGGACCGCAAAGGCCAGCTCCCCGTCGACAAGAACGCGGAGCCGAAGTTCACGACGCAGGCCGCCCGCGCCCTGAAGATCAAGGGCCTCGTCTCCGAGTTCTCCACCCATCACGCGTGCTGCCAGCCCCGGGTGAAGAACATCCACCGCATCTGCGACATGCTCGACGGCGCGATCATCAAGCAGGGGGACACCTTCAGCGTGAACGCCGCGGTAGGCCCCCGCACCTTGGAGCGAGGCTTCGTCGTCGCGCCGAGCATCGGCGACGGAGAGATGACGGAGACGCCGGGGGGAGGCGTCAGTCAGTTCGCGACGACGCTCTACAACGCGCTCTTCGACGGCGGGTATGTCATCCGCGAGCGAAAGCCCCACAGCTTCTATTTCAGTCGCTACCCGATGGGGATCGAAGCGACGCTCTCCTATCCGTCGCCGGACCTCGTCTTCTACAACGATACGGACGCGGCCATCCTGCTCCGCTGCGACTACGACGACACCCACGTCCGCGTCCGGCTCTTCGGGGACAACGGTGGACGCCACGTCGAGCGGCGCGTCTCCCAGCCGTTCGACTACACGGAGCCCCGCGTCGAGTACGTGGGCAATCCGCGGAGGGACCCGGACTCCGAGAAGGTGAAGGACGGCGGGAGCCTCGGCTTCAGCGTGGTGACGACCCGCATCCTCACGATGCCCGACGGGAGCAAGCGCGAGGAGAAGAGGACGGTGAAGTACACCGGCAAGCCGCGCTTGATCGAGGTCCATCCCTGCAAGATCCCGAAAGGGGAGAAGGGCTACACGGGAAAGAAGTGCCCCGATCCCGAGCCGAAGGGCGAGGGCGGCGCTTCGGGCTGATATCGCCGCAACGCGCGCGCGGTTCGCGCCCCGGTTAAGATTTCGCATCGATGATCCTCTGACAAGGACAGCCATGGTCGCCGCCGCCGATCTCTCGCCGAAGCCCTCGGTTCCCCCCCGGGTGCTGATCGTGGATGACGATGAGCTGGTCCTTCGGTCGCTGTCTCGAGCCCTGAGCGTCGCGGGGATGAACGTCACCGCGATCTCGGATCCCTGCCAAGCGATGAGCGCGGTCACGGCCGAGACGTTCGACGCCGTCCTTTGCGACATTCGCATGCCTCAGATGAGCGGGCTCACCCTCGCCCAGTACGTCCGCTCGGCCTATCCGGACTTGCCCATCATGCTCATGACCGGCAATCCCCAGCTCGAGTCCGCCATCGAGTGCGTCCACATCGGGGTGCAGGAGTACCTGCCGAAGCCGATCGACGCGAGCAAGCTCCGCGCCGCCGTCTCGCGCGCGGTGAACATCCACCGCCTCGCGCGCGCGCGACGAGAGGCGGCGATGGTGGTCGAAGAGGCCCCTCGCTCCATGAACGCGGGCTTGGGCAAGGCGCTCGACCGCGCCCTCGCATCCATGACGGTCGCGTTCCAGCCGATCGTCGACGTCTCCCAGCGGTCGATCTACGGCTACGAGGCCCTGCTCCGAAGCTCCGAGCCGGAGCTGCCGAACCCGCCCGCCGTCATCGCCGCCGCCGAGCAGCTCGGGCGGACGGGCGAGGTCGGCGCCATCGTTCGGTCGATCGCGTCGACCGCGTTCCTCGCCGCTCCCGCCGATGCGCTCCTGTTCCTCAACATCCTCCCTCAGGATTTGATGGACGACGTCCTCTACGACACGAGCTCGCGCCTCGGAAAGCTCGCCAATCGGATCGTCCTCGAGATGACGGAGCGGGCCGAGCTCGGACGGGTGAAGGACGCGCTGCCGCGGATCGAGCGCCTGCGGGCGCTCGGCTACCGAATCGCGGTCGACGATCTCGGAGCGGGCTACGCGGGACTGTCTAGCTTCACCGCCCTCGAGCCGGAGCTCACCAAGCTCGACATGAGCCTCGTCCGCGGGGCCCACGCCTCGGGCGTGAAGATGCGCGTCTTGGGATCCATCGTCTCGCTCTGCAACGACCTCGGCGGACGCGTCGTCGCGGAGGGTATCGAGACGAAGGAAGACCGCGACGCCCTTCGATCGCTCGGCTGCGAGCTGATGCAGGGTTACCTGTTCGCCAAGCCCGGCCCGGCATTTCCCGACGTGAAGTTCTGACCTCTCCCCTCGCCCGCGATTCGGGCCTACCTTCCGTCGCCACACGGCACGGAGGAGCCCGCCCATGGGAGAAGCGAGAGAACTGACCGGACCCGATCTGTCACAAGGGATCGATGAAGCCACGCTCGTCGAAGGCAAGCCCCTCGTCGGGCACGCGGACGGCCACCCCGTGATGCTCGTCAAATCGGGGGGCGCGGTGTTCGCGACCGGCGCTTCGTGCAGCCACTATGGCGGTCCCCTCGGGGAGGGACTCGTCGTCAGCAAGACGGTGCGCTGCCCCTGGCATCACGCGTGTTTCGATCTCGAGACCGGTCTCGGGAGCGGCCCCGGGATGAACCCCATCTCCTGCTTCGAGCTGGTGCGCGAGCGCGGCCTCGTGCGGGTCGCCGGCGAAAAGTCGCGCCCGACCGCCACCCCGAAGGAGAAGCCGGCGAGCGTGGTGATCATCGGCGGGGGACCGGCGGGGGCGGCGTGCGCGGAGACGCTGCGCCGGCTCGGCTACGAAGGCCCGATCACCCTCGTCGCCGCCGAGCCGCCCGGCCCCGTCGATCGACCGAACCTCTCCAAGGACTACCTCGCCGGCAACGCCCCGGAGGAGTGGATCCCCCTCCGAGACGAGGGCTTCTATCAGGAGATGAAGATCGACTTCGTCGCGAAGGACGCGGCGGCCAAGGTCGACACGGAGCAGAAGCGCGTGACCCTCGAGAGCGGCAGAGCGCTCTCCTACGGGGCGCTGCTCATCACGACCGGCGCGGAGGCGCGCACCCTGTCGATCCCGGGAGGCGAGCGCGCCCACGTGCTTCGAACCCTCGCCGACACCCGCGCGATCATCGCGAAGGTGAAGGAAGGCGGGCGCGCCGTCGTCATCGGATCGAGCTTCATCGGCCTCGAGGTGGCGGCCTCGCTCCGCGCCCGGAAGATGGAGGTCGACGTCGTGAGCCCGGACGCCGTCCCCCTCGGTCGGGTGCTCGGCGAGGGCATCGGGGGCTTCGTGCGCGCGCTCCATGAGGAGCACGGGGTGAAGCTCCACCTCGGACACAAGCCGGCGAGCATCGACGCCGCCCATGTCGTGCTCGAGGACGGGACGAAGCTGCCCTACGATCTCGTCGTCGCGGGAGTCGGGGTGGCGCCGCGGACGTCGCTCGCGGAGGCGGCGGGCCTGAAGGTGGAGCGCGGCATCGTCGTCGACGAGCGGCTCGCCACGAGCGCGCCCGGCGTCTACGCCGCCGGCGACGTCGCCTCCCACCCCGACGCGTGGTCCGGCGATAGGGCCCGCATCGAGCACTTCGTCGTCGCCCAGCGCCAAGGGCAAGCGGTGGCCCGCGCGATGCTCGGCGGGCGCGACGCCTATCGGGACGTGCCCTTCTTCTGGAGCGCGCACTACGACGTCACCATCGCCTACGTGGGCCACGCGTCCTCGTGGGATCGCATCGTCGAGATGGGCGACCTCGCGACGCGAAGCTACGTGGCCGCCTACGAGAAGGGCGGAAAGGTCATGGCCGCCGCGTGCATCGGGCGGGACGACATCGCGCTCGCGATCGAGGCGGCCATGGAGGCCGGCGATCCCGAGCGCGTGCGGAAGATCGTCACTGGGGGATGAGGATCATCACGGACTGGGGCGGGAGCGGGTCGACGGCGAGCTCCCCGCCCGCTCCTACCGTGAACGAGCCACCCCCGAGCGCGTCCACGAGGACGGTGCCTTGGGGCATCGCGCTCGCCATGTTGGCCCCCTCGAATGACGGCGCGCTCTCGTGGTCCTTGTTGCTGTTGAACACGACGAGCGCGTAATCGTCCCCCGCGTCCCCGCCCGCGCGCTCGAACGCGAAGATGCCGGCGTCCTCCTCATCGTCGACGCGGTCGGTGGACCACACCACCTTGAAGGCGCCCTTTCGCAGCGCCGCGCTCCCCGCGCGAATGTCGGCGAGCTTCTTCACGAACTGGAAGGTCTCGCCGTCGGTGGGGAATCCGGTCGGCCAGAGATCTTCTCGATTGGCGGGATCATTCCCCCCTTTGAACTCGAGCTCGTCGCCATAATAGATGCACGGGATCCCCTGGGCGGTGAAGATGAACGCCATCGCGTTCCGCAGGCCCGGCGCGTCGCCTCCGAACATGAAGCGCGGCACGTCGTGGTTGTCGATGAAGTTGATTGGCATGTCCGCGGGGGCGACGCCGGTCCCGAGCTCCATCGCCTCCGTACCCCAATTGTCCTTGCGGAGCGCCCACAGGTCTTCGATCTTCTTCGTGGCAAGGCCGAGCTGGAAGACATCCCGAATCGCGGTGAAGTACTGCGGGAAATAGAAGACGCTGTCGAGCTGATCGCCGGTGAGGGGGCGATCGTCCGTCACGCATTGGCTCTCGGACGCGAGATCCTCGTCGGAGGGCAGGTCGTTCTTGGTGAACGAGCCGATCAGGTTGTCGCGCCCGTCGAACGCCTCCCCGAACATGATGAAGTTCGTCTTTCCTTTGTCGGCGAGGCGCTGGCGGACCTTCTGGGTGAAGTAGCGCCAGAACTCGCGCTCGACGTGCTTGACGGTGTCGATGCGGAATCCGTCGATGTCCGTCAGCTCGACCCAGCGCGCGTAGGAGTCCACCATCGCCTCCTTGACCGCGACCCCGTCGCGGGGGCCGCAGAGGGCGGTGTTGACGTCCTTCAGCCCGCCGGGAAAATCCCCGTGGACGAGCTGATCGGGGTCGTCGAAGTTGTAGGTCCGCCCCTTGCGATTGTAGGCGCGCGGATCTTGGAGGACCTCCGGCATCGGGGGCACGTGGTTCGTCGCCGGGTCGTAGACGAAGATGACGGGGGCGGGCCCGGACTCCCCGAGCGAGGTGCGGGCCTGGATCCCGCGCGGATCGAAATCGGGGTCGTACTCGTTCACGTGCTCGACGCTGGAGCTCGTGCCGTTGCCGGCGACGCGCTCGTCGGGCTGCCCGTTGTTGTTGATGTCGTAATAGAAGAGCTGCCCCATGTGGTTCGTCACGATGTCGACGATCACCTTCATCTTCCGCTCGTGGGCGGCGTTGACGAGGCTCCGCAGGGACGCGAGGTCACCGAAATGGGGGTTGAGCTCCGTCAGATCTTGGGCCCAGTAGCCGTGGTACCCGTCGAACCCCGCGTCGGTGTCCACGTTCTTCACGATCGGAGAGATCCAGAGCGTCGTCACCCCGAGGGACTGGATGTAGTCGAGGTTGTCCTCGAGGCCCTTCCAATCGCCGCCGTGGTACTTGCCCATCGCGGTGCGGTCGACCCGGAAGTTGTTGCCCTGGTCGCCGTCCGCGAACCGGTCGACCAAGACTTGATAGATGACCTCGTCGCGCCAATCGACGACCTGACTCGTGAGCTCGATGTCACCCTCGAGCCCCGCGTCGTAGCTCATGCAACCGGACGCCCCGTGGAACAACCACGCCCCCGCGAGGAGCGCGCACGCGACGACCGACCGGCCTGTGATCTTACGCTTCTTCATGTCAAAACCCGTACGAGCTCGAGTTGAACCACCACTCCGCTCCCAGCCCGATGAAATGCTCGAGCTGGCGGTCACGATAAGGATGATCGACCGGATAAAATAGCTGAGCCGTCTTGTCACGAATGGCCAGATTGTAGATGGCCCGAAGGTGCGGCCGGACGTAGTCGCCGCGCCCGGCGGGGGTGATGAACGGGATGATCCCGATCCGCCAGACGCTCCCCATCGCCGGTCCAGCGGGGGCCTGATCCTGGTTCTCGGGATCCTGGAAGATCACCCCCCGCTGCGCCATCTCGAAGGTGCCTTCGAGGGACACCCCGGCGATCTCCTTGATGAACAAAGTCGGGCGGAGGACCACCGCCCCCTCGTCGGTGTCCTCGTAGTTGAGGGGCGCGCTCGCGTCCCGGAAGCTCCGGAAGTAAGCGCCCATCATCACCCCGAAGAGCCCGTATTCGGCGTTGCCGGCGGCGGCGACGACGAGCTCGTGGGCGCCCGCCGTCGTCTTGTCGAGGTTGAGCTGGCCCGGCGAGGCGAACTGGCCATACGCGGCGAGGTTCCCGGAGTAGCGGGCGAAGAGGTGGACGAAGGTGTCGCGCTGGCCCGAATAGAGCGTCAGCTGCCCCCCCACCGTGTAGCCGCCGTCGCTCGGAAGCGTCTCGAGCTCGGCCCCCGGCTTCGGCTCTCGCTTCCCCGAAGGGAGCGCATATCCCTCCCCGTACAGCACCGCCTTGAGGCCGGGCCCCGGCTGGTCTTTTGGCCCGAACCGCTGATTGTGAGAGACGCGCAACGCCCCGATGAGCTTCTGCCGCTCGAGGAGGGGAATGGCGACGCTCCCGAATTGGTCCATCGGCGCGGGCCGCTCCACCGTCTGCTTGAACATCGGCGTGTCCGGCTCGGTGGCGCCGAGCACGAGCGAGGCGGAGGTCCCGACCGGGTGGGCATAGGAAACGCCCCCGCCGAGGAGGTTCAGGTTGTCGAGGGGCCACCAATCGAGCAGATAGATGTCGTCGCCCCGGACCATGCGCGAGCCGGCCCACGCGGACAGGCCCTTGACCCCGACGTTCTTCGCCTCGAGGTACAGATTGCGAATGGCGGCATTGAGCTCGAAGTCGCCGCTCCAGTGGAACACCGGCGACGCGATGGCGAGCGTGATGACGACGTTGGTGTGAATGCCCGTCTTGTCCCAGTCGTCCTCGCGCCGCAGCTCCGCCTCGGCGTAGTTGTCCTCGTCCATGCGCGAGCCGTGGGCGACGATATCGGCGTCGCGCCCCGGTCCGCCGCCGCCGTTCACGGCCGCTATCACCCGACCATACGAGCCGAACTCGAACGAGCCCTTGTGCTCGGTCTCTTTGGGCTTCTCCTTCGGGTCGGGCTTCTCTCCTTGCTTGGCAGACGGGCCCGGGCCGCCTTCGGGGGCGCCCCCTTGGCCCTCGGTGCGCTGGGGCGCGTCTTTGTCCTTGCCGGCCGCTCCGCCTTGTCCGGCGTTGGCCTGTCCAGAGCCGCCCTGTCCGGAGCCGCCCTGTCCGGAGCCACCCTGTCCGGAGCCACCCTGCCCGCCATTGCCCTGTCCCGGATTGCCTTGGTCGGGAGCGGCCGCCCCCGAGCCGCCTTGCCCGTCCGCGCCCGCGGATCCGGGCCCGGAGTCGGGTTGACCTTGGGCAGCCGCGACACCGGCGATGAACGCGACGAACGTGAACGCAGCGACGCGGCCTATGACATGCTTACGCACGGCCGGCACCGTATCACGGCTTGTGTTCGGGACCGCGACGTTCGCGGAGCCGGGCCCGCCGCAGATCGCGCGCGACGGAGCGGTCCGACCAGTTGCTCATGATCGCGTCCACGACGTCGAGGTCGCCGCCGCGCAGCGCGAGGTCGACGTACATCACGTCCGCCCACGGCTCCCTCACCTGCATCGCCTCTTCCAGCAAGTCCGTCCCCGGCAGCTCGCCTCTGCCGAGCATTCCCTCCGCCGCCGACGCGAGCGTCCACGGTGAGAGCGCCGCCGTCTCCGCCTGCTCGACCGCCTTGTCGAGCGCCTCCAGCGAGCCCTGCTCGTACGCGCCGATCGCGGAGACGAGCGCGATGAGCTCCGTGTTCCCGGAGCCGTCGGCGACGTCCTTGGCCTTGACGAGATCGCCTCGGAGCAGCGCGAGCCGGACCTCCGCCTCGGTGATGTCGGAGAGATCGCTCCGCATCGCGCGCGCCGCGGCGAGGGAGCGATCGGCGGCCCCATAGTCGCCAGCGTCCACCATCAGCGTCGCGCACATGAGGCCCGCGAGGGGGGTGTCGAGATCGGCGAGGGCGGCCTCGATCCCGAACTGCATCGGATCGTTGGTGGCGAGGAGCGCTTGGCCCAAGGGACGGAGCGAGCGAGGAAGATCGGCGATCGCCATCGCGTCCACGTATCCATAGCCGACGGTCGGATCCGCGATCCGATCGATGGCCTGCAGGAGCACGGCCGCGTCCACGCCCTGGAAGGACATGTTCTCGATCTCTTCACGGGCTTCGTCGTAGCGCTGCGCGAAGGCGAGAGACCGCGCCCGCCGAAGCCGCGGCAGGGGCGCGTCGATCCACATGCCCGCGCTCGCCTCGAAGCGCTCCGCGGCCGCCTCCGGATCGCAGTCGAGGTCGAGGGCCGCCCCCGCCGCCAGCTCGTAGTAGGCGTCGCGGGGTATTTGCTGCTCGACGTGCTGATCCACGAGCCGCCGCGCGAACCGGTCGTTCTTCATCGCGACCGCGGCCGCCACCGTCGCGAAGGCCAGGTCGGTGCCGCGGACACCCGCCCTCCGGGCTTGGGCCACGAAGCCCACCGCCCGCCCCGCGTCCACGTTCCCCTCCATCAGATCGAGGCCGGTCGCGTGGAGCCACGCCTTCAGCGACTCCGGGCCGGTCGGATCTTTCGAATGGGCGGACGTCGCGAGGGCGAGGGCGTCGGCGATCCGACCATCGCGCAGCGCCGCGTAGGCCTGCTGGGCGAGGCCCTTCGCGTCCACCGCGTCCTGCTTCTTCGAGGTCGCGCGGGCGTAGAGGGCGATCGGCACCGCCGCGGCCGCGAGGACGCCGGCGGCGCCGAGCAGCATCGTGCGCCGTCGGCGGCGCGGAGGAGCGATGGGCGGGTCGGACCCTTCCATGTTCAGCCGAGCCGCTACCACGACGGCCGCGGCGGATCACGGGCAGACCGGCTCAGGCCCGAAAGCGATCGCGATTCGCCTTCGCGAACTCGACGAAGCGCTGGGCCGGGCGCCCGGTGAGGCGCTCCACCGTGTCGGTCACGCCCGCCGCGTACCCGGCCTTGTCGAGCGCGTGCAGCTCGGCCATGGCGTCGACCGCCCAGGCGGGCATGCCCATGTCGAGCATGGCCTTCTTCGCCGCCTCCTCCGGGACGTCGACATATCGAATGGCGCGTCCGCTCACCTCGCCAATCGCCTTCGCCGCCATTTCGATGGTGATGGCCTCGGGGCCGGTCAAGGCGTACGCCTTGCCCGCGTGACCGGAGCCGGTGAGGGCGACCGCGGCGACGCGCGCGATGTCGCCGCCGGAGATGAAGCTGCAGGCGGCCGCTCCCCAGGGCAGGTAGATGTTCCCCTGGGCGTCGGGCCCATAGTAGTTCAGGAAGTTCTCGAAGAAGTTGTTGGGGCGGAGGAATGTCCAGTCGAGCCCGGAGGCCTCGATGTGACGCTCCGCGGCCCGGTGCCACCGCCCGAGCTGGATCCCGGGCTCCACGTCGGCGCCGAGGGCGGAGAGCTTGACGACGTGGCGGACCCCCGCCTTCTTCGCCCGCTCGACGAGGCCGGCCGCGAGCTCGACCTGTCGATCCGAGAGCGGGGTGACGAGGAAGAGCTTGTCGGCGCCTTCGAAGGCGGCCGGGTTGCGATCGAGCGCCTCCAGATCGAGCTCGACCTCCTGGACGTTGCCCGCGCGCGACTTCTTGGCCTTGCCCGGCCTCACCGCGGCCCGGACGGTCACCCCGTCTCGACCGGTGAGCGCGGTCACGACCTGCGATCCGATGGTTCCAGTCGATCCGGTGACGAGGATGGTGCTCATGACGGAGGCTCCTTTCGAGTTCCCCCCCATCGTGGCCATCGGCGCTGAATCTTCCACTGCATGTTATTCATGAACTCCATGAGCACGGCTCATCTTCGAAACGTGGACCTAAACCTCCTCCTCGTGCTCGACGACCTGCTCGAGACGAACAGCACGGTGAAGACGGCGCGGCGCCTCGGGAGGACTCAGTCGGCGATAAGCCACGCCCTCGCCCGCCTGCGGTCGACGGTCGGTGACTCGTTGTTCGTCCGGGCCGGGTCGACGCTCCGCCCCACCGCCGCTGCGGAGGAGATGCGGGTGCCGGTGAAGAAGCTCCTCGCGAGCGCGGAGTCGATCCTCGCGCGCGCCCGCCCCTTCGATCCGCGCACGCTCGAGCGCACCTTCACCATCGCCTGCACCGACTACGTGGAGATCCTCGTGATGCCCGTCCTCTTGCCGGTGCTTCGCGTCGAAGCCCCCTCCGTCTCGATCGTCACCCGATCGCTCGGGGGCGAGATGGAGAGCGCAATCATGAACCGGGAGATCGATCTCGCCTACGGCACGAGGACGCGCCCCCACCCGTCGATCCTCGAAGACGCCATCGACCACGAGGAGATGGTCGTGCTCCTCCGCGACGGCCACCCCGCCCTCGACCATCGCTGGAACGCCAAGGCCTACGCCGCGCTCGACCATGTGCTCGTCGCGCCTCGAGGAACGGGAGGAGGCGTGGTCGACGTCGCCCTCGCCGAGGTCGGCCTCACGCGGCGGGTCGTGCTCCGGCTCCCCAACTTCGCTTCGGCCGCGCTCATCGTCGCCCAGACGGATCTGGTCGTGACCCTACCCGCGAGCTTCGCCCGGCGCATCGCCAACGTCGCGGGGATCAGGCTCAAGCCCGCGCCCGTTCCCATCAAGGGGTTCTCGTTCAAGCTGCTCTACAACGCGTCGGTGCGAGACGACCCCGCCCACGCTTGGTTCCGGAGCGCGGTCCTCCGCGCGGCGACGAAGCGGTGAGTCGTCCGCGTGGCAATACGCACCACCCACGCCCCGGCTGGTGCTCTTGGCCCGAAGCCCGAAGTCTGGCGTGGACCTCTGTATTGCTGGGCACTGCCGGATCCGGAAGCGGACTTTCGGCCGGCAGCGCTGGAGCCGCGTTTTTCCTTGCGGGGGGTTTCCCGGGGTGCGAATGGTCGCGGCATGAACCGTTCAAGCTCTATCGTGCTATTCGCCGCGCTCGTCTCGAGCGCGCTCGGATGCGGCAGCGACACGCCGGCTTCGGAACAACCGGTCGCGACGAGTGAGCCCGAGCCGGTCGCGACGACGACGCCGACCGAGGTCCCGTCGAGCGCGCCCACCGCGCCGACGGCCACGCCGGAGCCGCAGCTCCCCCCTGTCGACCTCGTCGCCGGCGCCCCCGCCCCCGCCC
>JBGAID010000054.1:0-75766 GCA_044225865.1 Polyangiaceae bacterium | reverse complement strand
GAACCTGCGCAGCGAGCGAAGCGAGCGGGCAGGGGAGGATTCGACGCAGGCGAATCCGACAAGGCCCGGAGCGGCGAGCGCGAAACAGAGCACCAACCTCCCAACCGAACCTGCGCAGCGAGCGCAGCGAGCGAAGCAGGGGAGGATTCGACGCAGGCGAATCCGACAAAGGCCCGGAGCGGCGAGCGCGAAATACTGCGCCTCGCCGCAGCGATTGCGATCGGCTCAGCGGGTGGGGGTGGGCTGGACCTTCAGAGCCTCGTGGCACGGGGCGCAGCTGGAGATCATTTTGGCGTAGGCGGAGGCGCGGTCGTCGGCGGTCTTGGCCTTGGCGAGGGCCTTGGCGTCGGCGTTGAATGTGGCGGCGGCGCTCTTGGCGTGGACGCCGCCCGGCTCGAGGACCTCCTTGGAGAACGGGTCGAGCTCGAGGGCGGACGCGCCTGCGGTCCAGGCAGCGGGGGAAGGGCCGTAGAGACCCTCCCAGAGGCGATCCATCGCCCAGCGGTGGCGCTTCATGCGTGCGGCGACGGAGCCCGAGGGGTCGGGCGGGGCGGTCGGCGTGATCTTGGGGCCGCCGGCGGCGCCGTGGCAATGGCCGCACGCGCGCGCGATGTCGGCGGTGGCGGCGGCGACCTCTTGGACGTCGGACCCCTCCATGATGCGTTTTGCTGCGGCCTGTAGCTGCTGCATCGAGACATGCCACTGCTGGGGGAGCTTCTTGACGTCCATCGAGGCGAGGTTCTGAGCCGGCTTCACTGCCTGCTTGAGCTTGCCCCAGATCACGGCGTCTCGAATCACGACGGTCTGCGCGAAGTGGTCCGCCATCGTCCCGGGCTTCGGCGCGGAGGCGGTGGACGTCACCGACGCCGTCTCGGGGGCGGCGGTCGGCTCGGCGGTGACGACGGGCTCCGCGGACGCATTCGCTTCCGCCGACGCCGCGGCAGAGGCGGGGCCCGAGGACGTCGACGCGTCGTCGTTCGTGGCAACGGTCGCGGCCGCACAACCAGCGATCACGACCGTGAGGACCAAAGCTCGGCTTTCGAAGCGCTTCAACATGCGCGCGGAGTGGCAAGACGCGCACCATGCTCGACCACCGCGAGCCGGCTGCGCGTTGCACGAGCCGGCCTGGTGATGAACGAGCGCCGTCGGGCGAGCGGCGCCGGGACCTCGGGCGCGGCCGCGATCATGTTTACGGGGCGAAGCGAAACTCGAATATCGAACGGTCCGCGCGCTCGAGTCGGTATCGCTCGGACGGCGCGGGACCGAAGAGGCGCACGCCTCCGCTCGCGACCTCAACAACGCTCGGGAGGAGGATCGATCATCATGAAGCACTCGCTGCTGTCGCGCTGCACCGTCCTGTCACTCTGCATCTGCGCGACGCTCGGCGCCGCGTGCGACGAAAAGAAGGAAGGCTCCGCGTCGAGCTCCGCGTCGGGCTCGGCCCCGCCGAAGAGCAGCGGCCCCGCGAGCACCGGGGCCGCGAGCACGGGCGCGACGGGCAAGCCCGCGCCGCCGCCGGCCCCTGCCCCGACGCCGGCCCCCGAGAAGACCGCGCCCGCATCGAGCCTCCCCGTCAAGGGTCCTTGGGAGGCGGTGAAGATCACCTTCACGAAGGAGGAGAACGGCACGCCCTACTTCACGATGGAGAACCTCGGTCAGAAGACGATCACCGTCTGCTTCATCGACTTCTATGGCTACGACGAAAAGGGCAGCCAGCTCGTCCACAAGACGTTGTCGTGGAACGGCTCGCTCGAGGGCGGCAAGAAGGACGACCGTGTCGACACGGAGAAGGCGGACGGCGTGAAGACGTGGGAGGCCACCTATCACGGCATCAAGTTCGAGGGCGACGACAAGGTCACGACCGACGACAAGCGCGCGCCCGCGAAGCGCCCGAAGGGAGGCTGACCGCTCCGCGCGCGCGAGCGGCGTCAGCTCAGCTCAGCTCAGCTCGGGCTCGCCGGACGACGCGAGGGGGCGGGCGAGGCCGCTCGCGCGGAGGGCCATCCACGCGTCGACGAGCTGAGCGCGATCGCGGACCCCGAGCTTGCGGGCGGCGCGATGGAGGAACACGGCGACGGTGGCGGCGGAGATGTTCATCTCGAAGGCGACGAGCTTGTTCGTGAGCCCGCGCGCCGCGAGCTCCACCGCCTGCAGCTCGCGCTCGGTGAGGCGGGGCCCGCGCTCCTGCCGCTCTGGCTCGCGCCGCGCTACGACGTAGCGCCGCCCGCTACAAACCACCTGCGCGACCATCGACCACCGGCCCGCGCACAAGCGCTTGGGCGCGACGACCTCCTCTCGGTCCGACGCGGGCGCGACGCGCGCTCTCTCGAGCTCGCCGATCGCGGCGCGCAGCGCGTCGATCGGCTCTCGATCGAGCACCTCGTCGAAGACGACGCGCCGCGGTCGATCTCGGATCGCGCTCGATCGAGGCGGGGCGGTGATGCGGCGAAGCACGAAGTCGGGCGAGCCCTCGGGGACCACGAGGTAGTCCGAGGGCGTGCGGCGAACGCTCATGGTCGACGCTCTCGCAAGGGCCGCGCCGTGGTAGGTCGCGCGCTCGCGGAATCGAGGAGGCGGCCGCGAGCGTACGAGTTTGCGATCGTCAATGGACCTTCGGGACCTGGGCCGCAGAGAGAGGAAGAGGGCGACGATCGCGGCCCTCGCCTCCGCGCTCGCGATCCCGGCCTTCGCCGCCGAGTCGACGACGCACGACGAGCCGATGCCGCGGCCGGCTCCGCAGGGGCGGCCCGCGGGCTACGACGCCGCTACGGAAAACGAAGCGTGCGAGCGATGTCACGCGGTCATCGCCGAGGAGTGGCGCGGGTCACTCCATCACGAGGCGTTCGACGACCCGGTGTTCCTCGCCGCGTACGGGATGGAGTCGCAGACGTTCTGCCGGAGCTGCCACGTCCCGGAGTCGGACCCGGCGCGCGCCGCCACCGCCCGAGAGCGCCACCTCGGGGTGGGCTGCGTGAGCTGCCACGTCCAAGACGGCGAGATCGTGAGCACGCGGGACAGCGGCTCCGCCCCCCACCCCGTCCGCGCGAGCGCCCGCTTCGGCAAGGACGACGCGTGCGCGAGCTGCCACGAGTTCGAGTTCCCGAACCCTCAGGACGCGCTCATGCAAGGCACCGTGACGGAGCACCGCGCGTCCCCCGAGGCGGGCGCGAGCTGCCAGAGCTGTCACATGCCGACCGTGCGAGACGAGGGCGGGGGACGGCACCGGGACCACCGCTTCCGCGTCGCGGGGGACGAGGCGCTCCTTCGACGCGCGGTGTGGGCTCGGGCCGCCGTCACGAGCGACAAGGAGATCACGATCGCGATCCGCGCCACCGGCGCCGGGCACGCCGTCCCCACCGGTGACATGTTCCGCCGCCTCGTGGTCCGTGCGACCGCGGGCGACATCGAAGCGAAGCCGGTCGTGCTGGCGCGCTCGTTCGAGATGCGGCACCTCGGCGACACCGTCGAGCGCGTCCAGAAGAGCGACTCCCGGCTGCCCGCCTCCGGGCAGGCGGTCGCCGCGACCCTCACCTTTCCGATCTCCTTCAGCGGACGCGAGGTCCGATGGGAGGTCGCCTACCAACGAATGAGCGACGACATGGCGCGCTCTTTCGGCCTCGATCCGAGGGAGGACGAGACCATCGTCGCCCACGGCGTCCTCGTTGCCCCCTAGCAGTGCTCGTCCACCGAAAGGCCCTTTGACTCGATGAATGCTCGGCTCCTCCTTCGCCCCGTCTCCTTCGTCGCCACCGCGTCCCTCGCGACCGCTTGCTCCTCCGCCCCCACGTCCACCGATGCGCCGGTGCAGACGGTCGTCGCGAACGTGGCCCAGCCCGCGAAGGCGACGTCGGGCGTCGACTCGTCGCTCGCGAGCGTCACCGCCGTACGCGTTCCTCGAGCGCTGACCATCGACGGCGACCTCTCCGAGTGGGGCTCGTTCGACCCTCCCGCGCCGCTGCCCGTACCGAAGGCGCTCAAGCCCGAGGACGAGCGCACCCACTGCGACGTCGCGGATCCGGATCCCGATCCCCACGGCCCCAACCCGAAGGACGCACCGGCCCACGTGGCCGTCGCGATCGGCGCGGACCGCGTCCTCGTGGCCGCGAAGATTGCCCCGGAGTCCAAGAGCGCGCTGTGGGTCGGCGTAGGGGTGCGCGCCGCAGAGATTCGGCCCATCGGCGAGTACACGCGGGGGATGGGGTTCGAGCCGCTCGTGTGTCACGAAACGCGCTACGACTTCACCGACGGCGAGTACTACGACACCCACGAGCCCAACCCGCCCGAGGTGATCGCGGCCTGCAAAGCGACCGTCGATCGCTACAAGGCCTTCGTCGACGCGGGCGCGCGCGAGTTCGCGAAGACGCTCCGCATCGACCCGACGAGCGTGAAGGCAGTCGGCGCGAGCGGGGCCCTCGAGCCGATCCCGGGGGCGACCGTGAAATCGAAGACGGGCGCGGAGGGAACGACCATCGAGGTGTCGCTCCCGATCGCGAGCCTGCCTCGCCTCTCGGAGGCGCCCCTCAAGAAGCTCCGCTTGTTCGCGCGCGTCGCGGACAACGACGCGCCTCCGAAGCTCGCGCGCGAGGACTGGTTCGCGGTCGCGCTGCCGGAGGCGGTCTCGTTCGAGCCGTTCGGTCTCTTGCGCGAGAAGGTCCTCTTCGAGGAGCCGTGCGACCCGCAGAGCTATCCCGCCTACAACCCGCCCCGCGGCCTCTCCTATCGCGTCGACGAGCCGGATCGGATCCGCAGCACGAAGTGGGGCGACGGCCTCGAGAGCGTCGACTACGAGATCGCCCCCATCTATCGAAAGCTGCTCGACCACGGCGACGTCGAGATCGGCGAGGCGAACGCGGGCCTTCGATACGTCGCGGTCCGCTTCAAGGGCACCTTCGTCGAAGCGATCCCGATCTCGGCCCCCATTCAGGCCAACGCCGTGCGCGGCGACGACCTCGTCGTCGCGATGTTCTCGGAGGCCTCCTACAACCCGATGATCGGCTCCTTCACGCCGCCTTCGTGGTCGGTCCTCGTGGTCGCGAAGGACGGCACCCACCGTGAGCTCACCGCCGATCTGCCCGACGACATGGTCTGCCCGCTCTACCTCGACACGAAGAGCACGATGTCGAAGGACCTCGACACGCTCGGCTGGACGGCCCGATGTGAGAGCGACGGCGACGTGAAGACGGTCGAGGCGACCATGAAGTGGAACGCGAAGGAGAAGAAGTACGATCTCTCGACGAAGGTCGGCGCCGCGGCCAAAGCCAAGACCAAGGGCAAGGCCAAGGCGGAGCCTGCGGCCAAGGCCGCTCCGAAGAAGAACAAGAAAAAGAAGAAATAGGGGGTGCGCCGCTGGGCAAACCTGCACCTTTCCCCTCGCGACTGAACGCGCCATAAGCCGAGCATGCCTCGCCAGTCCCATGGAGGAGCGCTCGGTCGCGCGTGCGTCGCGCTGTGGATCGGCCTCGCGTCGGCGTGCAGCGCGGGGCCGAGCGAGCCCACCGTGCGCGCGGCAATCGCGCCCCGCGCCGCCGCGACGCCCACCGTCGTCCTCGTGTCCGACGTCGAGCCGGCCGCGAGCACCACCGAGAGCGCCGCCGTCGCCCCCGAAGCGCCGGCGCCCGCGACCGAGCCTAGCGGGCCCGCGAAGCCCCGCATCTACAGCATCGGCCAGACGACGTGGATCCGTCGCAAGCCCGAGGTCACGGAGGGCCAGTTCCTCGGCTACGTGCGCACGGGCCACTCGATTGCTTTGAGGTCCAACGAAAAGGTCCCCGGCAACGGGTGCCCCAAGGGCTTCTACCAAGTCGAGCCGCGCGGCTTCGTCTGCGACGACACCACCGTCACCGCCTCGCCGCGCACCGGCTTCAAGCTCGCAGCGGCGGCGACCATGCCCGAGAAGGGGCCGTTTCCGTATCACTACGCCCTCTCCGACGGCACGCCGATGTACAACCGCGTCCCGACCAAAGCCGAGCAGGCGCGCTACGAGCCGGCGTGGGCGTACAAGCCCGGCGTCTTTCACAAGCTCCCCAAGACGCTCCGCTCCCACGAAGAGCTCGCCGCCTCCGAGCCGATCCCGAAGACGACGGAGGTGCCGAGCTTCTTGAGAGACGGCGGCTCCGCGAAGGAGGCTCCCTACGACCTCGTCGAGCAGATGCTGCCCATCGGCGCGATGGTCTCGTACACCGCCGCGTTCGAGGCGGAGGGCCGGACGTGGCTCCTCTCCACCGACCACACGATCGTGGCCGCGGATCGGGTCCGGCCGTTCAAGCCGACGACGTTCAAGGGCGTCGACCTCGCGAAGGGCGAGGGCAAGCTGCCGCTCGCGTTCTTCCGGAAGAAGCCGAGGGCGAAGCTCAAGAAGCAGGGCGACGGCTTCGAGAAGACGGCGGAGACGTGGCCGGTGAAGGGCCACGTCGAGCTCACCGGGCAGAGCGCGGAGCACGGCGGTAAGCGCTACCTGGAGACGCGCGAGGAGCTCGATGGCGCGCGGCTCTGGGTCGCGGAGGCGGACGCGACCGTCATCGAGCGCGAGACGGAGCTGCCCCCCGGGGTGAAGGCCAAGCAGAAGTGGTTCAGCATTCGCCTCGGGCTCGGCACCCTCGTGGCATACGACGACCTCGAGCCGACGTACGCCACCCTCGTCTCACCCGGCCGCGGCGGCCTCCCCACCCGCGGCAAAGACCCGGTCGAGGCGAGCACGACCCCGACCGGCGCCTACAGCATCACGTTCAAAGACCGCGCCGCCACGATGTCCCACGAGAAGGGGAAGAACCGCACCTTCTGGATCCAGGACGTCCCCTGGACCCAGTACTTCGATCCGCCCTTCGCCTTGCACGCGGCGTTCTGGCACGAGCGCTTCGGCGAGTTCACCAGCGCGGGTTGCGTGAACCTCGCCCCCCTCGACGCGATGGCGATGTTCGCCTGGAGCGACCCGCCCGTCCCCGAAGGGTGGCAAGGCGCCACCGGCGCGGGCGCGAAGGAGAACGGCGCGACCACGATCGTGATCGTGCGGCGCTGAGAGGAAGGCTGTCTTGAAAAGAGCGCGCGTCGCGCTCGCGCTCGCCAGCGAGATGATCGTTCTCGGCTCTCTGCCGTCTCTTCCGCGAGCGCTTCGCCCCGCGGAATCGGCTTTGAGCCGGAGGTTGCCGCTGTTGTCCTCGCGTGCGCGGGTAAGCCGCGCACCGGGCGACACTTCACACCGTCGTCGAAGCAACGACGGCGGAAGCTTCGTCGCCCCACCCTCCCCCCAACGAGGTTGGGACCCCCCTCCGGCGTTTCGGATGGCTTCTGAAGCCGCATCTTGGGGAATGGCGGAAGCTGGGCTCCTTGGCTCGCACGCACTCGTCGTGTCACTGGCGATTCGCCGACAACGCCTTGTTTCCCTGCTGGCCAACTAGCTCGGCAAGCGAGCCGAGCTGCGGGGCCTCGCGCTTGCCGCGCAACGCATCCAGCACCACGACGCAAAAGCTCCGCCCTCTCCCGGCAAGCGCGACGCGCGACCCCTTTCTTGGACAGCCGCTTCGCGGCGCACGAGAGGTGTCGTGTCACTGGAGATTCGCGGGGGTACCCCTCCCGCGAGGAGCGAAGCTCCGAGCAAGGGAGGGGTCGCCGAGCGGAGCGAGGCGGGGGTGGGCACCTCGACGTCGTGGGCGCGTCTCAGCCGTGGTGCTCTTTGGCGAGGCGGATGGCGTAGACGCCCTTGCCGGTGGCGATGGTGGCGTCCTCGTCGGAGGGGTGGAAGAGGCGGACGTCGGCGACGCCGACCGTCTTTCCGACGCGGACGAGGGTGGCGTGGGCGCGGAGATCTTGTTGCTTGCCGGGGAGGAGGTAGTCGACGCGCAGATCGATGGTGGAGACGCGGGAGCGGGGGTCGGCGACGGCGCTCCAGACGGCCATTCCCCCCGCGGTGTCGGCGAGCATGCTGATGACGCCGCCGTGAAGCGCGCGCTTGACCGGATCCCCGATGAGCTCGTCGCGGTAGCCGACTTCGAACAGGATGTCGCCTCGATCGACGCGCAGGGCGCGGAGGCCGATGAACTTGTTGAAGGGGATCCATTCCTCGGCGAGCTGGCGAAGTACGTCGGCATCCATGCAGGTCGCGCGAGGGTACACCGAGAAAAGACGCGGTCTCACATGGCCGCGGCGCACTTTTTCTGGTAGAGCGCGGCGGCTTTGGCTGCAGAACCCCTGAAGATTCGAAACGTCGCGATCGTCGCCCACGTCGATCACGGCAAGACCACCCTCGTCGACCACCTCCTTCGCCAGGCCGGGACGTTCCGCGCCAACGAGGTGGTCGCAGAGTGCGTCATGGACTCCAACGACCTCGAGCGCGAGCGCGGGATCACCATCCTCGCGAAGAACACGAGCGTCGTGTGGAAGGGGGTCAAGATCAACATCATCGACACCCCGGGCCACAGCGACTTCGGCGGCGAGGTCGAGCGCACCCTGATGATGGCGGACGGCGCCCTGCTCCTCGTCGACGCCGCCGAGGGCCCCCTCCCCCAGACGCGCTTCGTGCTCTCGAAGTGCCTCGAGCGCGGCTTCCCGGTCGTGGTCGTCATCAACAAGATCGACCGCGGCGACGCGCGCCCCGACGAGGTGTTGAACGAGGTGTTCGATCTCTTCTGCGATCTCGGCGCCACCGACGAGCAGGCGAGCTTCTCCGTCCTGTATGCCATCGGCAAGCAGGGCATCGCCAAGACGTCCCTCGAAGAAGAGTCGAAGGATTTGATCCCGCTGTTCGACACGATCCTCGAGAAGGTCCCGCCCCCGAACGGCGATCCCGAGGGCCCCTTCCAGATGATCGTCTGCAACACGACCCACGACGACTACGTGGGCAAGCTCGCGGTCGGACGCATCGTGCGCGGCAAGGTCCGCGTCACGGAGGAGATCGCGGTCGTGAAGGAAGAGGGCCGCATCACGAAGGGCAACGTGAAGCAGCTCTACGTCTTCGAAGGGCTCCGTCGCGTCGCCAAGGAGTCGGTCGAGGCAGGCGACGTCGTCGCCATCGCCGGCATCGACGACGCCAACATCGGGGACACCCTCGCCGACAAGCTGAAGCCCGAGGCCCTCCCGCGCATCATCGTGGAAGAGCCGACGATCAAGATGCGGATCGGCGTGAACACCTCGCCGTTCGCGGGCAAGAGCAAGGCGAGCAAGTTCCTCACGAGCCGCCACCTCAAGGAGCGCCTCGAGCGCGAGGCCCTCCGAAACCTCGCCATCCGCGTCGAGCAGACGGAGACGGCCGACACGTTCCTCGTCCTCGGCCGCGGAGAGCTCCAGCTCGCCGTCCTCGTGGAGACGATGCGCCGCGAGGGCTACGAGATGCAGCTCGGCAACCCCGAGGTCGTCACCAAAATCATCGACGGCGAACCGGTCGAGCCCATCGAGCGCGTCACCATCGACGTCCCGAACGAGTTCGTCGGGGTCGTGACGGAGCGCATGGGCACACGCCGCGGCCGCATGGAGAAGATGGCTCACGCCGCCGGCCGGGTCCGCCTCGAGTTCGTCGTGCCCTCTCGAGGGCTCATCGGCTTCCGGGGTGACTTCCTCACCGCCACCCGCGGCACCGGCCTCCTGAACACCCTCTTCGAGGGGTGGGCCCCGTGGGGCGGGCCGATGATCCGCCGCACGAACGGCGCCATCGTCTCGGATCGAGCCGGGGTCGCGACCCCGTACGCGATGAACCATCTCCAGGCGCGCGGGGTGTTCTTCCTCTCCCCCGGCGCCGACGTCTACGAAGGGATGATCGTCGGCGAGCACAACCGCCCGAACGACACCGACGTGAACGTCATCAAGGAGAAGAAGCTCTCCAACGTCCGCAACCACGGCAAAGACGAGAACGTCATGCTCGCGGTGCCGCGAACCCTCAACATCGAGACGGCGATGGAGTGGATCGACGCCGACGAGCTCGTGGAGGTCACCCCGGACGCGATCCGCGTGCGCAAGCGCGTCCTCGAGTGCAACCGCCGCGAGCGCAGGAGCGACGCCATCGGCGAAGCGCAGAGCGTGGGCTGACCCTTCCCAGGCGCCGGGTTGTCGTGTCTCATCCTCGGTCGTGAGCCGGCGCCCTTCCTCCTTCGTCACCGCATCGCTGTTCGCGCTCGCGTTCGGGGCGGTCGCGCTCTCGGGCTGCGACCTCCTGAAGAAGAAGGAGCCGGTCGAGGACGAGCCCGTCTCGGCCCACACCGATACGGCCGCCCCTCCCGCGACGACGCCCGCCCCCGACGCGGGCACGCCGCCGCCGACCGATCCCGCCGCCGACGCGGGCACGCCCCCGCCCGCCGACGCCGGTCCCACCGACGCAGGCGCGCCGCCCCCCGCCGACGCCGGCCCCACCGACGCTGGCCCGAAGGACGCAGGCACACCCCCCAAAGACGGCGGCGCGCCCACGGGCCCCCGCCTGCCGTTCCCGGTCCCGCCCGGCCTCCCGACGACGCTGCCGCCCCTGCCGAAGGTCCCCGTCCCCCGCTGAGCGCTCTCTGTTGTCCGCTCGGCGCTCGGCCCGGCTCCTTGGTGCGCGGACGCGCACTGCGTCGCTGCTTGCGTAGGGGTGGGGTGGATTGGGGGGAGCTGGATTTTGGAGCTTGCGGCTCCTGGCGAGGTCGCCTGCTATCAGCTCGCCGCACTGGGGCGTAGCGCCATTTCTTTCATGGCGAAGCGGTGCTCTCCGCCCCCCAGTCTCGAGACGTCGCCGTGCGTGCGACCCCAGCCTCCAGACGACGTCGTGCGAGCCAAGGAGCTCGCTGTCGCCGATATCGACCGCAACCTTTCAGCAGTCATCTGCAGCGTTGGAGGGGGGCCCCACGCAGCGGGGGGAGGTCTTCGCTCTGTTCTCTTCGCGTGCGCGGATAAGCCGCGCGCCGGGCGACACTTCACACCGTCGTTGAACGACGGCGGAAGCTTCGTCGCCCGACCTCCGGCTAGCGAGCCGAGCTGCGGGGCTCGCGCTTGCCGCGCAACGCATCCAGCACGACGACGCAAAAGCTCCGCCCTCCCCCGGCGAGCGCGAAGCGCGACGCGCGACGCGCCCAGCCTCGCGACGACGCCGTTCAAGCCAAGGAGCTCGCGGTCACGATATCGATCGCAGCCCTTCAGGAGCCATCCGCAGCGTCGAGGGGGGACCGGGGCGAGGGGGCTCGGATGAGACAACGAGGGGGTGGTTGACGACGAACCAGGGGGGTGTTGTCTCATTTCGGGTGGCTTGGGGCGCGGCGGGAGCCCGCCGGGGGCTTCAAGTCGTTGAAAGCTCGACGGCGAAGGGCGCGGGACCGGGCTCGGATGAGACAACGAGGGGGTGGTTGACGACGAACCAGGGGGGGTGTTGTCTCACTTCGCTACGAAAAGGATAGCGCGCCAGACCGCAGGGCGAGCAAGGACCTCCGGCCGCCCCATCCGCTCTGTGGCGTCGTGGGGGTCGGGATCACGATCGGTGATTTGGGGAGCCGACGCTGCGGGTCCTCGCGCCCGCCGCCCAACGCTCCCAGCACCACGACCCGCCCCGCCTCGACCTCTCGGGCGAGCGAGCCGCGCGACGCGCGCGCATCAGCGCAGGCGGTAGAGCCCGCGGCCCGCTCCGACAAAGACCTCGGTCGGGCTGCGCGCGGCGACCGTGAGCGCGCCTTCGATCCCGGGGATCGCCCTCCATTCGCCGCGCTCGAAGTGGGCGGCGCCTCCGTCACCGACGACGTAGACGCTGTCTTTCGAGTCGGCGTAGAGGCCGCGGGGGCCGCGGATGGGCGACATGGAGGCGGTCCACGCGTGGCCGTCGAAGAGGTGGAGCTTGCCCGTGTCGTGCTCGGCGACCCAGATGCGATCGGGGCCGAGGGCGAAGAGGGCGTCGGCTCTTTCGAAGGACGGCTTGGGGCCTGGCAGCGCTACGAAACCCGTAGCGGTGAGGGACCACACCGCGGCGCCCTCGAAGGCGAACGTCGCGTCGCCCGCGAGCACCACGCGCACGAAGGGGGCGGGGGCGTCGATGGGGGTCCAGCCGGTGAGGCGCTTCACGATGCACCCCTCGGCTTTGCAGACGACCTCGGGGTCGGCGTGGCCGAGCACGCCGAAGAGCGGGCCCCCGGAGTCCGCCCCCAGCTTGCCGAGCTCGTAGTCCGCCTGCTTCCACGCCCCCTGCTTGAAGCGGAGGTACGTGCTCGCGGTCGCGGTCTCGCCCGCGCCCATGAGGCGGGGCCAGTCGTCGCGGCCGAAGTAGATCTCGACCTTGTCGAGAGGGGCGGGCGGGTGCGGCATCTTCTCGAAGCCTTGCCCGACGTCGATGAAGGCCTCGTCCCCGAGGGCGGCCATTCGCTTCTTCCCGAAGGCGATCGAGCGCACGCGCGCGTCGAGAACGCGCTCCGCGCCGAGCGCGCTCACGGGGAGGGGGGGCTCGCCTCGCGAGGCGGGTGACGTGGATGAGGGGGCGGGCGCAGGGGGCGAGGCCCCGCTCGCACGGGGGGGCGGGACCGCTCGCGTCGGGCGGGTCGGGGGCGCCGTCTCGGCGCAAGCCACCACCGAGACCGCGAGCAACGCGAACAGCGAGGCGTTCATTGGGGGAACGTGAGGACGAGCTTGCCGACGGTGGTGCCGCTCTCGATCGCGCGGTGGGCGTCGGCGACGCGGTCGATCTCGAATGGGGTCACGACGGGCAGCACGAGCTCCCCCTTCTCGACGAGCCCGAGGGTGAGGTCCATCCCCTCCGCGAGCAGGCTCGTCTTGGAGAAGAGGTACGAGAGGTTGAACGCCATGACGCTCTTGTTCTGACCGAGCAGGTCGAACGGATTGAAGCGCGGCGTCCGAATGAAATCCCAACCGAGCTTGAGCCAGTTGGGGGTGCCGCCCTTCTTGGGCATCATCGTGTGGAAGCCGTAGACGACCAGGCGCCCCGCCGTCTTCACGTGGCGAAAGCTCTCCTTGAGCGTCTCCTGTCCATTCGCGTCGAGGACGACGTCGTAGCCGTCTTTGGCGATCTCCTCCGCGCGGGCCCAGAGATCTTCGGTGCTCTTGTCGATCACGAACGTCGCGCCCATCCGCTTGGCCGCCTCCACCTTCTTCGCGCTCCCGACGACCCCGACCGTGCGCACCGCCGCGTGCTTCGCGAGCCCGAGGA
Source organism: Polyangiaceae bacterium (assembly GCA_044225865.1). Taxonomy (GTDB): domain Bacteria; phylum Myxococcota_A; class Polyangia; order Polyangiales; family Polyangiaceae; genus Xiheicaenibacterium. The sequence continues at coordinate 62,667 of JBGAID010000054.1, read as the reverse complement.
GGGCACCGCCCACTCCGCCCGCGGCAGAGTGGACCAGGATGATGTCGCCGGGCCGGAGCTTGCAGAGCTCGAAGAGGGCGTAATACGCCGTGAGATACACGGCGGGCAGACCGGCCGCGGTCTCCAAATCCAGGCCGTCCGGGCAGCGAAAGACCTGGCCCTGGGGCACGGCGACGTGGGACGCGTAGCCTCCGAACAAGGTCACCGCCACGACCCGGTCGCCGACCTTGAAGCGATCCGCTCCGTCCCCGAGGGCGATGACCTCGCCCGCGATCTCGAAGCCGGGGGTGATGGGCCAACCCACGAACTCCTTCGCCGAGTCGTAGAGGCCCATGCGCACGCTCGTGTCGGCGAAGTTCACCCCCGCCGCGCGGACCTTCACCAGCACCTCCCCCGCGGCCGGGGAAGGATCGGGGTGCTTCTCGACCTGGAGCTTGTCGTGTCCGCCCGCCGCGTGGATGACGACCTTGCGCATCGCGCGCTTATATCACCTCCAGGAATTCTGCCGTCCGGCCGAGCGTCGCTACAGTAACGACGTGGACCTTCGGCGTGCCGCCTTGCTCGTGCTGTTGGCGGGCGCGTGTCGAAGCGCGGACGGTCAGGAGCAGCGCGCCGCGAAGGCGCGCGGCGAAGAGGTCTCCGGAGACGAGGGTCGCAGCGCGGGCTCGGAAGACCCGGCCCCCCACGACGCGGGCGCGTCCCCCGAGCCGGCGGAGGCCCCCGCCTCGTTCGGGTGGCCGGAGGCGCTCCCGGAGGAGATCGAGGTGACCCCGCCCCGGCGGGACAAGCCCATCGTCGTCTACTTGGACGCGGGGCACGGCGCCAAGGACAACCCCGGCAACACCTCGAGCTTCTGCGTCGAAGAGCAAGACTTCACCCGCTCTCTCGCCCTCGACGTGGTGCGCGACCTCGAGGAGATCGGCTCGATGAAGGTCGTCCCGAGCCGCGTCGGAAAGGAGCTCGTCTCCTACGGCGATCGAGTCGAGGGGGCCCGGCGCGCGGGCGCGGACGTCTTCGTGAGCCTCCACTCCGACATCCGCGGCAAGCCCGACGAGTGGAACCCCAACGGCGGGTCGGCGATCTGCCGGCGCTCGCTCGAGGCGCCGGGCTTCGCCGTGCTGTACTCGGACGAAGGGGCCTCCGCGCTCGCCGAGCGCCGTAAGGACTTCGCGGACGCGATCGCGAGCGCCCTCCTCGAGGCGAAGTTCATCCCGTACCTCGGCGGGGAGTACGTCGACCTCTACGAGCCCATCCCGAGCCCGACCGGCGTCTACGTCGACCGACACGAGGATCGAAAGCGCATCTTCGTCCTGCGCCGCACCACGATGCCGGCCGTGATCGTGGAGACCCACAACGCCCTCGACCCGCGCGAAGCGATGGCCTTCGAGGATCCGCTCGTCAGGCGCCGCTTCAGCCTCGCGCTCGCGAAGGGGATCTTCGCCGTCGTGCGGTGATGAGAGACGGGGCGGCGAGCGCGAAGCGCGCCCAGGGTGCTGATCAGCGCGTCGCCTTCGGCGGAGAGCAGAAGTGCTCCTCGAGGTACCGGGCGGCGTTCTCGGCCCCATCCCACCCGAGGCACCTGTCGCGGAACGCTCGCGCTCGGCGCTTCGCCTCCTCGTCCGTCAGGAACCGATGGATGGCGTCGATCACGGCGGCGGGGGTGAGCCGCCGCTTGTGGAGGTGGACGGCGAAGCCCTTCCGCACGAGACACCCCAAGTTCCACTCTTGCTCGGGGTTGCCGTTGGGGATGCCTACGATGGGCGTGCCCGCGAGGCACGCCGTCATGAGCGTTCCGATCCCGCCGTGAAGCACCGACACGCTCGCGAGCGGGTTCACTTGCTCTGCCGGGAGCCAGCCGGTGACGACGACGTTGGGCGGCGGACGGGCGGCGCCCTTCAGGAGGTTGCCCACGGGCGCGATGACACGGAATGGCTGGCCATCGAACGCTCTCAAGATCTCGATGACGACCTCCTCGATCCCGGAGCTGCCCATCGCGAAGTAGACGATGGGCAAGTCTCGCGGCATCTCGAGGACAGCCTCGGGGACCGGCAGATCGAGCGAGCCGAGGAGGGGGCCGACGAACCGGGCGCGGCCGGCGAGGCGCGCCGGGACGCCGACCTCCGAGAACCCCTCCGGCTCCGCGAACAACGTGTGCTCGCCCTCGAACAGGGCCGACCCGCGGATGGCGGGGAGACCATAGCGGTGACCGACCGCGTTCAAGCCGCGCGCCCAGAGCGAATAGCCGAACGGCACGAGCTTGCGCGCGAGCGCGTCGCGGACACGATCGGGGATGAGCCGGAGGGGGGCCCAATCGGCGAAGTCCGGCCAACCGGCGAAGCGGGTGCTGTACTCATCCAACCAGGTCGACTGCGCGATCCACACGAGGGGTATCTTCGCCGCGCGCGCCGACACCACGACGGAGAGGCAGAAGCCCGTCACGACCGCGACCGGCCGGAGGCGCGCGTAGAGCGCGAGCTCCGACTCGACCCGGCGCGCGAGATCGTCCGCGCGGAAGAAATCCTCGGTGACGCTCTCCATCCGATCCGCGCGCCAGAAGCGCTCGACGGCGGCGTCGTCGAGCTGCGGCTCCAGCCGCACGATTTCGAAGCCGTGCCTCTCGATGGTTTCGTGATTTCGGCCCGCTCCGTCGTAGCTCGAGAACACCGGCGTGAACGAGCGCCGCGCGACCTTCGCGATCTCGACCATCCGAGTCACCTCGGCGAGGTTCAGCGTCTCCGCCGCGAACACGATGACGGGCCGGTCCACGCGCCAGATTCTACGCTTGCACGCCGGCCGCGTCGGTCCAATCGCGCGGCGCCGGACCGAGCGGCGCCGCGCCGTCGAGCTCAGAAGCAGCGATTCATCGACACGCTCGTGTCTTGGCCGTCGCTGGCGATGAGATCGGAGAGGCCATCGTTGTCGAGGTCCGCGACCGCCATCACGGGCTTGCTCGTCACCGCCGTCGAGAACTGGGTCGGCGCCTCGAACGTGCCGTCGCCGTTGCCGCGAATCAAGTAGGCCGTCATGTCGGTAACGGCATCGACCATGACGACATCGACGTTCCCGTCGCCATTGAAGTCCCCCGCCACCATCGTCGGGTAGTCGTAGGAATACGCGCTGAGGTCGACGGTCGTGGCGGTGAGGGTGAACGTGCCGTCCGGGTTGCCCCGCATGACGCCGAGCTTCTCGTTGTCCTCGCGGGTGTTGTGGAGGACCAGATCGACGACGCCGTCCTTGTCGACGTCGGCCGCGATCGCGAACTCGGCGAAATTGGCGTAGTCCTCTTCGCGCGAGAACGAGCCGTCGCCGTTCCCGTGGAGCACGCTCGTCTGCCCCTGGTACTCGGGGGAGAACGTATAGGACTGAATGACGAGATCGGGGATCGCGTCCCCGTCGTTCAGGGTCAAGATCTGGCAATTGCGGCTCGTGAAGACGTCCTCCTCGTTGAAGCTCACGACGGTGCCGGTGCTGATGGCGCCGCAGCTCGACATGAACACCTTCACCCCATAACCGCAGTAGACGACATCGGGCAGATCATCGCCGTTGAGGTCGGCCACCGCCGCCGTGCTGTTGGGTCTGATGCCGTCGCCGTGGGTGTCCACGCCGTCGTATGAGGTGTCTTGATTGGCGTTGCCGAATACCCGGCCGCCGGCGTTGAGCCAAACCACCGGATAGAGGGTGTCGGTGCCGCCGAACCCACCCGTCGCGGAGACGTCGAGCGCCCCGTCGCCGTTGAAGTCGGCGATCACCACCGGCGCCACGTTGAAGATCGTGAACTCCACGGAGAGCAGCTGGACCGCATCCGAGAAGGTGCCGTCCCCATTGCCGAAGTAGAGCAGCAGCTGATTGTTCTCGGTGGTGGCGAAGTCGACATTGCCGTCGCCGTCGAGATCGCCGGTGGCGATGCCAGAGCCGCCTGCGCTCGAGAAGCCCCCCGGCCCAGCGATCTTCGTCGCCGTGCCCAACGCGGAGGTGCCGCGGCACGAGCTCGGCGCGGGCGCGGGCGGAACATAAGGGGAGGCCCCGCAGTCTGGGCCGCCGTGGCCCGCGCCCGTCCCGGTGCCGCCGCCCACGCCGTCGTCTCCGCCCCCCACGCCCGCGCCGGCACCCGGGCCGTCATCGTCGCCTCCCACGCCGAGCAAGCCGCAACCCACACACGCCAGCAGACAGAAGACCATTGCATTTTTCACGATAGACTCCTCTTTCATTGGCAATAGAAATCCAATGCCGACGAGCAGGGCGCGACGGCACATCCGACCGGCGGCGAGCTGGCGACTATCGAGCAGACGAAATGCGGTCAGGGGCTCGAGACAGGCGCGAGCGCCACGATTGAATCGTCGAAGGCTTCAGCCTTGCTTCTTCTCGATGTGCTTCGCGACGAGCTTGCCGAGATAGCCTCGATCCAAGCCGGCGATCTTCGCCGCGTCGGTCTGGTTTCCGCCTGTCCGCTGGAGCAACGCGCGGACGTAGATCCGCGTGAATAGCGCGACGATCGCGTCCTTCTGGTCGGCGTAGCTCGCGGTCGGGTCGACGACGCGCTCGAGGGCGCCGACGAGCGGGTCGTAGGCGCCCTCGTCGATCTCGTTCTCGCCGAGGGCGAGGAACGATTGAATGGCGTTCCGAAGCTCGCGCACGTTCCCCGGCCACGGCCGCGCCGCGAGCGAGCTCACGAGCGACTCGGGGAGCGCGTGGACACCCTCCGCGGCGGCGATCGCGCGGGCGAGCAGGGGGATGTCCTCCGCGCGATCGCGGAGCGGGGGCACGCGCACTTTGACGACGGCGAGCCGGTAATACAGATCCAGCCGGAAGCGCCCCTGCTTGGCCTCTTCTTCCAGGTTGCGGTTCGTCGCCGCGAGCACGCGTACCTTCACCCGGTGGGGTTGGGTCTCACCGAGCGGGCGAACCTCCCCGATCTCGAGCGCTCGCAGCAGGGCCGGCTGAATGTCGAGGGGGAGCTCCCCAACCTCGTCGAGGAACAGCGTGCCTCCGTCCGCTTCGTCGAAGGCGCCCCGCCGCGAGTCCACCGCGCCGGTGAACGAGCCCTTTCGGTGCCCGAAGAGCTCGCTGATCACGATCTCCCGACCAATCGCGCCGCAGTTGACGGAGACGAAAGGCTTGTTCGACAGGGCCGATCCCTCGCGAATGGCGGAGACCACGAGCTCCTTCCCCGTCCCCGATTCACCCTCGACGAGCACGTGGGCGAGCGACCCCTCCAGCCGCCTGAGGACCGCGAAGAGCCGCGTCATCGCCGGCGACTGACCGACGAGCCCACGATAGACGGTGGGCGCCGCGCCCTCCGGCAGGACGTCGCGCAACCCCTCCGGGTCGGCCTCGATCAGGACGTCGGTCGATCCGATGCGGATGCGCGAGCCGAGGCCCAGGGTGATGGTCTCGACGCGCTGGCCGAGGAAGAACGTGCCATTGCTGCTGCACAGATCGAGGACGCGAACCCCTTCCGGCACGAGCTCGAGACGGACGTGGCTGCGAGACACGGCCGGGTCCGAGAGGACGACGTCCGCGTCCTTGCTCGTGCCGATGACGCATTCGCCGGCTCGGAGCGAGAACACGTGGCTGCGCGCGGAGGAGCCGTCGACGCGGATTCGGGCGGGGAGCGGCTCGCTCCTCGCGGTCCGAAGCAGCAGCGTCGAGGTCGGCTCGCGGCTCAAGACCTCAATCGTACACGGTTCTCCCGACCGAACGGCGCGCGCGGGGGGGTCGGAGCCCCGCCCTCTCGGGCTCGGCATCGCGAAGTACCCAGTCGAATCGGCGCTCATGTCCGCCGGCCATTGCACCGGCTGCGCCAACGATCATTCGGTGGATAAATGGGTCTCGGTCGGCCCCCACCGCCCCCGCTCGGAGGGTCGTGTCGACAGCGCGTGTAGAGTCGAGTCGACAACCGGCGGGAGGGGCGGGGGCCTGCTTGACCTCGTTCGCGCGCGCGCGTCTCCTCGCCGTGTGGCGTCGGAGAGCCTCGACGAGCTGCCCACCGAGAAGGAAAGGCCACCGCCGGCGACGGTCCCGGTCGGGCCGTACCCGAGCGTCGGGCAGACGTTGGGCGACTACCGCATCGACGGCGCCGTCGCGGAGGGGCCGATCGGCTTGGTGCTCACCGCGGTCGCGGAGCCGCTCGAGGGGCGCGTCGCGCTCAAGGTCCTGCTGCGGCGCTGGGCCCTCGACGAGGCGGCGGCGAGGCGGTTCCTCGGCGCCGCCGAGCGGGCGAAGGCCCTCGACCACCCGCGGATCGTGAAGACCTTCGGCGCGCGCGAGGACCAAGGCAGGTTCTTCGTGGCGACGGAGCTCGTGCTCGGGGAGGATCTCGGCGCGTACGTCGAGCGTCGCGGCCCGCTGCCGCCGCTCGAGGCGCTCGACCTCGCGCGCCAGATCGCAGGCGCCCTCGAGCACGCGGAGGGGCGTGGCGTTCATCACGGCGGGCTACGACCGTCGAACGTGTTCATCGTGCGCGAGCCGCCGACCTGGGAGCGTGAGGTCGTGCGCATCACCGACTTCGGGATGTCGGAGGTGGCGCCCGACGCGCGCGAGCTCGACGCTTCGACCCCTCCGGAGCGGATCCGGGGAGAGCGGGGGCCGGCGGGGGACGTGTTCTCGCTCGGCGCGCTCCTCTACCAGCTGATCGTCGGTCAGCCGCTGTCGTCACCGTGGGTCGGTGACCCGATCGAGCTCTCGCGACTGGTGCCCGACCACGCGGCCGACGTCGTCCCGCTGCTCGAGCGCCTCCTGCGCGCCGATCCCGGGCAACGGGTCCGGAGCGCTCGGGACGCCAGCCTCCTCATCGAGGCGCTCGTGGAGCGCCTCGGGCCGGAGTCGTCGACGGTGTCGTCGGGGGCGGCCCCCTCCGCCCCGCGAGACGATCTGGTCGGAGCGCGCCTCGAGGATCGCTTCCGGATCGTGTGCGCCCTGCGCGCGGGAGGGATGGGACAGCTCTACTACGCGACGCAGGACGCGGAGCCGAAGAACGTCGCGATCAAGGTGCTCCACAAGGCGATCGCCAGCCTCCCCGAGGCGGCGGAGCGGTTCCTGCGAGAGGCGAAGCTCGCGGCCAAGCTCGACCATCCGCACATCGTGAAGCTGGTCCACGTGGGAGAGGATCGGCGTCGGCTCTACATCGCGATGGAGCTGCTCACGGGGGAGGACCTCTCCGTCCGAATCAAGAAGCGGCGCCGCCTGCCCGAGGCGCAAGCGGCCGCCATCTGCGTCGACGTCACGAGCGCGCTCGCCTACGCCCACGAGCTCGGCGTCGTCCATCGCGACATCAAGCCTTCGAACGTGATGATGTGCGCCGGCTCCATGGCCGAGTCGGCCAAGATCCTCGACTTCGGGATCGCGAAGATCCTGGAGCGGTCCTCCACCGACGGGGGCGCTCAAGAGCTGACGTCCTTCGACTCTGGGCTCACGGTCGCGGGGATGCTGATGGGCACGCCGCGCTACATCGCGCCCGAGCAGGCGCTCGGCGGCGACATCGACGCGCGCGCCGATCTCTATTCGCTCGGGGTCGTGCTCTACCAGCTCGTCACCGGCGTCGTTCCGTTCGACGGCGACTTGCTCGAGATCGTCGAGCGACAGGTCCGCCAGCCGCCGCGTCCCCCTTCGCAGATCGTCCCCGAGCTGAACCGAGAGATGGAGAGGCTGATCCTCGATCTGCTCGAGAAGTCGCCGGCGCGTCGCCCGAGCTCGGCGCGCGAGGTACGGGACCGGCTGCTCGGGATGCGGACGGAGCTCGCGACCGCCAGCGTGGCGTCGGCGCGGCGGTGGAGCTCGGTCCCCGATGGCGCCCCGATCGTCATGGCCCCGCCCGAGCCGTCCACCCTCGCGGGGAGAGCGGCTGAGGTGACCCGCACCTCGGCGATGGGCGGCGGCGATCGAGCGCCGGCCGGCGACAGCGAGACGACCCGGCGGGAGGCGGCGGGGGGCGAAGCGCCGCCGCCGCGAAGCGCCGAAGCGACGTTCCTCCGGGTGCACGAGGCGATCGGGCGCGGCGGCATGGGCACCGTCTATCGGGCCGAGCAGATCGAGCTCGAGCGTCCCGTCGCCTTCAAGCGGCTCATCGAGGCGGGCAGCGCGGACATGCGGGAGCGGTTCGTGCGCGAGGCACAAATCACCGCGAGGCTCGACCACCCCAACATCGTCCCCGTCTACGTGCTCGACATGGGGCAGCGCAACCGATCCGTCGGCTACGCGATGAAGCTCGTGGAGGGGAAGACGCTGCGGGCCCTGCTCACCGAGACGCGCGACCTTCTGGTGGCGGGGGGGGCCGTCGACGCCGAGCACTCGCTTCCGTCGCTGCTCGAGCATTTCTTGAAGGTCTGCGACGCGATCGCGTTCGCCCACGACCGCGGGATCCTGCACCGCGATCTGAAGCCCGCCAACATCATGATCGGTCGCTTCCACGAGGTGTACGTGATGGATTGGGGGATCGCGCGGCCGATCGGGGTCGAGGATCGCGCCGTCCGCCCGGGGACCGCCGCGCCGGCCCAAGAAGGAGCCCAGCTCACGCGGGTGGGAGAGCTCGTCGGCAGCCCGCGGTACGCCGCCCCCGAGCAGACGGCGGGCAGGAGCGATCAGCTCGACGCGCGGGCAGACCAATACGCGCTCGGCCTCGTGCTGTTCGAGATCCTCGCGCTGAAGCCGGCGGTCGCGGCGGAGCAGGCGCAGGCGGCGTGGGAGGCGGCGAGTCGGGGAGAGAAGGCTCCCCTCGAGCACGTCGTCCCGGGGCGGAGGATCCCACCGGAGCTCGCCGCCATCGTCGCCAAGGCGACCGCATTGGACCGTGAGGATCGCTACCGCTCCGTCCCCGAGATGGCCGAGGACGTGCGGCGCTACCTCCGCGGCGAGGCGGTCGCGGCGAGACCCGACACGCCGATCCAGAAGATCGTGCGCTGGGTGGCGCGGCACGGTCGAACGACCCTCGTCTCGTTCGTGGTCCTCGTGGCGCTGTCGGCGGCCGCGGTCACCACGTCGCTCTACGTGAGCGCGGAGCGGCGCAACGAGGCCCGCGCGCGCGGCGCCCGCAAGACGAAGGTCTACGTCGACGTCGCCGCGCAGGCGCACAAGATCGACGCCAACTTCCAGCAGATGGAGGAGGCCCTCGAGGGGCTCCGGGTCGCGGCCGAGCTCTCGCTCGCGGGAGCGGAGCCGCCGGCGTCCGCCGCCCCCGTCTACTTCGACGTCGACTTTCGCAACCCGCGCGGGCGCCCGCCCGACTTCAGCGACGCCACGACCTATCGGTGGCCGGTCTCGCTCGAGCACCCCGTGGCGGGCGTCGCTCCGGGCGTGAGCGCGGACGCCGTCCTCCCCAAGCTGCGGCGACTGTCTCCGCTGCGCCACCACATGCGATCGATGTTCCTCGTGGCCGCGGGCGCCGACCCTTCGGCCGTCTCCGAAGCAGAGGCCCGCGCGATCCTGGCGGAGCGGAGGGGTCCCATCGACTACGCGTACGTCTCCCTCGCCGAGGGCGTTCAATACATGCTCCCGGGGATGGCCGCCTTGCCGCCTGGCTACGACGTCCGCACCGCCGGCTTCTTCACGACGACGAAGGGCACGCACGGAAGGCGTTGGGGCAGCCCGTACATCGACGCGACGACGGACGTGAAGGGAGACGACATCGTCCTGCCGTGCACCCAAGGTCTGTGGTCGAGGTCGGGGGAGTTCCTCGGCATCGCGGGGGTCGAGATCACCGTCAGCAAGCTCGTCAAGACGAGCCTCTCCCTCCCCGGGTACAAGACCATCCGCACGAGCCTCGTCAACGGCGATGGGCAGAAGGTCGTCGACTCGACGGACGCGGGCGTGCGCGTGCAATCGAACGGAAAGGACGACGCCCTCCCGATGATCGACTTCGACATTCGCGAGGTCGTCACCGCGATCAAGGCCAAGGGGGAGGGGCTCATCGAGCTGGAGGCGAGGCACCAGATCGTCGTCTACGCGCGGCTCGATGCGCTCGGCTGGTACTACGTCGTCGAGCTCGACGCGTCCGTCCTCGACAAGCGATAGCGCTGGCGCTCGGGCGCGCTCAGAACGAGACGCCGAAGCCGCCGAGGGCGCCCATCTCCGCGCCAGGCTGTCCTTCCACGAACAGGTCGACGTGACCGGGCAGGAGGAACACCGCCCCGAGGGCGCCCTGGAAGTGGAAGCGATCGGTGCCGAGCTTCGTCTCGTCGCCGAGGGTCCAAAAGATGGGACCGCCGAAGACGCGCACGGACGCGTAGGGGCTGAACCAACCGAAGAAGGTCTTGCCGACGGTCGCTCCGAACCGCACGTCGAGGCCGAGATAGGAGCCGCGCGCGGGGCCCTCTCCGCGCGTGCGCTCCGTTCCGGCGGAGGCCCCGCCGGCGGAGAGGGCGAGCACGACGTACGGCAGCGCGCCGCGATCGTCGAGGACACGCCACGAAAGGCCCGCGGAGGCGACCCACCCGAAGTCGAGATCGTACGAGGCGCTGTCCCCCTCGAGCGTGCCGGCGAAGAAGCTGCCCGCCCCGAGGGTGAGGTCGAAGCGACCGAAGAACAGATCCGCCGAGGCGACCGCGGCCCCGCGATCGAAGGTCAGGTCGTCGCCGTCGAAGGTCAGATACGACCGCGAGAACGCGCCGGTGAGAGCCGCGCGCGCGCGAAGAGGCGGCGGAGGGGCGGAAGCCTCCTTCCCCGTGCCTCGATCGCACGTGATCACCGCGCCCGCCGCCCCGACGGGTGCCGTCACCCCTCAGGCGTGGGCTTCGGGGGCGACCGCGAGCGCGGCCGTCGCGGCGAGGGCGGAGCAGACGAGCTTCGCTCGGGTCATGGCGTCACGCCGGTCGGCGCGCTTTCTCGATCGCCTGCTCTTCTTCTGGCTTCTGCTGCGGGGGCGCGGTGCGCGCCAGACCGGGCCGCTCGGCAGCGCCGGCAGCGGAGGACGCGGCGACCGGGCCCCACTTGGGCTCGACCTCCCAGCGCGGATCATCCTGCCGCTCGAGCCACGATGGATCGAGCTCGAAGCCCTCCCGCTCGCTGAAGGGCGCGGGCTCGTCGAGCAGGCCCAGGGTCGGACGGAAGAAATCCTCGTCCGGCATGGCGTCGTCGAACGGATCGAGGGACTCGACCTCGCGCCCGTCGTCGAAGTCTTCCAGGTCTCCCTTCGTGCGACGACCGCGCTCTCGGAGCAGCGCGTCCGCGAGCTCGTAGGCGCGGTTGGCGATGACGTCCGCGCGCTCGATGCGATGCGCGAGCGCCGCCGCGACGTGGGCCGCGAAGAAGTCCTTGAGGTCCATGCCTGCGGGAGTCTATCGCGCGCGAGGGCGAGGGCCACCTTCCCGGTGCGTCGCGCACGGCGCGCGGTGCGCTCGACGTGCCCGTGGTACGCTCGATCGGTGAAGCATGCGGGGACGGTCCTTCGCTCGCGTACTGTTCCTATGCGCCGCCCTCGCGCCGGTCGGGCCGCGCGCGCTCGCCGCTCCTGGCGGTGATCCGGCGGCGGCCGAGGAGGCGTTCGCGCGCGGGGAGGCCGCGTTCACGCGGGGGGACTTCGCGACGGCGGCGAAGAGCTTCGAAGCCGCATATGCCAAAGATCCCCATCCCATCTGCTCGTTCAACGCCGCTCGAAGCTGGGAGCGCGCCAATGAGCCGGCCCGCGCGGCGAACCTCTACCGGCGCTTCCTCCAAGAAGCCCCCGAGGACACCCCCAATCGCGACCGCGCCACCGCCTCCCTCGGCGAGCTCGCGCGATCGCTCGGGCGCATCGAGCTCGTCGCCCCCGGCGCGCGCGATCTCGAGATCGACGGGGTGGGGGCGAGCGACAGAGTCATCTTCGTCGCGCCTGGCTCGCATCTCGCTACCGCCACGTTCGACGGGGCACGCGCCTCGCGCCAGATCGCGATCGAGCCGGGCCAGACCCTGACGGTGGTGCTGGAGAGGCCGGCCATCGAGCCCCCGCCGAAGCGGATCGAGCCCGCGCCGAAGCCGCTCCCGCGTCCGGAGCCGAGGTGGAAGGGCCTCTCGCCGTGGGTGTTCGTCGGCCTCGCGGGCGCGACGGTGGTCGCGGGCGGGCTCCTCATCGGCTCGGGCGTGGAGACCGTGCTCGCCTACGACAAATACGAGGCGCTCTCGGACGCCGACAAGCGAGCGACGTACGATCAGGGCAAGTTCCAACAGGACATGACCAACGTGCTCATCGGCGTAACGTCCGGCCTCGCCGCCGTGACGGCGGCGGTGGGGGTCTTCGCGATCGACTGGGGCCACGGCACGCTCGTCGGCGTGGGCCCTCGGGAGGTGCACGTTGTCGTCTCCTTCTGAGCCGGAGGTCGCCTCGGATCGGCGCGGACCGCCGCCGTCCACGCCGCGGCGGCTCGGCGACTACGAGGTCCTGTTCGAGCTCGCCGCGGGCGGCACCGCGAGCGTGTTCGTGGGCCGACAAGTCGGAGACGCGGGGTTCGAGCGGCTCGTCGCCCTCAAGCGCGTGCACCGCCACCTCCTGGCCGATCCCGAGATCTACGCGATGGCGAGCGACGAGGCGCGCCTCGCCGCCTTGATTCACCACCCCAACGTCGTCTCCGTCGCGGGCGTCATCGACGCCGGGGGCGAGCTGGTCCTGGTGCAGGACTACGTCGAGGGGACGAGCCTCGCCGTCTTGCAGAAGCGCCTCCGCGAGCGCGGAGAGGCCTTGCCCCCCGCGGTCGCTTCAAAGATCGCGATCGACGCGGCGCGAGGGCTGCACGCCGCCCACGAGGTCCGCGACCTGAGGGGAGAGCCGCTGGGCTTGGTCCATCGCGACGTGAGCCCTCAGAACTTGCTCGTGGGCGCGGACGGGACGACCCGCATGATCGACTTCGGCATCGCGCGGGCGGAGCGCCGGATGACCCTCACCAAGACCGGGATCATCAAGGGCAAGCTCCAGTACATGGCCCCCGAGCAGATCGAAGAGCGTCCTCTCGACCGGCGCGCGGACGTCTTCGCGCTCGCGGCCGTGCTCTACGAGATGATCGCCGGCAAGCGGCCGTTCGGAGAGGGATCGGAGTCGGCGATGATGGGCCGCGTCCTCCTCGGCGAGGTGGATCTCGAGCCGATCCGCGCCGTCTCCGACGCGCTCGCGAAGGTGATCGAGGGCGCCCTCGCCAAGGATCGCGAGGCGCGCCCCGCGACCGCGCTCGAGCTCGCCCGCCGCGTCGGCAAGGCGCTGCCGCCGGCCGACGAAGAGGCGGTGGTGGAGGTGGTGGAGCAGGCCGCCGGCGAGAGCCTCCGGGCCGTGCGCGCCCAGATCGCGGCGAGCCTCGGCGACGAGGAGGACGATCTCCTCGGGGAGGAAGAGGCCCCCGCGGCGGCGGCCGCACCGCGGGAGGAGATCGACGCGCCCGCCTCCGCGATCGCGGTCGCGACCGCGACGCGATCGGGGCGCCGCTCGCGGCTCGTGCCGTCGCTGATCGTGGCTGGGCTCGGGGTGGCCGCCCTCGCGGGCCTCGTCGTCCTCGCCTCCGCGTCTTCCAGCCCCGCGAGCCCCTCGAGCTCCACCGCCCGCGCGGCGACCGGGACCGCGACCGCGACGGCGTCCACGCTCGCATCCGCTTCGGCGCGCGCGGAGCCCTACCCCTCCCGCGAGGAGCGGGTCACCGCGACGAGCTTGGGAGGGGTCGGCGAGCGAAGCGAGACGGGGGTGGGCATCGATGCTCCCGTGAGCGCGTCTTCTTCCAGCGCATCGTCGGCCGCAACGCCGACCAGGGTGAGCCGCGGTCATGGGTCGGCGACGCCGCTTCGATCGGGGAGCGCGGAGGTTCCTCGGGGGACCGCACCGAGCGGGGAGCTCATGCCGAGCCCGTATCGCCATCCATGATCGCGCGGGCGCTCTCGACTCGCTTCACCGGCTCGATGGCGACCGTGCTCGTCGTCGCGATCGCGGGCATCTTCGGCGCGGGGGGAGCTTGCTCGCTGTTCGACGACGGACCGCCGCCGCTCGAGACGGGCGGCTCCGGCAGCGGCGGCGGCGCGCCCGAGACCTGCACCCTCGCGAGCCCGAGGTGCCTGCTGCCTCGCGGCGAGGCGGTGCGGCTCTGCTCGCTCGTCGCCGACTGCGACGCGCTCGCGGCGACCATCCTCCGCACGACCGGCCTTCCCCTCGCCGTCGTCGACGCGAGCGGGCACCGCACGTCGTTCAACACCTCCGTGTGCGTCGATTGGCTCACGACGCCGCTCGAGGGCGCCCACCCCGGCTTCGATGCGGTGCGCGCGGCGGTGAACTGCCTCATCACCTCGCTCTCCTGCGAGGACGCCAACGGCTGCTTCGAGTTCGAACAGCTCTCCGACGGCGACGACCGGTGCGCCGCGACCCCGGAGGAGGTTCGATGCGATGGGGAGATCCTCGTCGACTGCCCCGCCTCGACGGTCACGCGCTGCGACGGGCCGAGCTTCGCCGTGAACACCCACTGCGAGCCCGGCGGGGCGGGGGTGCCGATGTGCCGCTCCGACGGGTGCGAGGAGCCCTCGACCAAGTGCGCCGAGAACCAGCCCGGCACGAGCTACGTCCTCGCGTGCACGGAGGAGGGTGACGAGATCGATCTCGACTGCGCGAAGCACGGGCTGGGATGCACGACCGGCGTCGGTTGCTCCAACGCGCAGGGGGCGGCGCCCGTCTGCACCGAGCTCTTCGCCCAGACGTGCGACGGCCCGTTCGTCCGCACCTGCGCGTTCACGTCGCCGCTCGGGCTGCTCTCGGTGCCGATCGACTGCAGCGCCGTCTCCGGTTTGCCGCGCGCGTGCGAGGAGGCCGGCGCGAGCGCGAGGTGCGCATCGCCCGACGCGGCGTGCAGCCCGTTCGACCCCACCACCAACGTCTGCCGCGAAGACAATCGCACATTGGCCCTATGCGTCGGAGGGGAGAAGGTCACCTTCGACTGCGGCTCGATCGGGCTCGCTTGCGCCAACGCCTCGGAGGGGCTGTCGGGGAGGTGCTTGTTCGAATGAAGCGCAGGGTTTTGACATCCACCGGGGCAGCCGTGTCCTATTTCTTGCTAGAGCACCGACGATGTTCGGCGCTCTAGAGCACCGATCATGTTCGGTGCGCTAGGAGGTCGAACGTGAGCCGAGCTCGATCCCTGTTGTTCTCGATCGTCGCCCTCGTCCCGCTCTCGTTCTGCGCGCTGGGGGCCGAGTGCGGGCTCGACGTGCCGAACGGCCTCGACCCGGAAGCAGATGGCATCGCGAGCGACACCACCGAGGCAGAGCCGGTCGTCGCCATCGCGACGACGCTGACGGCGCTGCCCGCCTTCGTGCTCGACGAGACGACGACGTCGCTCGCGCAGGCGGTCGCGCGACAAGCAGATCTGCCCTCCAAGCTCGACACGCCGAGCTGCCTCACCGTCGGGACCTCGGGCAACGTCGTGACCTACGAGATGGACGGTTGCCGCGGCCCCTGGGGGATAAGCTCGATCTCGGGCTCGGAGACGGCCACGTTCAGCGCCGTCGGCGACCGGTCCTTCCAGATCGATCTCCAGAGCAACGGCCTCGTGATCAACGGCGAGGACGCGAGCCTCACCGGGACGATGGTCATCTCGATCCAGGACGACGGGACGCGCACCGTGACCTGGACCGGGCACGGGTCGGGCACGACGCCGGCGGGGAGAGCAGTGACGTTCGAGCCGGATCTCGACCTCACCCTCGCCCCGGACGGGTCGTCGACCATCGACGGATCTCTCGATTTGACGATCGGGCTCCGCAACCTCGGCCTGGATTTCCAGGACCTCTCGCGCAGCGGGCCGAGAGGCACCTGCCCGAGCGGGACGGTCGTGGTGACAGCGAAGCTCACCCAGCTCAAGCTGACGCTGACCTTCGACGGCACCGATCAGGTCTACGCCGAGAGCGCGCTGGGCGGGCACGACACGTACGACCTGATCTGCACCTCCGGGAGCTGATCAAACCCTCCCGCGACGGAGCTCGAAGAGCGCAGTCGCCGGGGAGGGGTCGGCGAGCGCGTAGCGCGCCGGGGGTGACAGCTACTCGACGCGCAGGGCGCGGCCGAGATCGAACTGAGCCATCACGCCCATCCCGGAAGGACCGAGCGGCGGCTCGCTCGCCGGAGGTAGCGCGAAGCCGTACCAGCTCCCGTTCGCGCGCGGCAGCGACAGGCCGAGCGGCTCCCGTCCCGCGTCGCTCGGCGGCGAGAACGAGGGCCCCTCGAGCGCTCGGAAGGACGTGTCCTCCCCGCTCGGGGCGGCGCTCACGGCGATGACCTCCCCGCCCGGCGAGCTCAGCGTGCGAGACGCGGCTCGCGCTCTGCGGAGGAGCGTCGCTCCGGAGTGGCCCGCGCTGGTCGCCGTCGGGGCGGCGTCGTGATCGCTCCACGCGCCGGCGGGCCCGACCGCTCCCGGCGCCGGCGTCTGGGCGCCGCTTCCATCGACCGTCGCGCTCGCGACCCGATCCTCTGCGCCCTTGGGGCGCTCGTCGCGCGTGCGGGCCCGCGAAGGTCGCGCGGCGTGGCCGCGCCGCCCGTGAGAGGAGCGGAGCGAAGCCACCAGCATGCCGGGGTTGCGATCCTTGGGCGCGCTCGCGCTCTCGCTCGGCGGCGTCGGGTCCGAAGGGGTCTCTTGCTCTCGCTCCAACGGGACCGCGCTCGGCGAGACGGGGGCCTCGTCGGAGGACGTCCCGTCGGAGAACGACCACGCGTCGGCCGCGCTCGTGCTTCGTGCTGCCGCCCGCGTGCTCGGGGTCTTGTCGCTGCTCGCGAGGGCGCCGATCGTCGCGGCGGTGCCCAACCCGAGCGCGGCCACGGCCGCGATCGACGCGAGCCGCGCCCACGAGCTCGATCCGAGCACACGCTTCGAGCCTCGCAGGACGACGAGGCTCTCCTCCACCGGCCGCGCGGGGGCGGCCGGCTGCGCGATCGCGATCGGCGCTTCGTCCGCGCTCACGCCGGCCTCGACCTCGTACCGGGAGACCGCGTCCGCGCTCTCGTCCTCGAGCCAGCGCTCCTCGTCGAGATCCATCTCCGCGAAGAGCGCCGCTCGCTCTCGAACGCCGCTCACGCTGCTGGGCGCCGGCTCCTCGAGCGCGTGGGCGAGGGCAGTCGCCCGCTGGGGCGAAGGCCGCGCGGACTGACATCGCGTGATGACCCGATCGCGGAGCCGAACCTCGAAGTCGACCGGGAGCGACCGCGCCGCTTCGAGCGCCTGAGGTCGCCAGCCGATGCGCGCGCAAAAGCTCTCCCATTCGTCGTTCGCCGCGCGCTCGTCGGTGAGCGGCGCGGGGGCTTCGGTCCGCACGATCGAGAGGGGGGCACGATCCTCGGACAACGAACGACCTCTTTCTCGCGGCGAGCTCATGATGCCACCCTTCGCTTCTTCTGCAGCTGTTCGAGCGCGCGCTCGGAGATCCGAGTGAGCTCGTCCACCATCATCCCGAGGTCGTGTGCGATCTGCACACGAGACTTACCGCTGTAACGAAGCTCGGCCATCACGTTCGCTTCGTCGCGCGAGAGAATCTCGTAATAGCTCGCGAGCTCCTCGGCCGCTCGGCGCGCGCGGAAGAGGCGCGCCGTGAACGCGGCGTGGGTCAGCCCGAGCTCCTTCGCAACCGCCTCGTCGTCGTTTCGGCCCGCGGCGAGCGTGGCCTTGAGGGCCTGCCGCAGCGGTGGAGGGAGCCGGCTCATGATCCATCGCAGCCGCTCGAACGCGTAGAGCGAATCCTCGGGCGACGCGGACCGGTGGATGCCCTCCTCGCCCCAGGCCTCGGTCGCCTCGCGGCCGTCGCGAGCACGATCCCGTCGCTCCTTCGCGGCCACGTCCATCACGACGCGACGGACACACACCCAGAGCTCGACGTTCGACTCGGGGGGGCTCCAATCGGGCTCCTCCATCATCCGCCGCCACCAACGCGTGTAGAGCGTCTGGAGGATGTCGTCGGCATCACGCTGTCGGCCGAAGCCGCACGCGATGGCGTAGAGCTTTCGAGCGTGTCGCTCGAGATGCGCGGCGAGCTGGGGCTGCAAGGCGACGGTCATCTCCCGATCCTCGAGCGGCGTCCACTTACCCCCTCGGGAGCCGGAGCCGCAGCCGTAGAACGAAGCTTCGGCTCATTGTTTTCATGCGAATCGATTTTCGCATGCGGCCGACGCTCGCCCGCGGTTCAGCAACGCTCATGCCGCCGCTCGCCGGCGACCGCGCCGCAGGAGTCCGGCCGCCGCCGCTGCCACCATCGCCACCATCGCGCCCGTCCCCCGCCGCGACAGCCCTGTCCTGGCCGCCGCCACCGAGCACCCGTCCTCGGACGCGTCGCCCGCCGACGCGCCTCCGCCTCCCGCGCCGCTCCCTCCGTCCGAGGGGACCGGGTCCGCCTGGAGCGCGATGTCGGCGCAGTGATGGTAGAAGCAGCCGCCCGGGTTGTTGAGGCCGTGGTTCGACATGAACTCGATCACCTGGAGCGTGCAGTGATCGCAGGTGACGTCGGGGGGCAGCGTCACCTCGAATGTCTGCGGCCCGTCGAACGGAGCGTCGTGAGGGAGGACGCCGTCGGCGAGCACCGGAAAGACGGGCGGGTCTTCGATCGTCGTGGTCCCGCACGGCGTGTCCCCCGCCTCGACCGGCGGATCCTCGGGGAGCTCGCTCCGATCCTCCACCGCGAGGGCGACCCGGTAATGGCCGGGGTGGAAGATCTTCTCGTCGATCGTGATCGTGATCGTCTGCCCGGATTGGTAGGTCGTGACGGTGCCGGTCGGCTCGCCGGCTGGATCCTCTCCGCACGGGGCGGCCTTCTGAGGCGAGCCGGTCGCGTCCTGGCTCTGCCAGCTGGGCGGCGACTCGAGGGAGAAATGAGCGGCCGCGATCGAGCTCGCGGACGAGATCCCGATGCCGAGCGTGATCATCGCTCCGATGCGCATGCCCCCGAGGCTACACGCGTCGGAGCGGACGGAGCACGTGGTATGCTCGGTCGCGCG
Organism: Polyangiaceae bacterium; assembly: GCA_044225865.1. Classification (GTDB taxonomy): domain Bacteria; phylum Myxococcota_A; class Polyangia; order Polyangiales; family Polyangiaceae; genus Xiheicaenibacterium. The sequence continues at coordinate 43,769 of JBGAID010000054.1, read as the reverse complement.
TGGACCCCGGTGGCGAACGACCCAGCGACGACGACGCCGCCCTCGTCGAGCGCGCGCGCACCGGCGATCGCCCGGCGCGGGAGGCCCTCGCGAAGCGCCACCTGCCCCTCGTGCTTCGCCTCGTTCGCCGATACGTGAACGAGCACGACGCGGAGGACGTCGCCCAGCGCTCCGTCATGCGGGCCCTCGACAAGCTCGAGACCTTCCGCGGCCAGTCGAGCTTCCGCTCCTGGCTCCACCGGATCGCCGTCAACGTTGCCCTCAACCACGTCCGAGACGGCAAGCGCGTCGACCCGCGGCCGGTCGACGAGGCCGACCTCATCACCAACACCCTCGGCACCGCCCGCCTCGTCGCCCGCGAGGCGAAGCAGAGGCTCATGACCGCGGTCGAAGAGCTGCCCCCGAAGCAGCGCGTGAGCGTCGAGCTGCGCCTCTTCCAGGACATGAGCTTCGCCGACGTCGCGTCGAAGATGGGCATCAGCGAAGAGTCCGCGAAGGCGAACTTCCACCACGCGCTGAAGCGCCTGCGCGCCGCCCTCGAAGGCTGAGCGGGCGACTCCGTCTCCTTCGGAGGCGGACCGGACACCCATCGGTCGGCGGCGCGGCCGCCTGCACCGGAACGGCGCCACCCGCAGCGCAGGCAGAGACGAAGAGGAGGAAGACCGGACCAGGCAGCGCGCGTCGCACGCCCTTACGGACACGCCCAGCGCCCCCAAGTCGCAGCCACCGCGCCCCCTCCGCTCGGCGTCGCGTGCCCCGAGCCCACCGCGAGGCCCGCACCCCTCCCGCGAGGAGCTCCGGTAGGAGCGAATGGAGGTCGCCGAGCAGCGCTGGCGCGGCAGGCATCGATGTCCCCACGGTCGGCGACGTGGCTGCACCGCTGACGGTCGCCACCTCGCCGGGCAGCGGAGATCGCTACCCGGCAAGCCCGCCACCGCCGAAAACGACAGCACCTCGCCGCAGCCGCGATGACGAACAACCGTTCGAAGGTAGTCGCGGCCTGAGCTGGCGACGAACCACCCAGGAAGCGTCGCGGTTCGAGCGAAGACGAACCACCCAGAAGCGTCGCGGTCTGAGCGAGCGACGAACCACCCAGAAGCGTCGCGGTTCGAGCGAAGCGACGAACCACCCACAGAAGTGTCCCAGCTCGAGCGAGCGACGAACCACCCAGCGTGTCGCGGTTCGAGCGAAGCGACGAACCACCCAGCGTGTCGCGGTTCGAGCGAAGCGACGAACCACCCAGAAGTGTGGCGGTTCGAGCGAAGCGACGAACCACCCACAGAGGTGTCCCAGCTCGAGCGAGCGACGAACCACCCAGAAGTGTGGCGGTTCGAGCGAAGCGACGAACCGCCCCCGTCACGATCGTCGAAACGCCTCACGCCGTGGGCTGATTGCTTCTCTTCCCATTTGAGCCCGGAGGGGGGAGGCGAAGCCGGGGGGGCGCAGCCCCCCCCTTCAGGTCAGGCGACGAAGCTTCCTGGGATTTTTGCGAAGCAAAAATATCCAGAGAAGTGTCGCCCGGTGCGCGGGCATCCGCGCACGCGAATAAACACTGTGGCTCCGCCGGGGCTCGAACCCGGACGCTCTTGTCGAGCAGCGGATTTTAAATCCGCGGCGTCTGCCGTTCCGCCACGGAGCCGATCGCCGAGTGGGCGCTTGGACGGTCTCGCGTTCCGGGTCGCATGGCAAGGGCGAGCGGCTGCGGGGGTTGTCTTGGTGTAACGTCCGGCCGTGCCGCTCGACGCTCAGCTTCTTCGACTCCCGGCGGGGTTCTTGTTCTCTGCGGTCCGGTCGGGCATCAAGGCGCGGCGGCGGGATCTGGGGCTCGTGGTCTCGGAGTCGGCGTGCACCGCCGCCGGTGCCTTCACGCGGTCCAAAGCGAAGGCAGCCCCGGTGCGCTGGTGCGAGGCGTTGCTCCCGACCGCGGGGGCGCGGGCGATCGTGGTCGCGAGCGGCAACGCGAACGCGATGACGGGGGCCGAAGGAGAGCGCGCGAACGCGGAAATGGCGGGGGCGGTGGCGCGCGTGCTGGACGTCCCTCCCGCGGCGATCCTCACCGCCGCGACGGGGGTGATCGGCGTGCCCTTCCCGCTCGAGCGGGTGAAGGGGGCGGTCGCGGATCTCGTGGCCGGCCTTGGGAACGACCCGGCCCCTTTCGCGGACGCGATCCTCACGACGGACACCTGCGAGAAGGTCGTGTCGACGGAGATCTTCGTTGGAGGAGCGCGGGTACGGATGCTCGGGATCGCCAAGGGCTCGGGCATGGTCCACCCGAACATGGCGACGGTGCTCGCGTTCGTCCTCACCGACGCAAAGATCGCCCCCGACGCGCTCCAAAGCGCGATCAAAGCCACGGTGGAGAAGACGTTCGGGGCCACGAGCGTGGATCGCGACACCTCGACGAACGACACCGTGATCGCGCTCGCGAACGGGGCTGCGCACAACGCGACCATCACGTCCCTCGACTCCGACGCGGGCCGCGCGTTCGCGAGCGCGCTCGGCGGCATTTGCCGGGAGCTCTCCAGGGCGGTGGCGCGCGACGGGGAGGGGGCGCGACGGCTCGTCACCGTCACCGTGGACGGGGCGACCGACGAGGTCTCGGCGCGGTCGCTCGCGCGCGCGGTCGTCGCATCGAACCTGGTGAAGGCGGCCCTCTTCGGCGCGGACCCGGGCCACGGGCGGATCCTCGCCGCCCTCGGCGCGCGCGCGGCGGAGGACGATCGCGCCTTCGATCCGCGCAGGGTGTCGGTCGCGATCCAGGGGGTCCAGGTGTTTCATCAGGGCGCGCCCGCCGCCTTCGATCCGGACGGGCTGCGCGCGCTCCTTCGCCAGCGCGACGTCGACGTCCGGGTCAGCCTCGGCCTCGGCGCGGCCCACGCGGAAGCGTGGGGCTGCGATCTCTCGTACGACTACGTCCGGATCAACGCCGACTACGCGGCCGTCCTCGTCGACCCCGAGGGCCCCGTCCGCAAGGACTCGCGCCTCGAGACGAAGACCCCGGAGCTCAAGACGGATCTGCTCGTCTCCGCGCTCCGATACATCGAGCGCTTCGCGGGGACGCGGGCGGTGATCCGCTTCGGGCCCGCGACGCTCTCGCGGCGTGAGCTCGCCCTCTCCTTCGCGGAGGACATTCGGCTCCTCTCCGCGGTGGGGCTCTCTCCGATCCTGGTGCAGGAAGGGGTGAGCGAGATCGTCGTGTCCGCCCTCGCGCGGACGGGCGTTCGCGCGGTGGGGCTCTCGGGCGCGGATGGGAACCTCCTCGCCTGGCCGCGGACCGCGCCCCTCGCCGAGGAGACGGTCATCGACCCGCTCGGCGATCCGGCGGTCGACCCCGACGTCATCGAGACCTTGCTCCAGAAGGGGTACGTCCCCGTCGTCGTGCCCGAGCTGACGGAGGAGGCGTCCGCGCTCGTGGGCGCGACCGCCCCCCTCGACGTCGACGTGGTGGCGAGCGCGATCGCGCGGGTCTGCCGCGCGAAGAAGCTCCTGCTCTTGGGCGACGCCCCCGGGCTCGCCTCGGAGGGGCTGCTCCTCTCCGAGCTCAGCGCCGACGAGCTGAAGGCGCGCATCCTCGCCGGGACGATCGAGAAGGCGTTCCTGCCGAGGGCGCGCGCGGCCGCGAGCGCCCTCGCGGGCGACGTGGACAGCGTGCACTTCCTCGACGAGCGCACCCCCCACGTCATCGTGGCCGAGCTCTTCACCGACAGCGGCGTCGGCACGATGGTGCGCTGAGGGTCGCGCCGGATCGGTCGGGCAAAAGTGCCGCACCGCTCCCGCGCCGAATGCGACTACCTTCCGAGGCGCGTATGTCGACAGCCCTGTTGGTCACGTACATCTGGCCGCCTTCGGGAGGCGTGGGCGCGGGCCGCGTCCTCAAGCTCGCGAAGTATCTCCCTTCGCACGGGGTCACGCCCTCCGTCCTCACCGTAAAGAACCCGAGCGTGCCGCTGAAGGACGACTCGATGCTGAAGGACATCCCTCCCGGCATCGAGGTCCTCAAGGCCCGCACGTTCGAGCCGAGCTACTCGGCGAAGCAGGCGGCGTGGCAGGCGACGAGCGGCAAACTGCAGGGGGGCGCGAAGCGCACGGGGGGCGTGCAGAGCCCCCCAAACAACGCGAGCGGCGGCTTGAAGAGGCAGCTCGTCGGGCGCGCGACCGCGCTCGCTCGGCACGCCCTCGTCCCCGATCCGCAGCTCCTGTGGCAGCCCGACGCCCAGCGCGTGCTCGCCCAGCGGCTCCGCTCCGACAAGCGCGACGACGTCGTCTTCGTGACCGCGCCGCCCTTCTCCGCGTTCCTCACCGCCCCCACCGTGCGCGCGCTCGGATCGTCCACCGCGGTCGTCCTCGATTACCGCGACGAGTGGATCACGATCCGCACCCACTTCGAGATGATGGGGAAGCTGAGCCGCGTCCTCGGCGGGCCCCTCGAGCACGCGGTGCTCCGGTGCGCGCACTTCGTCACGACCGCCACGGACGCCTTCCGGGAGAACCTCCTCTCCCACTTCCCGTTCTTGGATCCGGGGCGCGTCGTCACGATCGAGAACGGCTACGACCCGGACGATTTCCCGCGCGAGCTCCCCTCCCCTCCCTCCGATAAATTCGTGGTCACCTACGCGGGATCGGTGCTGGTGCAGAACAGCCCGCGCGGCCTGCTCGGCGCGGTGAAGCTCCTCCACGCGCGAGAGCCGGAGCTCGCGAAGCTCCTCCAGGTCGACTTCATCGGGCGTGTCGTCGACACCGAGCTCGTCCACTTCGAAGGCACCGAAGGCCTGGGCGTTCGCCGCCTCGGCTACATCGACAAAGACAAGGTCGTGCCCGCCCTCGCCGCGAGCCACATGGTGCTCTGCCTGCTCGACGAGATGCCGGGGGCGGAGAGGATTTACCCGGCAAAAATCTTCGAGCTCCTCTACCTCGATCGGCCGTGCCTCACCCTCGCCCCCGAGGGCGCGCTGACGAAGCTCGTCCGAGACTGCAACCTCGGGCCGGTGCTGCCGCCACGGGACGAGCCGGCGATCGCGGCCGAGCTCGAGCGATCGCTGCGCGCCTTCCGCGACGGGAAATTCCCGGCGCGCGCAGGGGCGGTCGGGGGCGATCGCTTCGACCGGCGGGCGATCGCGGGGCGCTTCGCGGACGTGTTCCGAGAAGCGCGCCGGCTCGCCGGCGGGCGCGTCACCACGTGATGCGCTGCTTGTTGGTCGCGTGCTTGTAGAGCCCGACCGCGGCCGCCGCGTTCATCACCACGAAGGTCCGCGCCACGCCCGCGAGCTTGCCGGCGCGCGGCCCCGCGATCGCGGCCGCGTAGAAGGCGAGCTGCCCGACGGCGAGTCCGCGCGCGACCCGCACCGAGAAGCGGCTCGCCCCCGGCGGAGGCGCGACCGCGTAGCGGATCGAGCTCGCCGCGAGCGAGCCCATGAGGAACGGCCCCGCGAGCCGCATCGCCTTGTGAGAGACCATCTCGAGCCACGAGGGATTCCGCCCCGGGACGAGCAGGTCCGGCATGCGCGCGAAGATCTGATAGTTGCCGGCGAGGGTCCGCACCTTGCGCGAGAACTCCTTGTCGTCGTCGGCGGCGCGGTCGAACGCGATCGCCGCCGGCTCGAAGAGGACCTTCTTCCCCGCGAGCCGCAGGCGCATCGGGATCATCACGTCGTCGAGGATCGTGTCTTCCGGGATGTCCTCGAGGTCCTTCGCGCGCAGGACATAGATCGCCCCCGTGACCCCGGGCACGCTCCGGAAGCGCGCCTCGCGCTCGCGGATCCATTTTTCGTAGCGCCAGTACGCGCCCGAGCCAGCGTCGCCCTCGAGGACGAGGTTCCCGGAGACGCACCCCACGGAAGGATCGGCGAGGTGGCGGACGAGCTTCCTCAACGCGCTCGGCTCGAAGCGCTGCCGCACGTCCGTCATCAGAAGCACCTCACCGCGCGCCTGCTTGCGGAGGAGGTTCAGCCCGCGCGGCTTGCCTCCTCGCGTCTCGGCATGGAACGGACGAATGCGCGGATCGGCGGCGGCGCGGCGCGCGAGGATCTCGTTCGTCCCGTCCTTCGAGCCGTCGGAGTACACGAGCACCTCGATCGCGTCCTTCGGCCAGTCGAGCCCGAGCATGCTGTCGAGCTTGTCCTCGAGGAACGCCTCTGCGTCGTAGGCGCAGAACAGCACGCTCACGAACGGGGTGAACGTCTCGTCGGGCGAAGTCCGCAGCGGGCTCACCTTCCCGAGGGCGGCGATGAGGGCGGGATAGCCGACGTACGTATAGGAGAGGAGGCCGAGCGCGAGCGGGATGCCGAGCATGGAGGTCGCTAGCGTAGCAAGTCTTTACGACGGAGCCGCCGCGGTGGAGCATCGATCGCATGAGCGACACCGAGAGGCACGAAGGTGGCTGTCACTGCGGCAAGGTCCGCTACGCGTTCACCGCCAAGGTCGACGGCGCGATGGCCTGCAACTGCTCGATCTGCCGCCGCACCGGCACCCTGCTCAAGTTCGTCCCCAAGGAGAGCTTCGAGCTCCTCGCGGGGGAGGGTGACATCAAGGACTATCAGTTCGGCAAGCACCGCATCCATCACCTCTTCTGCACCACGTGTGGGATCCGGTCCTTCGCGCGCGGCACCGGGCCCGACGGAAAAGAGATGGTCGCCATCAACCTCCGCTGCGTGCCCGACGTGGATCTCGCGACGCTGAAGGTCCAGGAGTTCGACGGGGCGAGCATGTGAGCATGCCGCCGATCACGGGGCGCACCGCGGTCACGTTCGTCCTCGCGGATCCGATCGAGCACGTCCGCGCCCCCGAGCTCATGAACGAGCGCTTTCGGGCGCGGGGCGTCGACGCCGTCCTCGTGCCGATGCACGTGCGAACGAGCGACCTCGCCGACGTCGTGCGGGCGTTGGCCGTCACCCCGAGCTGCCCGGGCTTCGTCGTGACGATGCCACACAAGAGCGACATGCTCGGCCTGGTCGACGACGCGAGCGAGGCCGCGCGAGCGTGCGGAGCGGTGAACGTCGTCTCTCGGCGACAGGACGGTCGCTTCGTGGGAGACAACCTGGACGGCGCGGGCTTCGTCCGAGGGCTCGCCTCGGAGGGGCACGAGCTCGCGGGCAAGCGCGTCTACCTCGCCGGCGCGGGAGGCGCGGCGGCGGCGATCGCCTTCGCGGTCGCAACCGCGGGGGCGGCGTCCCTCTCCATCCACAACCGCACGCGAGACAAAGCGGAGGCCCTCCTCGATCGCGTCCGCGCCGCCTCGCACGGGCGCGCGATCCACCTCGCCGTCGCGGACGCGCCCCCCGATCCCGCGCATCACGACGTGGTCGTCAACGCGACCTCGCTCGGCCGTCTCCCCGAGGATCCGCTCCCCATCGACCCGAGCCGCCTCGTGCCCCCGGTGGTCTGCGTCGACATCTTGATGGGCCTGGAGACACCGTGGCTCCGCGAAGCCCGGGCGCGCGGCTGCCCGGTTCAGCGCGGCGAGCCGATGCTCGCTCACCAGCTGGATCGGATGGTCGATCTCTGGTTCCCGGTGGCACGATAGGGGCATGGGGGACAGCGCCACCTATCTTCCGGACACGCCGCTCACGGTCGGCTTCGACGTGCGTGAGCGCCTCGCTCGCCTTCACCGCCAGCACACCGTCAAAGGCTTCTTCACGCTCCCCGTCGCGAAGCGGCTCGGCCCCGCCGAGCTCGACCGCCTCCGGCCGCTCCTCCTCGAGCCCCCGAAGCGATCGCACCTGCCGTTCACCGACTACCCGGTGGCGGACCACCAGCTCCTCACGATCGAGCTGGTGAAGCGCGAGTACCCGCGGCTCCCGCTCTCGGAGGGGATCCGCCGCTTCGAGCGCTCCACCGCCTCGCGCTTCGCCGACTCCATGCTCGGCAAGGTCGTCGTCTCGGTGCTCGACGGCCCGCGCTCCGCGCTGCTCAAGCTCCCCGACGTGAGCGCGCGCGTCGCCAACCTCGGCGGCATCACCGTCTCCGAGAAGGCCGGAGGGGTCCTCGTCCAATACCGCGGCTACAGCGGCTTCCTCGACTGCGCCATGATCGGCGCGCTCGAGGGCGTCGTCATGCTCTTCCGCAAGTCGCCGCGCGTCGAGGCGACGATCCACTCCGAGCACGACGGCGACTATCTCGTGCGCTGGTCCTGAAGCATCGCCACCACCCGCGCGCGCCCCGGGTCGAGGTCGGCGCGCTTCTTCTTTCGCTGGTTCGCGAGCACGGCGATGCCGGCGATGATGGCGACGATGAGGAGCACGAACAGGGTGATCTTCCAGATCGACCAGGGCGCCTTGCCGACGACCTCGCCCGTCTGCCCGTTCACCAAGAATTGGTATGGCTTGTCGCGATATCGATAGGCGGCGATCCACACCGGCAAGAGCACGTGCTTGAAGGTCACGCGTGAGAAGGCGTTGTCGACGTCGAGGCCGCGGTGGGTGTCCCCCGGCACGTCGTCCCCGCACCTTCCGTATTGGACCTTCGCCATCTTCTCTTTTCCCATACCCCACGCCGGCATCAGATCGATCGCGTACGCCTCGGCCTTCCACCCCGCGAGGTAGTGCGGCAGGTACGGCACGAGCTCCGCCGTCGTCCACGTCTTGAATCGATCCACGAGCGCGCCCGGTAGGCCCTTCGACGCGCACACGATCGTGTCGTCGAAATGGTCCGTGCGGGAGCCCGAAGCCGGCTCCCATCGCGTCTTCGTCACGGTGCGCGTCTGCCGGTTCCCCTCCGAGTCGGTGTACGTCTCCGTCTCTTGGTAGTGGTAGCCGGCCTCCGCCGTCCACCGCGAGTGCACCATCGCGTCGAAGGTCCAGAACGGCACGTACACACCGCCCATCTCGTGGACCTTCGCCATCTTCTTCAGGTCCGAAGGGCGGAACCACAGCGACCCGATCCACGTCTCGAACGTGGTGTTCGCGGTCGCCTTGTCGACCTTGAACGGCACGAGCGACTCCGGGCGGATCTGGGTCCCCGCCGCCTCGCGCGCGAGCACCTGATGCGAGCCACAGAAGGGGCACTTGGCCGTCTGCTCGGAGGGGGCGACTTGGACCGTCGCGCCGCAGTCGTTGCACGCGACCGCCTTCACGGGGGTGCCGAGCCCGCGCGCCGCCATCGCCATGCCCTGCTCGATGGGGATCTCGCGCGGGCCCGGTCCTTCGGCCTGGGCTTGAATGACCTGCTGGTGGCCGCAGTACGGACACCGCATGCCTTGGACCTTGGCGTCATAGCGGAGGTTCGCGCCGCAGTTCTGACAGGGGAACACGTCGCCGGACGGTCCGTTGGGATCGGCTTGAGTCACGGCGCGCATCATACGACCCCGACTCGTTGTAGAGTGTGCGTCGATGCGGCCGATCGTCGGTCTTCACGCATGGGTGGCGCTGGCCTGCATGGCCACGGCGACGACCGCCCTCGCCCAGCCTTCTGCGGAAGCATCGGCGCGGGCGGCGTTCGACCGGGGCCTCGCCGCGGAGACGGCCGGGCGCGACGAGGAGGCTTGCACACACTTTCGAGAGAGCCTCTCTCTTCAGCGCGAGCTCGGCCCCCTCCTCAAGGTGAAGGGCTGCGATGTTCGCGAGGGTAAGCTCGTGGCCGCACGCCGCGGGCTGCGCGAGCTGATCGGGCGCTGGGTCGAGCCGGGGCAAGACCTGGAAGCCTTGAAGGCGGAGCTCACGAGGGTGGAGGCACGCATCGCGCACGTGACGGTGAGGTTGGGCACCGCTTCGATAGAGCGCGTCGAGATCGACGGGGTCCGCGTCACCGTGCCCACGGAAGACTTGGAGCTGGACCCGGGCCCCCACGAGCTCGTCGTGGAAGTGGTGGGGCAGCCCGTGCAGCGCTCGCGGCTCGAGCTCGGCGACGGCGAGCGTCGGACCCTCACCGTCGGAGAGGAGAAGGCCGCCCCCAAGGTGGTGGCGCCGCCGACTTTGCGCCCCCGACCGCGCGACGGCGGCATCGGAACGCTCGGCGTGGTGGGGATCGTGGGCCTCGGGCTCGGTGGCCTCGGGCTCGTGGGGGCGGCCGTGACGGGCGGGCTCGTCCTCCAGCAACGCTCGGATTTCGAGGCGGGCGGCTGCGCCGACTCGGATACCCAGAGCTGCAAAGACATCGCGAGCAAGGGCGAGTCGCTCCTTCTCGCCAATGGCATCAGCTGGGGCGTCGGCCTCGGCGCGGCCGCCCTCGGCACGACGCTGATCATCATTGATATCGCCACCCGCAAGCCGAGCGCCCCCAGCGTGAAGGCAGCCGTCTCTCCATTGGGCGCATCCGCCGTCGTCACGTTCTGAGGCCGCGCTCCATTGCACCATTTCGGTGTGCTACCCTCTGGCCCGATGCGGTGGGCACGTTCGGCGTGGGCTTTCATTGCGCTCGCCGCGAGCTTTGGCGTCGCCTCCTGCGCGCTGTTCGTCGACTTCGACCAGAGCCCCGCGTCGGGCGGCGCCGGCGCGGCAGGTGGGGGCGATGCGGGTGGCGGCTCGACCTCGACCGGCGCCGGAGGAATGGGCGCATCCGGCGCGGGGGGAATGGGCGGCGCGCCGGACTGCGGCGAATGGTGCCGCGGCACGCTATGCGAGAGCCCGGACGATTGCGATGGCGACGCTTGCACGAATGGCGTCTGTCAGGCCACGCACGTCGCCCAGAGCTCCGACGGCCCGATCGGCGTGTTGGGTGCGGATGACGGAACCGTCGCCTTCGTCACGCTCGGCCTGACCACGGCGCGCAATGATGGGCACCTCTGCATGGTGCAACTCGGGTCGCAGGCGCAGCTCGCGGAGTGCCGGGCCGACAACTCGGGCCCAGGGTGCAAGTGCGCCCAAGCGGCGAGCCGTTGGGACGAGTTCGGCACGCACGTCGCAGTGCACGGGGGCAAGGCCTACTACTCGCCCCAATGCTCCATGAGCGGAGATTGCGATCCCCAATCCACGACCACGCCGGTGCTCGTCTGTCAGGACGACGTATGCACGACATTTCCGGGCGCGCTTCCGAACGCGGTTCTGACGGTCAACGGCCTCACGGCGTTCGACGGGAGGCTCGTCGCCGCGAACGACGACAACAACGGTGTCGTCAGCGCCGAGCTTTCTGGGGGTGGTGCGTTCGTCCCGACGACCTCGATCACCACGGGCCAGAAGGCGGACATCGACCTTCACTCTCTGGCGTTCAGCGGGCCTTCTCCAAACGACCCCGCGTACGCCACGGGGTTCGGTGATCCGCACGCCGCCTGCATCGCCGCCACGACGGCCGGCCAGCTCGTGAACGGCTCGGGGGCCGCTGGGTGCGCCGCCACGACCGGCCATCTCCTCAACGTCGTGAGCGCCGGCCCTGGAATGGGCCTCGGGGTGGCCAGGTTCGATCCAGGGACGAATCGGACCAACTTCGTTCACATCCCTGATCCCAGCCAAATCGGCGCCAACACCAAGGACATCGTGCCTTCCCTCTCGGGGCAGCTGTCCCTGCTCGCCGCCCGCGGGGGCTTCTACTACGCGTGGCAGGCGGGCGCGCTGCAGCGTTGCCCGGCCAAGACGCCCGGCCAGGGATGCCAGCCCGTCACGCAGGGTGGGCTCCAGCCCGGCCCCATCGTCGCAACGGGCCGATACGTCTTTGTCGCGTCTGGGCCGAGTCTCTATCGGGCGCGGCGATAGCCCATGACCGCCGAAGCCCGCCTCCCCAACGGCACCATTCTCGACGGCAAATGGCGAATTGAATCGCAGCTCGGGCAAGGGGGGATGGGCTCGGTGTACGCCGCCGTCCACGTCCGCAACGGCGCGCGCGTCGCGGTGAAGATCCTCCACGAGGACGTCGCGCGAGACTCCACCGCGCGCGTTCGCTTCTTGCAGGAGGGCTATGCCGCGAACCGCGTCGGCCACCCCGGGGTGGTTCGCGTGTTGGACGACGGGACCACGCCCGACGGCGTCGTCTATCTCGTGATGGAGCGGCTCGAGGGAGTGACCCTCGAGTCGCTCGCCGAGAGCGCGGGGGGCGTGTTGCCGCCGCTCGACGTCGTCCGCCACTCGATCGCCTGGCTCGACGTCATGGCGGCCGCGCACGCGCAAGGCATCATCCACCGGGACCTCAAGCCAGAGAATGTCTTCGTCTGCGTCGACGGCCGGCTCAAGGTCCTCGACTTCGGTCTGGCGCGCAGCAAGGAGGCGGTGAGCCAGCTCAAGATCACGACCACCGGCGTCCCCCTCGGCACCCCCGCCTTCATGCCGCCCGAGCAGGCCCTCGCCCATTGGGACGAGGTCGATACGCGGAGCGACGTCTACGCCATCGGCGCCTCCATGTTCACGCTCCTCACCGGCCAGCTCGTCCACGATGGCAGGACCGTGCCCGAGCTGATCGTGAACATCTCGACCAAGCCCGCGCGGCCCATTCGCTCGGTGGCGCCGCAGGTCCCCGACAGCGTGGCGGCCGTGATCGATCGAGCGCTCTCGTCGCGCCCGGCCGATCGCTTCGCGGACGCCCGCGAGATGCTCACCGCGCTCTCGGAGGCGGCCCTGCGCCGGTCGCTCCCCTCCGCCACCTTCGACGCGCCCACGTCCTCGGCCGCGATCTCGACGGACTCGCTTCACACGGCCGTCCCGAAGGCCCGCCCGGGAGCCGGGATCGGAACGAACAGCACCTCGGCCGTGAGCACGGGGAGCATACGCCGCAGGCGCACGACCGCCCTGTCCCTCGCGCTCCTTTTCCTGCTCGGCGCGGTCGTCACGCTCTCCCTCGTCCTCTACCGCTCCCGACCCAAGCCGCAAGCGAGCGAGCCGGAGGCGGCGGCGACCGTGACCACGCCGGCGAGCGAATCGGATCGGGGCCAGCCTGGACCGCCGCCCCCCGAGACGGTGACATCGCCCCTCGTCGTCCCCGCCTCGAGCTCGCCCGTCGCGTCCGCCGCAGGAGCCGCGACGGGCTCTCTCCCCTCCGCTTCGGCCTCGACCGCCCCGAGCACGAAACCCCCCGCGCGATCGTCCGGGAGGCCACGGCCCCCGCCTCCGCCGCCGGCCAAGCCCTGCGTTCGGGACACGTTCACCCAACGCTGCCCCTGCGCGAGCTGCCCCTAAACGACCGCCCGCATCCTGGCGGCTCGGCGCGCGCGCGCGACCGAGCGCGCATGCTCGCCTCAGCCCGGGACCTCTCACTGCGGGATCGGGCCGCCACACCGGTGGCATGCTCCTCGCTTTTCTCGAGTCGCATGCCCGCTGTTGCATCGTCCGCGACGTTACCTGGCTTATCTGGCTCCTTCTGCCCCGTCCCCACCGTCGAGTCGCGCGTGCGTCCGCGCGCCGCCACCAAGCCGAAGCTTCGCGCCGTGAACGGCGGCGCGAGCGCGCAGATCGACGGGCGTTGGAAGCTGCTCCGCAAGCTCGGCGAGGGGGGCTCGGCCCAGGTCTTCGAGGGCGAGCATCGCGACGGAACGCGGGCCGCCCTCAAGCTCTTGCGACCCGAGCTCGCGGCCGAGCCCCGCGCCCTCGAGCGCTTTCAGCGCGAAGGCTTCATCATGAGCCAGGTCCGCCACGACGGCGTCGTGCGCCTCCTCGGCGACGACCGCACCGAAGACGGAACCCCCTTCCTCGTCCTCGAGCTGCTGCGCGGAAGGACCCTCGCCCAGCACCTCGCCGCCCGCCCTCAGGGCCGCCTCGCGGTCATGGAGTCGATCCGCATCGGCCTGGCCGCCCTCGACATCCTCGACGCCGTCCACGCCGCCGGCATCGTCCATCGCGACGTGAAGCCCGAGAACTTCTTCCTCGGTGAAGACGGCGCGCTCAAGCTCTTCGACTTCGGTATCGCCCGGTTCGAGAAGGCCCCCAAGAAGCACGCGACCTGGCTCGGCGTCGCCATGGGAACCCCCGGGTACATGGCCTCCGAGCAGGCGTGGGGACGCTGGGACGAGGTCGACGCGCGATCCGACGTCTTCGCCGTCGGCGCCGTCCTCTTCCGCCTCATCACCGGCACCTGCGTCCACGGCACCGGCAGCGTCACCAAGGTCCTCGGCGCCGCCATGTGCGGCCGCGTCCCCTCCCTCCGCGATCGCGTCCCCGGCATCGACCAGAACCTCTCCCACGTCATCGACCGCGCCCTGAGAGCCGATCCCGAAGAGCGCTGGCCCGACGCCCGCGCCATGCGAGAAGCCCTCGCCCGCGCCGAGCGCGAGCTCCTCGCACGCTGAGGCTCTGTTGGTCCGCTCGCCGCTCGGGCCGAGAGGTCCTCGCTCGCCTGCGGCTCGCTGCGGCGAGCGTCGAGTGAGGAACACTCGCCTCTCGTCCCGTCTTCGCTGACCCGGTGGGGCTGCTTTCTTGCTGGGATGGCGGCGGCGCTACCTTCTTAATAACGCGCAACGCTGCGCTCGCCGCTCGGGCCGAGAGGTCCTCGTCTTCGCTGACCCGGTGTGCCTGCTTTCTTGCTGGGATGGCGGCGGCGCTACTGTTTTGGTAGCGCACGCGGCGTCTCCCCCATTCACGCGCAGGGCTGCGCTTGGGCAGCCCGAGCATGAATTTGGGGGAGACCGGCGGCGCGGAGCGACGACGAGGGGGGGCATCCCTCGCCTCTCGTCCCGTCTTCGCTGACCGGGCGGGGCTGCCTTCTTGCTGGGTGGCGGCCGCGCTACTTTTTTCGTAGTACGGTCTTGTCTCTCCCATTCCCAGCCGCTCGATGCGACCAAGAAGGGGGAATGAAATCCATTCGGCCGGTCCTGGTCGCATCCGCGGCCGTTCACGAGCCGACCAGCTGACGAGCCGAGCTGCGGGGCCTCGCGCCAACCAACGCAACGCACCCAGCAACACGCCGCTTCAGCCCCTCCATCTCCGGCGAGCGCGCAGCGCGACGCGCGCTCTCCCAGCCTCGAGACGACGCCGTGCAAGCCAAGGAGCTCGCTGTCTCCCATCGCGTCCGCAACCCTTCAGCAGCCATCCGCCGCGTCGGAGGGGGGCCCCACGGAGTGGGGGGAGGTTTTCGCCAAAACCTCCAGCTAACGAGCCGAGCTGCGGGGCCTCGCGCCAACCAACGCAACGCACCCAGCAACACGCCGCTTCAGCCCCTCCATCTCCGGCGAGCGCGCAGCGCGACGCGCGCGGCGCGACGCTAATAGCCGCGCTTCATCACGAGAATCGTGTCGCGCTCGAGCTCGAAGGCGCTCTCGGTGATGATGGCCATGCAGGTGTTGGGGCGGACGTCGAGGACGCGGAGCTCGGCGAAGGTCTCGTTGGGGTATTTCTCGCGGGGGCCGTCGGTCTTGAGGTCTTCGATCTCGCCGTCGCGATCGTCTTCGGTGCGGGCGCGGATGGTGGCGCCGGGGCCGGCGGTGTCGAGGGTCTCGACCCAGCGGTCGCCGCGGCGCACGGCGATGAAGCGGTTGCCGACCTTGACGCCTTGGCGCTCGCCTCGGTCGAGGAAGACGACCTGGTTCTGTCCGAAGAGCTGGTGCGGATAGAGGGCGGTGAGGATGCGCGCCTCGAGGTACTTCTCGTTCTGGACGGGCGGCTGGATGATGAACTTTCGGGGGACGGGCCCGACGAAGACGCCGCGCTCGATGACGTCGAGGGCCTCGACGATGTGGGCGCGGATCATCCGCGTCTTGGGGTTGAAGCGGTCGACGCGCACGGTGCCGAGGACCTCGACGAGCTCGCCGGAGGCGTCGGCCTCGCGACCGCGCAGCGTCTTGACGGGGCGGAAGAGCTGGAGCTCCTGGCCGAGCTCGATGTGGAGGTCCTTGAACTTGCGCGCGTCGAGCTCGATGTACGAGTCGTCTCCGTAGCTGAGGAGCATCTGGTCGTCGGGCGATCCGACGAGCTCGCCCCAGCGATCCTTCTCGGGGTCGTCGACCCAGCCGTAGTTGCGCAGGAAGACGGTGTCCTCGGGGACGCTCTTGCCGCGCGATGGGCCGAGGTAGTCGCGCAGGCGGAGGCGATCGCCGGGGTAGATCCAGTGCGGGTTGAGGATCTGGGGGTTCTGAGCCCAGAGGCGCGGCCAGTTGTATGGGTTCTTGAAGTACTGGCCGCTGATGCCCCAGAGGGTGTCGCCGCGGCGGACGGTGTGGCCTTGCGGGGTCACCGAGCCTTCCGCGATGTACTGCCCGCCCTTGTCGCCTTTCAGGGCGGAGACGCCGGCCGTGCTCTTGTTGAGATCGAAGCCGCTCTTCGAGTTGTTGATGTCCGTCGTCGACTGAGACGACGAGGGCAGGTGGGAGTCGACTTGGCCGGCCCCGGGCGCGCCGAACGGCGTGACCGTGGTCGTGGTCGTGGTCGGCCCCGGCGTGACGGTGGGGCCCTCGCCGCCCGGCGGGCTCGTGGGGCCGGCCGGCTCTTGCGCGCTCGCCGTCGTCGCAACGAGCCCGACGACGACGGTCGCCGCGCCCGCGATGAGGCGCCGCGGAGCCTTCTTTGCTTGCCCGGCATGGTGGGATCGATGCGGTTTCATGGTCGTTGGGCGCTCCCCGAGTCGCTCATTTCTTCTTCTCACCCGCCGGAGGCGAGAGCTTCTTCGCCGCCGAGCTCTTCGGAAACTCTTTCTTCAAGCGAGCCTTCGCGCGGTCGGCGGCTTCCGTCTCGCCGAGCTTCTCGCGCGCCTTCATCAGCTCGTAGAGCGCGTCGGGCACGAGGTCGCTCTTCGGGTAGCTCGCCACGAGCCGTTCGAATTGACCGGCCGCTTCCTTGTGATCGGCGCGCTGCACGTAGGCCATCCCGCGGAGGTAGGTGGCCTCCGCCGCCTTGGCGCTGTCGGGGTACCGCGCGACGAACGCGCTCAGGCTCGTGATCGCGTCGTCGTACTTCTTGTTGGAGTACTGCTCTTTGGCGCGCTTGAAGTCGGCGAGAGAGGCGGGCGTGTCGCCGCCCGCGCCGCCACCCCCTCCCGCGTCCTCGGAGACGACGCCGCCCGAGGTGGAGCGGATCTTCACGCGCGTGTCGTCGGGGTCGATCTCGTCTCCCGACGACGGCTGCTCGCTCGGCGTGAGCTTGACCACGCGCAGCTCGGGCGTCCCGTCCCCGCCTCCGCCCCCACCGCTCGCGCCCGCCCCGCTCGACGCCGGCGCCGAGCCGGGCCGCGAGAGGCGGCCGGATTGGATCTCCATGGCGTCGACACGCTCGGCGAGGGCGGCGTTGCTCGCGCGAAGCGAGGTGACCTCGGTCTTGAGCGCGTCGACCTGCTTCTCGAGATCGGCGGACGCGCCGCAGCCTGCGCCCGATAGCGCGAGCGCCGCCGCGAGGGCGAGCGCGCTCGCTCGTCGCAGCCGGCGTGGATCGGTGCCTCGAGGAAGGACCCTCATGCTCATCCAGCAGCCTAGAACGCAGCCTCGCGCGGGGCCAAGAAACGCCCCCGCCCGACGGCAGGAAAGGGACCGCCGGTCGAGTTCCGGGGCCGATGCGTGTATAGGAGGCGCCCATGATCGAGAAACCTGTGGGCATCGTCGCCTTCGTGGGCCTCGCGGCGATCGGCGGCTTCCTCTCGAGCAGCGCGGGGTGCAGCGACGACACCGGGACGGGCGGCTCGGATCCCTGCGCGAACGAGATCGGCGCGGATCAGTGCTTCCAGCAGGCGTGCGTCACCCCGCTCACCGGCACCATCTCGTTCAAGACGGACGTGCTGCCGCTCTTCGAGCAGTCGTGCGCGCTCTCCAGCTCGTGCCACGGCAACAACCAGAGCCCGACCGGGCCCTCCGGCTACCAGCCGTACCTAGGCGAGGTGAACCCCGAGACCACGCCGAGCGACGTCGACCTGATCATGGCGACGATCGTGAGCCAGAAGTCTCCGACGAGCGCGCTCTCGATCGTCGAGCCAGGGCACCCCGAGACGAGCTTCCTCATGCACAAGATGGACGGAGACGTCGACTGCCCCGATCTCGGGTGCACCGGCGGGGACTGCGGCGACACGATGCCGCAGGGATCGACGCCGATGGCCCGGGAGGCGCGTGACAAGGTCCGCGCCTGGATCCAGCAAGGGGCGAAGAACAATTGATCGGGCGCCTCACGGGCCGCATCGTCGACGAGACCCCGGAGGGCGATCTCGTGATCGACGTCGGCGGCGTCGGGTACGAGGTGCGGGTGCCGCTCGGGACCCGCGGGCGCCTCGCCGCCGCCGGGACGGACGAGGCCACCCTCCACGTCCACACCCACGTGCGCGAAGACGCGCTCGAGCTGTTCGGGTTCGCCTCGTCGCTCGAGCGCGACACGTTCCGGACGCTGATCGCCATCTCCAACATCGGACCGAAGCTCGGGGTGGCGATCCTCGGATCGATGGCGGTGCGCGATCTCGCGCTCGTCGTCGCGCGCGGTGATGTCGGCAAGCTCACGACGATCCCTGGGGTCGGAAAAAAGACGGCGGAGCGGCTCGTCCTCGAGCTGAAGGGCAAGCTCCCCCTCGACGCGCCGGTCGAGGTGGCGCCCGCGGGCAGCCGCGCGCCGGTGCCGACGGGCGCGAAGGCGGAGACCCTGGCCGCGACCTTGGTCCGGATGGGCTTCCGGCCCAGCGAAGCGGAGCGAGCGGTGGCCGCCCTCGCGCAGTCGAAGAGCCTCGAAGAGATTCCGATCGGCGATTTGGTGCGAGAATCCCTCGCGCTGCTCTCACGGTGAAGGAAGTCGACAATGCGGCGTAGGCCAGACTATCCTGCAGGCCGCGACACGCTGTGCGCCCCCAGGAGAGCCAGGTGATCATCTGCCCGAAATGCACGAAGGAGAACCAGGACCACTACAAGTTCTGTCTCGGCTGCGGAGCCGAGCTCCCTCGTGACGCGGCCCCCAAGAAGTTCGCGCCGACGTCGAATACGCCTCCGCACGGTGTTGCACCGGCCCAGATCGGCGGCGCCTCCGCGCCGCGCGGGGCCGCGATCGTCGACGAGGCGACGTCCCAGGGCCAAGGCCCCAGCTCGATCTCCGCGCTCGCGGGCGGTACGCCCGGGGCCGGGGTCGGCGCGGCGGGGGCGGGCGCCAGCGGCGAAGCGCCGCCGGTGATCTGCCCGCAATGCAGCCACCCCAACCCATCGACGAACAAGTTCTGTGCGTCGTGCGGGTTCAAGCTCGCGAAGGCGGCGAGCGTCCCGGCCCCCGTCGGCACGCCCGGACCTTCCGCGGTCGTGAGCGCCCCCATCGCCCCCGCGATGCCCGCCCCGAACGCGCCCCCCGGCGGGCACGTCGCGCCAGCGCCGCCCGCCGTCCCCCTCGCCGGAGAGCTGCCCGCTCCGACCTCGGGAGGCATCACGCTCACCGCCCTCCGCGCCGACGGGAGCGAGGCCGGGTCGTTCCACATGGCCGCCGGCCCGACGACGATCGGGCGCGACTCGGGCGGCATCTTCGCCGGCGACAGCTACCTCTCCCCGCGCCACGCGACGTTCACCGCCCGCGGGCGCCAGGTCATGGTGCGCGACGAGAGCTCGCTCAACGGCGTCTACCGAAAGATCGGGCGCGACGAGCCGATCGAGCTCGCGTTCTCCGACATCTTCCGCATCGGCCAAGAGATCCTCCGCATCGAGCCGCTCGCCCCGATGGCGAAGAGCAACGACGGCGTGGAGCGGCTCGGCAGCCCCGCGCGTGGGTACGTCGGCCGCCTCGCGCTCCTCATCGGGCGCGACACGACCGGCAACGCCTATCCGATCCCGGAGTCGGGCCTTCACCTCGGGCGCGAGCGCGGCGACGTGCTCTTCCCGGAGGACGGCTACGTCTCCGGCCTCCACTGCCGGATCAGCTACGCGAACCCGAAGATCTACCTCACCGATCTCGGCAGCTCGAACGGGAGCTTCGTGCGGCTGCAGAAGGATACTCCACTCAACAACGGGGACGTCTTGCTGATGGGCCAGCAGCTGTTCCGCGTGAGCGTCAACTGATCGCCTTGAGCGGGGGGAGCTTCGTTGCCGCCTGAGCCGGTCCGAGTCGTTCGCGTCGTCGCCGGAGTGATCGGCCACGAGGGGCGCTACCTCATCACCCAGCGCCGGCCGCTCGCGGTGTTGCCGCTGCTCTGGGAGTTCCCCGGCGGCAAGGTCGAGGCGGACGAGACCGACGCGGAGGCGCTGCAGCGCGAGGTAAAGCACCGCCTCGGCGTCGAGGTGCGCGTCGGGCAGCTCATCTCCTTCGTGAGCCACCCCTACGAGCGCTACACCGTCGATCTCTACCTCTACGAGTGCTCGATCTCCGCGGGGGAGCCGGCTGCCCTCGCCGTCCACGCCTTTCAATGGGTGACGAGCAACGAGTTCGATCAGTACCCGTTCACACCCGCCGACGAGGCGAGCATGAACAAGCTGCTCGGCATCGAAGCAAAGGGCTGAGGGCAGGTCGCCCGAAACGGATCTACTATCCGATGATGCGCTGGGCCGTGCTCGTCGTTGCGCTCGTCGGTTGCTACCCCGAGTTTCAGTTCGGGGACGCGGGCGCGGGCGCCGGCTCGGACGACACGTCGTCGTCGCGCGCCGCCGGCTCCACCACGGACGGGATGGGCGCGACGATGAGCCAAGGCGGGAACGGCAACGGCGGAGCGTCCCACCAGACGACCAACGGCACGGGCGGCATGGGGGGAAGCCCCACCACCACCTCGACGGGAACCGGCGGAGGCGCACCGAACGTCACCTGCGGCGACGGCAACGGCGTGCTCACCGATTGCACCCCCGGCCAGTCGTGCTGCTTCAGCCTCGAGGCCCAATCGATGGACCATTGCGAGGCCACCACCGACTGCGGCTTCAACTACTACACGCTGCGCTGCAACGCCCAAGCCGACTGCAACGGCACCGGGATCTGCTGCGCCGAGTTCGACACCATCCTCGAGGACTTCCTCGGCGTCATCCAGTGCGACGCGACCTGCGACGCGCCCAACCGCCGCATGTGCAAGGACGCCAGCGAGTGCGAGGCCAACGAGATCTGCACCCAGCTCTTCGCCGACTCGTTCGCCCCCGAGTACGCCCCCGACTACCGCTTCTGCGACACACCTTGAAGCGAGCGCTCGGGCTTTGGCGATGACCGATGCCCACCCCCGGCTCGCTTCGCTCGCCGACCCCTACCCTTGCTCGTCGCTCCGCTCCTCGCGGGAGGGGTTGGGACGGCCCGCCTCACCTCACCGCTCCTCACGCTTCTTCCGAGGGGCGCGGGCGGTGCCGAGGACCCGCCCGCGGGCGGCGGCGAAGATCGGCTCGGCGGGGGTGAGCGCGTCGACGACGTCGCCGAGGGCGCGCGTCGCCTCCTCCGCGTGCTTCCAGGCCGCGCGGTGACCGACGGTGCCCTCCTTCGTCGACACCGCGAGATCGATCGCGTCCGAGAGCTGCTTGCCGATGCGCGCGATCCGCGCGATCTCTGCTCGCCCCGCGCCGCGCTGCTTCTCCGCCTGATAGAGCGCGCGCACGATCCCCAAGAGGTCGCGCACGGCCTCGAAGGGGAAGGGTTCGTCGCGTCGCCCGAGCATGGAGGGTCCATGCTACTCGGTTCGTCCGCGCGGCAATGGACGCAGGATCGAGGCCACCGAACAGCCCGAAACTCGCGCGATATCGCGCTAGCAGGGTGCTGAAAACGGCGGTCGTCAGGCCACGGGGTGCCGGTGCCGAGAGGCATGACGCCGACTTCTTCAGCAGCCTGTTAGGCCAGCGCGCCGACCGCTCGCTCGACGGAGGCCACGAGGGCGCGCTCCCGGAGGCGCTCGCGGAGCGCGGCGAAGTCGCGGTAGAGCGGGCGGTCCTCGACGAGCGTCGGCACCGCGGTTCGAACGGACGCGAGGGCGGCCTCGACCCCGCGGCTCGCGCGCAGGGGACGGCGCTGGTCCACGCCCGCGCACGCGACGATGAGCTCGATCGAGAGGGCGTGGGTCGTGTTCTCCACCACCGTCGCGAGCTTCAGCGCGGAGATGCTCCCCATGCTGACGTGGTCCTCGCGGCCGGCGCTCGAGGGGATGGAGTCCACGCTCGCCGGGTGGCAGAGCACCTTGTTCTCGCTGACGAGCGCGGCGGCGGCGACCTGCGCGATCATGAACCCGGAGTGGAGACCGCTCTCGGGGGCGAGGAACGGCGTGAGCCCGCTCGACAGGGCCGGGTTCACGAGCTGCTCCACGCGCCGCTCGCTGATGTTCGCGAGCTCCGCGATCGCGATCGCGGCGAGGTCGAGGGCGAGCGCCACCGGCTGCCCGTGGAAGTTCCCTCCCGAGACGATCTCCGTCTCGAGCCACTCCGACTCCGGCAGCAGCACCGTCGGGTTGTCGGTCACGCTGTTCATTTCGCGCGTGATCACCTCGGCCGCGAAGCGGAGCGCGTCGCGCGTGGCCCCGTGCACCTGGGGCATGCAGCGTAGAGAGTAAGGGTCCTGGACCTTGCCGCAGTGTTTGTGGCTGTCCATGATCTCGCTCTCGGTGAGGAGGAGCCGGAGGTTCTGCGCGACCTCCGCCTGCCCCGGGTGCGGCCGCACCGCCATGAGCCGCGCCGCGAACGGGCGCGTCGAGCCCTTCAGCGCCTCCAGGCTCGTCGCGCCCGCGATGTCAGCGACCTTCGCGAGCTCGGACGCGTCGGAGAGGGCGAGCGCGCCGATCGCGGTCATGTATTGGGTGCCGTTGATGAGGGCGAGCCCCTCCTTCGCCGCGAGCTCGAGCGGGTGGATCCCGTGGCGGGCGAGGGCCTCGGCGCTCGCGAGCCGCGTCCCGTCCCCGTCGATGACCTCGCCTTCGCCGATGAGGGCGAGGGCGAGGTGGGCGAGCGGCGCGAGATCCCCCGACGCGCCCACCGATCCGCGCGACGGCACCCGCGGCACGACGTCCGCGTTCAGCATCGCGAGGAGCATCTCCACCACCTCGAGCCGCACCCCCGAGTACCCCATCGCCACGACCTGCGCGCGCAGGAGCATCATCGCGCGGACCTCCGCCCGGCCGAGATCCGGCCCCACCCCGCACGCGTGGCTCCGCACCAGGTTCTGCTGCAGCCGAACGATATCCTTCTCTTTGATGCGCGTCTCCGCGAGCGCGCCGAACCCGGTGTTCACCCCGTAAACCGCCGGCCCCGCGTCGCCCGCGTCCACGATCGCCTGCACCGCGCGCCGTGAGACCACGACCCGGTCCCGCGCCGAATCGCACAGCGCCACCGCGCGCCGGTGCCGAGCCACGTCGACCAAGTCCTCGATCGTGAGCGGACGACCCACCAAGACCGGCGGAAGAGCAGAGCGTTCGTGCCCGGAGTGCATGGGAGGCCGAGGGTACCATGGGCACGGGCACGGGCACGGGCTCCGGCTCGGGCTTCGGGCCGGTCCGCCGGGAGGGGGGACGGAGGAAGGGGACCGGCGGGGGGATGGGACGGGGGAGGGGGCTATGGATTTCGTAGCGTGGGGACCGGGCATGCGAAAGGGCCGGAGCGGCGCGGTCGAAACGGAGTATGCTGGCGCCGCTTCTTCCATGGTCCGTTCGCAACGATCGCACTTGAGTCTCGCGGGCATTCCGATGGCGCTCGCGTTCGCGGTGGCGTCGCTTACCGCGGTCGCGCCGGCCTCGGCGCAGCCGGCCGAGCGCACGCCGGACGCGAGCGCCGGCACCGAGCTGAAGGGGCCTGTCGATTCCCCTCCCCCTCCCGCTCCGAAGAGCGAAGAGCCGGCCGCGCCCCCCAACGGCAAGCCCTCCCTCGACGAGGATCGGAAGCGCGTACGCGCGGCGGCGGAGAAGCCCTCCTCCACGCAGGACGATCTGCCGAAGCGCGTCGAGATGCCGGCCCGGGATGGCTTCCTCGATCGGTACGTGCTCGAGAGCGCGCGCGTCACGCCGCTCCCGCTCGACCACGACTTCTTGGTCTTCAGCCTCCACGGCGAGTACGAGGCGCGCTTCCGCGCCCTCACGGATCTTCGGCTGCAGCCCCCCATCCGCGGCGCGGTGCCGAGCGAGGACGGGGAGCCTGCGCCCGATCCGGCGCTCCTCGGGCAGAACGCGTACCTCTATCACTGGCTCCGGATGAACGGCCGCATCGTCTTCCGCGACGGGATCATCGGCGTCGCGCAGATCGACGTGCCCCGCGGCCTCATCGCCGGACAGACGACGCAGTACGTGAGCCAAGCGCGCGACCCGCTCGACTCGTACAACTGGTACGACGTCCACCCGCGGGATCTCTACGTCGAGTTCCGCTCGCCGATCGGCGTGTTCCGCGTCGGCCAGCAGACGAGCTACTGGGGTGAAGGGCTCCTCGCCAACGACGGCAACCACCCGCAGATGTTCGGCGACACGATGCGCGGCGCGATCACGGAGCGCCTGCTCTACGCGACGTCGCCGATGGGCAAGGACACGCCTCTCTTCCTCGCCGTCGCGGGTGACTTCGTCTTCGAGGACAACACCGCCGACGTCATGGGCAACTCGCCCGACCAACCCACGGGCGATCTCGCGGGGCAGGCGGTGGTCGCGATCGGGCTCCGGAGCGACTGGGCGGAGATCGGCCTCTACGGCGTCTACCGCCACCAAGAGCGTCAGCTCACGAGCCGGGTCACCCCCTACGAC
Source organism: Polyangiaceae bacterium (assembly GCA_044225865.1). Lineage (GTDB taxonomy): Bacteria > Myxococcota_A > Polyangia > Polyangiales > Polyangiaceae > Xiheicaenibacterium. The sequence goes on along the minus strand of JBGAID010000054.1, from coordinate 19,382 downwards.
GAGACCCTCGACGTCGGCGTCGCCGACGTCGCCGGAAAGATCCGCGGGCGCATCCCCGGCACCGACGCGTACGCCTACGCGAAGGGCGAGGCCGCCCTCGTCGCGGGGCGGACGAGCTACGTGCGGTCGAGCTACGTGAACCAGCTCTCACCGACGTCCGAGCTCGACGACGAGAGCATCCTCACCTTCGGCACCTCCGCGACCCTCGGCATGGTGCACGTGCGAAAGAACGACAAGGAGCGGTGGGGCGACATCGTGACGGAGCTCGAGTGGGGCTACGCGTCCGGCGACGCCGACCCCCTCGACGGATCCACCCATCGCTTCACCTTCGACACGAGCCACAACGTGGGCCTCGTGCTCTTCGATCACGTGCTCGCCTGGAAGACGGCGCGCGCCGCGACCATCGCCCAGGACGATCGCGTCGTCGGCCGCGCGAGCCCCGGCCTGCAGCTGCTGCCGTCCAACGGCGGGGTGTTCGGCGCGACGTACCTCAACCCGCGCGTGCTCGTCCGCCCCGTGCGCGCCGTCGACGTGAAGCTCGGCGTCGTCTGGGCCCAGGCGACGGCGGACGTCGTCGACCCCTTCCATGTCGGCGCCCTCGGCGACTATCGGAACTACGACGGCGGAGATCCGACGCGCCGGGATCTCGGCGTCGAGATCGACACCGGCGTCGACGCCCGCATCGCGCTCGAGCGCACCGTCAGCCTCGAGCTCGGGGTCGAAGGGGGCGTGTTCTTCCCCGGCCACGCCTTCGACGACGAAGAGGACACGCGGCTGCCGAAGCAGATGCTGCTCAACACCAAGCTCGGCCTCCAGTTCTGAGCGGCCCCGCGGGAAGGCTGATTTGATAGGTTGATGGCGGTTGGGGAACGTCGATATCAGCGAGCTCGCGCGAACCATCACCGCCGCCGGTGAGGGCCGCGCTCGGGAGACGGTTCGCGGCAGCAGCCAGGAGGCGGCTCCCCCTCCCGTCTCCAACGCGTCGAGCCCGGCCCACGAGGACTTCCACCTCCTGCGTGTCCTCGGGGAGGGAGGGATGGGAGCGGTGTGGCTCGCGAGGCAGCGGTCGCTCGGGCGCGACGTCGCGATCAAGCGCGCGAAGGACGAGGCGGATGAGGCCACCGCCCGCGCCATCCTCGCCGAGGCCGGGATCTCGGGGAGGCTCGAGCACCCCAACATCGTGCCCGTGCACGCGGTGATGCTCGACGCCTCCGGCAAGCCCCAGCTCGTCATGAAGCGGGTCGAGGGGGTGAGCCTCGGAGACCTCGTCGACGACGAGGAGCACCCGGCCTGGGCGGCGCTCACCACGCGCTTCGGCGACCGCGAGCGCACGATCCTCGAGGTGCTCATGAACGTCGCCGACGCCCTCCACTTCGCGCATGAGCAGGGCGTATTCCACCGCGACGTCAAGCCGGAGAACGTGATGATCGGCCAGTACGGCGAGGTCTACCTGCTCGACTGGGGTATCGCCGTGGACCGCGCGCGCGCCGACACCACCCTCGGGTTCGTAGGCACCCCTGCCTTCGTCGCTCCCGAGATGCTCGCGGGGGATCCCGCCATCGTCGACGCCAGGACCGACGTCTACTTGCTCGGCGCGACGCTCTACAACGCCCTCACCGGCGAGCCTCGGCACGCCGGCACCACCATCTTCGAGGTCCTGACCCGCGTCGGCTCGACGGAGGCACCTCCCTATCCACCCCACGTCTCCCCAGAGCTCGCCGCGCTCTGCAATCGCGCCACCGCCTTCGATCCCGACGAGCGCCACCCGACCGCTCGCGCGCTGCGCGACGATCTCGCGACCCTCCTCCGCTTCCGCGGCTCCCTCGAGATCGCCCGGGAGATCGCCGAGCGGTTGGAGCGCGGAGGGACCTCGAGCGCGGGCGAACGCCGGCAGCTGCTCTTGGAGGCCCGCATCGGGCTCGCCCAGGCGCTGCGCGAGCACCCCGCGAACGCGCTGGCACGGGCGACCCTCGATGCCGCCCTCCGCGAGAGCATCGAGATCGAGATCGAGACCGAGAACGTGACCGGCGCGCGCGCCCTCCTCGGGGAGCTGGATCGCCCCGCCCCCGAGCTGCGGGAGAGGATCGACCGGCTCGAGCGGCACCTCGCGGAGTCGGCCCGCCTCGCCGAGCTCGGGCGCGCCGAGGAGCGGGAGCGAGATCCGAAGCTCGCGGGCCGCGCCCTCGTCACGATCACCCTCTTGGCGGCGGGGGCGGCGATGGCCATCATCAGCTACGCTTTTCTGTCGGGCGGGCTCGACCACGTCTCGATGTGGACGATCCTCGCGATGGACGGGACGTTCCTCGGGCTCTTCGCGACCACCGCCTTCGTCCTTCGACGGCAGCTGCTGGAGAATCGCCACGGTCGCTCGATGCTCGCGTTCATCGGCGCGACCTTCTCGGTGACGACGCTCGTCGATCTCTTCTCTGCGGTGCGCGGCCTCGCTCCCGACCAAGCCGCGTGCTACTCGCTGCTCGTCATCGCGTTCGGCATGGCCATCCCATCCATCGTGATGACGAGGCGGTTCGTGGTCCCGGGCTCGGTCGCCCTCGGGTGCGCGTTCTGGAGCCTCGCCGCGCCGTCGCAGACGCAGTGGGCGGTGGGGGTGGGTATCCCGTTCGTCGTCCTGTTCGGAATTCGGGAGCTCCGGGCGGTGCTGCGACCGAGCGAGCGAGAGACGTAGGGCGCCGGCCGCGCGCGGAGAAAGTCTGTGAGCGCGCGCGCGTTCGCGGTAGGGTCCCCCGCGAGACCGCGCATGAAATACTTCGTGACCCTCCCTTCTGGCCGCGAGCACGTCATCGACATCGCCGAGGACGAAAAGGGCCGGCCCAAGGTCACCGTCGACGGGGAGCCTCTGCCCGCCGACGCCGTGAGCCAGCCGGGCGCGGAGCACGGCGCGAGCTCGGTCCGCATCGGCGGTCGGATCGTCGAGCTCTGGCTCGAGTCGACGCCCCCCAAGGTCGGCGTGATCGCGGACGGACGGCGCTTCTTTGCCCAAGTCGAGAGCGAGCGCATGCGCATCCGCGCCTCGGGCAAGGCGGCCGGCGCGACCGACGAAGGGGTCGTCGTGTCGCCCATGCCGGGCCGCGTGGTCCGGGTCATCGTCGCCGAGGGCGCCTCCGTCGAGGCGGGCGCTCCCGTCGTCGTCGTCGAGGCGATGAAGATGGAGAACGAGCTCGTGGCCACCCGGGCCGGTCGCGTGAAGAAGGTCCACGTCGCCGCCGGCGCGACCGTCGAGGGCGGCGCCCCTCTCATCGAGATCGAATAACCAGGTGCCGGCGTCGAGCTCGATTGCAGATCGCGCTGCGGCAGCGTGATCCGAGCGCGACGAGAGCCGGCACGCGAGGAAAAGCAAACGATGCCCAACCCCCGACGTCTCGCCCTCGCCCACGCCCCGACCCCGCTCTTGCCCGTCCGAGGGCTCCGCGAGATCTGCGGCGAGGAAGCGAAGGCCCCCGATATCTGGGTGAAGCGCGACGACATGACGGGCGGCCCCGAGGCGGGCAACAAGATCCGAAAGCTCGAGTACCTGTTCGCGGAGGCGCGGTCGCGCGGGGCCGACACCGTCGTCACCTGCGGCGGCATCCAGTCGAACCACGCCCGCGCGACCGCCATCGTCGGCGCGCAGCTCGGCTTGAAATCGGTCCTCCTCCTCCGCACCACCGGCGATCTCGATCGAGCGAGCGCGCCCCTCACCGGCAACGTCCTCCTCGACGAGATGGTCGGGGCGGAGATCCGGCTCATCACCCCCGCGCAGTATCGCGAGCGCGCCCAGCTCATGAGCGACGTCGCGGGCGAGCTCGCGCGGAAGGGTCGCGTGCCTTACGTCATCCCGGAGGGCGGCTCGAACGGGCTCGGCGCGTTCGGGTACGTGCGCGCGATGGAAGAGGTGCGTCGACAGCTCGACTTCGGGCTCGCTCAAGGCATGCCGTTCGACGTCGTCGTCCACGCGTGCGGCTCGGGGGGAACGGCGGCCGGGGTCGCCCTCGGCGCCGCGCGCCACGACGTCGCGCGCGAGGTCTGGCCGATGGCGGTCTGCGACGACCGCGCGACGTTCGAGGCCACCATCGATCGCATCGTCGCGGAGGCGCGCGCCATCGAGCCGACCTTGCCCGCTCCGCTCCCCATGCGCGTCGACGACAGCGCGAAGGGCCCCGCCTACGCGGTCGCGAACGAAGAGCAGAAGAAGCTCATCGTCGACGTCGCGCGCGCCTCGGGCCTCCTTCTCGATCCGGTCTATACCGGCAAGGCCTTCTTCGGCCTCGTGGCGGCCGCGCGCACCGGCGCGCTCGCCGGCAAGCGCGTCTTGTTCCTTCACACCGGCGGCCTGCCCGGTCTGCTCGCGCAGGGGGAAGAGCTTCGGAGCGTGCTGCGCTGACCGATCGCAGCGGGGGGAGGAAGACCGATGAGACTCGACCGCTTCGCGTGGCTCGCGCTCGTCGCGTGGACGGCGACGGGTTGTAACAAAGACAAAGGAAGCGGAGCCGGGAGCGCCAGCGTCTCCGATGAAGAGCGCGTGGGCGAGTCCGGAGATCCGGCCGCGTGCGGCGCGCCCGTGAGCGACGTCCCTTCGACCTCCGACGGCGCGGTCGTCGCCTCGGGCCAATATCTCTATTGGCTCGGCGGCACCAACGGCATGCCGACGACGCTCGCGCGGCGCTTCGACACCAAGGCGAAGCGATGGGAGCGGCTGCCGAGCTCCGGGACGCCGCGCATGAAAGCAGCGGCCGGGCTCGTCCAAGGAGAGATCCTCGTCGCGGGCGGGATGACGGGGCTGCTGAAGAACACGGCGACGGTCGAGCGCTTCGACATCGCGGCGTGCGCTTGGAGGCGGGCCGGCGCTCTGGGCTGGAAATCGACGGGGCCGGTCGGGGCCGCCGTCGGGGAGGCGCTCTTCGTCACTGGGGGAGAGGTGTACTTCGGCAGCTCGCTGAAGGACTTCGACTCCGAGTCGGTGGGGCTCGCCGCCCTCGTCCCTCTCCGGGGCGGGGAGCCGATGGAGGCAGAGAAGATGCCCACGCCTCGCGGCGACGGCGCGGCGGTCGCGATCGGCGAAAAGGTCTACGTGATGGGGGGGGCGGCGGGTGATCAAGGGCTCGGACTCGGTCTTCGGGCCTGCTTCGCGCGACGTCGAGATCTTCGATCGCGCGACGGGGAAGTGGACCCGTGGACCCGAGCTCCCCGGCGCGGGCGAAGGGCACGCCGTCGCGATCGGCGCGCACACCATCGTCTTCTTCGGGCGCGACGCGCTCGCTCCCCGAACGCCCTTCGTGCTCGACGTGGCGGCCGGGACCTGGCGCGCGGGCAAGGCGCGGCCCCAGGAGCTCGCGGACGTGATCGAGGGCGCGGGGGTCGTCGACGGGGTGATCTACCTCGTCGCGAGGGACGTCGATCTCCAGAAGCCCGACGTCGTGCTGGTGTTGACCTACGACCCCAGTGCGGATCAATTCACCACAATCGTCGGCGGAGGCTGAGCCCTTCGGACAGGACGTTTGCTATCGTCCACGGCCGTGAGAAACCTCGAGCGCCCCGCCTATCTTCTCGTCCTCGCCTCCTTCCTCGCCCTCACGTCCGCGTGCGGCGACGACACCGAAACGGGGGGCGGCGGGCAGGGCCCCGCCGGGGGCGGCGGCAGCGGGGAAGGCGGCGCGACCGGCGGGGGCGGCGAGGGCCAGGGCGGGACGCCGGACATCCCGCTCGATTCGAAGGTGATCTCGACTTCGAACAACACCTTCTACGAAGCGGAGACGAGCGTGGTCGCGACGTCGACGGGCCGCGTCGTGGCGGCGTGGATCGGCGCCACCTTCAGCGGCCACACCGTGATCGGCTACGCGACGTCCGAGGACGACGGGGCGACGTTCAGCGCGCCGCAGTTCGTGGAGAACACCACCGGCATCGAGCAAGGGGACCCGGTCCTCGCCGAGCTCCCCGGGGGAACCGTCATCCTCACCTGGCTGGGCTACGACTACGACAACACCGGCAACACGACCAACATGCACACCTTCACGGCGCTGCTCGAGGACGGTAGCCCGAGCTTCGACAACGTCGTCATCGCCTCCGATCCCCTCGACGACCCGTACCTCCTCGACAAGCCATGGATCGCCGTCACCGACGACGGATCGATCGTGCTCACGTATGCCCATATCAATCAGCAAGGCGACAGCACCCTCGTCTCCTCCTTCAGCGACGACGGTCTGACGTGGAGCCAGGCCAACGTCTTCCCCGAGTCGGCCAACCACTTCTACAACCTCGCCTATGTGTGCTCCGCCGTCGGCGCCGGCCGCATGCACGCGGCCGTGCTCGATTTCAGCAACTTCGGCGTCAAGCTCGTCGCCGTGCACAGCGACGACGGAGGCGCGACGTGGAGCGAGCCCGTCGACATCGCAGGCACCGACGCGAACGTGAACTACGACGATCCCGTCTGCGTCGCGAGCGGCGACACGCTCACCGTCCTCTACGGCACGATCGACGGCCCCGCCGGCGGTGAAGACGAGGCGAGCCTGGCGCTCGCGGTCGCCCAATCGACCAATGGCGGAAAGACGTTCGGCGCGCCGGTGCCGGTGGGGAGCGCGACGCTGGGCCCGCTCTATTTGCACCCCGCCATCGCCACCGCCCCCGACGGTCACTTCGCGATCAGCTACTACGAAGGAGCGACCGACCCCGACGACCAAGGCACCTACGTCCTCGCGGACGACGAGGCCATCGCGGACCTCGCCGCCTCCACCGCGCCCATTGGCGATCTGGTGCACTTCACCGCGAGCCGAGAAGACGCGCAATGGGTCGGCGACTACGTCGGCCTCGCGTTCGGCCACGACGGGACGCTCCACACCACTTACGTAGCGAACCTCCCGGACTCGTCTCATATCGCTTACGCGAAGAAGCCCTGATCCATCGCATCCGAACGTGAGACAATGAGGCGCCATGCGCCCTCTCGCGTCCATCGACGGCTCGGACGTCGTGGTCCCCGCCGCCGAGAGCGGCGCGGTCCGAGTCCCCGTCCTTCCGACCCAATTGGCGTCTTGGGGCGGCATCGTCCCTCCCAGCGGCAACGTCGTCACCATCAGCCAGGTCGCCATTCCCAATGGCGGCTACGCCGAGCTCCTGGACGCCGGCGTCGTGGAAGGTACCGGCGACCGCGAAGACCTCGGAGAGATCACCCAAGCGAGCACGCAGGTCCAGTGCGAGCTCCCCTCGGGCTGCTGACATGGACGACGAGGACAAGCGCGCGATCCTCACCCGGCGCGCGCGCTGGATCGCCGCGGCATTGACGGGCATGGCGGGGCCCGCGTGCGCCCCGAGCGCTCCCGCCACCACCGCCGTCGTCGAGGTGGAGGCGCCGCCGACCGCGCCTCCCGCGAGCGCAGGCGCGTCCGCGTCGAGCCCGGCTCCTTCTGCGGACCAGGATGCCGACGGGGTGCCTGACGAGCTCGACAAGTGCCCCGGCGTGCCCGGGCCCGAAAACCCCGGGCTCGGGCTCCCGGGGTGTCCGGCGCCGTGCCTTTCCATTCGGCGATCCGTCCAGATCCCCGAGCGCGTGACGTTCGACAGAGACGAAGCTGTCTTGTCTCCGAAGCACGGTCCAGTGCTCGAGCAGATCGCGAAGGCGGTGCGAGACCATCCGGAGCTGCGGTTCTCGGTGGACGGTCACACGAGCCAGGACGAGCCGGAGGCGCTCGCCTTCTTGCGCGCCAAGGCCGTCCTCGACGCGCTCGTGAAGCGGGGGGCGCCGGCCCATCGCCTGGAGGCGAAGTCGTTCGGCGCCTCGCGGCCTCGCGGCGGCCTGGTCGCGGGCGCGTCCCAAGCCGACAATCGCCGGGTGGAGCTCACCGTGCTCGAGGACCCGGCGGCCCGATGACGATCGACGAGGCGAAGCGAGGCTCCACCGTCGCCGCCGGTCCGCCCGGGCGCTGGATCCGCTTCGGCTTCGGCGCGGTCGCGATGATCGACGCCGCGCTGAACGTGGCGCTCCACCGAGCGCCCAAGGTCTCCGCCGCGGTTCACGCCCAAGCGTTCGCGATGGTGGCCTTCCACGTGGTCGCGATTGGATTGATCATCGGCGCGCTCGCAGACGCGGGACACCGCCTGTTGCCGCACAAGAGGTGGGCGGCCCCCGTCGCGACCCTCGCGATCACCCTCCCCCTCGCGCTCGCGATATTCCGAGACGACTATTCTGTCTTCGAGCCCCCGATCCGGGCCGGGTTGTTGGCCGCTTCGGTGGCGCCTTATGTCGGCCTCGTGGCCGCCCGATCCTGGCTGCGGCGCGCGCGCGCTCGCTCCCTCGCCCTCGGCGTCGTGGGGCTCGCCCTCACCGTCGCCAATCCGCTCATGCTCGCAGTGGAGTACGAGGGCGTGCATCTGGCCACCACGATCCTGGCCGGCCTCGTGGGCGCCACGGCCCTGGAAGGGATCTTCGCCGCGGCCTACGAGCGGCGCGCGCGGAGCCGCGGGCGGGCCTTGCCGGCGGCGGCCCTCGCCCTGACCTGCGTCGCGGCAGCGGCTTCCCTCGTCTATTGGCCATCCAATCGCGTGCTCGTCTTCCTCTCGCGGTTGCCGACCGCGAGCGTGGTCCCTTGGCTCGCGGATCTGCGAGATGTCTCCGACAGCGGCTCTCTCGAGGGCATCGCTCAAGACCAGCGCGCCTGGTTCACGAGCCGGGCGAGCGCACCGGCCGTCCCCCCGACGAAGCCCGCCCTCCATGAAAGGCCCATCGTCGTCTTCGTGACGATCGACGCGCTGCGGGCGGACATCGTGAACGAGGGGGCCCGGAAGGAGACCAGCAACCTGCGCCGCATCGCCGAGCACGGCGCCACCTTCACGTTCGCCCATAGCAGCGCGAGCGCGACGTCTGCCTCGATCGCGGCCTTGTTCGCGGGCCGCCACTACTCGACGCTCTATTGGACGAAGCACCCCACGGCCCGCGGCAAGACGGCGTACTTCACGGGGGACGACGACTACACGGGGTTCCCGACCTTGCTCGAGGACGCTGGCGTTCGAACGACGTGCGTCGTCACTCAACAAGGCTTCGAGCCTCGGTTCGGGCTCTCGCGTGGGTTCGGCGAGTACACCGAGGAGATCCGGGGAGCGAAGAGACGGGTGGAGCGCATCCTCGCGTGGCTCGACGGGGTCGGTGACGAGCGCGAGCTCGTGTATGCCCACATCATGGATGCCCACTATCCTTACACGGACGGTGGCAAAGGAACGCTCTATGAGCGGTACCTCGGCGCGGTCCGGGTCGTGGACGAGCAAATGGGGCGGCTCTGGGACAAGCTCCAGAGCCCAGCGTTCAGAGACCGCGCCTATCTGGTCGTGAGCGCCGATCACGGCGAGGGTTTCAACGAGCACGACAAAACCCAGCACGGCAACTCGGTCTATGAAGAGGTGACGCACATCCCGCTGCTCGTCGCGGGGCCCGGGATCGCCCCCGCCCGAATCGACGAGCCGGTGAGCCTGATCGACGTCGGGCCCACCCTCCTCGATCTGTTCGGGCTCGAGACGCCCGGCGCCTACCTGGGACAGAGCCTCGTCCCCCTCCTCGCGGGAGACAGAACGCACCTGACCCGGCCCATCGTCATGGACTCCGATTGCGGGCGACAATCGATGATCGACCGCGATCGAGTGAAGATCATCCGGGACGTGAGGCGCCGGACTATCGAGATATACGATCTGCAGAAGGACCCTGGCGAACAGGTCAATCTCGCCGACAATGACCCCGAGGACACCGAGAAGCGAACGGCCACCCTCGCCGCGTTCATAAAGGCCCACGAGATGAAGCGGCGCGGATACAAGACGCCATATCGCTGATGGAGACGAGACAATCCGCCGCGTTCGCGACCATCGCGCTGTCGCTCGCCCTCTCGTGCGGCGCGGCGTGCGCGGAGCCGGGGGGAGCGCCTTCCTCTTCTGCGTCGAGCGCGTCCCCTGCCCCCCCACCGCCGCTGCGCGCGCTGCCCTCGGCCCCCCTCGATGGGGTCGTCGGGACGGTGTTCGATCCCGTCGCCAGGAGGGTCGTCCGAGCGGTCCTCTGGGGCAGCCGCGCCCGCCTGTGCACCTCGAACGAGGCCCTCGACGCCGTCTCGTGCGAGGCGTTGCCGAAGGAGATCGGCGCGCAGACGACCTACAAGGGCAGCCCGGTCGTGCTGCCCGACCACCTCGAAGGCGCCCGCGCTCATCTTCAATGGGACGCGAGGGTCACGCGATTGGACGGACTCGACGTCGGCGCCAAGGACCTCCTGATCCGCGACGCGCTCGTGCTGGCAGACGGCAGCGTCGTCTGGACAGCCGCGCCCCCCTCCGCGACCGTCGATGAAGTCTCGCGAGACCTGGCGCTGGGCCGGACGTCAGCCGATGGCCACCCGCAGCAGCTGGCACCGTCGCTGCTGGCGAGGGGAGCGAAATGGGACTCCCTCAGCGGCTCGATCCCCACCTGGCTGGTGGGACCGTACCTTCTCTACGGCAGCGAGGAGGGCATCTCGGCGCTCCGCGTCGACGGCCCCGACCGCAGCGCCGAGGCCAGGCCAGCAGCGGCGTTGCCCATGACGAGGGGCGAGCCCCCGCAGCGTCTTCGGGCCGCGTGCGCGCTCGACTCGGGGCTGGCCCTCGTGTTCCCGTTTGGCCCGCCCGACGCCGGCGCGCGCGTGGTGTTCGAAGAGGGCGGGGCCTGGATCACCATCGAGAGCGGCGCGGCGCGTATGAAGGTCGATCCGGATCCCATCGATCGAAGGGCAGAGGTGAGCTGCGGGCGCGACGAGGTCGGCATCAGCTGGGTCGAGCAGATACCCGTGACCAAGGCCACGCCGATCCGAGCCTTCGTGCTTCATCGCATCCGATGCGCGCGCCGAGGCTGCGACAGCTGGAGGTCTTCGCCGCTCGAGCTGCGCGGCGCCGGTCCCGTCGAGACGGCCGAGCGCGGACATCTCTCTTATCCCTTCGTCGATGCGCGCCTCGCCTCCATCGGCGAGGAGCTCTTGCTCCTCTGGACGACGCGAGAGGGGCTCCTCATGCGAGTCGCCAAACCGGAGGCGATCGCGGACGCGCCCGAGGTCCTGCTCACGCCAGAGCCGAGCGCCGGGGCGTTTCAAGGCGCGGCCGAGATCGAGGTTCGGCGCGGCGTCGCCCTCGTCTTTGCCCGCGTGGGAGGCAAGGCGCCGGAGCGGACGCTGATTTACCGCGTCGCCCCCGGCGGGGATGTCAGGCCGGTCCCCGAGGCGCCGATCCCCTGAGCTGGGCTGGGCGCGTCACGGGGCCGCCGCCTTCGGCGTGGCCGCGAAGGCGACTTTGTTGATCCCAGCGGTCTTGAGCAGATCGACGATCGCCATGACGCGCCCGTGGGTCACCGCGCTCTCGGCGCGGATCGTCGCGCGGATCGCGGGGTTCGTGGCGGCCGCCGCGCTGGCGAGGGTCGCGATCTCCTCATCGGAGACCTCTCTCTCTTCGACGTGGGCCTTGCCGTCCGCGGAGACGTCGACGGCGAAGAAGACCACCGCCTCCGAGCCGCCCGCGGGGCGAGGCAGATCGAGCGCGGTGACGGCAGGGGTAGGTCGGGCGGAGCCTCCGGCCGAAGAGGCGGTCGGGCACGTCGTCTCTGGCTCCGGACACTCGCACGGCGGGGTTCGGCGCCTCTTCTCTTCGCTGCATCCGAGGAGGAGAACCAAGAGCCACCACGCCCGAGAAGGCCGCATCCGGCGACGGTCACGGCGGCGCGCGACCGCGTCAATGCGGCGGGGCTCGTGCTGCCGGATCCGGAAGCGGACTCCCGGCCGGAGGTACCCGTCAGCGATCGCCGAGCGAGGCGACGAGGGCCCGCCGGGAGGGGCTCCCGAATTTGCGGAGCATGGTCCCGACCTGATTGGCGACCGTGCTCTTGGAGGTGCCCCGCGCCTTCGCGATGGCGGCGTTCGACCACCCCTGGCGGAGGCCGTCGAGGATCTCCTGCTCCGCTCTGCTCAGCGAGCTCGGAGCCTCGCCGCTGTCCGCGATGCCCAGCGCGCGCGACGCGAGCCGGACGATCTCCGCCCGCGATCCGCACCCCGTCTTGTGGGCGGCCGCCGCGAGCGCCTCCGAGACGGACGCGAACGAGATCCCCAGCGTGTATGCCACGAGCTTGCCCGACATTCCCCGCGCCGAGAGCTCCAATACGTTGGCCTCTTTCATCGACAGCGCGCGCGCGCTCCAGACGTGGGTCGGGTTCTCGTAGACGTGGTATTCGCGCCGCCCGTCGCTCGTGTGCTCGACCAACCCGAAGCGCCCCGAGACGAGGGCGCTCCACGCGTCGAGCGCGTCGTGTCGGCTGCGTCCGCGGCGCGTCCGGCTCTTCTCGACCGCCTTCACCTGCCTGCCGAGGCGCTCGCGCACGTGCGCCGGCTCCCCCGGACCGGCCGCGTCTCTCACCCTGCCGTCGGGGCCGAGGACGGCCACCGGCTCTGCGTCGTGAGCCCGCACCCGGTAGGCCACCTCCAGGTGCGCGGCGATGCGCGTCAACAGGAGGCGCCCGCGCGGGCTGACGGTGATCGGCCCCGCCCGCATACCGAAGAGGACGATCGAGCTCCCATCGCCGGCTTGGCCGAGGAGGGAGAGGCTGTCCGTCATCCCGAGGGCGGCGAGGAATCCATCCCCCACCTCGCGCGCCTCCGGGATCGCCTCGCGCACGGTCCCGTGCGTGTAGACGTGGCGAGGGTTGCGATAATAGGCGTCGAGGGCGCGCGGATCGACCTGCGGCAAGAGCTCCCCGAACGACGAGAGCGGGGCGACTCCATAAGCGTGCGAGTCCCCCAGCACGAGCTCCCAGTGGCTCTCCTGCCGCCGCACGATCGCCGCCACCGCCAGATCCGCCTCGTGGAGCACGCCCCTCGTCGCCGCGAGGAGATGATCGAGCCACGCCTGCAGCGGCACGTCGCCGTGGTGAGCGGCCTCCAAGACGTGGACGGCGTGCGATTCGTCGAAGTTCATGGGCAGGTGCGCGATTCAATGTCCTACGGGAGGGCCCGTTCACGAATAGGCATTCTTTCGGACCGTAGCCCGAAGCCCGCCCTGTCAATCGGCCCATTATCGGCGCGGAGCGCCTCGGGCGGGCTGGAGAAATGCCTATCGATCGCCCCCCGACATCGGAGGCACCCTGCCTCGGGAGGAGCTTTGGCGAGAGGCCCGAGAGGCGACGCACCCGCGACGCGCGAGCAATGGCGAAGACTTTGGAGCGGCGATTGGACCATCGTCGGCCACGGCGTTCGTCGCGGGCGCCAGTACGTCGTGGCCCTGCCCGCCGACACGCGGGTTCGAACCACCCAGTCGCTGACCTCGCGCGAGACGCAGGTGGTGGCGCGGATCGCCGCCGGCGCCCCTCTCAAGGCGGTCGCGGCCGACCTCGGCGTCGCCCACGCGACGGTGACGGCTCATGTCGAGAAGGCGCTCACGAAGCTCGGCCTGCGCCATCGCGCCGAGCTCTCCGAGCTCTTCTCGGCGTGGGCCCCCTATTGGAAGGATGACGCGCCCGCCCCGCGCGGGACGGCGCCGACCTACCTGTTCGTCGCCCGCGAGCGCGGGGGCGGCCCGCGCCACCCCGCGCTCGAGCGGCTGACGCCGGCGGAGCGAGAGGTCGTGACGGGCGCCCTCGACGGCAGATCGACCATGGAGATCGCGCGCGCCCGCGACCGCTCGTTTCACACCGTCGCCCATCAGCTCCGCGCCGCCTTTCGTAAGCTGGGGGTCCACTCCCGTGCCGAGCTCGCCGCGCTCGTCATGGGCGACTCGGCAAACGAGCCATTGTGAGGGCGACGGCGGGGCCGGCTCCGCTCGAGATGCGTGCTTCAGCGAAGTCGAGGCGGCGGCGTGCCAGTGAGCCGCTCCGCGTCGAGCAGCTCGTCGAGGGTCGCGTCGTCGACGAGGCCCTCGTCGCGCGCGACCTCGCGCACCGTCCGGCCGCTCGCCAGCGCCTCCCGCGCGACCCGCGACGCCACGTCGTAGCCGAGCTTGGGCGAGAGGGCGGTGACCATCGCGCTCGAGCCCTCTACGAAGCGCCGCATCCGCTCCACGTTCGGCTCGATGCCGCGGACGAGCTTGTCGGCGAAGAGCGAGGCCGCGCTCGCGGCGATCTCCGTCCCGAACAGGACATTGTGCGCGATCACCGGCATCATCACGTTGATCTCGAAATCACCGCGGGCGCACGCCCACGCCACCGTCGCGTCCGCCCCCACGAGCTGGGCGGAGACCATGAGCACCATCTCGAGCACGACCGGGTTCACCTTCCCGGGCATGATCGAGCTGCCCGGCTGCAGATCGGGGATGCGGATCTCGGCGAGCCCGCTCGCGGGGCCGGAGGCCATGTATCGCAGATCGCTCGCGACCTTGGTGAGGGCGATGCCCACCCCGCGCAGGGCGGCCGCGTAGGCCCCCAGCCCGTCCCGACTCGCCATCGCCTCGAACGGATCGTTCGCCCGCGCGAATGGCATGTTCGTGGACGCGGCGACGCGGGCGATGGTCGCCTCCGCGAAGCCGGGGGCCGCCCCCACCCCGGTGCCGACGGCCGTCCCCCCGAGAGGGAGCTCCATCAAGCCGGCCATGGCGTGCTCGAGGCGAGCGAGGGAGGAGCCGATCTGGCTCGCGTAGCCGCCGAGCTCTTGGGAGAGCCGCACCGGGAGGGCATCCATGAGGTGCGTCCGCCCGAGCTTCACCACCGCCTCGTAGGCCTTGGCCTTCTCCCGAAGCGCGGCGACGAGCCCCGCGAGCGCCGGGACGAGGACGCGCCGGGCCTCGGTCGCGGTCGCGATATGGATGGCAGAGGGGAACACGTCATTGGAGGACTGTCCTAGATTGACGTGATCGTTCGGGTGGACGGGATCCTTCTTTCCAATCGCGCCCCCCATGAGGAGGCTCGCCCGATTGGCGATCACCTCGTTCGCGTTCATATGGGAGGACGTCCCCGATCCCGTCTGGAACACGTCGACCACGAAATGGTCGTCGAGGGCGCCGCTCGCCACCTCCTCCGCAGCGCGGACGATCGCCGCCGCGCGCGTCCGATCGAGGGCGCCGAGCTCGGCGTTCGTCTCCGCCGCCGCGCGCTTGATCAGACCGAGCGCGCCGATGAGGGGCCGCGGCAGCCGCAGCCCGCTCACCGGGAAGTTCTCCACCGCGCGCTGCGTCTGGGCCCCGTAGAGGGCGCTCGCGGGCACGCGGACCTCACCCAAGAAGTCCTTCTCGACGCGCGTCGGTTCGTCTCGTTCGATCACCCCTTCGTGCTACCGCGCGCCGCTCCCCCCGGCCACCCGCGCCGCCGTAGCTTTTTGCTACGAGCGCTCGAAGCTCCACCAATGCGGGGCGAGCTCGCGATCCTGGAGGGTGTCGATCTCCATGTAGCCGCCCGGGGTGCTGACCCGGTGCATGGGCAGCCTGCCCTCTTCGAGGACGGCTTGGAGAAAGTCGATCAGGTAGGCCTTCTCGAACGAGCGCCCTTCGCGGAACGTCTTGCCCGCGAAGGAGGCCTCGAAGCGATCGAAGGCCTCGAGGAGCGCCGCCGCCGCGTCCCGCTCCGCCTTCATGACCCCGATGAACTCTCCGCTCGCCTCTTCGCTCGCGATGCGCCGGGAGAGCTGCTCCACCCGATCGCCCACCGCGATCATCTTCTCCGCGTCCGTCTCGGGGTGCTGGGTGCGCCCCGCGTATCGGCGCCGCCACGCCGTGTCGCAGCCGAGCGCGATCGCGTGCGGGCTCGTCGCGACCGCCCTCGCGATCTCCTTCCGGTAGACGATGTCGGCGTACGTCGAGACGAACCCGTCCTGCATGAACCGCCGCGCCTTCATCAGCGAGAGGAGGATGTTGTTCGACTCCCACTCGTCGTTCATCACGATCTGAAGCTCCGGATAGCGACGCGAGATCTCCTCCGCGCGATAGCCGGCCACGAAGATCACATCCTTCCGCGCGAAGCCGGCGTGCTCGAGCGCCTCCAGGATCTGATCGAGCATCGGCCGCCCGAGCACCTCCACGAGCGTCTTCGGCACCTCGTCGGTGAGGTGCTCCAGCCTGCTGCCGCGTCCTGCTCCGATGATGATCGCTCGCATTGCCATCGAGGATGGCGAGGTTGCCGCAGCCGAGCAGTGGCGGCCATGGAAAGCAAAAGGGCCCTGCCGATTGGCAGAGCCCTCTCACCGAGACGTCGTGCGAGATCAGCCGCCCGCGAGGACGCAGGTGACGTAGTCTTGGCAGTCCGCGTCGCAGCCGTCGCCACCGATCGCGCCGAGCGCGCACGTGGCCTGGTTGTCGGCCTGCATCTGGACGCAGTTGCCGCAGGCGTCGGTGCTCGCGACCGGTCCCGGCGTGACGCAGACGTCGTCGTCGGCGCACATCGCCTCGCAGGGCGAGTCCGCGTCGCAGCCGCAGGCCTGAATCACGAGCGTCGCCGCGGTAGCAGCGCCGGCCGGGTACTGCTCCTCACAGCTCGCGCCGCCGCCCGCGCCGCCGGTGCCGCCACCGCCGCCGCCCGTGGCGGGAGTGCCACCGGTGCCGTTGCCGCCGCCGCCCTCGACGGGCGTGCCGCCGCTGCCGTTGCCGCCGTTCGAGCTCGCGCCCGAACCACCGCTACCCGTCGAATCACCACAGGCGACAAGCGCGCCCGCCACCGTCAACACAACGCTCAGAAGCTTGATGTTCATGCTCTCCTCCGAAAAACATCGCTCAGAGACACGCCTGCGGCTTGCGGAGGCGATGCCTATGAACGACCAAAAGAATCGATAGTGAGTGTTCCGCCGAACCGCCTCGGACGCACGCGCGTAGCAGGACTGCGCGGGTGCAGTGAGGTTGTCCGGGTTACGTCTTGTCGCAGTCTCGCGAGGCGCTCCTCATTCTGAAGTCGAGCGCGGGCCCGAATTGGCCTGCGCGCTTACAGCGAAGAGCGCGCCTCCCTCCGCGAGGTCGATGCGCTCTCGAGCGGACGATTGATGCCCGCTTCGATGGTTGAATCCGTGAGAGATCAGCACAGGACCCGAGACGGGGCCAAGTCTTTGGACGCATGCGCCCTGCGAGATGGCTCGCGCTTCGGGGGGCCTGCCCATCCTGTTCGAGGACGGCTGGGCTCCGTAGAGTCTCGAGGCAAAAGGTGTTCCCACGCCCGAACGCTGGAATTTGAGGGACTTTTAGGTGGTGTCTCCGGGGCAGGCATGATCGCGCCGCCATACCGCGGGGAAGATCGCCCTCAAGCGGGGGGGTTGGTCACCTCGATGAGCTTCGCGAAGGCGGACGGCACGTCCCCCACGTCGAGGGCGTCGCGCCGCTTGTAGAACTCCGGAAGGGTCGCTTGGTAGTCCCGGTCGAGGCGAGCCTCCCCGCCCTCCTTGGGGAACGAGGGGGCGAAGACGCTCGCGGCCTCGAAGCTCAGCTCCGGGATCGTCTTGAGCTGCCCGCGCTCCGCGAGGATCTGCCCCGTGAGCCCATACATCAAGAGCCCGCCCGGGATCGCGCCGAGCGCGGTCGTGGCCACGGCAGGATAACAGAGCCGCGCCGTCTTCGCCCCGAAGCGCTCGTGGATCTGGGCCATCGTCTCGCGCTGGAGCTTCTTCGCCCCCGCGAGCGGGCCCATCGCGTAGACCGGATCGTCGGCCGGGTAGTCGTAGTCGCAGAAGGCGACCACGCTCTCCCCCGCGGCGAGCAGGCCCGCCTTCGCGAGGGGCTCGGCCCAGAGCAGCGAAGAGGTGCCCATGAACTTGTTGGTGCGCTCGATGTCCGCCTCCGTCGCGACCTCGACGTCGACGAGGCCGAGCTTGCGGATGCTCTCTGCCTTCGTGAAGTCCGGTGTCTGAAGGACGAGATCGAAGGCGACGTCGAGATCCTTCACCTTCGTCGGGCCGTGCTCTTGGTAGCGCTTGGTCGCGCCGGCCGCGATCCCGTTCACGAGATGAACGGCGCGGTACTTCCCCTTGATCTCCGCGATGACGCGCTCGATGACCTCGGGCTTGGTGGCGTCGTCGTTCTCGAACTTCGCGACCAGGCCCTCGCGCGCCGCCGCCTCCGCGATGGCGCGGGTGTGGTGCGGTCCGATCTGCATCTTCTCGCTGTCGAGGTGGACCGCGAACACCGCCGCCCGCTCCCCGAAGAGGAGCTGCACGGCCAGCCCGCGGGTGATCCCGTTCGAGCCGCCGAGGATGATGACGGCGACGTCGCTCGGGATGCTCGTCCCGGCGGAGCGCACCGCCTTGCGCTCGTGCTCGAGGATCTCGCGAGCCAAGACGGGACCGCGCTCGGCGAGGGCGGGGACCATGGCGCGGCGATCGACGCCGCCGAGCGGCTGCTTCTTGAAGGTCTCGAGAGCCATCGGCGCGCGTTTACCATTCGCGCACGGGCCCGTGAAGCGAAACCCCAACGAGAGGAGACCTGGCACGCCCGCCGAGCCGAGGGCCCTCGCCAAGCGCTCGCCACCCAACGTTCCCCGGGTCCCGTCGGCCAGCGCAAAGCGCGCTCCGTCCCAGCAGGACCACGCTTCAGCTCCGCCATCTCCATCGAGCACGAAGCGCGACGCGCGCTCCGTCCCAGTCTCGAGACAACGCCATGCGAGCCACCCCAGTCTCGAGACAACGCCATGCGAGCCAAGGAGCCCTCGGCCACCTATCGCGACGATCACGTTTCAGAAGCCATCTGCAGCGTCGGAGGGGGGCCCCACGCAGTGGGGGGAGGCTTTCGCTCTGTTCTCTTCGCGTGCGCGGATGAAACGCGCACCGGGCGACACTTCTCGCCGATTTCTTGAAGCAAGAAACGGCGGAAGCTTCGTCGCCCACCTCCAGCTAACGAGCCGAGCTGCGGGGCCTCGCGAAAGCCGCACAACGCCCCCAGCAACATAACGCCAATGCTCCGCCATCTCCGGCGAGCGCGAAGCGCGACGCGCGCTCCGTCAGAGCTGCGGGGCCCTGCCCCTAGCAACGAAACGCTCCCAGCACGACAACGCCTCTGCAGCTCCGTCCTCTCCCTGGCGAGCGCGAAGCGCGACGCGCGCTCCGCCCCAGTCTCGAGACAACGCCATGCAAGCCATCCCAGTCTCGAGACAACGCCATGCGAGCCACCCCAGTCTCGAGACAACGCCATGCGAGCCACCCCAGTCTCGAGACAACGCCATGCAAGCCACCCCAGTCTCGAGACAACGCCATGCGAGCCAAGGAGCCCTCTGCCACCTATCGCGACGATCACGTTTCAGAAGCCATCTGCTGTGGGTTCCGGAAACTCTGCGGGCCTCGTTCCGGAAACTCTGCGTCCGGCTAGATCGTCGAGTTGATCGCTGGCGAGCTCTTCGCTCGGCAAGTGATTGGTCCTGATGGACGGTCCGTCAAGGCGTAGCAGCCGACCGCGCTCGAGAATGCGATCGACGATGGCTTCGGCGAGGTCGTCGTCATGAAGCGCGTCTCCCCAACGCT
>JBGAID010000053.1:0-77379 GCA_044225865.1 Polyangiaceae bacterium | reverse complement strand
CACACCGACGAGACTCTGACGCCGTGGGGCAATATGTCGACTGCGTACTTCATGTCTCGCGGCTACGTGCCCATCGACGAGGAGTCGGCAAGCGTGGCGATGGCGTGCGCGAGCTGCTTCGCGTGCCGCGAGCGCTGCGATCATCGGAACCAAGTCGGCCCCACCCTCGAGGCGGCGCGGGCCGATCTCTTCGCGCGCGGCAAAGCCCCCGAGCTGGCCCGCGCCCTCGCTTCGTCCTGGGACGCGAGGACGGCGCAGCGACAAGCGACCGTGGATGGTTTGAGCTCCAATGAATCGCGCGATCCCGCGCGCGCGGAGGTCATGCTCGTCGCGGGCTGCTCGTACCTGCGAAGGTCTCCCGAGATCGCCGCCCTCGCGGGCCGGGTCGTGGAGACGCTGCTCGACAAGCCCACCGCGTTCGCGCGCGGTTGCTGCGGGTACGCCCTCACCCTCGCCGGCGACGCGGAGGGCGCGGACCGGGAGCGCCGCGCCCTCGCGCGCGAGGTGGCGGGAAAGCAGGTCGTCGTCCTCGATCCGGGGTGCTTCCGCGCCGTCGAGACCCTGGTCCCCCGCGCCCCCGAGCTGCTCGTCGACGTGGCGGCGGCGCGCCTCGATCGCCTGTCGAAGGTCCCCGACCTCGAGCCGGTCCGCTATCACGATCCATGTCAGCTCGGACGCGGCCTGGGCCGCTACGAGCAGCCGCGCGCGATCTTGGCGCGGGTCACGGGCGCGCCGGTTCGAGAGCTCGAGCGCAACCGGACCCAGGCCGATTGCTCGGGGGGCGGAGGCCTGCTGCCCCTGACCCGTCCCCGCGACTCCGAGACGATCGCGGCCGCGAGGCTTTCGGAGCACGAACGGCTCGGGGGCGGCCCGCTCGTGACCGCGTGCGGAGACAGCCTCCATCGATTCCAGAAGAGCGGCGCCGACGTCCGCGACCTCGTGACGTTCATCGCGGCGGGGCTCGGGCTCAAGGCCTGAACGCCATGCGGCGAAGGCGCTCGGTCACGCGCCGGCTCCTCGCCGGGTACATGGTGCTCCTCGCCGCCTTCGCGGTGACGATGGGGCTGGGGCTGAGGGATCTCGGCCGCGCGACCCGGGAGGCGGAGCTGCTGCGCTCCGCCCTCGTCCCTCTCCAGTTCTCGGTGGGAGAGGCGCTCGCCGAGCAGAACGTCCTCGCCGCCCAGCTCAACCACGCCACCGCCGCGAAGAACCCCGCCGACGTTCGAGAGTGGATCGAGGCCGCGCGCCGCGCTCGTCCCATCACCCTCGCCCTCGCGCGGAAGGCCACCGAGAAGCTCGACCCCGCGATCCCGGAGGCGGCGCGCCTCAAAGGGGAGGTGACGAGCGATCTGGACGCGGTCGACGAGCGCGTCGGATCGGACGGGAAGCTGTACGCGTCGTTCTTCGAGGCGATGGTGGGCTCCGATCGCGCGAAGGCAGAGGCGCTCCAGAGTGAGGCGGTGAAGTACGAAGCGGAGACGGCGCAACGGCTCCGCTCCGTGAAGTCGAAGACGGAGACGACCATGGAGCACCTCGGGGAGAGGGCGCGGGCGCGCGAGCAGCGCGCGGTGGAGCTCCTCGTCGGGCTCACCGCCCTCACCCTGATCGTCGCGGCGGGCATCACCCTCTACGCGCGGCGCGTGCTGCAGCCGCTGGGCAGGGTGACGGAGCGCGCGCGCGCCGTCGCCTCCGGGGATCTCGCCCCGCGGCCTGCGATCGACGACGGGAGCGAGATCGGCGAGCTGGCCGAGACGTTCGAGTCGATGGTGGGGGCCATCCGCGACGCCGGGCAGGAGCTCGTGAAGGCGGAGCGGCTCGCCGCGATCGGCAAGATGGCGGCCCACATCACCCACGAGATCCGAAACCCGCTCTCCGCGATCAGCCTCAACCTCGATCTGCTCGAGTCGGAGATCGAGGACGAAGGGCGCGATCCGAAGGAGCAGCGCGAGCTCGTCGGCGCCATCAAGGCGGAGGCGAACCGGCTCTCGCGCCTCTCGGAGCAATACCTCAGCCTCGCGAGGAGGCCCGCCCCCGCCCTCGTCACCGAGTCGCTCGGCGAGCTCGTCGAGGAGATCCTCGCCTTCATCAAGCCCGAGCTCTCGCGCGCGCAGGTCGAGGTCGCCCTCACCATCGAGCCGGAGGTCCCCGACGTGCCCCTCGACGAGAACCTCCTCCGCCAGGCGATCGTGAACCTCATCCGCAACGCGCGGGAGGCGATGACGGAGGGCGGGCACCTGTGGCTCGCGGTGGGCAAGGCGGAGCGAGCGGTCGAGCTCGCGATCGAGGACGACGGGCCCGGCATCCCGGAGGAGGTGCGGGTCCACGTGTTCGATCCGTTCTTCACGACGAAGCAGCGCGGCACCGGTCTCGGGCTCGCCGTCACGCGCGAGATCGTCGAGGCCCACCAAGGGACGATCGCGTGTCAGCCTCGCGAGGGCGGCGGCACACGGTTCCTCATCCGGCTGCCGACGGGGTGACGCGGCGGACCGCGTCCTCGATGTCGTCGAGGAGGCGGTCGACGTGCGCGCGATGGGTTCGAAACGAGAGGATGGCGATGCGGAGGACGAGGCGCCCGCGGACGCGCGTCGTCGTGAGGACGGCTCGCTGTCGCTCGTGCACGCGCGCGAGGACGGCGCGGTTGATCGCCTCGCCCTCGTCGTCACGCTCGCCCCCCGAGACCCGGAAAGCGAGCACGGAGAGCTCCGGGGAGCAGACGACCTCGACCCCCTCCATCTCTTCGAGGCGGCGCGCGGCGTGAGCGGCGAGGTCGAGCTTCTCGTCGAGGGCCTCGCGGAACGCCGCCGCCCCGTGCAGCTTCAGGGGGAGCCACACCCTCAGTCCGCGCGCCTCGCGTGAGAGCTCGGGGCCCAGATCGCAGAAGTCCACGAGGTCCTCGTCCTCCTGCATCGGCGGCATGTAGGCGGCGTGGCTCGCGAACGCGCGCTTGAGCGTCGCCCGCTCGCGCACGAGCACGCACCCCGTGCCGTAGGGGAGGAACAATCCCTTGTGAGGATCGAGGGTGACGGAGTCGGCGAGCTCGATGCCGGAGAGCCGCGCGCGCCCGCGCTCCGTCAAGCAGAAGAACCCTCCATACGCCGCGTCGACGTGGAGCCAGAGGGCGTGCGCGCGCGCGACGCGGGCGACCTGCGGCAGGTCGTCGACGCTGCCGGTGTTGGTGGTGCCCGCGCTCGCAGCGATCAGGAAAGGGCGCAGCCCGGCGCGGCGGTCCTCCTCGATTCGGCGCTCCAGATCGGCGACGTCGATGCGCAGTCGATCGTCCACCGCGACGCGCCGGACCCGCTCCGGGAGGATCCCCGCGATCGAAGCGGCCTTCGCGAGCGAGTGGTGCGCCTCCGTCGATAGATAGAAAGTTCCGCGCTCGATCGCGTCTCCCAGCTTCTCGTGCCTCGCGGCGACGACGGCGCACAGCCCCGCGATGGAGCCCCCCGACGTAAGGACGCCGCCCGCGGCCTCGGGCAAGCCGACCATCTGCGACAGCCACGCGAGGACGTTCTGCTCGAGCCTGACGAGGGCGGGGGCGGCCACCCATACCCCCACGTATCGGTTCGTCGCGAGGGCGATGAAGTCGGCGACGGCAGCTTGGAACAACCCGCCCCCCGGGATGTACGCCATGTAGCCGGGCCCGGCCGTGTTGAGGCTGTTCGGGATGACGCGACCGAACAAGCTCTTCAGGAGCCGCTCGAGAGGGGCCCCGCGCTCGGGCATCGGCTCCGTGAGGGCCCGCGCGAGCTTGCGTCCGCCTCGAACCGCGTGGGCGGGCTGGTCCGGCAACGAGGCGACGTGGTCGACGACCCGATCGACGACGAGCGCCATCATGTCGCGCATCGCGTCCGCGTCGAGCTCGAGCGGCGAGCGGGGCGCGAAGCGAGGAATCTTTCGTCGACCCACCCGCGGCTCCGGCTCAGCCGACGCGGATGGTCGCTTGTCCCCAGCTCTTGCCGGTGAGCTCGCGGATCTCGACTTGGTAGTTGCCGGCCGAAGAGACGACGAACGTGACGGGCGGCTCGCTCTGGGGGAGCCCGGTGGGGAGCTCCCGGAGCAATCGCTCGATGACGAGCGCGCCGTTGGGGGCTTTGACTCGGAGCGAGTACGGCGACTTCGTGTCCTCGGCCGCGAAGCAGAGCGCCACCCGATCACCGACCAGGATCTGGTCGAACGAATACGCGCTGCCCCGGCTGACCGGACCTTCGGCGCGCTGGCAGAACGTCTCGATCGGGCCGTTGCTGTCGACGGTCCTGCTCACCGGGAGAGAGAAGCAGCGCGCCGCGAGCTTGTCAATTTCGGCGCTAAATCACCGATCGTGATCGAGAATTGCGCTCGCTCATTTAGCCGAAGAGGGCGCTCGGCCGGCCGAGGAAGAAGCCCTGCGCGAGATCGCAGCCGAGGCGGCGGATCGAGTCCATCTCCTCTCGCGTCTCGACGCCCTCCGCGACGACCCGGATATCCATCTTGTTGCAGAGATCCGTCACCGAAGAGACGAGGCGCTGCTTGATCGGCGACTCGTGAATGCCGCGGATGAGGGACATGTCGAGCTTCACGATCTCCGGCTCGAGGGTGACGAAGCTCGTGAGGCCGGCGTAGCCCGCGCCGAGGTCGTCGATCGCCAACCGATACCCGTGGAACCGGAGCACGCTCGTCCGCGCCTTCACGTCGTGGATGGTGCCGATGGTGTTGCGCTCGGTGACCTCGAGCACGATCCGAGACGCATAAGGCATCAGCGGGCTCTTGCTGTCGTAGAGCGAGGCGTCGAGCAGCTCGCGCGCGTGGAGGTTGATGAAGATGGCGGCGTTGTGGCTCTTGGGCATGCGGGGGAAGCACGCCGCGACCTGCTCGCGCACGCGCTGGCCCAGCCTCAAGACGCCGTCGAGGCGCTCGGCGGCGGAGAGCAGCTCCTCCGGCGTGGGGAGCGAGGGCTCGCGGGTCCGCATGAGGGCCTCGTAGCCGTAGACGTCGCCGCTCTGGACGTCGATGATCGGTTGGAACACCACCGAGAGGGTGTTGAGGGCGCTCTCGAATCGCGCCGATAGGCCCGCGAGATCTCCGGGGCGCTCCGCGTTCGCGCCCGTCAGCTTGAGCGCGTCGCGCTTCAGCTTGGCCATGCGGTGGAGGGCGGTCGCGCGCACGACCGCCTTCACCAGCTCCTCATGGGGGACCGGCTTTACGAAGTACTTCATGGCCCCGAGGTCGACCGCCTCGATCGCCGTCTCCAGAGAAGGATCGCCCGTCATCAGGATCACGGGGACGTCCAGCGAGTAGGTCCGGATCGTTCGCAGGATGTCGACCCCGCTCGCGTTCGGCACGTGGATGTCGCTCAGGATCACGTCGTACTCGTTCGACATGATCATGGCCGTCGCCTGGGCTCCGTCGTTGGCGACCTCCGCGTCACACCCGCGCTGGGTGAGGCCGCGCTGGAGCGCGCGGCTGAGGGGAACCTCGTCCTCCACGATCAGCACGCGAGGCCGACTGCTCTCGGGGAGGGCATCGTGGGACAGCGGCCTCTGCGTGTCGTTCGTCTCGTCCCTCATGCGACTGACCTACACAACCGCACTGTTGCTTCGAGCGCAACGGGGCGGCTGCGGAACCCCATGATTCCCGAAGTCGGGGCGGCCGTCTCGCTCCATGGAAATTCCCCTCGCAGACACCGGACCGAGGGTAGGCCATCATCCGGACCATGGGACAGCTCGTGGATGGAGTTTGGCGAACCGGCTGGTACGACCCCGACGAGCGAGGCGCTTTCCAGCGCCCGAAGACCCAGTTTCGCGACCGCATCGCGCGGGACGGCTCGACCGACTTCGCCCCGGAGGCAGGTCGTTATCACCTGTATGTTTCGTACGCGTGCCCTTGGGCTCACCGGACGCTCATCGTCCGCGCGCTGCGCGGCCTCGAGGAGGCGGTTTCGGTCACCGTCGTCGATCCGAAGATGGGCGACGACGGATGGTCCTTCGCCCCGGACGCGCCTGACCCGCTCGGAGACGGCCGCTTCCTACGAGACGTCTACCTGCGCGCGGTCCCTCGGTACACCGGTCGAGTGACCGTCCCCGTGCTCTGGGACAAGAAGACCTCACGCATCGTCAGCAACGAGTCGCGCGAGATCATGCGGATGTTGGATCTCGAGATGGACGCTCTCGCGAAGGGAGGGCCGCCCCTCGCGCCGCCGGAGCTGGTCCCCCGCATCGACGAGGTACTCGACGCGATCTACGAGCCCGTCAACAACGGCGTCTATCGGGCAGGCTTCGCGACGAAGCAGGCGGCGTACGAGGAGGCTTGCCGCGCCGTCTTCGAGGCCTTCGATCGATGGGAGGCGGTGCTCGCGCGGCAGCGGTTCCTCTGCGGCGCCGCCCTGACGGAGGCGGACATCGCGATGTTCACCACGTGCCTTCGCTTCGACCTCGTCTACCACGCCCACTTCAAATGCAATGTTCGGCGCCTCGCGGACTATCCGGCGCTCTCCGGCTTCCTGCGGGACATCGCCCAGCGCCCCGAGGTGCGGGCGACCTGCAACCTCGATCACATCAAGACGCACTACTACTGGAGCCAGACCACGGTGAACCCCCACCGCATCGTCCCCCTCGGGCCCACCGTCGATCTCGATTCACCCCACGGACGCGAGGCGCTCGGCTGATCCATCCCGTCAATCCGGCACCGGCAAGACAGGGCCGCGCACCCACTCCTCCGTCATCGGGCGGAAGAGGGCGATGGATCCGAGGCCGGCCATCACGCTGGCGAGCCCCCACTGGAGGCGGTTCACGAACGTGAAGTCCTGCGGCATCTTCGGCACCTTCGGGAGCTGCGGCATCATCTCTCCCTCCTTGAAGGCGATCTTGCGCAGCCCGCGGCTCAGATAGGCGACCGTCTCGCGCGCCTTCTCTTGCGAGCACACCCAAGGCTCCCGGCTCATCAGCGGCATCAACACCTCGAGCGTGTAGCTGCGATAGAGATCCCAGCTCTCGTCCTCGGGGTCGTAGCCGAGCACCTCGACGCACGCCCGATCGAACTCCGGCCAATCGGCGTCGAGGGCGGCCCGCATGTACCGCTTCATCCCCGCGACGAGCTCGGGCGGCAGGACCTTCACGCAGCCGAAGTCGAGGAACGCCACCCGCCCGTCGTCCATGAAGCGGTAGTTGCCGGGGTGTGGATCCGCATAGAGGTGGCCGTATTTGAGCAGCGATCGGAACGTGAACGCCCAGATGGTGATGCCGGCCTTGTTGCGCTGCTCTTGAGAGGCGGTCGCGCAGAACTCCGTGTAGCCCTTCCCCCCGATGAGCTCGGTCGTGAGGACGCGCTTCGTCGTGAGGGCGTGGTGGACGCGCGGGATGATCACGCTCGGATCGTCCGCGTGGATGCGGCGGAACACGTCCGTGCGCTGCGCCTCGAGCCCGTAGTCGAGCTCCTCGCGGAAGACCTTGCTGATCTCGTCGATCGTCTGCTCGCTGTGGACCTTCTTCGCGATGGGCGAGAGCATCCCCGAGAAGAACTGGATGCTCTTCAAGTCCGCCTCGATGGCCTTGTCGATGCCCGGGTATTGGACCTTCACCGCGACCGCGTCGTGGCCCTTCGTCTTCGCGCGGTGAACCTGTCCGATGCTCGCGGCGGCGAAGGGCTCGCGCTCCCACTCCGCGAACACCTCGTCCGGCGGGGCGCCGAGCTCTTCGCACACGACCTTGTGAGCGGCCTCGGCCGAGAGGGGAGGGGCCTTGTCGAGGAGCTTCTTGAGCTCCGCCTGGAAGCGCTCTTCGTAGCCGGGCGGGGCGAGGCCATCGACGTAGCTGACCATCTGGCCGACCTTCAGCGGCAGGCCCTTCATCTCGCCGAGGGTCTTGAGGAGCGCCTCCGCGGCCTTCTTCGCGTCTTCGGACGTCTTCTTGCGTTGCTCGGGGGTCGGCGGTTTGGATCCGTCCTTGAGCCCGAGCGCGCGCTTGGCGCCTTCGAGCGCCATCGGCACGCCCTTCGGCGCCAGCGCGGCGAGCCGCGCGAGCCGCCCGAGACGTGAGGTGGGCGGCTTGTCCTTCGGTTTTTCTTCAGCCATTCGCGAGACCTGCGACCCCGAGCGATCCGCTCTCTGTCGCGGCCGTAAGCTTACACCGAACTCGGCCCGCGGTCGCATCGGGCGGGGCTTTCCGAGCCGCCTCGGTTGATCGAACATGAGACGTGCCGTTCGAAATCCCGTCCTACGCCGACTCGCTCCGCGCGTGCGTGGAGGGCTACGACGGCGCGCACGCGGCGGCGGTGCTCGCCGCCCCCGACGTCTTCGAGCTCTTCGCGCGCTTGTTCGCGGAGCCCGAGCTGCCGGAAGACGCGCGCCACATCGTCAATGCCGTGCTCGCGTACTTCGTCGCGCCCCACGACGTGATGCCGGAGTCGGAGCTGGGGCCTTATGGCCTGCTCGACGATCTCTACGTGGCGGGCCACGCGTTCCACCTCCTGCGTCGAGAGCTCCCCGCCGAGCTCGTCGAGCGGGCGTGGCGTCGCCGGGGCAAGGCTCCCCCCGCTTCCATCCGCGGGAAGAAGAAGAAGGACGATGACGCGGAGGGGGACGTGGACGAGGTGATGGCGACGGTGAGGACGGAGAGCCGAGCCGCGGTGGGTAGGCAAGCGAAGGACATTCTGCGGCTCGCCGGGCTCCACGGCTGAAGCGCGGCCCCTGGGTGGAAATTGGACCACCTCGCGCTGGTGCCAGAAGCCCCCCGCAATGTGGAAGGCATGGGCGTCGCGCGCTTGAGGCGACCGCGCCCTAATGCAAGCCTCGCCCCATGATTCGCCTTCCTGCTATGCGCCTCGCCATCGCATCGATGCTCGCGGTCGCGGGCTGCATGCCGATCGACGACGAGAGCGACGACGCCGACTCGAACGAGGAGACGGGGGAGGCCCAGCAGGCCGATTCGGTGTGCTTGGGTGACGCGCAGGTCTACGGGATCGACGTCTCGTACTATCAAGGCGACATCGATTGGAACGCGGTCGCGGGCGCGGGCTACAAGTTCGCCATTACCCGCATCAACGACGGCGACTTCATGGATCCGAAGTTCGACGAGAACTACGCGGCCATCCGTGAGGTCGGGATGATCCGCGGCGCATATCAGTTCTTCCGGCCGGGGAGCGACGTCGCGACCCAAGCCCAGATCGTCATCGACAAGGTGGGCAAGCTGGGCGTGGGGGATCTGCCCGTCACCCTCGACGTCGAGGCGACGGACGGCGTCGGCCCGGCCGCGATCGCGGACAAGATCGGGCAATGGATCGCCCTCGTGGAAGAGGCCACCGGGAAGCCGCCCATCATCTACACCGGGAAGTACTTCTGGCAGGACAACGTCGCGTCCGACGCGTTCGCGGATTACCCCCTCTGGCACGCGGCGTATCCCAATGCGTGCTTGCCGCCCGCGGACCCTCCGCCTTCGTGCTCGAGCTGCCCGAACCTCGCCAATCAATGGTCGACGTTCCTCATCTGGCAATACACGTCCACGGGGGGGATCCCCGGCATCCCCGGCAACGTCGATAAAGACGTCTTCAATGGCTCCGAAGAGGACCTCATCGCGTTCGCGAGCCAGGGCGGCTACGGCGCGACGCTCGACTACGTCGAGGCTCCCGAGACGGTGCTCGCCGGTGAGTCCTTCGAAGTCCGGCTCACCTACACGAACTCGGGAGGCGTGGCCTGGGACGCGAGCACGAAGGTCGGCACCACCGAGCCACGCGACCGGCCGAGCGATTTCCACGACGCGTCCTGGGCGGGCGACAATCGTCCCGCGGTGGTCGAAGGCGCCGTCGATCTGGGACAGTCCTACACCTTCACCTTCACGATGAAGGCCCCCCAGACGCCGGGCGCGTACGTCGAGCACTTCGGGCTCGTCGAGGAGGGGGTGGCGTGGTTCGCCGATCAGGGCGGGCCCGCCGACGCGGCGGTGGAGCTCCCCATTCAAGTGATCGAGCCCTCGGCCCAGGGCGGATCGGATCAAGGCGGGGCAGGCCCGGCCGGGGGATCGAGCGGCGACGGCGGCGGAAGCGACGTCGTGAAGGGCGAAGCGAGCTGCGAGTGTCACGCCGCGGGCGCCTCGAACGACGCCACCGGGATGCTGGGGTTGATCGCCTTCGCCGGGATCGGGATCGTCACCGGGCGAAGGGCGGCGCGCCGCTGCTGATCAGCACCCCCGGCGCGCTCCGCGCTCGCCGACCCCTCCCCGGCGCCTACGCTCTTCGAGCTCCGTCGCGGGAGGGGTTCTGATCAGCACCCCCGGCGCGCTCCGCGCTCGCCGACCCCTCCCTGGCGACTACGCTCTTCGAGCTCCGTCGGGGGAGGGGTTCTGATCAGCACCCCCGGCGCGCTCCGCGCTCGCCGACCCCTCCCTGGCGACTACGCTCTTCGAGCTCCGTCGCGGGAGGGGTTCTGGAATCCCGAGGCTCAGAGGCTCAGGGCGGAGCGCCTCCCGGACCTTCGCCGCCGCCGCCCGCTCCGCCGCCCTCTCCGCGGCCTCCTTCGTTCGTGGGGCAAAGATCGGGGTACTCGCTGCAGAACGTCGCCTTCTTGCAGGCCGTTACCGAGAGCAGCGACGCTGCGAGCGCGGCGATGACGAGCGCGCTCCGCATCACAGCGCCCACCCGCTCACGGTGATCGTCGCGAACGCGCCGCCCGGGAGCGGGGCGAGCCCCGTCTTCACGTCGACCTTCGGACTGGGCGCGGGGGTGGGCGCTTTCGGCGAGGTGACGAAGCGATAGATGGCCATGGCCGTCAGCGACGAGGCGCCCGCGACGAGGCCGAACACCCCGAGGAACTCGAAGGCCTGCTTGTCGGCGAGGGTCTCGTCCCCCTCCGCGCACACCTCGGGCCGATCGTTGCAGGTCAAACCATCGGCGCGCAGACCTTCCGCCAGCGATCGGGCGTGACCCGCCCTCTCGACGCTCGCCGCGAAGCCGGCGATGGCGAGGACGATACCCACGCCCCCCGTCACGCCGAGCGCGATCGTCGGGACGAGGGAAGGCACGCGCCGTTTGGGAGGCGCGGCCGAGGGCGGGGCTGCCGGCGCGGCTGCGTCGGGGGATGGGGCCGGGCTCTTCTCGGCGGGCTCGGCGCGGGCGCCGGTCGACGCGAGGCCGATTGCGCATACGACCGCGATCGCCGAGGGCCGCACGCTACCTCCGCCCGAGCTTTTCGAAGGGGTTGTAGGTGAACTTCTTCTCCGGCTCCCGCGGCTGGCTCGGGCCCTGGTTGCGTACGGGCGGGCGGCGCTGGCCCCCTCCCGCATCGGGCTGCCCCGGCCGACCGTGCCGATCCGAAGAAGAAGAAGAAGAAGATGTGGGGGAGCCGCTCTTCGCGGAGAGGCGGATGCGCTTGCGCTGGAGGTCGACCTCGAGGACGCGCACCTTGATCTTGTCGCCGACCTTCACGACCGTGGCCGGATCCTTCACGAACCGATCGGCGAGCTCGGAGACGTGGACCAGGCCATCTTGGTGGACGCCGATGTCGACGAAGGCGCCGAAGGCGGTCACGTTCGTCACGACCCCTTCGAGCGTCATCCCTTCCTTCAGATCCTCCATCGTGCGGACGTCGTCGCGGAACGCCGGAGGCACGAAGTCCTTTCGAGGATCGCGCCCGGGCTTCTTCAGCTCGGCCACGATGTCGTCGAGGGTGAACTGCCCGACGTCGCCCGCGATGTACTTCTTCGCGTCGATCTTCGAGACGAGCTGGGCGTCTCCGATGAGCTTCGTCACCGGCACGCCGAGGTCTTGGGCGATGCGCTCCACGAGGCCGTATCGCTCGGGGTGGACCGCGCTCGCGTCGAGGGGGTGCTTGCCCCCGTGCACGCGGACGAAGCCGGCGCACTGCTCGAACGTGCGCGGCCCGATCCCGCTCACGTCGAGCAGGCTCTTGCGCGACTCGAACGCGCCCTTGTCGTTGCGGTGCTCCACGATGCGCTTCGCGATCGAGGGCCCGATGCCGGAGACACGCGCGAGGAGGGGGGCGCTCGCGGTGTTGAGCTCGACCCCGACGAGGTTCACGCAGCTCTCCACCACCTCGTCGAGCTTCTTCTCGAGGAGGGTGGCCGACACGTCGTGCTGGTATTGGCCGACACCGATGCTCTTCGGATCGATCTTCACGAGCTCGGCGAGCGGGTCTTGGAGGCGCCGCGCGATGCTGATGGCCCCGCGCACCGTCAGGTCGAGATCGGGGAACTCCTCGCGCGCCACGTCGCTCGCGGAGTAGACGCTCGCCCCCGCCTCGCTCACCGGCACCACGAGGAGATCCTTCTTTCCTTCCGCGGCGAGCACGTCGCGCACGAACGCCTCCGTCTCGCGGCCGTGGGTCCCGTTGCCGACGGCGACGGCGCGCAGGTCGTGCTTCGCGAAGAGCTGCTTGAGGGTCGCCCGCGCCTTGTCGAGCGCGGAGTCGCCTTGGACGATGTAGATCGTCGTGTGGTCGACGAGCTTGCCCGTCTCGTCGACGACGGCGCACTTGCAGCCGGTGCGCTGCCCGGGATCGATCCCGAGGACCTTCTTCGTCCCGTAGGGCGCCGCGAGCAGGAGCTCGCGGAGGTTCTGGGCGAAGACGGTGACGGCCTCGCGATCGGCGCGCATCTTGATCTCGACCCGAACGTCGACCTCGCTGGAGGGCGCGAGCAGCCGCTTGTAGGCGTCGGTCGCGGCCTTCTCGAGCTCCGTCGCCCAAGGCCCCTTTCCGATGCCGACCTTGCGACCGATCTCGGAGACGACCTTCTCCGTCTCGACGAGGAGGTTCGCGCGGAGGACGTTCTCGGCCTCCCCGCGGCGGATGGCGAGCACGCGGTGCGAAGGCATCGAGTGCACCGGCTCCTCGTAGCTCGCGTAGGTGTCGAACTTCGTCGGCTTGTCGGCGAGCTCCTTCACCTTCGTCACAGCGAGGCGCCCTTCATTGGCCATCGTGTCGCGCACGTGCTTCCGGATCTCGGCCGTGTCGGCGATGCGCTCCGCGCAGATGTCTCTCGCCCCCGCGAGGGCGGCGGCCACGTCGGGCACCTCCTTCTTCAGGTCGACGAACTTCGCAGCGGCGGCGTCCGGCGCCTCCGCGGAGCTCGCCTCGGCGGCGGCGAGGCCGAGCTTCCAGATGGAGTCGGCGAGGGGCTCGAGCCCGCGCTCCTTCGCGATCATCGCGCGGGTGCGGCGCTTGGGCTTGAACGGCGCGTAGAGGTCTTCGACCTCCGCCTTCGTCGTCGCGGCTCGGATCTTCTTCTCGAGCTCCGGCGTCAGCTTGCCTTGCTTGCCGATCTCCTCGAGCACGCTCGCGCGTCGCTCCTCGAGCTCGACCAAGTAGACGCGGCGCTCTTCGATGGCGCGGATCTGGACCTCGTCCAAGCCGCCCGTGGCCTCCTTGCGGTAGCGGGCGATGAAGGGCACCGTCGCTCCCTCGACGAGGAGCTTCACGACGGCTTGGACGCTGGAGATCGGGAGCCCGAGCTCCGACGCGAGCTGCGGCACGGGATCGAAGTTCATGAGCTCCGCGTTCTAAAACCCGGCTATACTTTTGTCCAGGCCGCACGCTGCACATGCATCGCCCACATTTAGGGTTGCAATCGTCTCGTTCGATCCGTTGGTACAGCGCCGCCACAACGGCAGCGCGATCGAACGCAACCCACGCGTCATCGGTGTTGGAGGCTCGTTCGCAGCGTTGATGCCCGAGGAGACAGGGCAGTAGGATGCCCCCTCTCTCCCTTCATCTTTTTTGAGATCGAAAGAGGTCACGATGAGACTCGGTCGATGGACACTTCGCGCCGCCGCAATCGCAACGGGCTGCCTCGCCGCGCTCGTCGCTGGTGAAGCGAGCGCGCAACAGACCCAGACGACGCAGATCGATCTGCCGAAGTTCAACCCCGCCCCGCCGGGGGATCGATTCTTCGGCGTGCCTTCGCCCTACGCGGCCGACAACGGGATGGTCGCGCTCCACGGCGCGCTGACCCTCGACTACGCCCGCGACCCGCTCAAGCTCGTCCGCACGACGAACGACGAGACCGAAGATCTCGGTGCGGTCGTTTCGGATCAGCTCTTCCTCCACGCGGCTGTGAATTTCTCGATCATCAGCCGCATCGCCATCAGCGCGAGCATGCCCTTCGCCCTCGTCAGCAAGGGTGATGCTCCCGAGGGAGGATCGCTGCGCTTCGACGAGCCTTCGGGCGCGGCCGTCGGCGATCTCCGGCTCGGGGCTCGGTTCCGCCTGTTCGGCGAGTACCACGATCCCTTCCAGATCGGCGTCGGGGGCTACTTCTGGTTGCCCACGGGCTTCGACAGCTCGTACGTGAGCGACGGCAACTTCCGCGGGCAGCCGCAGCTCCTCATGGGCGGCCGCGCCGACCGGTTCATCTGGACGGTCATGGCCGGCCCGACCTTCCGCACCGGGAGCACCACCGTCGGCAACGTCGAGCTCGGACACGAGATGGACTGGGGCGCTGGCGTCGGCGTCCTCCTCCTCGACAAGCGGACGTTGCAGCTCCACGTCGAGTCGTACGGCGCGATCGATCTCGAGAGCCCGCCCGACACCCGCACCCCGAACGCGGAGATCCTCGGCGGCGTGAAATGGCGTCTGCCCGGCATCGAGTTCATCGAGCTCGGGCTCGGCGCCGGCCCCGGCGTCACGAAGGGCGTCGGCACCCCCGTCTTCCGCGGCCTGTTCCAGATCGCGTACACCCCGGTCATCAACGAGCCGCAGGTCGACACCGACAAGGACGGCATCTTCGATCCGGTCGACGCGTGCCCGCGCGTGCCCGGCGTGAAGAGCGAGGACCCGGCCAAGAACGGCTGTCCGCCCGAGAGCGATCGCGATCACGACGGCATCCTCGACAACGTCGACGCCTGCCCGGATGAGCCCGGAAAGCCCAACGCCGATCCGAAGAAGAACGGCTGCCCCGATCGCGACACCGACAAGGACGGCATCTTCGACGACGTCGACGCGTGCCCGACGGAGCCGGGCGTCCCGAGAGCGAAGACCCGAAGAAGCACGGCTGCCCCGTCCACGACAAGGACAACGACGGCGTCCCCGACGAGGAGGACGCGTGCGTCGACATCCCGGGCGTCAAGACCAACGATCCGAAGACCAACGGCTGCCCGCCCGACAGCGACGGCGACGGGTTCCGCGACGACCAGGACGCGTGCCCGCACGAGAAGGGCGTCGACAACCCCGATCCCTCGAAGCGCGGCTGCCCGAAGCTCGTCGTCTTCACCGACAGCGAGGTGAAGATCCTCGAGCAGGTCCAGTTCGACTTCGGCAAGGCCACGATCAAGAAGGAGAGCGACGCCCTCCTCGACGAGGTCGCGAGCGTGCTGAAGGATCACCCCGAGGTCCTCAAGGTCGAGGTCCAGGGCCACACCGACAACAAGGGCTCCAAGGTCCTGAACCAGAAGCTCTCCGAGGATCGCGCCAAGGCGGTCATGGAGGCGCTCCTCAAGCGCGGCATCGACGCCGGTCGTTTGACCTCCAAGGGTTACGGCATGGACAAGCCCCTCGTCGGCACGGTGAAGAAGCAGTCCGACGACGAGCGCGCGAAGAACCGCCGCGTGCAATTCATCGTGTCCGACAAGAAGCCGATCCAGGTGGAGACGACGAAGCAAGGCGTGGTGCCGGCGCCGGCTCCCGCCCCGGCTCCCGCCCCGGCCCCGGCTCCCGCTCCCAAGCCCTGAGCCAGCGGCCTGGACGACCGAGCAACGCCCCGCTCGTCACGACCTCGGTCGGACGGGTGGGGCGTTTGCCGTTCGCCCTAAAGTTTGCGCACCGTCGAGCCGCCGTGGCAGAAAGGAGAGCATCGTGCTTTGGATCTTCGCGTACGGCTCTTTGATGTTCCGGCCCGCGTTCCAGTACGTGGGTCGTGAGCCCGCCTACATCGAAGGCTTCGTTCGTCGGTTCTGGCAGGGCTCGACCGATCACCGCGGCGTCCCGGGCTCGCCCGGTCGAGTCGCGACCCTCGCCTCGAGCGAAGCTTCTCGGTGCTTCGGGCTGGCGCTCTCTGTCAGCCGCGCGGACGCGCCCGCGGTGCTCGACTCCCTCGATTTCCGCGAGCGCGGCGGGTACACGCGGCTCGAGCTCCCGCTGCGCCGCGCCTCCGACGGCAGCGTTCTCGGGCGCGGTCTGGTCTACATCGCCGATCCCGACAACGAGAGCTGGCTGGGCCCCGCGTCGCACGACGCGATCGCGGCCCAGGTCCGAAGGAGCCACGGCCCGAGCGGCCCCAACGCCGACTATGTGATCGGCGTCGCCCGCGCGCTGCTCGAGATGGGCACCTACGACGACCACGTCTTCGACATCGCCGATCGCGTCGACCCGACGTGGCGCTCCTTCGCGGCCGCGCTCGTCGCCTGAGCGCGGCCTTACGCGCCGCTGTCAGCCGACGACGAGGTTGACGATGCGGCCGGGGACGTAGACGAACTTCTTGATCGACTTGCCGTCGACGAAGGCCCCCACGCCCTCCGCCGCGAGGGCGGCCGCCTTCGCGTCGTCCTCGCTCGCGGTCCGCGAGAGCATCACGCGACCGCGCACCTTGCCGTTCACCTGGACCCCGATCTCGATCGTGTCCTCGACGGTGAGCTTCGGATCGAAGGCCGGCCATTGCGCGAGCGAGGCCAGATCCTCGTGGCCGAGCTTGCTCCAGATCTCCTCCGCGACGTGAGGCGCGAAGGGCGAGAGCAGCAGCGCGAGGTTCTCCGCCGCCACCTTCGGCACCGCCGGCAGCGATCCGAGGTGGTTCACGAACACCATCATCGTGCTGATGGCAGTGTTGAACGAGAGGCCCTCGACGTCCTCCGTCACCTTCTTGATCGTGCGGTGCAGCGCGCGCAGCGTGGCGTCGTCGATCTCGTCCACGGTGCGGCCGGTGCATACGCGATAGACCTTGTCCCGGAAGCGGACGACGCCCTGGATCTGTGACGTCTGCCAGGGCTTCACCGCCTCGAGGGGGCCCATGAACATCTCGTAGAGCCGGAGCGCGTCCGCGCCGTGGGCCTTCACCACGTCGTCCGGGTTGACGACGTTGCCGCGCGACTTGCTCATCTTCTCTGCGACGAGCACGACCGGCACGCCTCGATAGCTGACGTCGCTGCCGCGACCGGTGAGCTCGGCCTCGCTCACCCAGCGCTCGGTCACCTTCTGACCGGACGCGGTGGTGAGCTCGTTCGAATCGGCGGCGCGCGTGACGGGCGTGTCTCCCCCGAGCGCGACGTCGTCCTCGGTCGTGTAATAGCGGAACGAGGTGCCGAGGATCATCCCTTGATGGACGAGCTTCTGGAACGGCTCCTTGTCCTTCACGTAGCCGGCGTCGAACAGGACCTTGTGCCAGAAGCGGGCGTAGAGGAGGTGGAGCACGGCGTGCTCGGCCCCGCCGATGTAGAGATCGACCGGCATCCACGCGTCGTAAGCCTCCTTCGACCAGCCCTCCTCCGCGTTCTTCGGATCCAGGAAGCGCAGGTAGTACCAGCACGAGCCCGCCCACTGCGGCATCGTGTTCGTCTCGCGCGCGTAGAACTTCCCGTCGCGCTCGAAGAAGCGCCACGAGAGGGCGCGCGCGAGCGGGCCGGCCGGATCCTCCCCCGGGCGGAAGTCGACGAGATCGGGCAGCCGCAGCGGGAGCTCGCTCTCCGCGACCGCGATCGGCTGATCGAAGCGGATGATCGCCTTCGCCCCTTCGCGCGGATCGCCGCCCTCGGGCAGCTCCACCGGGAAGTAGATCGGGATCGGCTCGCCCCAGTAGCGCTGGCGTGAGAACACCCAGTCGCGGAGCTTGTAGGTGACCTTGCCGCGGCCGCGGCCCATCCCCTCGAGCTTCTTCACCATCGCGCGCTTGCAGTCGTTCGTCGCGAGTCCGTCGAGATCGCCGCATCGCACCGAGATGCCATCGACGACGTAGGCCTCCGCGAGGCTGTCGTGGAGCTTCCCGTCGGGGCTCACGACCTCGACGATGGGCAGCCCGAACTGCTTCGCGAACTCGAAGTCGCGGGCGTCGTGGGCGGGGACGCCCATGACCGCGCCGGTGCCGTACGACCCGATGACGTAGTCGCCCACCCAGATCGGGACCTTCGCTCCGGAGATCGGGTGAATCGCGAAGGCGCCGAGGGGCACCCCCGTCTTCACCTTCACCTGGGTCATTCGATCGCGATCGCTCTTCGAGCGCGCCTCCGTCACGTAGGCGTCGACCTTGGCGCGCGCCTCGTCGGTCGTGATCTTCGCGACGAGCGGGTGCTCCGGGGCGAGCACGACGAAGGTCACCCCGAGGAGCGTGTCCGGCCGGGTCGTGAACACGGAGAACGTCGCGCCCTCGTGCCCGTCCACCGCGAAGTCGATCTCCGCGCCCTCGGAGCGCCCGATCCACTCGTGCTGCATGGCGAGGGTGCCCTCGGGCCAGTCGACGCTGGCGAGATCCTCGGCGAGGCGGTCCGCGTAGGCGGTGATGCGGAGCATCCATTGGCGAAGCGGCGCGCGGATCACGGGGTGATTGCCGCGCTCGCTGCGCCCGTCTTTGACCTCTTCGTTGGCGAGCACGGTGCCGAGGGCGGGGCACCAGTTCACGGGGACCTCGTCTTGATAGGCGAGCCCGCGCTCGAACAGCTTCAAGAAGATCCACTGCGTCCAGCGGACGTAGTCGTCGTCCGTCGTCGCGAGCTCGCGGCTCCAGTCATAGGAGAATCCGAGCATCTTGAGCTGCCGCCGGAAGGTCGCGATGTTCTCGTACGTCTTCTTCGACGGGTGGGTCCCCGTCTCGATCGCGTACTGCTCCGCAGGAAGACCGAAGGCATCCCAACCCATCGGGTGGAGCACGTCGATGCCGCGCATCCGCGAGAAGCGCGACACGATATCGGTCGCGGTGTAGCCCTCGGGATGGCCGACGTGGAGGCCCGAGCCGGAGGGGTACGGGAACATGTCGAGGATGTATCGCTTCGTTCGCCCCGGCCGTCGCTCGGCGCGAAACGCGTTGCGCTCCTCCCAAACGCGCTGCCAGCGCGGCTCGACCTCGGCGTGATCGTAGACGTGCTCCGAGGCGCTCTTGTCGTTGCTCGTCATGGTTTTCTCGGCCGGATCGTTACCACGACCGACGCGCGAATGAACGAAGCATGACGGCGCGACCCACCGGCAGCATCGCGACGCGTAAGGCGCGCGGCCGGGTCGTGTTCCAGAGGCGCGAGGGCAATGGGCCCCGCCGGAGGACGACATGATACGGCACAAAGGCGCGAAGCCTTCTTCGCGATGGCAGATGACGATGGTGGCGGTGACCGCGCTCGCAGTCGGAGCGCTCGGATCGGGTTGCGCGATCGAAGGAGGTCTCGGGCAAGCGGTCGCCGCGAACGACTGCAAGGCGGATGAGGCGCGATGCGCGCGCGCGTCGTTCGATCGCCCCATCGCGGTGGGGGGCGTGGTGCGCCCCGACCTGTCGTTCAAGCTTCGGGGCGCGGGCGCCCCATCGATGCACTATCGCGCGGCGGACGAGACGATCCTCCGCACCGAGAACGGGCGCATCGAGGGCCTCAAGGACGGCATGACAGCGGTGCTCGCGGTGAGCGACGACGGCTACGTCCTCGACTTCTTCCACGTCTGGGTGAAGTCGCCGACCCACGTGAGCCTGGCCGGGTACCGCGGCGCGAGCGATCGGGTCGAGCCGATCGCGGATCGCGTGGAGCTCCTGCCCGGCGAGTCGCTCCGGATCCGATCCGAGATCGACGGCGAAGGCCAGCTCCTCGCCGGCGACATCCCTCAAGGGTGGAAGGTCGAAGGGAGCGCGGTCGCTCTCCTCGACGACGGCGATCCCTCACGCCGCCGCGTCGTCGCCGTCGAGCCCGGAAAGGCGCGGCTCACGGTGGAGGTCGGGAAGGTCTCGACCACCATGGATGTCGTCGTCGTCACCCCGTCCAAAGCGGCCAAGGTCGCGACCAAGGAGAGCTACCGATGAGCACGAAGCTTCTTTCCATTCTCCTCGTCG
This sequence comes from Polyangiaceae bacterium, assembly GCA_044225865.1. GTDB lineage: Bacteria > Myxococcota_A > Polyangia > Polyangiales > Polyangiaceae > Xiheicaenibacterium. Next base: position 57,451 of record JBGAID010000053.1, on the reverse strand, counting down.
CCGCGGGCGCGCTCACCCTCGGAGGATGCGCGCCGCGCCTCACCGCCGTGAGCACGCCCCCTCCCACCCGTGACGCCGAGCACGTCCGCGATCCGTTCTCGGACGACGTCGTCCACCTCTCGCGCGGCGTCGCGCTCGCGTTCGATTGCTACGAAGGCTTCTTCCCGGAGGTCTGCCAGCAAGCGGTCGCGAAGGTCGACGACCCGAAGATCGCCCAGGTCTACCGCGCCCACCTCGAGCGCGAGAAGAGCCCGTACGGCCCACCCACGAGCTCGCTCGGCCGCACCGGCTTCGTCCTCGTCGGCGTCACCCCCGGGAAGACGGCGATGCGCGTGCACAGCTCGCAGGGAGACAGCGACGTCACCATCATCGTCGAATGATCCGAGCGAGGATGCCCACCCCCGTCTCGCGCTCACGCGCTCGCCGACCCCTCCCTTGCTCGTCGCTCCGCGCCTCGCGGGAGGGGTTGCTACGTTTTGGGTAGCAGCGGCCCCGGCGAGCACCAAAACTTTGACTTTTCTCGCCGCGGAAGGAAAACGAGGTGCATGCACGTGCATTTCGTCGCCGTCGCCGGCACCGGAATGGGCCCGCTCGCCGGGCTCTTGAAGGCGGCCGGCCACGACGTCTCCGGCTCCGACACCGCCTTCTATCCGCCGATGGGACCGGCCCTCGAGCGATGGGGCGTGCGCACCGTGACCGGCTTCGACCCTGGCCACCTCGAGCCCCGCCCAGACCTCGTCGTGATCGGGAACGTCTGTCGCCCGACGAACCCGGAGGCCCGGGCCGCCATCGACGGCGGGATGCGCTACGCGTCGATGCCCTCCGCCCTCGCCGAGCTCGTCCTCGAGGGGTGCGCTCCCCTCGTCGTCGGCGGGACGCACGGCAAGACGACCACGAGCGCGATGAGCGCGTTCGTGCTCGATCAGGCTGGCCTCGCCCCGGGCTTCTTGATCGGCGGCCTCCCCAAGAACTTCGACGCGAGCTTTCGAGCGCCCGGGCCACGCAAGCTCGCGGTCGCGTCCGGAGGCGGCCAGCGCCGCAAGCGTCCGTTCGTCGTCGAAGGGGACGAGTACGACACGGCCTTCTTCGAGAAGACCCCGAAGTTCTGGCACTACCGCCCCGAGGTCGCGATCGTCACCTCGATCGAGCACGACCACATCGACATCTACCCCGACGAGCGCTCCTACCGCGCCGCGTTCGACGGCTTCGTCGCGCGGTTGCCGGAGCACGGGCTCCTCGTATCGGCCGGTCATGACCGCGGCGTCGTCGAGGCCGCGCGCGGCGCGCGATGCGAGACGGTGTTCTATTGTCTATCGACCGACCCGATCGGCGATCTGCCGCCCCACTACATGGGTGCGCCCACCGGCGTCCCCGGCGAGATGGACGTCTTCGTCGGCGGCTCCCTCGCGGGTCGGGTGAGCCTGCGCGTTCCTGGCGAGCACAACCTGCGGAACGCCCTCGCCGCGCTCGCCGCGTGTTGCCACGGGTATGGCGTCGAGCTGAAGACGGCGCTGACGGCACTGTCGCGCTTCGAAGGCGTCCGCCGCCGGCAGGATCTCTTGTTCGTCGCGCGCGGCGCGAGCGTCTACGACGACTTCGCCCATCACCCGACCGCGGTTCGCGAGACGCTGGCGGCGCTGCGCGCGAAGCACCCCACCGGCGACTTGATCGCCGTGTTCGAGCCTCGGAGCGCGACCGCGTGTCGCTCGCTTCATCAGGAAGAGTACGCGAAGAGCTTCGACGCCGCGACGAAGGTGATCTTCGCGCCGGTGGGCCGGCCCGACATCCCCGCGTCGGAGCGGCTCGACCTCGATCGCCTCGTCGCGGACTTGGCTGCGCGCGGGGTGGAAGCGCACGTCGCTCCCTCGATCGACGCGATCGTCACGACGCTCGCGGACGAGACGCGTGCAAGCGACACGATCGCGCTGCTATCGAATGGTGCGTTCGGCGGCATCTACACGAAGCTCGAGGCTGCGCTCTCCGCTCACGAAGTCCCCTCTTCGTAAGCGTTGACTCGCGCGCATCACGACCTATTCTCTCGAGTGTTCCGTCTGCCGCATCCGTGAGCCATCGACACATGAATCCCGAGTAAGCATGAACCAGGGGGCAGCACCCCGGTCGTGGTGAGCAGGCCCAGATTCTTTCACTGGGAAGCCTAAAGCGGCCCGCCAGCCCCCACCTAGCGACTTGCTAGGGGTTCACGTCGTTCGCCACGTTGCCGGCGGTCCGGAACGCTATGAGCGGGTCGAATCCAAAGTTCGACCCGCTCGCTCTATTTTCCGCTCGGCGCTCTATTTTCCGCTCGGCGCTCGGCCCGGGCTCGGTTTCGCGTCCGGCGCTGCGCGCCTACCTCGAAACGCTCGCGCGGCTCTGTTTTCCGCTCGGCGCTCGGCCCTGGCTCGGTTTCGCGTCCGGCGCTGCGCGCCTACCTCGAAACGCTCGCGCGGCTTCGTCGCAGACTCCTACGCCGCTGTCGAGCTTGGCGGGTGTGGTGTGGTGGTGCGGCCCTGGCTCGGTTTCGCGTCCGGCGCTGCGCGCCTACCTCGAAACGCTCGCGCGGCTCTATTTTCCGCTCGGCGCTCGGCCCTGGCTCGGTTTCGCGTCCGGCGCTGCGCGCCTACCTCGAAACCTCGCGCGGCTTCGTCGCGGACTCCTTCGCCGCTGTCGAGCTGAGAGGGCGTCGCGGGATGGGTGGGGGCGAGCTGAGAGGGCGTCGCGGGATGGGTGGGGTCGAGCTGGGAGGGCGTCGCGGGATGGGTGGGGTCGAGCTGGGAGGGCGTCGCGGGATGGGTGGGGTTGAGCTGAGAGGGCGTGGATGGGGTCGAGCTGGGAGGGCGAGGAGGATGCTGCGGAGCTCGTGGCCAGCGAGTGGGGGCAGGGCTTGTCCGCTCGGCGCTTGGCGCGGGGTCGCGTTCGGCGCTTCGCTTCGCTCGCGTGGGTTCGTCGAAGACTCCTTCCGCTTTTGGGGTTGGCGGTTCGGTCCTCGTTGAAGACTTCTTCGTGGCGGCTTCGCTTTTCGCCTTTGGGTTTGCTCGATCTGGGCCTTCGGGACCGGTTCGCGGAGCGAGCCTCGCGAAGTCGCTTTCGTTTCTGATAGCTTCGCATCCCGATGAGGCTCTCCTCGAAAGGCGCTTGTCTCTTGGGAGCGTCGGCGCTGGTTCTTTCCTCGACAATCCTCCCTTCGATCGTGCAGGCCGCGACGACGGTCACGGGGAAGGTCGTCAACACGCACGAGCTGCTCAACCCCGTGTGGAACGAGGCGAAGGCGAAGGACTCGCACCGCTACACGTTCCGCGAGCCGGCCTCGTCCGTGCCCCCGAAGGCCCGCATCCTGCGCGGCAACATCAAGAAGGAGCTCTGCGTCGCCGTGCTCACGGAGGGGAAAGGCGCGCCGGACGCTCGGCCCATCCGCGTCGTGATCGAAGGGGGGAGGACTTCTGCGGTGACGCTCGTCGTCGCAGAGGGACAGCTCATTCGATTCGAGAACAAGGATCCGACCGACCACGCGATCTACGAGGTGAGCGAGAAGAGCGGCCTCGGGCGCGGAACGATGAAGCCCGATCAGACGAGAGAGTGGACCCCGCCCGGGCCCGGGAAGTACGAGCTACGCGACGAGCTCTCGCCGAGCCTTCGCTCGTGGATCGTGGTCGAGCCGAGGCTCGTCCAAGCGGTGTTTCCCACGCGCAAAGGGGACGTGCAGTTCAAGCTCGAGCCGGGCAACTACAAGCTGCGGGGCTACTACAACGGCGAGCCCGTCGGTGAGGAGCTGCCGCTCGAGGTGAAGGCACCCACCGGGCCGAACGCGGACAAAGCCGAGCTGGAGCTGAAGGACCCGCTCAAGGCGGGGCCCGACGAGAAGCCCGCCGAGGGCGACAAGAAGAAGGACGACAAAGTCGATCCGAAGGCCCCGCAACCCGGCGATCCGAAGAAACCGATCCCGCCCAAGCCGCCGACGCCGGCGGGTGGAGGCTGACGCATGCTCCTCTCGAGGTTCTGGTACCTCATCCTGAGCTTCGCCCTCGTCGCCTCCGCGGGGATTCTCTACATCGCGTTCGGCTTCTACAACCGGCACACGGAGCGCTGGCTGAACGAGGCGCTGATGGCCGACGCGACGACGGTCGCTTGGTACATGAAGGACGACGCGCGCACGCGCGCGGCCGCCCTCCTCCCCGTCGCGCTCTCCGGCGATCTTCGCGAGCCGCTCGCGAAGGCGAGCGAGTCCGACGAGGTCTCCAAGGACGTGCGCGAGAAGGCGCGCCAGGCGCTCAACAAAGCCGCCGGTGAGATCCCCGAGGATCTGAAGCCGAAGTTCTACGCCATCTTCGCGGTCGACGTGGAGGGGCGGGTCATCGCGCAGTGGAACTACGCGCACCGCGAGGACTGGAACATCGGCGGGCACGCGGTGGTCGCGGACGCGCTCGCGGGATGGATTCGAGACGACGCGTGGGTCATCCAAGAGAAGCTCTATCGCGTCGTCGCGCGGCCGGTCGAGCGAGACGGCGGCGGCGAGCCGGTCGGTGCCATCGTCGGGCTGACGGCGGTGGACGCGGCCTACGCCCAGAAGGTCGCGGAGGACACAGGAACTCGCATCGCCTTCTACGTGCTCGGGCAGCGGGACGTGAACGCGCTGCCTCCCTCCGCTGCGAACGGGAACGAGTCGGGACAGTTCCTCCAAGGCGATTTCGACGTGATGGCGAGCGACATCAAGTCGGCCGCGAGCACGGAGGACTACCTCCAGAAGGGGCGCAGCTTGGTCCGCCGGCCGCGGCAGGACATCGGCCTCGTCTACACCCGCATCCCCGGTGAGTCCTGGGATCTGGGCTCGGGCTACATCGTCGCGCGCAAGGTGACGTTCCTCAAGACACCCCTCGGCTTCTTTCAAGCCGCGGATCAATCCGACAAGGATAGGGTGCCGCAGAACGCGCTGATCGCCATTGCCCTCGGCCTCGGCATCCTCGGCATTCTCTTCTCGATCGTCGAGCACACCCTCCCGCTCCGGACGTTCCAGCGTGTCGTGCACCAGTTCGCGCTCGGGAAGATCGACACCCTCGCCCCTTCGCGCTTCCGCGGGCTGTACAAGAAGTTCGCGGCCGACATCAACGACGGGGTCGACAAGGCCCTGGCGAAGGGCGGCATCACGCGGCGCGCTGCCGACCTCGAGTCGGTGATCGGACCGCTGCCAGCCCAGCCGCAGATGAGCGCGTTCGCGGTCCCCGAGGCCGCGCCCGCCCCTCCGCCCCCGCCGAAGGTCCCCTCCGCTCCCGAGAAGAGGAAGGTCCCCCCCCCGCCGCGCGCGGGCGACGAGGACGTCTCGGCGCGCTCGTCCCCGGGCGCGGTCGCGCCCTCGGATCTGTCCGCGGAGTCGGAGCTCGGCTCCGCCGTCGTCGCTCCCCCGGCAGAGCCCGCGCCGCCTCCGGGCCCTCCTCCACCGCGAGGATCTCGCGCCGGTCGACCGCTGCCCCCCCGGGCCCGCCCCGTCGAAGAAGCGGAGGTGTCCCCGGCGAGCCAGCCCGCGAGCGGCATCGCGCCCAGCCCGATGGACGAGCTCGCGGAGTGGAAGCAGGTCTACGAAGAGTTCATCAAGACGAAGAAGCAGTGCGGCGAGGCGACGGAGGGGCTCACGTTCGATCGGTTCAAGGGAACGCTCGAGCGCAACAAGGCCGCCCTCGTGTCCAAGCACAACTGCTCCGGGGTGAAGTTCACGGTGTACGTCAAAGACTCGAAGGCGGCGCTCCGAGCGTCGCCCGTCAAATGAGGCGCCACATGCTCGAAGGGCAGGTCCGACCGCGCGTCTCGCGCATCGTCACAGGCGGGCTCGTCGCGGCGGCGGTCGTGTCGTCGGCCTCGAGCGCGTGGGCCTCCGACGGGATCGAGGTCCCCGACTCGGGGGCGCTCCAGGTCGGGCGAGGGGGAGCGTGGGTCGCGCGCGCGGAGGATCCGCTCGCGGCCTACATGAACCCGGCCGCCATGTCGTTCCAGGCGTCCGGCGTCCACGTCGGCGTCCACCTCATGTTCCAGAGCTCGTGCTTCGCGCGCGTCGACGAGCAGGGCAACCCGATCTCCCCCGGCAACAACATCCCCGGCCCCGGAGCGGAGAGCGGCCCCGATCCGGACACGTGCGCGACCTCCATCTTCCCCAACCCCCAGCTCGCGGCCGTCTTCCGGATCACGGATCGATTCGCGCTCGGGGTCGCAGCGGTCGGCCCCCACGCGGTGGGCAACGTCTCCTGGCCCGAGTCGATCGACTTCACCCTCGCGAACAACGCCCGCACCCAACCCGCGCCGAACCGCTACTTGCTCGTGAACCAGTCGTCGGTGCTGTTCTACCCGACGATCTCGGCGAGCTTCGCGCTCATCCCGGACGAGCTCTCGATCGGCGCCGGCTTCGTGTGGGGCATCGCCAACGCGGAGTTCTCGACCTTCACGGAGTCCACCTCCTCGACCCGGAAGGACGATTTCACCCGCGACGTGAAGGCGACCCTCTCCGCCTCCGACTTCTTCATCCCCGGCTTCCTCGTCGGCCTCGATTGGCGCGCGAGCAAGCGCCTCGATTTCGGGGCGTGGTTCCGCTGGTCCGACGACGTGCACAGCGAGGCCACCCACCTCAAGCTCGAGAGCAACTACTGGCTCGCGGGCGGCACCAAGAACGACAGCCCGTGTCCCTCGACCGATCCGACCTGCAACCTGACCGATGAAGAAGAGGCGGGCACGTTCCGCATCGCCATCCCGATGGAGGCGAAGCTCGGCGTGCGGTACCACCACCCGCTCCCCGCGAGCCGCCGGTTTCCTCGGTGGGCCGCTCACGGCGCGCTCGTCGGCAAGCCCGGCTATGTCCGCGACCCGATGTCGGAAGATCTCTTCGACGTCGAGCTCGACTTCACCTGGGCCAACAACAGCGCGTTCGACGCCGTCCACATCTCCTTCAAGCCGGGCATCGACGTGAAGGGCACCCCTGGGCAAGTCCCCGTCGACGGTGACATCCCTCACGATTGGAAGGACGTGCTCGGGGTGCGATGGGGCGGCGACGTCACCATCTTCCCGAGCTTCCTCGCCGTCCGAGGCGGAGGCTTCTTCGAATCGAAGATGCAGCGAGACGAGCTCTTGAACCTCGACTTCGACGGAGGCTGGAAGGCGGGCATCTCGTTCGGAGGCACCGTCCGCCTCGGCCCCGCCGATCTGCACCTCGCCTACCAGCACGTCTTCTTCGAGACGCTCGACAACGAAGGGAAGGGGATCGTGCACGCTCTCTCCGGGGACGCGACCTCCAACTTTCGGAGCCTTCAACCGGTCAACGGAGGGAAGCTCTCTCAGCAGCTCAACGAGCTCGCCTTGGGGGCGACCTTCCGCTACTGACCCCGAGCGTTGCGCGAGGGGAGCGGCCCCGTTGCCGCATCGATGGCTCGACGCCGCGCGCGCGACGCGGAGCATGCGCCGCCGCTCCCGCGCCGATCACGAATGGTCGTCCGCTGCCTCGCGAGCCGCCACCGGCCGCGCTTCGGCCTGCTAATGTAGCCCCGCCCGCCGAGAGCGCGGGGCAGGGCGCGATTCGAAGGCGCCAAGGAGTGGAGCATGGCCGACAGCGACGTTCGCAAAGTGATCATCATCGGCTCGGGCCCGGCGGGGCTCACCGCTGCCGTGTATGCGGCACGCGCCAATCTCAAGCCGCTCTGCATCGAAGGCTTCACGGCCGGTGGCCTCATCCCCGGCGGCCAGCTGATGTTCACGAGCGAGGTGGAGAACTACCCCGGCTTCCCCGAGAAGGTCACGGGGCAGGAGCTGATGCAGCGCTTCCGCGATCAAGCCACCCATCAAGGGACGGAGATCATCACCGGCGACGCGACGAAGGTCGATCTCTCGAAGCGTCCCTTCGAAGTCTGGGCCGAGGACTCGGAGGGGAACAGCCACCATTTCAAGACCCACACGATCATCGCCGCCACCGGCGCCCGCGCGAACTACGTCGGCCTCGAGAGCGAAGAGAAGCTGAAGAACAAGGGCGTGAGCGCGTGCGCGGTCTGCGACGGCGCGTTCTTCCGCAACGAGGACGTCGTGGTCGTGGGCGGCGGAGACACGGCCATGGAAGAGGCTCACTACCTCACCGGTCTCGTGAAGTCGGTCACCCTCGTCCACCGTCGCGACGAGTTCCGCGCCTCCAAGTCGATGCAGGATCGCGTGATCGCGAACAAGAAGATCAAGATCCTCTACAGCCACGTCGTGGAGGAGGTCCTCGGCGTCGAGGAGGACAAGGTCACCGGCGTCCGCGTGAAGAACGTGAAGACGGGCGAGGTCAACGTGGTCCCCGCGGCCGCGATGTTCGTCGCCATCGGTCACACCCCCCTCGCCGACATCTTCAAGGGCCAGGTCGAGCTCCACGACAACGGCTACATCAAGACGGTGCCCGGCACGACGCAGACCAACGTCCCCGGCTTCTTTGCGGCCGGCGATGTTCAAGACTGGGTGTTCCGGCAGGCGATCACGGCCGCTGGAACGGGCTGCATGGCCGCCCTCGAGGCCGAGCGCTGGCTCTCTGCGAATGTCGAGCACTGACCCTTCGGACGCTCCCGTCGTGCTCCGCGAAGAGCTTCGCGCTCTCGCGGCCTCGGCGCGCGCGTCCATCGACTGGCTCGAGACGAGCGGCGTGGACGATGTCCCGGTCGAGGGAGATCCAGCCGCCGTGCTCGCCTTGCTCGATCCGGCGCGCCCCGCGACGCGGGCCGGGGCGGCGGCGCGCCCGAGGCCGGCCGCTCCCGCGCCGATGCGGGCGGCCCCTGTCGCGAGCCCTCCCGCGCCCGCTCCGCCCGCGCCGCCGGTGAAGGTCCCCGCAGAGACGCGCCCATCGATGCCGCTCGGCGATGGAGAACGTCGCGCTCGACTCTCCGTCATCGCCGAGACGGTGAAGGGTTGCTCGCGTTGCGGCCTCCACGCGGACCGCAAGCAGACGGTCTTCGCGCGAGGGAACCCGAACGCGGCGATCTGCTTCGTGGGCGAGGGCCCCGGCGCGGACGAGGACGCTCAGGGGCTGCCGTTCGTGGGAAAGGCCGGGCAGCTGCTCGACAAGATGATCGCCGCGATGGGCCTCTCTCAAGACGACGTCTACATCGCGAACATCGTGAAGTGCCGCCCCCCGAACAACCGCACCCCCGAGGCCTCCGAGATGGCGAGCTGCCTGCCCTACCTCGACGAGCAGCTCGACATCGTGCAGCCTCGCGTGATCGTGGCTTTGGGATCCACCGCGGTGAAGGGCCTCTTGGGCCCCGTCGAGGGCATCACCAAGATCCGGGGGACGTGGCGCCTCTATCGAGCCTCGATCCCTCTCATGCCCACGTTCCACCCCGCCTACGTCTTGCGGCAGCCCACGAAGGAGATCCGTGGAATGGTCTGGTCCGATCTCCAGCAGGTGCTAAAGGAAGTGGGCCGCAGCGTGCCGACGCGCGGCGGGTCCGCCTGACCGGAGACGCAGCGCTCCGGCCCAGGCTGGCGCAAGGGGCCGAGGGCCTCGTCGGCTGTTCGATCGGGTGACCCGCGTGCTCACACCGCGGGTTGCCCTGCTCTCGTGGAACGGATGGCCAGTCCGCGTACCGGCTCTTCGAAGCGATCAACCTGGGCCGCGCCGGAGATTGAGCACTGGAAAAGGGCGCGAAGGCTTGGTCTCATGGTGGCCCGCGAGGGCGGCCGTCGCTCCGAAGGGCACGGCTCCATCCGCGGACGGAACGCTTGGATTTCGGCTTATCGAGAACGATGGGCTCGGCGCGAAATGTGAATGGAAGCATCGCGCCACCCACGTGGTGTTAGCGGAGTAACGGAGGTCTCAGTCTCTATGTCCAAGCGGTTCCGCTCCCCTCGGCCTTCCCAGAGGCCCCGACTTCTCCGGCCCCGCTCCGAGCGCGCCTCCATCTCGGGATCGACGTCCTCGTTACCTCCTCGCGACAGCCAGGCGGAGCTCGCGTTCGACGACGCGGAGGCGGCTGCTTCCGAGGCCCCCGAGAGCGCCGTCGTCTCCAGGGCCGAGCCGGGGCCCTCGTCCTCGGTCGACAGCGTCGCCGAGGCCGGCCCCTCTTCCATTCCGATCGGCACCCCGCGCGGCTTGAACGCGACCGAGGGCGGGCACCCCGAGAGCGCCGCGGTCGAGGCGGAGTCGGAGCCGCCTGTCGAGGCAACCTCGGAAGAGATCGCGCCTCCCCCTCCCGACGTCAGCGCCAAGGCCGAGGCGGCGAAGCTCGAGGCCGCGAGGCTCGAGGCGGCTGCGAAGGCCGAGGCGGCGAAGCTCGAGGCTGAAAAGGCCGAGGCGGCTGCGAAAGCCGAGGCGGCGAAGCTCGAGGCCGCAAGGCTCGAGGCGGCGACGAAGGCCGAAGCGGCGAAGCTCGAGGCCGAAAAGGCCGAGGCGGCTGCGAAAGCCGAGGCGGCGAAGCTCGAGGCCGAGAAGGCCGAGGCGGCGGCGAAGGCCGAGGCGGCGAGGCTCGAAGCCGAAAAGGCGGAGGCCGAGAAGGCGGAGGCCGAGGACGCCTCCAACACCAGCTCGTCCTCGCACGCCCTCTCCACGAGCAGCCCGTCGCACGATCAAGGCTCCCTGGGAGGCGGCAAGAAGAAGAAGAAGAAGAAGAAGGGCCACCACCGAGAGGTCACGGACGCGAAGCCCGCCGCCTCCGACGCGCGCGAGGCGAGCGGATCCCACCGCGCGCCCGCGGAGAGCGCCCTCACGGAGAGCGGCCGCCACCACGGCGAAGCTGCCCACGCGAAGTCCAAGAACGACGACGACGACGACCACTGGGGCGACGATCCGATGTCGGAGCAGTTCTTCTCGGTGGCGCCCCCTCATCACGTCGAGGAGCCGATCGAGGATCTCCACCCCGTCGCGCCGCCGCTCTCCCCTGTCGTCCTCGAGCGCCAGCGCAAGGCTCGCAAGATCGTGACCGGCGTCGTCGCGGCTGCATCCCTCGTCGCCCTGTTCGGGATCGGACGCTGGTTGTTCGGGGGGAAGCCTGCCGACGCCCAGCCGACCGCTCGCCCGCCCATCGCGGCGCGCGTCGAGGAGAACAAGCCGGTGCAGCCGACGATCGAGACGTTGGCTACCGCGAAGCCGACCGCCACCGCGGAGGCCACCGCCGCCGCGACGCCCGCTGTCGAGACGGCGGTCGCGAGCGCCGCCCCCTCCGCGAGCGCGTCGGAGAGCGCCTCGGCATCTGCGAGCGCGGAGGCCTCCGCGAGCGCGTCGGCGAGCGCGTCCGCCCTCGCGAGCGCGTCCGCTTCCACGAGCGCCAGCGCCGAAGCCGCCCCCGGGCCGAAGAAGAACGTCTCTCCCGAAGAGCTCAAGGAGATGCGCAAGAAGGCGGACCGCCTCGCCAACAACGGGGACAACAAGGGCGCGATCGACGCGGCCAAGGCCGTGCTCGAGGCCGACCCGACGGACGCCCTCATGTACCTCTACATCGGCTCCGCTTACATGAGCCTCGGCAAGATGAAAGAGGCCAAGGAGGCGTTCAACGAGTGCGTCCGCAACGGCAAGGGCGGACACGTCGGAGAGTGCGCCGCGTTCGGCGGAAAGAAGTAGCCCGCTGAAGATCGGCGCGGCCTCGCGGGCCCCGTCTACGGCAGCTTGATCGGGCGGCCGGGGACGGGGCTCTCGTTCAGAAGGACGAGCTGCTCGATCTTCTTCTCCGTGTCCTGGACGCGGAACGCGCCCGCGACCATGAACGCGTACTCGAAGCCGAGCGTGTCGTCGGCGCTGAAGAACGCGAGCTTCGAGTCGCACTTCTTCAGCTCCTTCGCGATCGTCTCGCCGGCGATGGAGAGATCCGGCCCCGCCCGACCCTTGCCGTGCTTCTTCGCCGTCGAGCCCTGCACGTTCCAGACGTCGGTCTCGAACTTCGAGGTGATCATGGCGACGAGCGAGCAGGGCGGCGGGGCGGTCGTCACCTTGCTCTGAGGCGTCACGACGATCTCGTTCGGCAGATCACCGCGCGAGTCGGCGCTGATCTTCACGGTCGGCGCGCCCTTCTCGCCGAGCACCTTCACGAGGGCGGCGACGTCGCTGAGCTTCGCCTTCTTCTGAACTTTGACGGGGACCTCGCGTCCGTTGATCGGCACCTCGGACACGGTGCGAACGAGCTTGTCCATCCCGCCCGGCTTGTTGAGGTAGCTCGCCTGGCCGTCGACGACGGGACCCTCCGCGTCGACCTCGATCAACGGCAGTTTGTCCGACTTCGGCCTCTCCACCGACGCGCTCGCGGGCGGCGGCGCGCTCGTCGTGGTGGCGGTGGCAGAGGCGGTCGTCGAGTCCGATTTCTTTTCTTCGCAGGCACTGCAGGCGAGCGCGAGGAGGAGAGCGAGCCGGGGCGACATCGCGCGCGAGTTTACTCGGGCTCGGCGGCGCGCGATACGTTTCGGCCTCGATGAGCGCGCTCCTGCACCGCCTGCAGAACGAAGCGAACACCCAAGAACGCTCCCTGACCGAGCTCGACGACGGCCCCCGCGCGACGTTCGCCCGCGTCCTCGCCGAGGCACGCGCCCTCGCGATCGACCTCGCTCGGCGCGGGGTGAGCCCTCACGATCGCGTCGCCCTCCTCTTGCCGCCGGGCGTCGATTGGGCGCGCGCCTTCATGAGCGTGCTCTTCGCCCGCGCGATCGCCGTCCCCATCGCCCTCGCTTCCCCCGCGCCGGAGGTCCACTACACCCTCGCCGACTCGGGAGCGAAGGCGTGCATCGTCGCGCCCGATCTGGCGCCCCTCGTGCCGAGCTCCGTCCTCTCCTTGGATGCCCACCCCCGGCTCGCTCCGCTCGCCGACCCCTCCCTCGTTCGTCGCGACGAGTCGCTCCTCACGGGAGGGGTACCTCTGGACCACGACGGCGCCCTCATGCTCTACACGAGCGGCACCACCGGCCGCCCCAAGGGAGCGCTGCTCTCCCACGCGAACCTCTCCGCCCAGACGCGCGCGCTCCGCGAGGCGTGGGCGATGTCGCCGGACGACGTGCTGCTCCACGTGCTGCCGATGCACCACCTCCACGGCGTCGTCGTGGCGTTCCTCACGGCGTTCACGACGCCGGCCGACATCCGATTCATGAAGTTCTCCGCCGAGAAGATCCCTTCCGCGCTCGAGGGCGCGACGGTGTTCATGGCCGTCCCCACGATGTACCGAAGGATCGTCGATCACGACCGCACGCAAGGCGAGCCGGCGCGCGCGCGCTTGGCCGCGGCCGCCCGCCGCCTGCGGCTCGCGACGAGCGGCTCGGCCGCGCTCCCGGCGACGCTCGCGCGCGCGTGGGAGGCGATCGCCGGAAGCGTCCCTCTCGAGCGCTACGGCATGACCGAGATCGGGATGGCCCTCTCCAATCCTCTCGATCCGCTCCGGCGACGTCCCGCGACGGTCGGCTTTCCGCTCCCTTCCGTGGATCTCGAGATCGTCGACGACGCCGGCGTCCCCGGCGACGGTCCGGGGCAGATCCGGGTCCGCGGTCCGAGCGTGATGCGCACCTATCACGGTCGCCCCGAGGCCACCCGCGAGGCGTTCCAAGGTTCTTGGTTCATGACGGGAGACGTCGCCGTCCGCGACGCGGAGGGGTACGTGCGGCTCTTGGGGCGCGCATCGACGGACATCCTCAAATCGGGCGGGGAGAAGATCTCCGCCCTCGAGGTGGAGGAGGTGCTGCGGGAGCACGAGGCCATCGAGGAGGTCGCGGTCGTCGGGATCGAAGACGCGGACTGGGGGGAGCGGGTGGTCGCCGCCGTCGTCGCGAGGCCCGGCCGGGCGGACGCGTGCGCGACGGAGGCGATTCGTGCCTGGGCCAAGTCGCGGCTCGCCCCCTTCAAGGTCCCCCGCGACGTCGTCGTGCTGGACGCGCTGCCTCGAAACGCGATGGGAAAGGTGCTCAAAAGCGAGGTCTCGCGCGCGGTGGCGGCGCGCCTCGAAGCCCGGTGAGCGGGGGGCGTCGTCTGCCGAAAACTCGGCCCAGTGGCGCCATTTCTGTCATGCCGTCGGGCTCCGATGACTACGCAACCGTTCGCCGAGCTCGCGACCTCGAACTCCCCCACGGCTCACGGCCCCGGCGATCTCGCCGAGGCCTCGATCGAGCTGCCGCTCGTCGCCGCGCGCAAACGCGAGTCCGCGACCGCGAAGCCGCTCCCGCCGCCGGTGAGGTTCGCCTCGGCCTCCCATCGCGCTCGCACCGTTCGCGACGCCGAGCGAGCCCGCGCGATCGTCCTCTTCGTCCCCGCCACCGAGCCGGGCCGGCTCCGCGCCGCCATCGACGCGGACATGGAGGCGGTGCTCGCCTCGCGAGGCGCGCTGCCTCCCTCCGTGCCGGAGGGCGCGCCCGTCCGGGCCGTTGTCGAGGATCAGGTCAATCGCGCGGTGATGCTGCCGGTTCGCGGCATCTGCGTCTGTCTCCCTCGCCTCCGGCCGCTCTCCGCGTGCGGAATGCTGGAGAGCGACGACGTCGCGGCGATCCGCGCGTGGATGGACGCCGCCCTCGTGGAGCGCCGGCTGAGGCTCGTGGTCCTGCTCGATGAGGAAGACCGCGACACTCCGCTGCTCGCTCCCACCACCCTGGAGTCCATCGTCGCGTCCGCGACCGCGCCGGAGAAGCCGCGACGCGTGGCCGAGCGCATCGTCGACGAAGAGACGCCGGCTCCGCCCGTGGCGGTGGCCCCGCCGGCCGACCTTGCGCCGACGGAGCCGCCGGCGGCCCCTGCGGTCGCTCCGATCGCGCAGACCCTGAGGCCGCCCCCGCCGCCTCCGATCGAAGAGGCGCCGCGCTTCGAAGCGGAGCTCGAGATCGAGGCCCTCTCCGAGCCGGTCGCGGCCGCGCCGAAGGAGCCGGAGATCCGCGGGCGCGAGCTCGTCCGGAGGCGGCTCGAAGAGAAGGCGCGCGAGGCCGAGCGCGTCGCCGCCGACGCCGCCCTCCGCGCCGAGGCGGAGCGCGCCGAGGCGGAGCGCATCGAGAACGAGCGCCTCGAAGCGGAGCGCGAGGCCGCTCACCGAGCGGAGGAAGCAGAGCGCCTCGAAGCCGAGCGCACCGCGCGCCTCGTCCACGCCGCGACCTGGCGCCAATACGCGATCGAGCTCGACGCCGCCCGCGGCCCCAAGCCCGTCGCCGCGATCGAGAAGCTCTACACCCAGCGCTACGTCCCGCTGCTCGGCGCGATGGCGCGGCGCGAGACCGACGGGGCGGTGGAGGAGGTCGTGGCAGCGTTCCGGTCGAGCTTCGCGGAGAGCTACGAGGCCTCCTTCGGCGCCATCAAGATCACCGCGAAGCGCCCTACGATGGTGATGGACGCGCCCGAGGTCGCCCAGCGCATGGCCCGCCTCTCGAGCGCGCGCATGGTCAAGCTCATCCTCGTCGACTCGATGAGCTGGGACCTCGCCGAGCGGGTGAACGCGCGCATCGCGGTCGCCCTCGACAAGCGCGCCGTCCTCGTCGAGAAGACCGTGCTCTGGTCGGCGCTGCCCTCCACCACGCCCACCCAGATGCACCTCCTCTCCAAGGGCCCCGAGGGCCTCAAGGACATCCCGGGCCCTGTCAGCGAGCCCGAGATGATGCGCGGCCGGACCGTGAACGCCCTGCGCAGAGAGCGCATCGGGTCCCGCGAGGTCATGAAGCTCGACCTCGTCGAGGCGCGCCTGCGCAGCCCCGGCGAGGGCTACGACGACCGGCTCGACACGATCGCCCGCGAGGTCGCCGATGTCCTCGTGAAGTACATGGAGACCCTCCCCGCCCGCACCCTCGCCTATGTCTTCGGCGATCACGGCTTCTGCATGACCGCCGGCACGAACGGATGGCAGAGCGGACCGGCCGTCCACGGCGGCGCCAGCCCCGAAGAGGTCCTCGTCGGCGGACACGGCTGGCTCGTCGACGCGGTTCAATGAGCGGCGCGGGCCGCGAGGACGTGCACCTCAGAGCTCGACCGATCCGATGTCGCACTTGCTCGCGGGGCGCGCGAAGCCGCGCTGGTCGGTGGTGCGATAGCAGCTGGCCTTGTTGATCAACGGACTGCCGGGTTGGGGCTTCATCGTGAGCGTCGGCCCTCCGTTGGAAGCGAGCCCCGCGAGCTGCGGGTTCGTGTTGTTGAACGACATTGCGCATGTCCCGTCGCTCGAGAGCGAGGTGACTTGGGTCAGCGTCCCCCCGCGTTGAAGCAGTTTCCTCCTCCCGCGGACTGGGCCACTACGCTGCTCCACATCTTGATCGTCGCGTTGTTGGCGAGCACGCCGCCTCCGACATTCGCAACATAGTCGGAGAGCGTCGAATGGATCACGTCGGCGCGCGCCGACCCCGCGACCGCGATCGCTCCTCCCGATCTCCAGCTGCGACATCGTCACGGTGACTGGGCTGGAGCCGCCAATCTGGATCAGGTTGACGCCGCTGAAGGCATCGCCGGGCAATATCAGGGAGCTCGCGTTGTTCGTGATTGTCACGGAGCGAGTGATGACGAGCGGGCTGTTCAGCTCATACCAGTGTGAAGCAGTGATGTTGATGTACGGGTCGGTGGACTGCGTGACGCACCACCGGAGCGGCTTCGAGGAGTCGATGCGCTGGGCCTCCGAGCTCGAGGCGCGGGAGCTGGATCTCTTCTTCTTCGGGAGCTGAGCGCAGCGGGGGCGCCGAAATGAGAAACGCCGCGCTCTCCATCGAGAGCGCGGCGCCCAGCCGTCCGGTCTGTCCCTGCCGCGGACCGTCAGTGCTTCTTCTTCTTCTTCGGTACGGGCTTGGACAAGGCGACCGTGCCTTTGTCCTTTTTGGTGTCCGCGGCGGCGATGTGTTTGTCGCTCGACTCGGAGGAGGAGGAGGAAGCCTTGCTCGAAGACTTCTTCTTCGGCTTGGCCGCCACCTTCACCGGCTTCTTCGTCTTCTTTGCGGACTTGTCGTGGTCCTTCTTCGTCGCGACCTTCTTCTTGGTCTTCGTCGCGGTCGAAGCTTGCGCCTTCTTTGGCGCCTTCTTGTGATCCTTCGCGCGTTCGGCGTGAGAGTCGTCCTTGGCCTTGTCCTTCGACGGCAGAGCGTCCTCATCGTCGGCGGCGAGCGGCTCGCTGTCGTCAGCGGCGTGAGCCGAACGGGAGGCGAGGCACGGCGTGATCGCGATCAGTGCTGCGAGGGACCATTTGAAGAGGCGGGGGCTGTACACGCGGCGTAGCAAGCCACACCGAGCGCGGACCGGGCAAGAACGAGGAGCGTTTTTTCGAACGCGCGGTGCGCGCGCGTGGGGCACTCTTCCTCAGGCGGGGCGAGGCTCGCGGTCGAGCACGTCGTCGAGGAAGCGATAGGTGTCGACCCAACATTGGCGAGCCTTGGGTCTCCACACGAACGCGTGGAACGCGTGGACCTCGCCGGGGTAGATGTGCACGTCCGCTCGGACCCCGAGCCGCTCGAGCGCCTTGCCCAGCCGTCGCGAATCATCGAGCAGCGGGTCCTTCGTCCCGCACGGGACAAAGAACGGAGGCAGCGGGCGAGCGGGATGCTCTCCGCGCTCGATGAGGACGAGCGGGTCTGCCATGTGGAGGGCGACCTCGGAGGTGCTCTTCGGCAGGTACGCGGTCGTGACCTCCACCAGCCGGTCGAAGAGATAGGAGGGCAGCTTGCGCCGCCTGGAGAAGCGCTCGACGTCGCTCACTTGGAGGATGCCGCACGCCGGGATCGTCGCGCGCGGGACGATCCCCGTATCGAAGATGCGCTTCGCGAACGGCTCGTCGCGCTCGTAGCACGCCGCGACGGTCATCGCGGTGACGAGGTTCGCCCCTGCGCTCTCTCCCGCGAGCACGAGACGACTCGGATCCCCGCCATATCGCTGCGCGTTCTCCACCACCCACGCGTAGGCGTCGGCGCAGTCCTCGAGGGCGGCGGGGTAGGGGTGCTTCGGGGCGAGGCGGTAGTTCACGTTGAACACGAGGTAGCCTCGTCGCGCGAACGCGAGGCCCATGATCCAATGGGAGTCCTTCGACAGGATCCGGAAGCCGCCGCCGTGGACATAGAGGACGACCGGCAACGGCTCGTCGCTCCTCTTTCGGAGCGGTCGATAGACGTCCAGCCTGTGATGCTCGTGCCCGGAGCCGGCGTACTCGATGTCCCGGAGGACCTCGACGTTGTGGCGAGCGGGCTCCGCGCGGGGGTGCATCCGCGCGAGCCGCGAGCCGGTCGTGAAGAAGCCGTCGACGACGAAGGCGCCGAGCGCCTTGCGCGCCTGCTCCAAACGCTTGCCGACCTCGATCATGGGCCGCTCAGTCGCGCGAGAGGACGAGCGTCGCGTTCGTCCCGCCGAAGCCGAAGGAGTTGGAGATGGCGTAGCGGAGATCGGCGTCGGTCGGGGTGAAGCGGGTCGGCGTTCACGCTCGGGGCGAGCCAGCCCCCTCGCAGCATCGCGAGGGTGAAGATCATCTCGATCGCGCCGGCCGCCGAGATCGTGTGGCCGGTGTACCCCTTGGTCGACGAGTAGCGCGCCCGGTGCGATCCGAACACCTCTCGCATCGCGCGGATCTCGCTGAGGTCCCCGAGGGGCGTGGAGGTGCCGTGGGTGTTCACGTAGTCGATCGCCTCGGGGGGGAGCGCCGCCTTCTCGAGGGCCATCGCCATCGAGGCGATCGCTCCGCTCTTCTCGGGGGCGACCATCTCGCCCTGACCGTCGCTCGACATGCCCCAACCCCGGAGCACGCCCAGGATCGCGGCCCCCCTCGCCTCCGCGTCGCGGCGCAGCTCGAGCACGACCGAGCCCGCGCCCTCGCTGAAGATGAACCCCGCCCGATCCGCGGCGTAGGGGCGGCTCGCCCGTTCGGGGCGGTCGTTGTCGCGGCCGTTGTAGGCCCCCATCGCGTCGAACCCGGCGAAGAAGTGGGGATCGCACACCTCGACCCCGCCCGCGATCGCCGCCCGCGCGTGGCCGGAGACGAGGAGCGAGCTCGCGAGCAGGATGTTGTACGCGCCCCCAGCGCAAGCGGCGGTCGCGGTGAAGGAGGGGCCGGTCGTGCGCAGGACGTTGACGAGGTTCGCCGATACCGTGGACGCCATCAGCTTGGGGATGACCGTCGGGTTGACCCGCTTGACGTCCCGCGTCTCGTCGAGCTTCCGCCGGACCTCGATATGGGTGTCGACGTCGCCCGTCCCTGCGCCGAATACGATCGCGACGTTACGGCTGGCGAGGTGGGGGAGATCCGACTCGAACAGCTTGGCGCCGGCGAGCGCCAGCTGCGTGCTCTTCAGCGCCACCCGCGAGCCTCGGCCCATGAAGCGTGACAGCTTCTTTCCGAGGCCGAGCGCCGCGTCGGTGACGTCCCCATGATACTGCCCGATCACCTGACACCGCGCGGAGAGGTCGAGGGCGGTCTGCCAGCGCTCGAAGGGGATGTTCGCCCCGTTTCTCAGCCGCTGCTCGATGGCGGCGAGGTCGTCGCCCATGTTGCAGCACACGCCGACACCGGTGATGACGACGTCGTTTCCCGTATCTCCACGGCCCGACTCTGGACGCCCCGACTCTGGACGCATCGGCCGCTCGTACCACACTGCGGCCGAGGCGGGCACACGACGGCGTCTTCGGTCTTCGACAAGCTGTACAACGCCGCCTCTTTGCTCCAACCTTTTGTGCCGAAGATGGTGCGTACCCTGGAGAGCCAAGGCGAGATCGAGACCATGCTGTACGGCGATGGGATGCACCTCGCGGTCGGCGACCGCGTGGGCATCGTCTTCCACTCGATCGACGATCCCCACCCTCCGATCGAGGTCGTCATTCAATCGCCCGCCGGACACCGCATCTTGCAGCGTGTCCTCCAAGAGCTTCCCACCGGGCTGCCTCAGAGCGCGCCTCCGGTCGAGTTCGTTCCGCTCGCCGCCGGCCTCTACCAGATCGAGGTCAAAGAGCTCCGGGGAAAGCAGCGCGGAACGGCGACGCTCCGGATCGGGTAGGTCACGGGCTGCGCCATGAAGGCATTCGCGAGCTTCATCGTTCGGCGCAACGTCGCGTGGGCCATCGTCGTCATCGTCTTGGGGCTCTCTGCGCTCTTCGCTTACCACGCGAGCCGCGTCGTCCAAGACGACGACATGCTCGCCTTCCTGCCGAAGAAGAACCCGGAGGTGGCCGGCTTCTACGAGGTGAGCCAGCGCTTCGGGAGCATGGATGTCGCGCTCGTCGGGATCGAGAGCGACGACGTGTTCGCCCCCGATTTCATGGCGCGCCTGAAGGCGCTCACCAAGAGGCTGAAAGAGGCGGAGGGCCTCGAGTACACGCTCAGCCTCACGTCCGTCGAGGACGTCACCGTCGGACCGGGAGGAGAGCTCGTCCAAGACCCGCTCGTCCAGCGTCTCCCGCGCGACGAAGCGGAGAGCAAGGCCCTGCGCGAGCGCGTGCTCTCGCGCGATCACATCGTCGGCAACCTCGTGTCGGCCGACGGACGGGCGGTCTTGCTCTATGTCTTCGCGAGGCCGGGCAGCCAGCCCCGCGACACCGCCCAGAAGGTGAGGTCCCTCGTCGACGAGCTCTTCCCAGGCGACGACTGGTTCACGACGTTCGACTCCATCGCGAAGGCCAAGGCCGAGGGGCGACCCGTCGAGGAGCAGCCCGTCTTCAAGAAGAAGTACTGGGGCGGCGCGCCCTTCATCTCCACGTACATCTACGATGTCACCCAGCGGGATCTGCGGCGGCTCGCTCCGTGGGCCTGCCTCGCCATCGCGGTGATGGTGCTGCTCTCGTTCAAGGATCTGCTTGGCACCGGTCTGTCGCTCTTGGCGACGCTGCTGGGGGTGGTCTTTCCCCTCGGCATCATGGGGCTCCTCGGGGTCCACACCAACATCGTGCTCGGCTCGATGCCGGTGATCTTGTTCGCCCTCGGCAGCGCGTACGGGGTCCACATCCTCACCCGCTTCTACGCCCTCTCCGCGACCCACGGGCGCGAAGACGCGCTCCGGACCGCCCTCGAGGAGGTCGGCCCGAGCGTCCTCGGCAGCGGCATCACGACGGTCTTCGGTCTCTTGTCCTTCGTGATGATGGACATCAAGCCGATGCGGACGTTCGGGATCTTCACCGCCGTCGGCTTGACGATCGCGCTCGTCCTCGCCGTTACGTTCGTCCCCGCGGTCCTCGTCGTCTCCCCGCTCCGAGGTCGGGTGAAGCCCTCCCTCGTCTGGGTGAACCGCCTGATGGCCCGACTCTGTATCGCGGTGCAGCGCCGGCGCCTCGTCGTCGGAGTGCTGTCCGGGCTCGTCGCGGTCGCTGCCGGGTACTACTCGCTGCGCGTCGACTCGAGGATGGACACGGCGGCGTTCTTCGACAAAGGCAGCCCGCCCGCGGCCGCTGACGATTTCATGCGCGAGCACTTCGGCGGCTCGCAGTTCATTCAAGTCCAGATCCAGGGGGACATGACAGACCCGGAGACGCTGCGCGAGGTTCAGCTGCTCGGGGATCGCATCGCCGCCCTCGACGGCGTCAGCAGCGTCCAGCACATCGGCGGGATCCTCGCCCAGGTGAACGAGGCGGTGGGGGACCGCGTTCGCCGCGTGCCGACCACCGCGCGCGCGGTGGTCGGCGGCTACGTCAGCCTCCAGGGGCACGGCGACGCCGCCATCGCGCAGCTCGTCACCGACAACCACGACTTCGGGCTCGTGAACGTGAAGGTCCGGCCCACCCGCGCCTCCGAGGTGGAGGCGATCCTGCACGAGATCGAGCGGATCACCGCCGCGACCTTCGAGAAGCAGATGGTCGCCATCGACGTGGACGGTCCGGACCGCGAGCTCGCGGTCCAGCACCGGACCGATATCGTCGCGACCCGCATCGAGGCCCTCGCCCTCCAGCTCGGGACGAAGGTCACCTCGCCCGCGAAGCTCCGCGAAGTCCTCGCGCAGGGGAAGCCCAAGCCGAACGTGGCCGCGATCGAGGCTTCGATCGGGCGCTTCATGCGATCCGACGCGTTCAAGGACAAGCTCCCCAATGAGCCTGCCGACGTCGTGGAGCGCATGTCGAAGGCGGTCGCGGGCCTGGGAGAGCCGCCCACCGACGACGCCGGCCTCAAGGCATGGCGGGCGAAGGTCGGCCCCGCCATCGCGAGCGTCCTCGGGAAAGAGCCGACCGATCCGATGGTCGACGACATGTCGTTCGACCTCGAGCACAACGTGCCCGACTTCTGGGTCGAGCAGCACGCGAAGGACCGCGCCGCCCAGGTGATCGAGGCGGGCGGCCTCCAGCTGCCCGAAGGGGACAAGGCGGCGCGCTTCGAGACGTTCGTCGGGGGCACCCTCCTCGATCTCGACTTGCCGAAGGTGCTCGTGCCCGCTTCCAAGACGAGCGAGCGAGCCGACGTTCGCAGCATGACCACCCTCGTGACGGGCTTGCCCGTGCTCTATCGGGGCCTCGGCAACAGCGTCTTCAACAACCAGTGGAACAGCCTCTGGTTCGCCCTCGTGCTCGTGATCGGGCTCAAGGCGATCCTCTTCCGGTCCTTGTGGACGGGGGTGCTCACGTCGATCCCCACCCTGCTCACCCTCCTCGTCATCTATGGGGCGATGGGGCTCGTGGGCGTTCACCTCGACATCGGCACGTCGATGCTGGCGAGCCTGATCATCGGAGCGGGCGACGACTACGCCGTCGAGTTCTTGTGGTCCTGGTCGGCGCCGGTGAAGCAATCGCTCGAGAAGGCGGCGGCGCGGGCGGCGATGGACACCGGGGCCGGCATTTGGACGAACGCGATGATGGTGGCGGTCGGGTTCTTCGTCCTCACCCTCGGCGAGGCGCGACCTCTCCAGAACGTGGGAGGCCTCACCGCGATCGCGATGGTCGCGGCGGCGGTGGCGACGTTCGTCGTCACGCCCGTGCTCGCCCGGCGGCACCACTACGCTCCCGTACCGGCGCCGGTCGACGAGGCCCAGACGGAGGCCCGGACGGAGGGCAGCGAGGAGGCATCTCCGTCGCGATGACGAAGAGGGACTTTTGATTAAACTCCCTCGGGGTCCGTCCAAACCACGACGGACTCTGTCTCCGGGCCGATTTTCATTTCTTCCTGGCTCGGGTAACACCGTTTCGAACACTCAAAGGAGCTCGAGATGATGCGCACGCTCGGATCGAAGAAGAGTGGCCGCCGCAACGCCCTCGCGGCGGGGCTCATCGGCCTCGCCGCCCTCGTCGGAGTCTCGACGATGCCGGGGCAGGCCCACGCCGACGAGAAGGGCGACAAGGCCATCGCCACGGTCGACGCCACCATCTTCAAGGCGAAGACTCAGATCCTCGAGTACGACACGCTCATCAAGACGCCCGACAAGGCCGACCGCAAGCTCAGCCTCGCCGTCTACATGAAGAACGACTGGCGCTTCACCGAGTTCCTCGCGCCGAGCGACGTGAAGGGCACGAAGGTCCTCGTCCTGTCGCCCTCGCAGATGTACGTCTACTTGCCGCAGTTCAAGAAGGTGCGGCGCATCGCGAGCCACGTCACCGATCAGGGGTTCATGGGGATGAACTTCACCCAGGACGAGCTCTCCATCACCCGCTACGGCAAGATGTACACGGGCACGATCGCGAGCGACGACGGCAAGCAGCTCAAGCTCGTCCTGACGGCCAAGAAGGACTCCGAGGCCCCGTACCCGAAGATCGAGATGTGGGTCGACAAGGCGAAGAACTTCCCCACGGAGCTCCGCTACTTCTCGGACAGCGGCGCCCACGTGAAGACGGAGACGCGCTCGAACTACACCTGCGAGAAGGATGTCTGCTCCCCCTCGGAGCTCAAGATGGTCGACCTCACCAAGAACAATCAGTCGACCACGCTCACCCGGACCAAGTGGAAGGTGAACACGGACATCCCCGATTCACGCTTCTCGAAGCGGGCCCTCGAAGAAGGCTCCTGACCCGCCCGCGCGCCCACGAAGCCGGAGGCGGCCGGCGCGCGAGGAAACAGACCCCGCTGCGAAGCCCTCGACGCACCCTCTCCAAGGGGAAGGTCGGGGGCTTTTTGTTGGTTCGGATCCACGGCCAGTCGTAGCCTCGGCGGTGACATGGTCGCCTCGAGAGCTCGCTGTCTCCCGCTGTTCGCATCGTCGTTCGCAGCCGTCGCATCGTATGCCTTCGTCGCGCGCGCCGACGATCCGCAGTGGGAGAAGCAGATCAAGATCGAGAGCGACTTCCGCTTTCGGCTCGAAGAGAAGCGGGTGGGGAACGCGTACGCTCGGCGCACGCTCGAGCAAGGGCCGGAGCGCAACCAGAACACCCTCGGGACGAAGCTCTCCGTGGGCTGGGAGAACATCCGCGCCGTCGCCCAGGCCGATCTCGTCCTCTACGGCTACCAAGGGCAGATCGACGGCATCGCCGGGCTCTCCCAGGCCGAGCAGCTCCAGCCCTATCGCATCGACATCAACGAGCTCTACGTCCAGGTCAAAGACCTGATCGTCAACGGGTTCACCCTCCGCGTCGGCCAGCAGATCGATCAATGGGGGGTCGCGGATCAGTTCAATCCTACGAACAACCTGAACCCCGACGACTTGATCGACCCGCTCCAGTTCGGCAAGCAGCAGGGCAACTTCATGGTCCGGGGCGACTACTGGGTGACGGACAGCTTCAGCCTCCAGGGGGTGCTCGTCCCCCTCTTCAAGGCGGCGCGTCTGCCCGAGAGCGCTCAGCTCGGGGTCTACGCCATCGATCGCCTCCCGTGGGTGGAGGACGCCCTCCGCTATCGGATCACGACCGAGCGCGCGGCCGCCCTCGCCCTCGCGAAGAGCCCGACGGTGGTCGACAAGATCACCATCGAGCAGCCGGAGCCCAAGTTCGAGAACATGCAGGCCGGCTTCCGAATGGCGGGGACCATCGCCGAGCAGGATTGGTCACTCTCTTATTACAACGGGCGGACGGATTTCCCCGTCGCGACGAAGAACTACACCCACCAGTCGGAGACGGCCCTCTGCTCGAAGAAGGGCAATTGCTCCAGTGGGTCCCTCCTGACGGACGTCACGCTCCAGTATCCGAAGATGCACGTCTATGGGCTGAACGTCGCGGGGGAGTTCAATCCATTCAAGAAGCTCGATCCCAAGCTCGGGGGCATCGGCTATCGGCTCGAGGGCGCGCTCGTCGTTCCCCAGGAGCAGGAGATCGAGCTCGCGACCGGTGACATCAACCTGGCCGGCTTCAAGATCAACGCTGGCGAGTATGACTACAACGCCGACGGCAAGCCGGGCGGCCCTCGGCCCATCGACGTCGAGCACCGGCCCTACCTCAAATGGACGCTTGGCCTCGACTACACCTTCGGCACCCACGTGCTCGCGAACGCGATGTGGGTCCATGGCTTCGCCGACGAGTACGGGGCCGGCGATTGGATGTTCTCGGGTCGTACGGTGCGGCAGGCCGACACCATCGACGACAAGGGGCAGATCGTGAAGTGCGCGCTCGCCCAGGACGGCTCCGGCTGCGCGCGCGAGATCCTGCGGCCCAAGCAGGGCGATTTCCTCGTGCTCGGGGTGGACGTGAAGTTCCTCGACGATCAGGCGCTGATGCGCCTCTTCACCATTTGGGAGCTCTCCGGCTACGTCGAGAGCACCATCGAGAACGGAGAGCGGGTCGAGAACAAGCTTCCGTGGTTCACGTCGGAGGGCTTCTCCGCCGTCATCTACCCCGAGTTCAGCTACAACTTCGGCAACGGCCTCGAGCTCGCCCTCGGCGCGCTGGTGAACCTCGGCAAGGACTACACGAAGTTCGGAGACCCGGCTGCGGGGGGCTCTCTCGCGTACGGACGCGCGCGCTACACGCTCTGACCGCTCCCCCCGTTCCCCCCGCTATGCCTCGTTGTCGGGCTCGACGAAGCACCACCGGATCTCGGGGTGCTTCTCTTGCAGCGTGCGCTCGAACGCGTTGAGCGCATCGACGAGCTGCTCGCCCGAGAGCCCCGGCTTCATTTGCACCTTCATCGCGAGCATGACCTCACCGGGTCCTTGTTGAATGGTGAGGATCCGCAGGACGCCCTCGAGGTTCCGGTCCTCCTTGGCGACCTCGTGGACCATCTTCTCGATCTGCGGGTCCGCAGATTCGCCGACGAGCAGGCTCTTCACCTCGACGGCGAGGAAGATGGCCACTCCGAGGAGGACGAGGCCAACGAGGAGGCTGCCCACGCCGTCCCAGATGGGATTGTGGGTGAAGTAGGCCATCGCGATGGAGGCGAGGGCGAAGAACAGGCCGAGGGTGGCGGCGGAGTTCTCTCCGAAGATGACGATGAGATCGGAGTCCTTCGTGTCCCGGAGATACTGGAAGAAGGGCACCGAGCCGCGGCGCTTGTTGAGCTCTTTTATGTTCGAGAGCGTCGAGCCGCCCTCGAGCAGCAGCGAGAAGCCCAGCACGGCGAGCCCGATGATCACGTTCTCGACCGGCTCCGGCTCGAGGATCTTGTGGATGCCCTCGTAGACGGAGAACACGCCGCCGCCGGTGAACAGCAGCATCGCGACCATGAACGACCAGAAGTAGAGCTCCCGTCCGTAGCCCATCGGGTGGGACGCGTCGGGCTCCTTCTTCGCCTTCTTCACCCCGAGGAGGAGGAGGATCTGATTGGAGCAATCAGCCGAAGAGTGGATGGCTTCGGCGAGCATCGCTCCCGAGCCTGTGAACACCGCGGCGACGAACTTGCCGACCGCGATGGCGACGTTCACGAGGAGCGATTGGATGATGTGCTTCGTCGAGTGGTCTTCTTCGGACACGGCCCGACGGACGATACCTGACCAAAATGCCCCAAGATAGCGTTTCGCTATCCGACCTTCACTGGGGCGGGGGCGGGGGCGGGGCGATCAGCTCGAGGTTCAGCCCGCCGGGGTATTGGAAGCTCGTATATTGGCCGTACCCCTCGACCTGGATGCCGACGGGCAGATCCGAGACGAGGACGTGGGCCCCGTTGTTGGTGTCGGGGAGGGTGACCCGGGCGATCCCGAAGTCGCTCGAGATCGCCTCCGGCGCGACGCCGATGGGGGCTCCGTCGATCGTGACTTGGGCGGACATCGGCATGATGATGTCCACGTAGTTGGTGTCGTAGTCGAACGGCGCGAGGAAGACGTACTTCGTGCGGTACTGCTCGACCGCGGTCGTGATGCTCTGGGCCGGATCGCCCTCTCCCGTGCCCAGATAGGTCGCGCCGACCTGGAACATCGACACCGCGAACTCGTGATCGCCGGTGACCTCGAAGTTGCCGTTCACGACCCCCAGGTCCACGACCTGCCCCGCGTTGATAGACACGGGGGCGTTGCCCGGCGCTGCCCCCGCGTAGGTGAGGACGGTGCCGTCGACGTTGCCGTAGATGCGGACGAGGTAGGGCGCGGGCCCGCCGCTCGGGTGGGTGGGCGCGGTGACGAAGTAGTGCTTGCCCAGCGTCTCCGCGGGGAAGACGCTCTCCTCGATGTGATCACAAGCCTGCGCGTCGTCGGGGACATCGGTGCAGGGGAGGCCGTGCATGACCTGAATCGGCTTGTCGGCCTGGATGAGCGAGCCCGAGAAATCGCCGGCGGCGGTGCCGTAGAGCTGCGCGACCTCTCCCGCCTGAAGCGTGAAGTTGATCGCCTGTCCGGGACCGCCGGCGCTGAGCCCTCCGCCCGCCACGACGGTGGCCGCTCCACCCAAGGTCGCGGTGACGTTGGTGCCGTCTTGGGTGCCGGTGATCGTGACCGTCGCGCCGATGTTGGCGGCGTCCCACCCGCCGTAGCCGAACACGCGGTAGTTCCCCGTGAGCGTCTGTGTCGGCAAGAGGAGCGAGGCGTCGTTCGAATAGGAGAAGCAGTCGAGGAAGCACTGCGACGCGGGGCACGACGACCAGTCCTTTCCGGCCGGACCTCCCTGCGGACCGTACTCGATTGCGCTGAACTGATAGACGGTGACGGGGATGGTGCTCGTGAGGTGGTAGGCGCCGCCCGTGACCTTCGCGCTGCCGGCCAAGGGCATCGCCTCCGTGCAGGAGCCGAAGTCGGGACCTTTCAGCTCGGGGACCCACGGCAGATAGATGATCTGCAGCGAGTTGGGAGCGACGGTCGCCGTCGCCACCGTCGCCCCGTTTCGCTGCACCGTCACGTCGGACGGCTGATCCGCGGCGTTCGCGACGGCGACTGCATAGTCGAAGATCGACCACACGTTGTTCGCGACGACCGTCGGCCAGAAGTCGCACCCGATATAGGTCTTCGACGCTGCCGCCTGCTCGCACGTCTTCGGATCGCCGACCGGTCCGGCTCCTCCCTCGCTGCCCCCGCCGGTCGTGAACTGGCCTGTCGATCCACCCTCGCCATTGGCGCCATTGGAGCTCGAGGCGCCGGAGCCCCCGTTGCCGTTGTCGTCGTTGCCGGCGTCGCAGCCGGAGCAACCGGTGGAGGAGGGGACGAGCCCGAGCAGAGCGAGGATCGACGGGGCGGCAAAGCGAAGTTTCATGCCGCGGATTATCCCACGAGGCTCAGCGGAACGTCATCCGATTCGAGCGCCCTCGCAACAAGATGGTGTCCTGGGTGAAGTACCGGAGCAGCGTCTCCTCCTCTGGGAGAAGCGCCCGATTGGAGACCAAGATCTCGTACGCGAGATAGGCGAGGGCGAGCATCGGCCCGTCTGCGCGCGACGCCTCGTCCGCGCCGAGGAACTTGTAACGAGAGAGGTTGCAGCTCTCGTAAAGGAAACGGCCCTGCTCGGCGGGGGGCTTCGCGATCATCTCCGCGAGGACGCGGTGCCCATCCGAGCACACCGCGAGCCACTCCGTCTTCATTTGGCCTTCCGCGATCGGCCCGAGGGCGACGCCGCTGCCCATGCCGAATTGAGCCGACTGTCCGGCCAAGTTCATCGAGTCTCGGAGCGCCTTCGGCAGCCGATTCTCCTCCAGCTCGTTGAGGGTGTCGGCGGCGGCCATGGGCCACATGTCCTTGGGGATCTGCTCGAACGCGCCCAGGCCTCGGCGGGCGTTCTCGAGGGCGCGCTCGGGCGGCGCGGGCAAGAGGCTGCGCTGGGTGTACCAGACGCCGAAGCCGATCGCGCCCATGAGGACGATCGCCCCAATGGCGATGAGGAGCCGCTTTCGTTGAGCCTTTTTGAGATCTCCGATGATGTCGCGGCTCTCGGGCCCTGGCTCGACGGGGGGCGGCGCGATCGAAGGGCTTTCTTGCGACGCGACGGTTCCGGGGTGGACGGCTTCCACGATGCGCACCTCCGGCGCCTGCTACGGGGATCTCGCGTCGCGTCTTCCCTCGGCGTCCTCGACGCGGCGACAATACGCGCCATGCGTCCTTCTCTCTTCCCTGTGCTCGTCGTCGCGGGCGTCGTCGCGACGGGGGCGGGCTGCGCCGAAGAGCGCGACCCGATCAACCGCGTGCAGCCCAACGCTCTCGCCAAGAGCTTCTTCCTCGGCGAGGACCTCGCGGATCCGGATGACGACCCCGAGTTCTTCATGCGCAACACCGTGATCGACGTCGCGGCCGGCGCCGGCTCGGACGGCCTCTTCACGAGCTCGGACGCGCAGCCGGTCGCGCGTGTCCGGTTCGAGGTGACGGAGCAGCTCCTCATCGCGCGCCTGACCTACGAGCTCGTCGAGAACACCGACGGCAAGGGGACCCGGAGGACACCGGACGGCCAGGTCGTGGCCGCCTTCGCGATCCAGAGCCACTTCGACATTCAGCGCGACTACAACCCGACCACGGGCGAAGAGACGAACGTCATCATCGAGAACACTTCGGACCGGCCCTGGAGCGAGCGGAGCTACATGCGCGTCGACTGGTCGCGAAACCTCGTGACCGACGCGTACGATTTGGACGCGCTCTCCCAGCTCGGCGTCTATTACGGCGTCACCTGGGATCCGGTCGCCTACTACGTCAACGACCCGGCGAGCCCCGACGCCCCCGTCTTCGACATCGAGCGCGGATACTTCGACATCACCCACAAGGCCCTCGCGTCGCCGACCGTCCTCGAGGACGATTGGGGCCCGTATCCGGCCTGCTGGGCCATCGGCGATTGGCCGACGCTCAACTGCAATCCCAGCGAGATCACCCTGCGCCAGTCGTTCCTCCGGGTGGAGGACCACGACTACGAGCCGATGGAGATCGACGGCCGAATGATGGATATGTTCGGCTACTTCACCTGGGATCGCTTCGGCTACGACCGCCGCTACGGGGTGGTCGACGACGCGTGGCGACGCTTCGCCGCCAAATGGAACCTCTACGACAAGTCGCACGCCGACCCGGTCGTGCAGTGCAATACGGAGGACTCGACCCCGCTCGGGAAGAGCCCCCACCGGGACGAGGACACGAATGGCACCGAGGACGAGTGTGAGGCGGTCGGCGACGGCTCAAGGTGCGACGCGGCGCGAGGGGAGTGCACGCTCCCCCTCCGCGACCGCACCATTCGGACCATTCCGTGGCACATCAATCCGGAGTTCCCGCCGGACCTCTTCGATGGAACGGCGGAGGCGCTCGAGGCCTGGAACCACGCCATTCGGGTCGCCGTCATCGCGGGCCGATTGAACGAGTGCCGCCGCACGGGCGGATCCGATTGCGAGGCCACGATGGGCTGGCCGGAGCGTTGGAGCGACGACTTCGACCCGCCGAAGGGCAATGAATCGCCGGCGCAGGTCCCGGACATCTTCGTCCTCTGCCACAACCCCGTCACCGAAGACGACCACGCCGCTTGCGGCGAGCCGGGGACGGCGCCGCGGCTCGGGGATCTCCGCTACAACATGATGACCATCGTCGACGACGTGGAGCTCATGTCGCCGTGGGGGATCATGGTCGACGCGGAGGACCCGCTCACGGGCGAGAAGATCTCCGGCAGCGTCAATCAATGGGCCTATGTCCTGGACCGGGCCGCCTCCGGCGTCGTCGACATCCTCGCCCTCCTCAATGGCGAGATCTCTCCCGACGAGTTCCTCGCCGGCGAGAACGTCTCGAGCTGGGTGGAGGCCAACAAGCGGGGCGGGTCCGCCGATCGCTATATGAACATGAACGTGGCCGAGCGCGCCTCCCGCCGGCGCTCCTTCGACCCGAAGGACATGGCCCCCTACTTCGCGAACATGCCCCAGCCGAAGCCGCACATGCCGCCGCGGGGAAAGCACGCGTCGCGCGCCAAGGCGCTCATCGACGCGGGCCGCCTCGGGCCCGGCAACAACGAGCTCTCGGCGCGCCTCGCGGTGCTGAAGCACACCCAGCTCGAGGCCAAGCTCGCCACCCCGGAGATGGTCCAGCTCTCGGGCTATGATCCGACCTCGCCCCCGACCGCGGAGGCGATCGCCCGCTCGTCGCCGTTCGGCGCGCGGAATCCGACGAACCGCCGCGCCGAGAAGAAGCGCCGGCAGATGGCCCTCGCCAGCCGGCACACCTGCCACCTCGAGGCGGACGAGCCGGACTATCTGATCGGGCTCGCCAAGACGGCCCAGAAGCTCTTTCCCGCCCCTTCCGATCCCACGGATCTGGACGCGGTGAAGAAGCACCGCGAAGACGTCTATAACTGGGCGCGCCGAGAGACGAGCCGCGGGGTCATGGCCCACGAGCTCGGCCACTCGATGGGGCTCCGCCACAACTTCGCCGCCTCGTTCGACTCTCTCAACTACGACAAACGCTACTGGCAGCTCCGGACCCACAACGGAGAGGTGACCGCCGACTGCGCCGACGGCGAGACCGATGGCCAGAGCTGCATCGGGCCCCGCTACAACGATCCGATCAGCGACGAGGAGATCGACGGGAACATCTCGCGCTACGCGACGACGAGCGTGATGGATTATCCAGGCGATCAAAACCAGGACATGCTCGTCGCGGGCGCCTACGACCGGGCCGCCCTCCGCTTCGGCTATGGGGGAGTCGTCGACGTCTGGGCGGAGGAGGGGGTGACCGTCCAGGGCACCGGCGCCGGGCAGGAGAAGGCCTACGAGCTCACCGCGTTCGACGTGAGCCCGGGGCTCTTCGGCGTCTTCTACTTCCCGCCCGTCGACGTGACCCAGCCGTACATCTTCCGTCATTATTCGACGTATCAGCGCGAGTACGGTGTGCTCGGCGAGTGCACGCCCTCGCAGGCGGAGGACGCCGTCCTCGGGGCGAAGTGCAATGGTCCGAAGATGGATGTCGTCGACTATCGCGACCTCTCCGATTTCGCGCCCGATCCCGACTACGCGGAGTTCGATTGGGGCAATCAGCCGAAGGCGGTGGATCCCGCCGGTCGGGTGCGCCGCGGGTACATGTTCTCTTCCGACGAGTACGCGGACTCCGGCAACGTGCCCTCGTTCACCGACGACGCGGGGGCGGACGCGTACGAGCAGATCGCGTTCCTCGCCTCCTCCTACGAGAACCGTTACATCTTCGATTCGTTCCGGAAGAACCGCGTCACCTTCAACTCGTGGGCGGTGACGTCCCGCGTCCAATACAAATACCTCGACAACCTCCAGCTCATCGCCAAAGCGTTCTTCTTCGGCGCCGTGCTGGACGGTGATCCCACCCAGCCCACGGAGGATTTCCTCGCCGACGGCAACTACGGGCCGCTCGCGATGGGCTCGAGCCTCGCGTTCGATCTGTTCGCGAAGATGCTGACGAGACCGGACCCGGGCTACTACTGCCCCGCCGAGTTCTGCGGCGGCGTCCAGCCGATGTCCCTCGACGACACCGTCTACGTCGCGGACTGGGCCCCCCAGCCCGATCTGTACCTGTACGACTTCTCGGTCGCGCTCGGCGACGGCCGGTACATGCACAACGACTACGACTACTCCCAGGGATATTTCTGGGGCGACTACCAGACTCAGGTCGGCTCCTACTACGACAAGATCTGGGCCGTCTATTACCTCGGCGAGGCCTTCGACAGCTTCATCTCGAACTCGAAGGAGGACTTCGTCGACTCCCGCTACAAGAACGTGAACTTCGCCACGGTGTATCCGAAGCAGATGCGCCGGCTGTTCGCGAACCTGCTCACCGGCGATTACCGCACCTACGCCCCGTGGGCGTCGCCCCCGTCGAACCCCGACGACACGCCCCCGATCAAGCTCCAATACCCGAGCTGGCACGAGCCCGACGACGTCGGCACGCGCCCCGCGAGCTCGCTCCTGGTGGACCCGGACTACGGCTGGAACACCCAGATCAACGCGATGGTCTGGGGGACGATGTTCTTCCCGACCAATTGGTCCAACCAATGGATCGAGGACGCGCGGATCGCCAACGCCATCGACGAGCCGACGTGGCCGGAGGCGGAGACGATGCGCTTCTATGATCCGCGGACGGGCCTCACCTACCGCGCCCACAAGGCGGGGACGGAGGACGTGCTCGGACAGACGGTGCAGAAGGGCACGGGGGCGCGCGTCCTCGAGTGGGCCAATCACCTCCTCACCGTGACGTACCTCGTCGTGCGCGGCCCCGACGACGAGCCCGTCTTCAACGCCGACGGGACGCCGACGTTGGTCCTCGACGCCGACGGCGTCCCTCAGCTCAACCCGAACGCCGTCGGCTCCGAGCAGGAGCTCGCGAGCTACGTCGACACGATCGATCTCTATCGCCAGCTCATCGCGACCTTCGAGCAGCCGCTCGAAGACTTGCCCGAGCCCTGACGGGCTTGATGCGCTCGCCGGGTCGTGGGACGGCGAGCGCGTGGAGATCGAAGCGACCCTCGAGGCCCGGCGCAGCGTCCGGGCCTTCTTGCCGCGAGAAGTACCGGAAGCGACGCTGCGCGGGATCTTCGAGCTCGCGCAGCGGGCCCCGTCGTGGTGCAACATCCAGCCGTGGCGCGTGGCGGTCGCGAGCGGTGAGACGAGGGCGAAGCTGACGCAGGCGTTCGCGAAGGCGGCCCTCGAGAGCGCGCCCAGGCCGGATGTCCCGTTCCCCACCGACTACCCGGAGCCTTACGCCGCCCACCGCCGCGATTGCGGCGTCGCTCTTTATCGCGCGATGGGGATCGAGCGCACGGACCTCGAGGGCCGATCCCGCGCCTGGCACCGGAATTTCATCGCCTTCGACGCGCCCCACGTGGCCATCGTGGGGATCGATCGCCGCTTCGAGCTCTACGCCGCGCTCGACGTCGGCTGCTGGCTCCAATCCGTGCTGTTGCTCGCGACCAGCCAGGGTGTCGCCACCTGCGCTCAGGCGAGCTTGAGCCTCTTCCCGGACATTGCTCGGTCCATCCTGGGTATTCCGGACGACGTGAAGATTCTGTTCGGGATCGGGCTGGGGTACGAAGACACGAGCGCTCGTGCGAATGACTGTCGGACGACCCGGCAGCCGCTCGAGGCCAATGTCCGGTTCCTTCGGTAGCGATTGTCGCGCCCCTTCGCTGTCCCGGCGTCGAGGAGAGCCCTCGCCGGCACGGCACCGTCACCCGTCGAGGCGAGCACCGTCGCCAAGCCTCGGGAAGCGTGCTCTCATGATGAGCGTCATGCCTCGTTCGATTGCCATGTTGCGGGGCCTATTGGCCATCTCGGTGCTCGTCGCCTGCGCCGACGAGGACACGGGGACGGGCGGGGCCGCGCACCTCGGCGGGAGCGGGGGTGGTGGCTCGTCGAGCTCGGGATTCGGCGGCTCGGGCGGGGAGCCGCTGGTGGGCGGCGGCTGCGTGGGCACGAGCGACAAGGCCGATCCCATCCCGCTCGATATCTTCATCATGCTCGATCAGTCGGGCTCGATGCTGCAGGACGCGGGCAACCAGCTCACCCGCTGGGAGATGATCCAAGCGGCCATTGGCGCGTTCGTCGACGACGACGCATCGGCCGGGATTGGCATCGGCATCAATTATTTCGGACAGCCCGACGCCGCCGTGCCGGGGTGTCATCAGATGCCGTGCTCCATCGACACGGACTGCACGGGAGGCTGCGCCGTTTGTCTTCCGAGCGGGGTCTGCGAGGGACCATACAATCCGGATATCGATAGCTGCGATCCTCAGGAGTATGCCTGGGCGGAGGTCCCGATCGCGCCGTTGCCCGGCTCGGCAGACGCTATCAAGACGAACATCGCTTCCCACAGCCCCGGCACGAACACCCCCACCCAGCCCGCCCTCGAAGGGGCCATCGACTATGCGAAAGCCTGGGCCGCCGATCATCCCGATCACGTCACCGTGGTCGCCTTTGCCACCGACGGCGAGCCCGCGGAGTGTGATCTCGATCCGCAGCACATGAGCGACGCGGCGGCGGCGGGGTTCTCTGGGAGCCCGAGCGTGCAGACCTTCGTCATCGGGGTCGGCCCCGCCATTGCCGTGCTCGATGCGATCGCCGCGGCCGGCGGGACGGAGGCGGCCTTCCACGTCGACCTCGACGATATGGCGACCGAGCATTTCCGGGCCGCCCTCAACACGATTCGAGGGGCCGCGATCGACTGCACCTATCTGCTCCCCGAGCCGCCGGACGGAATGGCTTTGGATCTCGATCGGGTCAACGTCGTCTATCGGCCCGGCGACGGCTCTCAGAGCGTCGATCTTTTGCGCTACGAGGACGAGGCGGCGTGTCCGGACGACGGCGCGGGCTGGTACTACGCGGGAGGAACGCCCCCGACCCAGCTCGTCCTTTGTCCGGCGACGTGCGAGTCCGTGACGAGCGATATCGGCGCCCAGGTCGACGCCGTGCTCGGCTGCGAGACGCTCGTGCCCTGAAGGGCGCCCTCTATTTCGTGCCGAAGAGGCGATCCCCGGCGTCCCCGAGGCCGGGAAGGATGTAGCCGTGATCGTTGAGGCGCTCGTCGACGGCGGCGGTCACGATAGGAACGTCGGGGTGGGCGTGCTGGAAGGTGGCGACGCCCTCGGGGCACGCGACGAGGCAGATGAGCTTGAGCGACGAGGGGCCGCTCTTCTTGATGCGCTCCACGGCGGCGACGGCGGAGTTTCCGGTCGCGAGCATCGGATCGCACACGAGGACGTCTCGGTCTTGGAGATCGCTGGGGACTTTGTAGAAGTACTCGACCGGCTCGAGCGTCTTCGGATCGCGGTACATGCCGATGTGTCCGATGCGCGCGGACGGCATGAGCTGGAGCATGCCGTCGACGATGCCGAGCCCCGCCCGAAGGATGCCGATGAGGACGACCTTCTTCCCGTCGAGGGCGGCGCCGGTCATGGCGGCGAGGGGCGTCTCGATCGGCTCGTCTCGGAGCTTCATGTCCCGCGTCGCCTCGTAGCCGAGGAGGAGCGAGATCTCCGAGAGCAGCGCGCGGAAGCTCGCCGTGCTGGTGTCCTTCCGGCGCATCAGCGTGAGCTTGTGCTTGACGAGAGGATGATCGACGACGACGACGGGGGCCGGCATGAGCGCGTCCATAGCGCTCTTCACCCGAGGCGGGTTTGTCAAAAGACGGTGCCGTCGCTCTGCACCGCGAGGGGAGGGGCTCCTCCGCGGAGCTCTTGCGCGAGGCGCCGACCCGCCGTCCACGTCCGCTCCTCCAGCGCGCTCGCGAGGGACTCGCACGAGAGCTTCGCGCCGAGGCGCTCGACGACGCGCGGGACGATCTCGTCGAGCAGCGCCACCGTGAGCGCTCGCCACTCCACGATGACCGGGTCCGCCACGTCGTGGACCCGCGTTTTGTGCTCGGGATCGATGAGCTCGAGCAGGCCCAAATCAAGGAGGAGGCCGCCGTTGCGATACTCGGGCAAGTGGGTCAGTCGATCCAAGCCGACGACGCGCACGCCTCCCACCGCGAGCGGCTCCACGAGGGAGTAGGTGAGCCACTGCGACAGCTTGTGAAATGGGACGAGGCCGTCCACGCCGGGCCCGAGGGCGGGGTGGTGCCAGACGTCCCCGAGGTTCTCCCCCGCGAGGGTGAGCCGGCCTGGCCATATCGGAGAGAGGGCTTCGAGGAGCACGCCCAACAGGTCCGCCGCTTCGATCGTCGCGCCGGCCTCGCGCCGGACCCAGTCGAGCAGGTGCCCGGGTCGCCCGTCTCTGCCGAAGATGTCGGGCCTCGCCTCGAGGGCGATGGCGAGCGATCGCAGCACGTGCAGCCGACCCTCGGCGCCCACGAGGGGATTCTCCTGGTCGACTTGGAACGCCCGGTCGAGGTCGGCCCGGGCCAGGGTGGAGAGGCCCTTCGCCTCCGTCTTGAGCGCGCGCTTGGAGGCGGAGAGGGCGCCTCCTACGAACATCCAGAAGGTCGCGAGGGCGAGCCCTTCGCTGCGCGCGTAGCTCACCCCGTCCTCGACATAGCGCCAGGCGGGGCCGGCCCCCGCGTCGAGGAGGACGCTCGGCACGACGAGATCGATCTTCACCCGCGCCGCTTCTTCCGGATCTTCACCGGCGAGCATCGCGTCGAGCTCCACCGTCCGCGGGCGGCCGCCCGCGTCGAAGTGGCGCATGCGTCCGTGGATCGGACCGCGCTCGTGGCACCGCTCGCGGGCGACGGCGGCCACGTACTCGACGACGCGATCCTGCCGGTCGTCGTCGACCTCGAAGAAGCTCGAGCGGCGCGCGCGCGCGCGGTCGAGCAGCGTCGCGCACCGCGATCGGATCGTCGCGGTGCGCCGGAGGGCGGCCACGTCAGCCTTCGTTCCTTGGACCGAACCGATGGAGGTCGTCATCGATCGCGCTCCATCATGGTAGCCGCTGCTACGCGCACGGTCCTCCATCGGCCTCGCGGGAAGGTGGCCAGGCCTTCCGTCCGCGCCGCTCCCATGCGAACCGGGACCCGATGACGATCCAAGCCGCAGGAAAACCGCGTGTGGGCGTAGTCTTCTCGGGCGGCCCCGCCCCCGGCGCGAACGCCGTGATCTCCGCGACGGTCTCTTCGTTCCGTCGCGCCGGCTACGAGGTGCTGGGCTTCCTGCACGGGTACTCCGGCCTCATCGAGTTCGACGCGGCGAGCCGGCCGCTCGTAGAGGAGAAGGACTACCACGTCTTCACCGACGCCGATCTTCGCGGCCTCCGCAACTCGCGCGGGATCGTGATCGGCACCGCGCGCGCGAACCCGGGCAAAGGGATCCGCTCCGACGCCGACCTCGACGACCCCAAGGCCTCCGCCCCTCTCGGGCGCGTGGTGGCCGGTCTCCGATCGCTCCACGTCTCGGCCCTGATCTCGATCGGGGGTGACGACACCCTCAAGACGGCCAACTTCCTCTACGAGCACCAGAACCGGGCGAAGACGGAGGGCGGGCGGGTCGCGGTCATCCACGTCCCCAAGACGATCGACAACGACTACCGGGGGATCGACTTCACGTTCGGCTTCTTCACCGCCGTCGACGTGATGGCGAAGGAGCTGCTCAACCTGAGAGCGGACGCGATGGCGACGAAGAGCTACTTCATCGTGGAGACGATGGGGCGCAAGGCGGGCTGGCTCGCCTACGGCGTCGCGGTCGCGGGGGAGGCGCACCTCGTCGTCGGGGTGGAGGACGTGGTCGGGGATCTCGCGGTCGAGGAGGAGAGGATCGACGCCTCCGGCAAGGCTCGCAAGGAGCTGCGGCTCAGCATCGACGCGCTCGCGGAGAAGATCGTGGACCTCGTGCTCGCCCGCGAGGCGCGCGGAAAGCACTACGGGACGGTGGTGCTCGCGGAGGGCCTCGCGGAGCTCCTGCCGGAGGCTTATCTCCGCGACGTGGCGCGCGACGAGCACGGCCACGTGTCGCTCGGAAAGATCGACATCGGCAAGCTCGTCGCCCAGCTCGCGGCCCAGAAATTCGAGGCCCGCACCGGTCGCTCGCGGAAGATGGTCGGGGTCCAGCTCGGCTACGAGTCGCGCTGCTCGGCTCCTCACGCGTTCGACGTGATGCTCGGGAGCCAGCTCGGTGTGGGGGCATTCCGCGCCATCGCGCAAGAGCGTCTCGATGGCCACATGGTCAGCGTCGCCGGCCAGCTCGAGCTTCGCTACGTCCCGTTCAAGGAGCTGATCGAGAAGGACACGCTGCGAACGGAGGTCCGCTTCGTCCAGCGAGGGAGCGACTACCACCGCCTCGCGCGCACGCTCGAGACCCGCCTCCCCGAGCGATCCTGAACCGAGGTCCCGCACCGAGGGTGCGGTCCTTCACGTTTCGTGCCGGTCGCATTGACGGCCGCGGGGTCGGGTGATTAGGTTCGGCCCATCTCGCAAGCGGGCCTGATTCTGGGCCGCTTCGAGCCGAAGCTCTCAACCACCTCGCCCTGTGACACCTGGCGAACGCCGTGCATAGGGCCGAGGGGGCGGACTGCTTGCTCGCATCGGGTGTGTGGCGCGCGGCCACGGACCCATTGCGCAAACAAGATTCATCACTACGGCAGGTTCGAGCTCAGCGCTCGGTGATTCAAGGAACAAGGACGAGGAACAGCCATGGGCAAGATCATCGGGATTGACCTCGGCACGACGAACAGCGTCGTCGCCATCATGGAGGGCAAGGAGCCCAAGGTCATCGTCAACGAAGAGGGCTCTCGCATCACCCCGAGCGTCGTCGCTTGGGACGACAAGGGCGAGATCCTGGTCGGCCAGATCGCCAAGCGCCAGGCCGTGACGAACCCGACCAACACCGTCTACTCGGCGAAGCGCTTCGTCGGTCGTCGTTTCGACGAGGTCCAAGAAGAGACCAAGCGCGTCCCGTACAAGGTCGTCAAAGGCTCGAACGGGGACGTGAACATCGAGGTTCGCGGCAAGACGATGGCTCCGCCGGAGGTCTCCGCGAAGGTGCTCCAGAAGCTGAAGAAGGCGGCCGAGGACTACCTCGGGGAGAAGGTCACGGAGGCGGTCATCACCGTCCCCGCCTACTTCAACGACTCCCAGCGCCAGGCCACCAAGGACGCCGGCCGGATCGCCGGGCTCGAGGTGAAGCGCATCGTGAACGAGCCGACGGCGGCCGCGCTCGCCTACGGCCTCGACAAGAAGAAGGACGAGGTCATCGCGGTCTACGACTTCGGCGGCGGCACCTTCGACATCTCGATCCTCGAGGTCGGTGACAACGTCGTGCAGGTCATCTCGACCAACGGCGACACCCACCTCGGCGGCGACGACATCGATCACGTCGTGATGGAGTGGCTCCTCGGCGAGTTCAAGAAGGACACGGGCATGGACGTGTCCAAGGACAAGATGGTCATCCAGCGCCTCAAGGACGCGGCAGAGCAGGCGAAGATCGAGCTCTCCAACGTCCAGGAGACGACGATCAACCTCCCGTTCCTCACCGCGGACGCCTCCGGGCCGAAGCACCTCCAGAAGCAGCTCACCCGCGCCAAGCTCGAGCAGATGATCCGTCCGCTCGTGGAGCGCTCGATGGAGCCGGTGAAGAAGGCCCTCTCGGACGCGAAGAAGAGCCCGAACCAGATCGACGAGGTCGTGCTCGTCGGCGGCTCCACCCGCATCCCGCTCGTGCAGGAGACGGTGAAGAAGTTCTTCGGCAAGGATCCTCACCGGGGCGTGAACCCGGACGAGGTCGTCGCGGTCGGCGCGGCGGTCCAGGCCGGCGTGCTCTCCGGCGACGTGAAGGACTTGGTGCTCCTCGACGTCACGCCCCTCTCCCTCGGCGTCGAGACGCTCGGCGGCGTGATGACGGTCATGATCTCCCGCAACACCACCATCCCCACCCAGAAGAAGGAGATCTTCTCGACCGCCAGCGACAGCCAGCCCAGCGTCGAGATCCACGTCCTCCAAGGCGAGCGCACCGAGTCTCGGTACAACCGCACCCTCGGCCGCTTCCACCTCGAGGGCATCATGCCCGCCCCGCGCGGGGTGCCGAAGATCGAGGTCACGTTCGACATCGACGCGAACGGCATCCTCAGCGTACACGCGAAGGACCTCGCGACCGGCAAGGATCAGAAGATCACGATCACCGCCGCCTCCGGCCTCAAGGAGGACGAGATCGAGAAGATGGTGCGCGACGCCCAGGCCCACGAGGCGGAGGACAAGCGCAAGCGCGAGGAGGTCGAGCGCCGCAACAAGCTCGATAGCCTCTGCTACACCATCGACAAGACCCTCACCGACAACAAGGACAAGATCCCGGAGGCCGACGCGAAGGCGCTCCGTGAGATCATCGACGAGAGCAAGAAGGCGATCGAGAAGCAGGACGACGCGGCCGTCCAAGCGAGCCTCGAGAAGCTCGAGAAGGAAGCCCACCGAATCGCCGGCGTCATGTACGGGCAGAACCAGGGCGGTCCGACGGACGGCGGCCCGGGCGCAGGGCCGGCGGCGGGCGGCGGCGACGCCGGTCCGGCGAAGGGCAAGGACAAGGACGGCGTGATCGACGCAGAGTTCGAAGAAGCGAACTGAGCGAGGATCGACCTGAACACGAGGCGCTGCGGCCGCGAGGCCCGCGGCGCCTTCTTTTTTTGCGCGCGTCGCGCGGGCGAGCGTCCGTGTAAGGTCGACGGCAGCGGCTCCGTTGATTCGCTGTCACGACGACGGCGGGTGAATGTCCCGAAAGGGAGATGGATTTCCCGCCGTTTGGTTTTTAGGCTCGCTCGTTCGGAGGAGACGTCATGAAGGCTTCGCGTTGGATGGTGGGTTCGTCGCTGATGGTCGCCGCGCTCTCGGGCTGCGGCTCTGCTCCGTCCGCGGAGCCGATGACCGCCTCCTATCGGAGCGAGTCGGCCGACGCCGCTCCCGCCCCCGCCACCATGGACGGGGCGAAGTCGGAGTCGGCGCGCGGGGCGCCCGCCCCCGAGTCGAGGCCGGGCCTCGGGACGACGTGGGGCGAGACGCGCTCCTCCCGCATCACGAGCGCGCCCTTCGTTCGCGCCGACGCGAGCTCGCCGTTCGCGACCGGATCGCTCTTCTACAACGACGAGGAGGGCGCTCGCACGATGGCGAACCTCAGCGGGTTCAAGCGAACCTCCACGGGCAGCGTCGAGCTCGGCGGCGGTGTCGCGACGATGCAGCTCAAGGACGGGAGCGGCCGCTTCCTCACCGGCTTCCAAGCGAACAACAAGAGCTTCGTGGTCGGGACGGCCGGCGATCGCTACTCGATCGTGATCACGAGCCACGTCCCCGCTCGCTTGGAGGTCGTCGTCTCCGTCGACGGTCTCGACGTGCTCGACGGCAAGCCCGCCGGCTTCCAGAAGCGCGGCTACATCATCGACCCGAACGCGCAGATCGAGATCGACGGGTTCCGTCAGAGCATGGACGCGGTCGCCGCCTTCCGCTTCGGCTCCGTGCGCGACTCGTACGCCGAGCGCAAGAGCGGTGACTCCCGGAACGTGGGCGTCATCGGCATCGCCCTGTTCAACGAGCAAGGGACGAACCCCTCCTCGTGGCCGATCCGCAACGACGCGAACCAGCGCCTGAACGCGGATCCGTTCCCCGGCCGCTTCGCGACCCCCCCGAACTGATCCCTTCGCGTCGTCAGCACGCGGGAGCCCACGGATCCACCTCCGTGGGCTCTTCGTCTTTGTCGAAGCCGGCGATCATCGTCTTCTCGAGGGCGGTCGCCATCTCGCGCGCGGAGCCGAACCGAAGAAACGGCTTCTTCTCGAGCGCGCACAGGATGACCTCCTCGAGCGCGCGCGGGATGGGCTGCGGAGCGGCCACGGAAGGACGCGCGGGGACCCGATGTCGATGGGCGTAGGCGAACGCGGTCGCGTTCTCGGGTGCGATCTCGTCGAAGGGGCCGCGTCCCGTCAGCACCTCGTAGAGGACGAGCCCGGCCGCGTAGAGATCCGTTCGGCCATCGGGATCCTCGGAGCTGTGCTGCTCGGGGGCCATCGTGCGGGGGGTGCCGAGCGCGACGCCGCGCCCCGTCCTTCGCAGGCGGTCGTCCTCGCGGCGCGCTACTCCGAAGTCGAGGATGCGCAGGCCGCCGTCGTTGGTGAGGAAGAGGTTCTCGAGCTTGATGTCGCGATGAACGATGCCGCTCTCGTGGACGCGCTCGAGGGCGGAGAGCATCTTGAGCCCGAGCCGCACCGCGGACGGGACACTGAAGATGCCGATGCGATCGAGCTCCGCGCGCAGGTCGCAGCCCTCGAGGCGCTCCATCACGAAGAACGGTCTGCCGTCTGCGAGCTCGCCGAGATCGAAGACGACCGGGGTCGCGGGAGCGCCCAGGCTCGCGAGGATGCGCGCTTCGTCGCGGAGCCGCTCCGCGAAGTCGGGGCGATGGCGATGGCGTGGCTGGAGGGCCTTGACGACCGCGGTCCGGCCGAGCCGCTCATGGTGAGCCAGGAAGAGCTCGCCCATGCCCCCCGACGAGAGCCGCGGACCGACGTGATAGGGCGTGCCGCGCAGCGGATCGCCAGGGACCAGACGAGCGAAGCCGACCTTGGGCGAGGTCGACCGGAGCCCGGGACGGGTGCTCTCGGGCTCACCGAGCGTCGACGTGCTCACGAGGCT
The DNA here is from genome assembly GCA_044225865.1 of Polyangiaceae bacterium. Lineage (GTDB taxonomy): Bacteria > Myxococcota_A > Polyangia > Polyangiales > Polyangiaceae > Xiheicaenibacterium. The sequence continues at coordinate 14,368 of JBGAID010000053.1, read as the reverse complement.
CCTCCTTCGATCGCGACGCTCATCGCTTCCACGTCCGGAAAGCGATCGCGAGGGCAAATCCGGATCGCGCGCGCGGCGACCCGACCGAGGCGCCGATCGGGGATGCGCCCGGCGAGGCGCTGCAGCGGCGCTTCATCGAGCGCCTCGGTAGGGTCCGCCGTCGTGCGCCCGGAGGCGCAGGTGAGGGCCTCGGCCATCGTGAGGCCCGCTCCGAAGACGTCCGTGCGCGCGTCGACCCTGCCTCCGAGGATCTGCTCGGGGGCGGCGTATCGCGCGGTTCCCACGAAGGCCCGCTCTCCCGTCAGGCCGGGGGCCGAGGTCTTGATCGCGCCGAGGTCGAGGAGGATGGCGCGATCGGCCTCGGGCGGCTCCGTCTGCTCGCGCCCGATGAAGACGTTTCCGGGCTTCACGTCACGGTGGATGATCGCGAGGCGGTGCAAGGCCGCGAGCCCATCGAGGAGCTCGACGAAGCGCCGCGCCGCCTCGTCGGCATCGAGCGGGCCTCTCCGCGCGATGCGCTGCGCGAGCGTCTCTCCTCGGAGCAAGGGCATGACCAGCGCGCGCGGCCCGTGTGCGTCGGAGAGCACACGCGTCACCCGGACGACGTTCGGGTGACGCAGTCGAGCCAGCGCCTCGACCTCGCGCGCGAAGCGCCGCGCCTCCACCCCCTCCTCCCGCGGGTGAAGGACCTTGAGCGCGACGGCCTCGCGACCTCGCCTGAGCTCGAACACGTCCGCGCTGACGCCGCGAGAGAGACAACGAACCGAGCCGCCGAACAGTGCCATCCCCGAAGACCTCCGACTCGGATGTCGTCGAGGCTTCGGGGCCAGTTGCTTCGATCGCGCGTCGGCTCGGCAAGAAAAGTAGGAGCTGAACGGGCGCGTTGAGGAGACGAATCACCGCTGTGCGCGGGCGCAGGCGCCGTTCGATCGGCTCACTGATACATGAACCAGCCGACGCCGGGCTTCAGCTCGAGGTGGAAATGGTCGGCGTGGTCGTGGTCGTAGTTCGGCGTCAGCGCGTACGTGAAGACGCCCCGCTCGCGCGCCTCGCAGAGGATGTCACGCAGCTCCGCGCCGCCCGCGTCTTCGGATTTGGGCGCTCCCGCTCCGCACGTCTTCTGGCCGATGGCGCCGTGGAAATCGGAGGCGACGGTGAGGATGGTGCCGTCTCGCTTCTTCAGGATCGCGAGGTCGATGGCGAGGCCGGCCGGGTGGCGCTCCCCGGGGGGCGCCCATTTGCGATGCGGCTTGGCGGGCGCCGTCGAGGTCCGCCCAGCGCGGGCGCGCTCCGGCGCCCCCGACGTCGTCGAGCGTCGCGCGACCGTGCGCTTCTCGTTGGCCTTCTTGGCGAGGGACGAGCCCCCACCGATCTCGACGAGGTCGAGCGATTTGGTCGGGCCGCTGAGGGATGTCTTCACCCCTCGCCGCGGACGGGCGGGGGGATCGGGCGCGTCGTTCTGCTCCTCGGCAGGCCGGCGCTTGGCGGCGCGGCTCTCCCGGCGCGGTGACTTCTTCTTCTCCGGCGCGGCGGAGCTCGGATCGGGCGCGGGCACGTTGGGCCGATAGAGGGAGTAGTGCACGACCTCGACGACATCGTGCCGCTCGAGGATCGCGGCGAAGTCGTCGAGGGCGAGCGCGAGCCGGGCGTCGAGGACCTCGAACATGCTCGACGCCCGCTGCTCCGCGGGGAGCGCGCCGTGGATGTCGACGCCGTGGAGCCGGCCGCCGAGCCGAATCGGCGCCCGGGTCGTTCCGTGGGGACCCACCCGCTCGTAGCGAACGCCGCGCCGATCGAGCTCGGCGAAGGCTTCGTCGTTGGTCATGTTCGCGTAGCGGTACGCGGGAGAAGAGACGACCTGTTCGCGCGGCGGCACCTCGATGAACGGCGACGCGGCGCGCCCGTTCGTCGAAGCACATGCCACGAGCGACGCGGCGAGCGACGCGACCATCAGCGCTTTCTTGGCGGTTCTGTGGCGCACCGCGGCGACCTTAGTGCGGCCGCTCGAGAAGGCCAGAAAACCGCCGATCGGCGGTGTAGAGTACGGGCCCTCGAGAAGAACGGTGACGGCTCCCTCCGAAACGATCGCGTCCGCGGACGAAGCGCCCTTGCCGCCGGCATCGCCGGCGCGGGTCGCCTTGACGATCGCGACCGTGATCGGGCTCGTGACCGCGGCGAGCTACGCGCTCCCCGCGGATTGGTCGGCGGCCGGCGTCGCGGCCGTGTTCTTGATCGCGACCCATGTCCTCGTCTTGCGCGGCGACGCGGGCGTCGTGCGGCGATACGGGCTCTCCCTGGGAGGGCTGCTCGAGCCGGAGAAGATCGACGTCAGACGGGTCGGCCGGGCCGCGCTGAGGGCAGGGCTCGTCGCCGTCCTCTGCTTCGGGGTCGTCGTCGTGCCCTTCACCGCCGGCTACAAAAGCTTCAACGGCATCCACCGGACGTTCTCGTGGTCGGCCGCGTTCCCCTCCGTCGAGGAGGCCATGGGGCAGCTCTTCGTGATCGCTCTGCCCGAGGAGGCCTTCTTTCGCGGGTATGTCCAGACGCGGCTCGACGTCTGGCTGCCCCGGCGGATCTCGATCCTCTCCTTGCCGGTGGGCGGCTCCATCGTCCTCACGTCGGCGATCTTCGCGGTGTGTCACCTCCTGACGATCCCCGCCCCCGCGCGTCTCGCCGTGTTCTTCCCCTCTCTGCTCTTCGGGGCGCTGCGCGCGAGGGAGGGCGGCATCGGCGCTTGCACCGTGCTGCACGCGTCCTTCAACCTCCTCACCGCCTCGCTCGCGCGCGGGTTCGCGGGCCCCCACCACCCATGAGCCGTCTCGCTCTGTTCGACATGGATCGCACGCTGCTCGAGAAGGAGACGGCGAGCATGTACGTCCGCTACCAAAGGCAGATCGGAGAGGCGACCCTCCTCGATCTGGTGCGGACGTTGAGCTGGGTCGCTCAGTACACCCTCGGCATCCTCGACATGAACACGGTCGCGCGGAAGGTCGTGCGCACCCTCGAGGGCACCTCGGAGGAGAAGCTCGTCACCCGCTGCGATGCCTGGTTCGAGGCCCAGGTGGAGCGGTGGATCACGCGCGAGGGGCGCCTCGCCGTCGAGACCCATGCCCAGCGCGGCGACGTCTGCGCCATCGTCACGGGCGCGTCCGCCTACGCGTCGCGTCCCCTCGCGCGCCGCCTCGAGATCCCCCACGTCGTCTCGAGCGTCTTCGAAGTCGACGAGCGCGGCCTCTTCACCGGGCGCGGGGTCGAGCCCTTCTGCTTCGGGGAGGGGAAGCTCGCGCGCGCTCGCATGCTCTCCGCGGAGGTGGGGTTGCCCCTCTCGGAGGCCGTCTTTTACACCGACTCGATCAGCGATCTGCCGCTCCTCGAGCAAGTCGGAGAGCCCGTCGCGGTGAACCCGGACCCGCGGCTCGCGCGATTGGCGCGGGCGCGGGGGTGGCGGATCGAGAGATGGCGAGCGGGGTGACCTCGCCATTCGTTGCTTGTTTGTAACGGATCTGTCACAAACGAAGGGGTGACGCTGCAGCACCCTACCCGCCCGCTCCTCGAGCTGCAGCGCGAGCGCGCGGTGAAGCGGCCCACGATCCGGGTGCACGCGGCCACCGACGGAGCTCCGCACAGCGAGTGGGGCTCGCTCCTCGGGGATCTCGCGAGGCCATCGCGGACCGACGCGCAGCTCGACGCGGATTGGCGCATCCACGACAAGACGCACATCGAGTTCGCGATCGACTACCCGTTCCAGGCCGCGCGCGCGACGTACACCTGGGAGGCGTACTTCTTCGTCCCGGAGAGCTTCCGGCTCGAGCAGATCACCTACGACAAGAAGCAGATCTACGACGACCTCTTGAGCTACGTGCGCCTCGCCGTGCCCGAGCTCCCCTTCGTCGTGGAGGCGGAGCCCAACAAGGGCGTCGGCGGCATGATCGAGCTGCTGCGCGAGGCGATCCGCGAGGCCGTCGGCTGCGAGGACGGCTCTCCTCCATCCAAGGCGGCGATCCGAAGGCTCCGCGTGTTCGCTTGCATGATCCGCGCATCGGGCCTCGAAGCACAGCGGGTCATGCTCGCCGACGTCGACGCGGCCGCGACCGCGGAGGAGGCGGTCCACGTCACGGCCGCGTTCGCGAAGAGCGGGCGAGACCTCGCGCGGAGCTATCGCGACGTCGTCGCGGAGGCGAAGGGCCTCGAGCTCTCCGAGGAGGTGAAGGTCGCGCTCCGCTGGGTCGACGAGGATCTCTCGTTGTTCCTCGAGGCCCTCATCGCCACCGCGAGCGTGAAGATCCACCAGCGCGCGGAGGAAGAGCCGGAGGAGGGCTGGTCGGATCTCGCATCGAGGCTGGCCACCGAGGCGGTCGCGGAGGCGAAGTACCGCAAGGAGCAGGGCTATCCCTCCGTCGGCAGCGACGACGCCTCGCCGCGCGAGATCGAGCATTTCGAGTTTCGCCGCCACGTCCTCAAGCGCTTCACTTCGAGCGTGCTCTGGCTCAAGCACGAGGTGAAGGACGGCGCCAAGTGGGCCCTCCATCTGCTCTACGCGTTGGCCGCCGCCATCGCGATGGCGTTCGCCGTCATCGCCACCGTCCGCGCGAACGGCTTTCAGTCGTATGTGACGCCGTACTTCATCCTCCTCGTCCTCTCTTACGCGGTGAAGGACCGGATGAAGGCGATGCTCCAGACGTCGCTCACCCGCTGGGCAGAGAAGCGCTTCCCGGATCGGTCGTGGCGCATCCGCGACGAAGAGCGCGACGAGACCGTCGGCACCGTCGAGGAGAACGCGGGCTTCCGAGACTTCGAGAACCTGCCGCCGGGGGTCTTGAAGGCGCGGCGCGTGACCCGCGAGCACGCCCTCGAAGAGCACGCCCGCCCCGAGACGGTGCTCTGGCACAAGAAGTCGATCGCCCTCGATCCGCGCAAGCCCAGCAAGCTCCCCTCGACGATGATGACGGAGATCTTCCGCCTCAACATCGGCGGGTGGCTCACCCACACCGACGACCCGAACCGGACCATCTCTTTCGCCGATCCCGACGAGGGCGTGATCTGCTCCGTGAACGCGCGGCGGGTCTACAACATCAACGTCGTGTACCGCCTCCGCTCGGACGGGGTGGAGCGCCCGTGGAGCCGCATTCGCGTCGTCGTCTCGAGGAAGGGGATCGAGCGCATCGATCCGATCGTGTAGGGAGCGGCCTCGCGGGGGCTACGCGCCCGCCGCGATGGTGAGCCCCATCATCCGGATCGTCTTCGGCTTCACGCGCGTCTCGAGGACGCCGCCGGTGACGACGTGGTGCTGCTCCTTCAGGAGGTCCGTCGCCGCCGTCACGCGCGGATCGATCGAGACGCGGGCGGCGCAGTCTTCCGTGGTCGGGTTGATGAGGAACAGCACGCGCGGGACGCCGTCCGCGTCCTCGTGGATGGTCGCGAAGATCTGGTCCGGGTCGACAGCGTGGGTCGGCAGCCCGAGGACCTGGATGGCCCGGGCGACGATCGCCTCGACCGCGTTGGGATCGGGGCCGCAGACGACGGGGAGGTCGGCGCTGCGATGGGCGAGCCGCTCGAGCTCCAAGGGGCGCGCGAGGGCGCGCCGCGCCCCCCCGAGCTCTGGCGCGCGCGGCCCGAGCGTGACCAAGCACCCTCCGCTCGCGGCCTTCGCGAGCTCTTCGTAGAGGGTGGGGCTCAGGCCCCCCGAGGTGACGCAGAAGATCCACGAGGCGCCGTCGAGAGAGACGTCGCGATCCTCGCCGCCGACGTGGGCGAAGGGGACGCCGCGGGAGTCGAGCGCTGCCTCGAGCATCCGGGTGAAGCCGTCGGCTTCGACGCTCGGCGAATAGCCGAGGCCGAAGTCGTCCTCGAAGCAGCTCTCCTTCGCGCCCGAGCCGGCGACGGAGAAGAACGCTCCCGAGACGGGGCCGAACGCGTGGGTGACCCGAGCGAGGCGCCGCTCGTTGCGAGGCACGACGATCCGCACCGGCGTCTTTCGGCGCAGGGTCGCGAAGCGGACCTGCTCGAGCACGGTCGTGAGCTTCTTGAAGAAGAGGGAGAAAGGTCGCTCGCGCCCGTGGGGATCGATGGGAGCGCCGATCCATCGATCGCGCTCCACCGCCATGTAGACGTTGAAACCGCGGAGGCCGTAGGCGAGCCCGGCCAGGATCGTGAACACGCTGTCGCGCTCTTCGAGGGGAGGAAAGAACGGCGGGAAGCCGGCCCCCATCTCGCAGGCGAAGGCGGGGACGTCGAGGGCGTCGCTCCGGACCGCGAGCTCGGAGGTGCGGCGCATGATCATGTCGCGCGTCGAGGGGGTGGCCTTGTTGTAGTAGTCGTACCCGACCAGATCGATGCTGCCGCGGACGCGGGCCGCGTTGAGGGGAGTCGCCTCCTGCCCGGGAGGGAAGTTGTGGCTGCGCGGGACGCCGACGAGGCCAGCCTCCGTCAGCGCGTCCGAGAAGCGCTGCATCGCGCGGGCGAGGAGGTTCTCGTGGAGCTCGGCCCAGTCGACGTGGCGGACCAGATCGGAGGGCGTCTTCGCGTCGAAGCGACTCGGCGGTTGGATGTCCCCGAACCGCGGCGCGCCCTCTTGGGTGGGGTCGAACCCGTACGCCTCCGCGAGCGCGTCCAGGCTCTTGTATTTGTCGCGGAGGAACTGCCGGTAAAGGGCGATCGCGTCGGGGTGATAGTCCTGGTCGTAGGCGCCGTCGCGGAAGTACATCGCGCCCTCGTTGTCGACCTGCAGCATCACGATGGGGCCCTCGGGGTAGAGCAGAGGAGCGAGGGTCTTCGAAAGGAGGCGGAAGTAACGCGCGCTCTCGTCGAGGAACACCTCGCTCGCGTAGCTGGGCACCGGGAAGGCCTGGGGGATCATCGGGAGGATCACCGGGTTGCCCTGGGGGGAGCGGGCCTGACACGCCGGATCCCAGACGACGCGCTCGGGGATCCCGAAGAAGGTGAGCTCGGCGTTGATGTGCGGTCCCGGACGAACGATCGCGTAGAGGCCGAGCTCGTGGGCGAGGCGCAGGAACGAGGCGACGTCGAGGCGAGGGTCGTTCGCGCCGAGCTCGAGTACGCCGGGGGCCGTCTCGTGCACCGACCAGGGCACGTAGGTGTCGACGATGCGTAGACCGAGCGCCTTCGTCGCGGCGAGGCACGCCCGCCAGTCCTTCGGATCGAGCCGCCAATAATGGACGCTACCGGCGAGGAGCGGCACGACTTCGCCACCGAGATCGAGCCCCTCGCGCACGAGCCTCACGCGCGGGGGCGGACCTTCGGGAGGGGGCTTCTGGCTTTCCACGGAGCGCGAGCCTACCTCACCGCGGGCCTGGGCTGCGCCGCCAAGACGCTTCGTACCTCTGTCGAAACGCGCCGCGGAGCGATACCGTCATGGGGTGAAGCTCCGGCGTTCTCCTCTCTTCGCGACCATCCTCGCCTGCGGCCTCGCCCTCCTCGGGGCCTCTTGCGGCTCCGCAGAGCCCACCGCTTCCGCACCGGCCGCCGTCGAGTCCCGGCCGAAGGACGCCGCCGACATCGCTCGCCAGCTGATCGGGGGCAAGGTCGGGGCGCTCGTGTTCGTGGAGCGCGTGCGAGGAAACGCGGCCGCGACGAAGTTCCTGCAGCTCGGCTCCGTGAAGGAGCTGCTCGAAGGCACGAGCTTCGACCCCATGAACGACATCGTCCGCGCGTACGTGACCGGGCCGAGCGCGAGCGAGAAGCGCGCGATCGTCTTCGCGGAGCACACGCTCGACGCAGCCCGAATCGACGTCGCCGTCCAAGACATGCTCAAGAAGAGCGACAGCCCCGGCGTCGTCCTCGAGAAGGGGCCGGCGTGGCGAATCAAGGTCGAGAAGAAGGGGCAGTCCGGCGTCGTCGCGTTCATCCCTCCTCGGTTCGTCGTCTTCGTCCCGGAGGATCTCGCGGCCGGCATCGATCGATTCGCGTCGACGGGAGGGCTGCCCGGGCCGACCGGGAGCGAGGCGGCGAAGCTCTACGCGATCGACCCGGCCGTGACGTTGCGCGCCAAAGGCGTCCCCCCCGTCCCGCCAACGATCACGGCGATCGACGCGGACGTGTTCCTCCGCGCGGACGGCGGGGTGAACATCGACGCCACGGGGCAGAGCTCGGCGGAGCAGGCGCCCAAGGACGCGGAGCAGCTCACACAGTCGATCGGCCAGGCCACCAGCATCGGCATCGGCATCTTCCGGATCCCCGTGTTTCGGCCGGTCGTCTTCACTGCCGCAGGCGACCACGTCGTGACCCACCACGAGCTCACCGCGAGCGAGGTCGAGACCTTGATGTCGATCGCGAACGCGTTCATCCAATAGGGCCGGCTGGTTTCTCGCGCGCGGGAGTGTCCCGCGACCAGAGCCGACCCTACCAACGCGCCGAGACCCGAGCTCGAAATGCCCAACCACCCCACTCGCCTCGTGCACCTCGATGAAGCCCGCGCGAGGTTCGGTCCATCCATCGACTCGCTCGCCGAGCTCCTCCACGTGGGAGATCCGCTGTGTGATGGCCTGCTCGAAGCCACGGAGACGTGGCCGCGGGGAAAGCTCTCCGCCATGGTCGATCGCGCGCTGTCATCCGGCATCGCGGCCGTCGACGGTGCTCCCCCCGAGCTCGTCGCCCTGTTCGCGGAGCTCGATCGCGTGCCGGCCTGGGTGGACCCGCGCGCGCTCGAGCGGGGAGGGGAGCTCCTCTATCGCGCGGGCTGGTTCGGGGGCCTCGCCCTCGCGACGTCGCTCTTGCTCGGCTACGCGTCGCCGGGCGGCAACAAGCCCCTCGTGTTCTCGGGCCGCCTCAACGAGCAAGCTCCGCGGAGGCTCATCGAGACCTCTCGCTTCGTCGACGCGACGTGCCAGCCGAGCGGCCTGTCGCGCTTCTCGGACGGCTTCGCGATCACGGTCAAGGTGCGGCTCATGCACGCCCACGTGCGTCGGATGATCCTGCGGTCCGGGCGCTGGTCCGACGAGGACTGGGGGCTCCCCGCCAACCAGCACGACATGGGCGGGACGGGGCTCTTGTTCTCGGTGGTCGTGATCGACACCCTCAAGCGCTTCGGCTTCGAGCTCGATGAAGAGGAGATTCACCTCTACATGCAGCTCTGGAGGTACTCCGGATATCTGATGGGGGTGCACCCCGACGTGCTGCCGACGAGCTACCTGGAGGGGCAGCGGCTCGCCGACATGATCGCGGCGACGGAGGAGGGGCCCGACGACGACTCGCGTCGCCTCTCCCGCGCCCTCTTCGCCTCCGGCGAGGACCCGAAGCGCGCCACTCCGGAGGAGACGGCCCGCGCGAAGCGGATCGTAAAGCTGGGCCAAGGGCTGATCCGCGGGGTGATCGGCGAGGAGCTCGCTGACTTGCTCGACGTGCCGAGGCACCGCTATCGCCACGCGTTCACCGTCGCTCGCGTCGCCATCGAGCGGTTCGAGCGCACCCGCGGGCGCCTGCCCCGCTTCGCGCAGCGCCGGCTCCGCGCCGCGTCGATGGATCAGGGCAAGCGCTACTGGGACATGCTGATTCGAGCGACGAACGACCCGCTCACGTTCGCGCCCCCGGAGGCGCTCCTCGGGATCGCCGCCCCCGTCGCGTCCGCGTCCACGCGGCGAGGACGCACCCTCGCGTCCGTCGCCCGCCCGCGATAAAAGCTCCCCATGCGGCTCGTCAAGCTCGCGGTCGTCAACGTCGACAGCACCGTCGGCGCCGTCCGGTCCAACGTCGATCGATGCCTCGCCTTCGCGCGCGAGGTCGCGGCCGCGGACGTGACGCTCGCCGTCTTCCCCGAGCAGGTGATCGGAGGCTACCCAGCCGAGGACCTCGTCCAATGGAGAGGCTTCGTCGCGACCCAGTGGCAGGAGCTCGGCCGTTTCGCGGCGGAGACGGCCACCCTCGACACGGTGTTCGTGATCGGCGTGACGGTGGGGGTCGGGGGCGACCTCTTCAACTGCGCCGCCGTCGTCCATCACGGCAAGGTCATCGGCCTCGTGCCGAAGGAGAAGCTCCCGACGTACAACGTCTTCTACGAGGCGAGGACGTTCTCGCGCGGCGTCGCGGCGATGGAGGTCGACGCGGCCGGCGTCCCCCTCGGCGACTACGTCTTCGCGGCCGACTTCGGCACGTTCGCGGTCGAGGTCTGCGAGGACGTGTGGTCGCCGGATGGGCCGATGCGGAGGCGTTGCTACAGCGGTGCGGAGATCGTCTGCAACGTGAGCGCCTCGCCCTTCCGGGCTGGCGTGGTGTCCACCCGCCGGGAGATGCTCGCGACCCGCGCCTCCGACAACCAGACGACGATCGTCTACGCGAACCTCGTCGGCGCGAACGACGGGCTCGTGTTCGACGGCGGCGGGATCGTGAATCAGAACGGCCGGCCCATGCTCGAGTCGCCCCGCTTCGTGTCGGGGTGGTCGGCGTGCGTGGTGGATCTGGATCGGACGGCGCGGTGCCGGCGCGAGGCGAGCACGTGGCGGAGCGACCTCGAGCAGTTCCGCGCCACCAGCCAACCCGTCGCGGTCCTGCCCCTCACCGAGAAGACGGCGGACCGAGCGCGCCTCGCCTACCCGGCGCCCCCGCCGGGAACGAGCTTCTTCCTTCCGTCATCCTCCGTGCCGGAGACGTCCTCCCGCGACGATCTCCTCGACGACATCTTCGAGGCGCTCGCCCTCGGGGTCGCCGACTACTACCAGAAGATCGGCGCGTTCCAGTCGATCGGGGTCGCCCTCTCGGGCGGCCGCGACTCGCTCCTCACCGTAATCATCGCGTGGCGCGCGCTCGTGCTCATGCACCCTGGGCTCGACGAAGCATCCCTCCGCGCCGTCATGAAGGAGAAGCTCCACACCTTCTACATGCCCACGCGCTACTCGAGCTCCGCGACCCACCAAGCCGCCCAGCACATCGCGGAGGATCTGGGGGCGAGCTTCCTCGTGCTCCCGATCGAAGACGCCTTCGAGCGCGAGGAGCGGGCGACGCGGGCGATGCTGCACGGCGGAGATCTCACCGAGCTCACGCGGCAGAACGTCCAGGCGCGCATCCGCGGCCAGCGCATGTGGAACTGGTCCAACACGAGCGGGGCGCTCTTCCTCCAGACGGGGAACATGAGCGAGAAGTCGCTCGGCTACACGACGGTCGGCGGGGATCTCGAAGGGGCGCTCTCCGTCATCTCGAACCTCCCCAAGACGGTGGTGATCGCGATGCTCGAGCGGCTCTCCACGAGGTTCGGCTTCATCGGGATCGCGGCGACGCTGGCGACGACGGCGGGGCCGGAGCTCGCGATGAACCAATCCGGCGAAGCGGAGCTCATGCCGTTCGAAATCCTCGACGCGTGCCTTTACCTCTACGGCGCCGAGAAGCTCGCGACGGACGAGGTCGCGGCCGCCCTGCCCAGCCTCTTCCCCGACGTCGATCGGGAGCTGCTCCGCAAGCACGCCGAGAAGTTCGAGCGGCTCTTCACGCGGTCGATCTACAAGTGGGTCCAGGCCCCGATCTCGCTCCACGTCGGATCGCTCGATCTCGATCGCGAGCGCGCCCTCCAGCTCCCCGTGGTCCAGCGCACCCAGTGGACGGGAGCGAAGAAGCCCGACGACCGAGCGTGATCCTTCAGAGGCGTAGCAGCCGCCTCGCGTTGCCCTCGAAGATCGCCTCCTTGTCGCGGCTCGAGACGTCCATCCGCTCGACCCAGCCGCGGATCGCGGCGTAGTCGTACGAGCCGTCGGCCTCATGGAAGCCGTACGGCGCGTCGGTGCCGAAGAGGCAGCGGTCGGCGCCCATCGCCCGCACCGCCGCCCGCGCGACCGCCTCGTCCAGGTACGGGCTCGACAGGTCGATGTGGAGGTTCTTGGTTCGGCGGCCGGCCGCCCAGAGGTCGTCGAAGAACGGAAACCCGGCGTGGGCTGCGATCACGGTGAGGCGAGGGTGGCGCTCGCAGATCGCGCGGAAGTCGCCGCGCGCGCGGAAGCCGAGGTGGACGAGCAGCGGCAGCCCGAGCTCCTCCGCGCGCACGAGGATCGGCTCCGCGATCTCGGTCCGAAAGTCGTGCCAGTGGGGATGCAGCTTCACCCCGACCATGCCGGGGAAGGTGCGCAGACGCTCGAGCTCGTCGAGGACGCGCGGGTTGTTCCGGGGGTTGAGGAACGCCCAGAACGCGAAATCATCCGGGTGCCGCCGCGCGAGCTCGGCGACGGTGTCGTTGTCGGGCCGATCGTAGATCCCGTACGTCTTCCCGCGGAGGGTCAGGTCCCCCTCGGGGGTGAGGGTCGTCCGGTGGATCGCCTCGACGAGAGGCCGCGTGACGCGGCTCCGCGCGAGCACCCGCGCCGCCTTCAGCAAGCGCTCCGGCGTCTGGGGCAACGGATCGTTCATGCACGGGATAAGGACGACCTTGTCCACGCCCGCCCGCCGCATCTTGGACTTGAGAGTCGCCTCCTCGAGCATCCGAGGCTCGAAGTGGGCGTGCATGTCGATGACCATGGCCGCCTCGTAAAAGCCCAACCCCTCGCGAGGAGGGCCGCCGAAACCTGCGTCTTCGCCGCTCGCTTTGCTAAGATGGAGCGCCGTGGGGTTTCGCTCCGCGCGCCCTCGCTCGAGGGCACGGAATAGAACTGCTCGAGAACCGTACCATCAAGAGGCTTCACCTTCGGGTCAGCCCCATCCGTCATCGAGGTTTCGATCATGACGTCTGCGAGTCCGACCGTTCCCGTCAACGTGGGCGATGTGCTTCTCGGCAAGTACGTCGTCGAGCGGGTCATCGGTGCCGGCGGCATGGGTGTGGTGGTCGCGGTTCGCCACCGGGACCTCGGCGAGCTGTACGCGATGAAGTTCATGCTCCCTGCCGCGCTCGCCAACGAGCAGGCGGTGGATCGCTTCGTTCGCGAGGCGCGCGCGGCGGCCAAGCTCAAGAGCGAGCACGTGGCGAAGGTCCACGACGTCGGCCGCCTCGAGAACGGCTCCCCGTACATGGTGATGGAGTACCTGACGGGGAGCGATCTCGAGGGGGTGCTCGCCCAGCACGGTCCTCTGCCGGTGACGACGGCGGCGATGTACGTGATGCAGGCCTGCGACGCGATCGCGGAGGCCCACGAGGCGGGCATCGTTCACCGCGATCTCAAGCCCGCGAACCTGTTCCTCACCAAGCGCGCGAACGGGAGCCCGTGCATCAAGGTGCTCGACTTCGGCATCTCGAAGAGCGTGAACCCCGACGAGGCGGCGAACTCGATGACGCGCACGACCGCGATCATGGGCTCGCCTTATTACATGTCGCCCGAGCAGATGCGCTCGAGCAAGAACGTCGATCACCGCACCGACGTGTGGGCCCTCGGCGTCATCCTCTATCAGCTCTCGACCGGCCGCGTTCCCTTCCCCGGCGAGACGATCACCGAGGTGTGCTCGGGCGTCCTCGCCGATGAGCCCGCCGCGCTCACGACGTTGCTGCAAGGCATCCCTCAGGAGTTCGACGGCGTCGTCCGGCGCTGCCTCCAGAAGCAGCCCAACTATCGCTTCGGCAGCGCGCGAGAGCTCGCGGCTGCGCTGGCCGCGGTCACCGGCCCTCAAGCGGTCGGGACGACGGGGCTCAACCTGCCTGCTCCGCCCGTCCCCGCGCGACCGGCGACGGTGGCGATGGACGGGCCGCCCCCCGCGATGCGCGCGTCGCGGCCGGACATGGCGAGCTCGGCTTCGGGGCACAACGCGGCGGCCGCGATCGGGAGCACCACCGGCAACGAGCCGGGACAGACCCAGGCGCAGTGGGGCAGCACCCAGCCCACGCCGAAGAAGAAGAGCGCGGCGGTTCCGATCCTCATCGGCGTCCTCGCCCTCGGCGGCCTCGCGGTGGCGGGGTTCGTGTTCATGAACAAGAGCCAACCCGCGAGCGCCGGCGCGTCGACGCAGAAGCCGGCCGCGACCTCCACCTCGGAGTCGACCTCGCAGGCGACGACGGCGTCGGCGAAGACGGCTGAAGCGACCTCGACGGCGACGACGGCCGCGACCGCGTCCGCACCCCCCAGCGCGAGCGCGTCCGCGGTCGAGACGGTGGCGATCGACACCGCCTCCGCGAAGACCTCGGCCGAGCCCGAGGGCTCGACGAAGGTCGCGAGCGGCGGTGGTGGTGGCGGCAGGCCCAAGGCCGGCGGCGGTGGTGGCAGCGCGCCCAAGGGCAAGCCCCCGACCGCCACGACGTTGACCCCGCCGCCTCCTGCTGGGACGCAGCCCCCTTCCATCTACTGAGGGGGACCGCCGGCTCAAACCCTCCCACGCCGGAGCTCGAAGAGCGCAGGCGTCTGGGAGGGGTCGGCGAGCGCGAAGCGCGCCGGGGGTGCCGGCTCAAACCCTCCCACGCCGTAGCTCGAAGAGCGCAGGCGTCTGGGAGGGGTCGGCGAGCGCGAAGCGCGCC
>JBGAID010000052.1:0-79461 GCA_044225865.1 Polyangiaceae bacterium | reverse complement strand
TCCGCTTCTTCTACGGCATCTCGCCCGAGCGGCTCTTCGGCGGCGGCGCGAACCTCCGCGTCCGCCGCCCCGCCGATCTGGATCGCGCGCCCATGCGCGCCCTCGTCGACCGATGTCGCTCCCTCGCCGTGCGCGGGATCACCGCGTTCCTCCTCTGCTTCGACGACACCTGGCCCACCCTCTTCCCGCGCCTCGCCTCGCGCGCGCTCGGCCTCGCCCACGCCGCCGTCGCGACCGAGCTCGCGCGCCGCCTCGCCGACGCCGGCACCCCCGTCCACGTCGCCGTCGTCCCCGCCATCTACGCCGGCCGCGCCCCCCGCCACTCCGCCGGTGCGCGCGCCTACCTCGAGGGCATCGGCACCGCCCGCGTCCCCGTCGGCTGGACCGGCTCCGCCATCTTCAGTCGCTACGTCTCTCGGCGCGACGTGCTCGCCCACCAGCGCCTCGTCGGCGCCCCTCTCTTCGTCTGGAGCAACGCCATCGCGAACGACTGGCTGCCGCTCACCACCGGCGAGACGGTCGGCCGCCGCGGGGCCCAGCACCTCTCGTTCGGGCCCGCCGACACCATCGACGGCGCGGCCGCCCACGCGACCGAAGGCGTCCTCTTGAACGGCGCGCGCGAGCCCGAGCTCACCAAGATCGCCGCCGCCGCCCTCGCCGAGAAGCTCGCCGCGCGCCGCCTCGACACGAGCGCGATCGAGGCCGTCTTCGGCCCCCGCGCCGCCCCCCTCGTCACCGCCATCGCGTCGATCGTCGGCGGGCACCCCCTCGTCGCCCCCCACGTCCACGGCGCCGCGCTCCTGCTCGATCTCGCCGCCCGCGCGCGCCGCGGCTCCCTCGAAGCGCGCGCCGCGCTCGCCGCCGAGCTCGCCTCCCTCGTCGGCCTCGAAGCGCGCCTCGTCGCCGCCCTCCAGGGACACCCCGGCCTCGACGAGCTGCGCCCGACCGCCCACAAGATCGACCTCGCCGCGCGCGCCCTCTCGAGCGCCCTCGCGTCCCCCTCCACCGCCCGCGCGCAAGCGCAGCAAGCCGCCGAGATCCGCTGGCGGACCGGCCTCGACCCCGCCCTCGAGCGCGCCCGGCGCGGCCGCTTTCCGTGACGACGCCGCCTGGTTGTGAGTAGCCTGCGAGCGTGATGCGCCGAGCCGCCGCCGCGCCGCTCCTCCTCCTCGCGGTGGCCGCCGGCGGCTGCCAATCACGCGAAGAGAAGGCGGTCGAGCTCGTCGAGTCCATCGCCGACGTCTTCGCCGAGCACGGCGACGGCGATTGCAACGTCCTCGCCGACAAGCTCGACGCGCTCCTCAAGAGCAACAAGGACGCCCTCGCCGCCCTCGCCGAGAGCGACGCCAACCAGGCCGCGCGCAAGCGCAGCGCGAAGTATCAGGGCCGCATCGACAAGGCCTTCACCAAGATCGTCTCCAAGTCGAAGAAGTGCGGCGCCGAGCCCCGCGTCGCCGCCAGCCTCGCCCGCATCTTGTGAGCGGGGATCGGCGTCGCGCCCCTCAGGGGCGGTGCCCGTAGGCGCGCTCGAGCTCGTGCAGCTCCCGCTCCTCGACCGTCTCCGCCTGGATCGGCGGCGGCGGCGCGGGCCGACGAACGAACGGACGGTTGGCCCTCACGTCCCGCTCGATCTCGCGCAGCTCCCGCTCGGAGGGGCCGTGCGACATGTCCTCGAGCTGCACCGTCGTGTGCGGCGGCGGGATGAGGATCGTCGCGGGCACCGTCGGATAGGTCGGGGGCGGATGCCGCCGGCTGTGGAACATCAGCTGGAGCGCCGTCGCGGCGAGGAAGATGAAGAGCCCCGGCCCGAGCGCGTTGTCCCGCGCCCGCGGGTGAACGATGGGCGCCGGGATGTGCCGCAGCTCGAGCCGCCGCTGCCGCTCCGCGAGCCGAAAGCCCAGCCCGCGCACCACGTACGCCCACGCGATGCGCAGCGCGCCCGCCTTTCGCGGACGTCGTCGGGGAGGTGGGGCGGCTCGATAGGGGGAGAAGCGCGGCGCTGCCATGAGCCCTCGTCGTCTTCGAGTCTGTCACGTACGAAGGGCATTGCCAGCCCTGACGCCGCGTGAGCACGCGCCCGCCGCTTGCTCGCGGACCATCGCCACACCGCGCACCTCTGATAGCATTCGCGCCGCGTGTCTTCGATGATCCCTGCATCCGGCGACGAAGACCTCGAGGCCCTCATCGGCAGCGAGCTCCCGTCCGAGACGACCCCCGGATGCCACTACCGGATCCTCACCCGCGTCGGCGAAGGCGCGATGGGCGTCGCCTTCTACGCCATGCGCATCGCCCCCGAGGGCGAGTGCGGCGTCGTCGTGAAGATCCTCCGCCCCTGGTTCGTGCAGCAGTGGGGGAAGACGGCGGAGCTCATCGTCCAGAAGGAGGCGGTCGCCCTCGGCCGCCTCAACGAGCGCGTCCCTCCCACCCCCTTCGTCGTGCGCCTCATCGACACCGGCTCCATCACCGTGCGCTGCCGCGGCGTGAACGTGCGCGTCCCGTGGCTCGTCGTCGAGTACGTCCACGGCGGCATCGAGGGTACCACCCTCAGCCAGCGCGTCATGCACGCCATCCGCACCACCGGCCACGCCTTCGACGGCCCCCGCGCCGCGAACCTCTGCGACGCCATCGGCCAAGGCCTGTCCACCGTCCACGAGGTCGGGGTCATCCACCGCGACATCAAGCCCGACAACGTCCTCTGCTGCGGGTTCGGCGACGACGAGATCTTCAAGATCGCCGACTTCGGCGTGGCCCGCCCCGCCGGCGTCGCCGCCACCTTCGGCGGCTTCATCGTCGGCACCCTCGGCTACGCCGCCCCCGAGCTCGCGACCTTGGACGCCAAGGCCGTCGGCAGCTGGAGCGACGTCTTCAGCATGGCCGGCGTCATCTACTTCGTCCTCACCGGGGCCGAGTACTTCGACGTCAAATCCCCATCGGACGCCCTCATGGCCGCCCTCGCCAACACGCGCCGCTCCATCCGCGAGGCCCCGTGGCTCGCCCCCGAGATCCGCGACAACCGCGAGGCCTGCAAGGCCATCGACTACGCCCTCGCGTGCGGCACCGCCGGCAAGACCGAGGTCCGCCCCCAGCGCGCCGACGCCCTCGCCATGATGATCTCTCCGTGGCTGCGCGCCGAGCCGCCCAAGAAGAGCATCGTCCACAAGCGCCGCGTCCACCTCGAAGAGTCCGAAGAGACGACCCAGCTCGTCGCCTGGAACTGGACCCCGCTCCGCTACCCCGGCACCTTCGGCAAGGTGATCCGCGCCGTCTCGTGGGACGGCGACGGCCGCTGCATGGCCGCCACCAACGAGGGCCTCGCCTTCTGGAACGGCTCCCATTGGAAAGACGTCTCCCACGAGGGCATCGCCGATCCCTCCAGCATCCGCTTCGTCCGCCGCTCCGGCCCCGGCCAGTGGCTCATCGGCGGCGACGAGGCGACCTTCGCGATCTACTCCAGCGAAGGCCCCCACGAGGTCCGCCGCTTCGAGAGCCACGGCATGCGCTACGAGCTCATGAGCGGCAACATCGACGACATCGCCGTCCTCGTTGGCGTCTCCCCCAACGAGCCGCCCCAGCTCTGCTGCCTCACCTCGCGCCGCTGGCTCAAGCCCCTCAGCGTCGAGGGCGTCGCCGCCATCACCGGCATCACCCGCATCGCCGACACCCAGTGGCTCCTCGTCGGCCGCGCCCGCGACGGCGGAGGCTACGCCGCCGTCTATCGCCCCCTCGCCTGGGAGCTCGAGCGCATCGAGACCCCGCTCGTCCGCGCCTTCCTCGCCTGCGACGGCGATCCCACCACCGACACCGGCGTCGCCGCCGGCGCGAGCGGCGCCGTCGTCTGGGTCTACCCCAACGGCCTGCGCCACGAGCTCGTCCCCGGCAAGCCCGACCTCTCTGCCATCTCCATCGACGCCTCCAGCCGAGGCTGGGCCGCCAGCGCCGGCCACATCTGGATGCACCACCGAACCGCCCACGCCACCGGCCGCGTCGAGCCCCCCCTCGGCCAGTGGGACCCGATGTGGCAAGACGAGAGCTGGACCGCCCCCATCGTCGCCCTCTTCACCGAGCCCGGCGTCGTCGTCGGCATGACCGCCGACGGCGGCATCATCGAAGGCCGCACCAGCTCCGCCCGCTCCCCCTCCGGCCGCCCCCCCGACTCGCTCCGCCGAATGTCCCCGCGCTGAGAGCGAAGAGAAAGAGCGCGCGCGTCGCGCGGCTCTCGCGAGGCCCCTCCGGCGTTCCAGATGGCGGCCCCAACGTCTCTGCTTTCGTGCGCGCGCGTCGCGCTTCGCGCTCGCCGAGAGGTCAAGACGAGGAGCGTCGCCGTGCTGCGAGCGTCGTGCCGGCTCTCGCCAGGCCCCGCTGCTCGGCTCGCTAGCTGGAGGTTGCCCGGCAACCTCCCCCCGAGCACAGCTCGGGGCCCCCCTCCGGCGTTCCAGATGGTGGCCCCAACGTCGATGCTGCGCTCGATGACGAACGCCTCCTTGGCTCGCACCACCCCGTCGCGAGCTTGGGAGATGGCGGCCCACGCCACCGTGCTGCTTTCGTGCGCGCGCGTCGCGCTTCGCGCTCGCCGAGAGGTCAAGACGAAGAGCGTCGCGTGCTGGGAGCGTCGTGCCGGCTTTTGCGGAGCCCCGCTGCTCGGCTCGCTAGCTGGAGGTTGCCCGGCAACCTCCCCGAGCAGCTCGGGGCCCCCCTCCGGCGTTCCAGATGGTGGCCCCAACGTCGATGCTGCGCTCGATGACGAACCTCCTTGGCTCGCACCACCCCATCGCGAGCTTCGGAGATGGCGGCCCACGCCGCCGTGCTGCTTTCGTGCGCGCGCGTCCAGCGGCGATGCCGCCTGCTCGGCTTCGCTCGTCGGCCCCTCCCCAGGCGTCGTGCTCCGCCGCCGCGGGAGGGGACGCAAAGCTACCCTCCCGCGAGGGCGGGCGGCGCGGGCGAGGAAGTCGGCGGCGAAGCCCGCCGAAGTGGGCATCGCCGGAATCCCCTCGCTGAGACAACTGGGGGGTGGTTCGTACATAAGCCACCCCGCGTTGTCCATGGGCCGGTTTCCCCCCCAGGACCAAATCTTCCAGCCCAGAACCCGATCTTCCGCGCCAGGACCCAAATCTTCCGCCCGGCCGATCTTCGCCCGGCTGATCTTCCGCCCCACGACCCAAATCTTCCGCCCCACGACCCCGATCTTCCGCGCGAGATCGGGTCGGGGGGCTGTCAGTCCTCGCTGGAGAAGACGACGGGGCCTACCTTGGCCTCGGCTTCGCTGGCTGCTTCTCGTTCGGCCTCGACGGCTTTGGACTCGAGCTCGAGGTCTTTGAAGCGATAGCGCACTCCTTCGGCGGCGCGGTCGAGGTCGACGTCGCCTCCGAGGGCGACGACCTCCTTGGTGAGCTCTTTGGGATCGGGGTCGACGCCGGCGGCGACGCGGTAGCGGGTTGCGAGCTCTTGCTCGGTGATGCCTTTGCCCTCGCGGACGCTCTCGAGGACGGCGCGGAGGACGGCGCGGCGGCCGTTCTCGCGCTGGACCTTTCGGGTCTTGCGCGCGCGCAGGGCGATGCGGCCGAGCGGCAGGAGAAAGAGCGCGATGGAGAAGACGAAGGGGATGACGCCGAGGACGATGGAGGTGCCGGTCGGGGGCAGGTCGCGCAGGGGGACCTTCTGGAGGATGGCGACGAGGCGCTCGATGGTGAGGCCGGTCGCGAGGACCCAGCCGCTCATGATGAGGTTGAAGCCGTTGAGGGCGCCGATGAGGAGGTCGGTGCCGGGCGGGTTGCCGGTGATGGGGGCGACCGTCTCGCGCTTGCTCCAGATGGGCTCGGGGCGAGCGACGGGCTTCTCTTGGACGGACTTGCGCAGCTCGGGGAAGGCGTAGGCGATGCCGCCCTCCTCCGAGACCTCGACGTTGCCGCCGTAGTCGACGAGGAGGCGCGACATGAGGGGATCGATCTCCTCGCGCGACTGCCCGGTGACGCGCATGACGTCGGCGAGGCCGATGCGCCCCTTCTGGGCGCGGATCTCGGCGAGGACGGCTCGGTAGGCGCGGCCCTCGTCGACGGGCGGCTCCTTGGGGCCGAAGAAGAAGCGGTCGACGCGCTCATAGAAGGGCGGCCCCTCCGAGCGCGATCGAGCGGGGCGCGCGCGGTAGCTCGACCCCGAGAAGACCTCGCCCGCGTAGAAGGGCGAGAAGGGATGAAACGTCCAGAAGAGGGCGTCCCCGAGGAGGCGGAAGAGGGCCATCGCGAGGCCGGTGGAGCGGCCGCTGTTGCGGTCGTCGGAGCGGCCGAAGGCGAGGGCGATGAGGACGGCGACGAAGATGGCGACGTAGGCGACGAGGACGATGGCGACCCACGCGCGCACGATGAAGCGAGCCGCCCCTTCGAGGGCGCGCCCCGCCTTGGTCAGGGCGCGGACGATGGCCCCCTTCGTCTCCCACGGCTTCGTGAACCCGTGCGGGAAGCGGAACAGGATGTCGCCGTCGTCGGTGACGCGCAGGTGCCCGCGGTACTCGGCCACGAGGGCGTGGAGGCCCTGCTCCGCGTCGGCGAGAGAGAGCCCGCTCGCGGCCGCGGCGTCGGCGACGGTGACGTCGGCGCCTTTTCCTTCGAGCGACTTGCGGAGCAGGTCGGCTGCCGCGCGGGCCTTCATCATGAGACCCGTCTCCTGTAGCACTTCGGGGCGGTGTTGCGCGCGATGAGCGGGGGCCATCGGTGGCAGCAACGTTGCGCGCAACACCGTCACACGCGGCGAGGCGTAACACCCGAAGGGAGCACGCACGAATCCCGGCGGGTCGGGGGGCCGCGGCGAGGCACGCTCTCTGCAACTCCCGGGGCCCACGTGCCCAACGAGGAGAAGCGCCCGATGTACGGTTTCGCGACTGCCCCGACGCTCGCCGCTGGATCCGCTCCGAGCCGCGCCCTCGCTCCGACGTTGATGAGCGCGAGCGGCGCCCCTCTTCCCGTGGCGGTGGAGGCCTACGCAGGGGCGCGGGCGCGTCTCGACGCGGGCATCCCCTTCGCGGAGGTCCTCGGGTGGAGGTGCCTCTCGGAAGCAGCATGGCGCGCCCTCGAAGCGGACGTCGTGGGGGCCCTCCAAGAGGAGGCGCGCGCCGGGCAGGCCACCCTCGGCCGGAGGTACGCCGTCGCCTACGCCGAGGAGTGGGACCGTCACGCGCCGCGCTTCTCGCCGAAGCCCGCGTCGCGCCCCAGCCCGCCCCCCGCCCCGCGAGCGCGCCCCCTACGACCCGCCGCCCAAGAACGGAACGATCGCCATGACCGCGGCCGCGAGGACCCCTACGCCCACATGCCCGCCGCGATCGGCGGCACCGTCGTGATGGAAGTCGGACAAGAGCCGGAGGACGAACCCCGTGAACGAAGAAGAGCTGCGCCGCTGCGATGAGGTCCCCGCCGCCTCGCCCTCGATCTGATCGATCGCGACGGCGTCCTCGACCCGCTGCGGCCTCGCCCTGTCCGTGGTCGAGTGGGTCACGGCCGCGTCGTCCGCGCTGCATCTCGGCGACCATCGCTGCGCGCCCAGGTACTCGGAAGTCCTCCACGCCGCGCTCGCGCGCTAGTACTGCCGGCCCGAAGCTCACTGCGTAGACCTCCTTGGACTCCATCCACTGCGTGGACTGCGTCCGTCCAGTTCGTGCTGGATCTTGCTCTGCTGCACGTGCGCGTGAAGGGCGGAGCAGCTCCAGGCACGAAGCGCGAAGTCTGGCCGTGGACTTCTGTGTTCCTGGGTACTGCCGGATCCGGAAGCGGACTTCCGGCCGGCAGTACTAGAGCACCGAACATGATCGGTGCTCTAGCCAGGTGACCGCGGGTCGACCGCGAAGCGCGAAGGGCGCTCCACCCCAGCCTCGAGGCTCTTCATCTCCGGCGAGCGCGAAGCGCCACGCGCGCTCCCCTCAGCTCGCGTCGAGCAGAGCCCGGAGCCGCTCGATCGCCACGAAGTAATCCTTCTGGCAATAGTCGCAGTGGATCTCCAGGCCCTCGCCGTCGTCGATCATCGACTGGATGTCGTCGCGGCCGAGCGAGGACAGCGCGGACAGCACGAGGGTCTCGTCGCAGCGGCAGTGGAAGCGGATCGCTTGGTCGGCGAGAGGGGTGTACTTCATGCCGTGGAGGACCTCGTCGAGGAGGAGCTTGGCGCTGAAGTCGTCGCGCTCGACGAAGGTGTCGACGGAGGGGAAGTCCTCGAGGCGCTGGGTCATGATCGCGTGCATGCCGCGCTCGGCCTCGGGGAGGAGCTGGACGACGAAGCCTCCGCAGGCGACGAGCTTGCCCGCTTCGAAGCGGGTGCCGATGCGCGCCACGGCGACGATCTGCTCCGACTCGTGGAGGTAGCCGGTGATGGCCTCGCCGATGCCGCCCGCCGCGCCCACGTCGACGATGCCTTGCTGCAGGCCGCCGTGGACGAGGCTTCGCATCATCTGGAGCACCGCGCCGGGGCCGAGGGTGAAGCCCTTGGAGACCTGGGCGAGGCCGCGCACGGCGCCGTCCGGGAAGGAGTCGCCCACGAGGGTGCCGCGCTGGCCGGCGCCGCGCACGAGTCCCTGCACGCGGAGGTCGGGGCTCATCGTCTCGCGCACGAGCACGACGCCGGTGACGAGCTCGGCGAGCGTCTTGGCGATGACGGCCTTGCTCGGATCGGTGGCGTCGTCGAGATGCTGGCGCGCGAGCACCTCTCTCGCGCTCCCGGTCGCGCACGCGACGATCACGCGGAAGGAGTGGTCGTCGGTCATGACCCGAAGCGCGACGTCGCTCATCATCGTTCGAGGGTCACCATGCCACGCTCGATGGCGGAAATCGAAGGGCATCCGGCGAGGGCGAGGGCCCTCGAGAGCTCGCTCGTGAGGAGGCGCAGCACGTCCGCCACACCGGCCTGCCCGTTCACGGCGAGGCCCCACAAGATCGGTCGCCCCACGAACACCGCGCGCGCGCCGAGCGCGAGCGCCTTGAAGACGTCCTCCCCCCAGCGGATGCCTCCGTCGACGTAGACCTCGCATCGATCCCCGACCGCCTCCGCCACGCCCGGCAGCGCCTCCAGCGTCGAGGGCGCGGAGGAGAGCTGCCGCCCTCCGTGGTTGGAGACGACGATCCCGCTCACGCCGTGCTCGACGGCGCGGATGGCGTCGTCGGCCCGCACGATCCCCTTGAGGACGATGGGCAAATGGGAGAGCGATCGGAGCCAGGCGAGATCCTTCCACGAGAAGCTCGCGTCGTGGCGCGCGGCGACGTGGGAGAGGAGCATGCTCCCGGGAGCGGGCTCGGCAGGGCCCTCGACGGGCAGGTTCGCCATCGTCATCCCCTCCGGGAGCTCGAAGCCGTTGCGCTCGTCGCGCAGGCGCCTCCCGAGCAGCGGGGTGTCGACGGTGACGACGAGCGCGTCGTAGCCGGCCTCCTCCGCGCGGCGCACGAGCGCCTCCGTGAAGGCGCGGTCACGGTGCACGTAGACCTGGAAGAACTTCGGCGAGGTCGAGGCCTCCGCGACGTGCTCGAGGGTCTGCGTCGCGAGCGTCGACACGGTGTAGATGGTGCCGATCTCGGCGGCGGCCCGCGCCGTCGCGAGCTCGCCGTCGGGGTGGGCGAGCTGGTGATACGCGGTCGGCGCGATCAACACCGGCGTGCTCACGTCGAAGCCGAGCACCTGGGTCGAGACGTCGCGCTCGGCCACGTCCACGAGGACCTTGTACCAAATGACGTACTTCTCGAAGGCGCGCTCGTTCCGCTTCGTCGCGTGCTCCGCGTCCGCGCCGGACCGGAAGTAGTCGTACGCCATCTTCGGCAGCACCGCGCGCGCCGCGCGCTCGTAGTCGCGCAGGGTGAGCAGGGGGCGGCTCTTCGTGCTTCGACCTTTGTCTTTCTTGCGTGCGCTCACGGCGGGCCGAGCATACCCGAAGCTCGTTGTCGCCCGCGACGACCCGCGGCAACATCACCCGAGCGAAATTGATCGAAGCGACCACCCTCAAGCACGTCGTCTGGGAGCTGACCCTCGCGTGCGATCTCGCGTGCGGACATTGCGGCTCGCGCGCGGGCGCCCCGCGCGAAGGCGAGCTCGACACCCGCGAGGCCCTCGCCGTCGTGGATCAGCTCGCGGAGATGGGCGCGCGCGAGGTCTCGCTCATCGGCGGCGAGGCCTACCTGCGCGACGACTGGGACGTCATCGCGCGCGCCATCGCAGACCACGGCATGCTCTGCAGCATGGTGACGGGCGGGCGCGGCCTCTCGCGCGCCATCGCCGATCGCGCCGCCGCCGCCCGCGTCTCGAGCGTGAGCATCTCCATCGACGGCATGCGGGCGACCCACGACGCCCAGCGCGGCGTCGAGGGCAGCTTCGACCGCGCCGTCCTCGCGATGACCCACCTGCGCGAGGCGGGCGTCCCCTTCTCGGCGAACTCTCAGGTGAACCGCCTCTCGTTCGCGGACCTCGGCGCGATGCTGGAGCTCTTCATCGAGCACGGCTGCCACGGCTGGCAGATCGCGATGACGGTCCCCATGGGCCGCGCCACCGAGCGCCCCGAGTGGCTGCTCCAGCCCCACGATCTGCCGATCGTCTTCGACGAGCTCGCGCGCCTCGCCGTCCGCGGCCGCGAGGGCGGGGTCATCCTCTACCCCGGCAACAACGTCGGCTACTTCGGCCCGCACGAAGACACCCTCCGCGGCCACCTCTCGAAAGAGACGGAGGGCTCCTATTACCAAGGCTGCTCCGCCGGGCGCGCCGGCCTCGGCCTCGAGGCGGACGGCAGCGTGAAGGGCTGCCCTTCGCTCCCGAGCGCGCCGTACACGGGGGGCAACGTCCGCCGCACATCCATCCGGGAGATCTGGGAGACGACGACCGAGCTCTCCTTCGCCCGCGGCGAGCGCTCCGCCGAGCTCTGGGGCTTCTGCGCCGGCTGCTACTACGCCTCCGTCTGCAAAGCGGGCTGCTCGTGGACCGCCCACGTCTACTTCGGCCGCCGCGGCAACAACCCCATCTGCCACCACCGCGCCCTCGAGCACCAGAAGCGCGGCGAGCGCGAGGTCCTCCGCCGCATCGAAGACGCCCCCGGCCTCCCCTTCGACTACGGCCGCTGGACCATCGACAAGACCCCCGCCCCCCCCACCACCGAGCCCTGGCCCGTCCCCCCGCTCGAGCGCCCCAAGCGCCGCCTCCGCGTCGTCTGAGGACGCCTGCCTCTCTCGGTTGCGCAGTCCGGCCTCGCCTCGTCGAAAAGTGCTTCTGTCCGTTTCAGCCGAGGGGGGCCCCGGGGGGCGCCAGCCCCCCCTCCGGGTCAGGCGACGAAGCTTCCTGGGATTTTTGCGAAGCAAAAATATCCAGAGAAGTGTCGCCCGGTGCGCGGCCCTCCGCGCACGCGAATAAACAGAGCCGCTCGTCCCTCGCGGGAGAGCGGCTCTCTTCGTACATCACCTGCCTCGCTCAGCGCGAGGCCGCGCGATCATTTCGACTCGATCGACTTCTTCGCCGTGTCCGTGCCGGCGTCGCTCTTCTTCGACATCTTGTCGGCGAAGCTCTTGGAGAGCTTCTCGCGCACCTCGCGGCTCTTCTTCGCCGTGGAGGTGTCGACCTTCTGGCTGTTGAGGACCTCGCCCTTGTCGTTCTTGAAGTGAACGTTGCGGACGGCCCGGTCGCCGTGGGACATGAGGTTGCCGTACGTCGACGAGATGTCCGACGTGTACGAGTCCGCGCCCTCGGCCGCCGCGCACGTGCTGTACGCGCCCGTCATCGGGTTCACGATCTTCTTCATCGCCTTGATCTCGGACGGGTTGTTCACCGCGCCGGTCGCGCTGAGGTTCTTCTGCTTGCCGCCCTGCGAGCGGAACGCTCCCGACGGGCTGCCCGCGCCGCCGCCACCGTACGAGTCCGTGGCCTCGGCGGCCTCGGAGGTGCGGTACGCGCCGTTCATCGGGTTGATCATCTTCAGCATCGCCTTGATCTCGGAGGGGTTGTTCACCGAGTTCGTGGCGCTGAGGTTCTTGCCGCCGCTCGAGGAGCGCGACGCCGCGTTGGAGCGCGTGGCCTGGTCGCCGTAGACCTCGCCCTTCTCACGCTTGTTGCGGATCGGGCTCTGCTTGGCGTCGCTCCGCGAGGAGACGACGCGGCTCTTGGAGAAGCCTTCCTTCTGCTTTTCGAGGACCTGCTCCTTGATCGCGCGGCCCCGGCTTGCCTTTTGGTCCGTCTCGTTGCGCTCGGCGAGGGCGGTACCGCCGACCATCAGAGTGGCGAGCAAGGCACCGAGGAAGAGTCCATTTCGCATGAGCAGTCTCCTTGTCTGGTTGCTGAGAGCAGCGCTCGTTAGAGCTTTGTCGCTGGAGTCAGAGCGTGAGGTGATGCGGACGACGTTGTCGAGACCATCTGCACGAACCAGGCCGAACGCTAAGTCCTGAAAATGTTTGAGCGCAAACATCTCGAAGGACGATCGGTCAATCCCCTAACGGCTCGACCTGGCTCAGGAGGCGTAAGAAACCTTTCGCCTCGGCCAAAGAATGTAGCACCGCGCTCGGCGCCCATTCAGATTCAGATCTTCTTTGTGGAGGCCAGGGCTTCCCGCCATCACGTGTAGGATGCCGCGGTGGCTCGACATCTGATCTCGATGGGGGATCTGCTCCGCGACGAAGCGCTCGCGATCCTCGACCTGGCCGACGCGTTCAAAAAAGCCCCAGACCGCTCCTCACGCTTCCTCGCGGGACGATCGGTGGTGCTCTATTTTTCCAAGCCCTCCACCCGGACCCGGATCTCCTTCGAGACGGCGATCCATCGGCTCGGTGGTTTGCCTGTCTCGCTCGGCCCCTCCGACATGCAGCTCGGAAGAGGAGAGACCTTCGAGGACACTGCGCGGATCGTCAGCCGCATGAGCGAGGCGCTCGTCATCCGCACCTTCGCGGATCTCGACGTCGAACGGCTCGCGGCCGCGTCCGCGGTGCCCGTCATCAACGCCCTGACGGACGGGCACCACCCCTGCCAGGCGCTGGCCGATCTCATGACCCTCCGCGAGCGTTTCGGGACGTTGGAGGGCCTCTCGGTCGCCTACGTCGGCGCCGGCAACAACGTCGCCCACAGCTTGATGGAGGCGTGCGCGCTCGTGGGGATCGACGTGCGCGTCGGGGCGCCGCGGACCTTCGCTGCGTCGGAGCAGGCGGTGGCGCGCACGCTCGCGCTCGCGAAGGCGAGCGGAGCCAAGGTCCTCCTCACCGAGGATCCGCGAGAGGCGGTCGCCGGCGCGGACTGCGTCTACACCGACACGTGGCTCTCGATGGGGGACCCGCCCGACGAGAAAGAGGAGCGCCTGCGCATCCTCGACCCGTTCCGGGTCGACGCCGACCTCATGGCCGTCGCGAGCCCCCGCGCCGTGTTCATGCACTGCCTGCCCGCCCATCGAGGAGAAGAGGTCACGGAGGAGGTGATGGACGGGCCGCGGTCCATCGTCTTCGATCAGGCAGAGAACCGGCTGCACACGTCGCTCGCGATCCTCGAGACCCTCGTCGCGGCGTCCCGGGGCGCGCGCGCCTCCTCCTGATCGACGCTTTCGCTGCAACGAAGGGCCCGAGCCGCGTCATCGAGCGCGAGGTGCTCGGATGCGACGATGGTGTGGCTTGGTAGGGCTTTCTTGGATCGCGGGCTCGTTGCTGATCGCCCAGCCAGCGGCGGCAGAAGAAGGCGGCGAGGGCGCGAAAGAGCAGCCCCGAAAAGAGAACGCGGCGGAGAAGGGGGAGAAGGACGCGAAGCCGAAGCCGCCTGCTCCGGCCTCGACGAGCCGCCCCGACGGGGTCCGGCTGCGCGGCGGGTTCCTCGTCGAGGGCGGGGGGGTGCTCGTCCCTTCCGGACCGACGGGAGGGGCGGCGAGCCTCGTCATCCCGACCCTTCACCTCGGCGTTCAGATCAACCACATCCTCGGCGTCTACTACGAGAACCATCCGCTCTTCGCGCTGCTCGTAGGCGCGTCCGACATCACCGTCGGGCTGATGGACCTCAACACGTTCGTCGCGAGCGCGACCCTCCTCCACACGATCGAGCTCGGCGGAGGCGGCGGGTTCGACGTCTACGCCCTCGCCGGGTGCGGCGGAGACGCGACGAGCGCGGGCTGCGGGGCAGGCGTCGAGGTCCTCCCCGGTCTGCACGCGAAGGCCGCCGTCCACCTCGGCGGGTGGGGCGGCCGCGACGCGCATCGGAGCGCGTTCTCGCTCCAAGCCGCGTTCCACGCCTCGTTCGATCCGTCCGGCGGCGCGATCCTGTTGCCGCTCTTCGGCTTCGGCGGAGAGTGGTTCTGAGCGCCCCCCGCGGGCCGGCGGGGACTCCCCGCTCAGTAGCGGGGCATCTTCGGATCGAGCTCGCTCGCCCACGCGTCGATGCCGCCGCGCAGGTTGTAGACCCGGGTGAAGCCCTGCTTCAGGTAGTGCTCGGCGGCCGCTTGGCTGCGAACACCGTGGTGGCAGTAGAAGACGATGGGGGTCGCCTTGTCGAGCATCTCGAGCTCGGCGCGGCCCTCGTTCTCGAGGGCGACGCCGCCGGGGATGGAGGCGATCTCGCGCTCGCGCTCGGTGCGGACGTCGTAGAGGCGCGGCTTCGATGCGGAGGCGAGCATCGTCTGGAGGTCGCGCGCGCCGATCACCTTCACGCTCGGGGGGGCGTTGGGGTTGTCGATCTTGAAGCCGGCCCCATCCGGGCCGTCGACGTAGTCGATGGAGATCCCGCCCGCGCGCTTCGCGCTCGCCGGGTCGACGAGCACGGTGACGCCGTTCTCGCTGATCTCGAGATCGCCCTTCTTGCGGGGGCCGAAGTAGAGATCGATCTGGAAGCTTGGATCGATCTCGAGACGGAGCTTGTCCTCGCCCGGCTCCTCCGCGTCGCGGAAGGCCTTGGCGGCGGCGTCGCTGATCCGGATCGAGGGGGCCTTCACCGGCTCCGCTTGGAGCCCGAGCGCGGTCGCGAGCTCACCGGAGGCGTGCATCTCGCGGACGATGTCGCAGCCCCCGATGAACTGGCCGTCCACGTAGACCTGAGGGATGGTGGGCCAGTCGCTGAAGACCTTGATGCCCTCGCGGAGGGCGGGATCGGCGAGGACGTTCACCGCGTGGAACTCGGCGCCGAGCTCCTTGAGAATCCCGACGACGGTCGCGGAGAACCCGCACTGCGGGAAGCTCTTGTTGCCCTTCATGAAGACCGTCACGCGATGGCCCTGGATGAGCGTTTCGATCTGCGACTTCACGGCTGCGTCGAGCGACATGGCGCTGTTCATAGCAGCCCGCGAACGTCGGAGAAAGGCGGCGGTCAGCCAGGACGCGACGCTTCGGTCTCGCCGTCCAGGTATCGCCAGGCGCCGGCGACGCGTTCGAATCGGGAGCGCTCGCCGAAGGAGAGGTCGACCCCCCGCTGAAACACCCGGGCGAAGAAGGCGACCATCGCCCGATCTCCCTCTGTCTCGGCGGCGCGCACCTCGAGGCCGGTGTATCGGTAGTCGCGGCAGGCCGCCCGCAGGCTCGCCCGCAGCACCTCGAGGGGAACCTGCCGATCGCGGTGGTCGGGGTGGAGGGTGGAGACGAGATAATCGACGTCTCCGATCGCGTAGGCCGCGTAGCGCGACCGCATGAGCGCCTCCGCCGTCTCGGCTTCGCGTTTGTGACGATGGAGCGGCTGGCAACATTCGCCATAGGCGCGCCCCGAGCAACATGGACAAGGGGAGCTCGGCTTCGGGAGGCGGAGGTTGCTCATGTGGCGTTGTCGGCGCCGGGGGTCGCGGGGGCCTGGACCCAGTCGCTCTTCGCGTCGGTGTCGACGCACTCGGGGACGCGCTGGACGCTCACGTCCGTGTCCACCTGCTGCCCCCCCACGTAGCCGGGGTTGTCGAGGACGACGCCCTGGCAGCCGTTCCACGAGTCCCCCGAGCAGCCGGAGGTGCAGAGGCACACGATGTCGATGACCCCGCCGCTCGGGTCTTCGAGCAGGATGATGAAGTCGTCTCCGAACGATTTGTTGCTCGGCAGGGAGACGTCGACCCCGGTCCCGTCGTCGAAGTTCATCCCCGCGATGAGGATGAATCCGTGCGGCTCGAGCACGTCGTCGGCGCCTCCGCGCCAGCGCTCCCCGAGCGGGCCGGTCGGCGAGCGCGCGGTGAGGCTGACGTCGAGCAGCGGGACGGCGGCGTCGGTGGGGTTGTAGATCTCGACGAAGTCGTCGGAGCCGCCGTTGCTCCCGACCGTCCTCGCCTCCGTGAGCAAGAGGTGCTCGGCGCAGCCTTGGCCGCCGCTGCCTCCTTCTGGTTGACCTCCGACGGACGGCTCGCCGCCCCCACCGCCCTGCCCGCCGGTCGCTCCCGCTCCGCCGCCGCTGTCGTCGCCACCGGTGGAGGCGCCTCCGCCGTCCGCGCGCGGATGGAAGTCATCCAGGCCCGCGAGCTGAGCGCAGCCCACCAAGATCGCGACGAAACCGAGCGTGAGCCGGGATCTCAAAAGGTGCCTCGAACGAGCAGGCCCATCGTATCGCCCAGCCACGGCGCCACGAAAGCCTGCTTCTTCTCGGTCGGGCGCTGCGCGACCCCGACGCCGAAGAGCGTCGCTCCCGTCGCGAGGACAACGGCGCCGCCGATCAAGAGACCGGTGCTCACGCCCGCCTTCGTCTTCGCGCCGGCGATGAGCTCTTCGCCTTCGGGCGAGCAGGCGTGGTCGGGGCAGAGCGTCGGATCCGTCTCCGCTTCGGAGGCGTCCGAGAGCGCCATGCCTCCGAACGCGGCGCCCACCGCGAGGCTCGCGACACCGATCGCCGACAAGGCAATGCCCCCGATCACGAGGGGACGTGAGAGCAGGGGCGACGCCTTCTCGACGCGCGCGCGGGGGGCGAGGGCGGGGACGATGAGCTTCTCGGATCGGCCCTCGCCGACCGTGATCGTCTTCGACCAGGGGACGAAGCCCGGCGCCTCCGCTCGGACGTCGAACGTGCCCGGGTCGACCACCACCGCTACCCCCGCCGATGCCTCGGTGAGCTCGACCTCGCCCGCGCGCACGACGAGCCCCTTCGGCGGCCGCGCGATGTCGACGGCCAGCCTCGAGAGCCGCGGCTCGAGGGCTTCGATGTATTGCTGGGCGGCCGCGACCTGGCGCGGCTTGTTGGTGGCGTTGCCGAGCACGATCGTCCGCTTGTACATCGCCCACGCGGAGCCCGTCTTTCCGCTGAGCTCCAGGCAGCGACCCCAGTTCAAGAGCGTGCCGGCCGAGGGGTCGAGCCGGTTCGACTCCTCGAACTTCTTGCACGCCTCGGAGTAGCGCTGGGCGTCCATCAGCTCGCGCCCCGCCTCGAACAGCGACTGGGCCATCGCCGCGTTGGCGGTGTTGTCGCTCGGCGCGGAGGCCGGCGGAGGCTCGCCCCGCGCCACCGACGGCGCGGCGACGACGAGGCACACGCCGACCGCGGCCGCACGCAGGCCGGTGCAGAAGCTCGCTCCTCTCATCCTTCGTGGCGGCATCTCAGCGTTCGCGCATGACGTCGTCGATCGAAGGCGGCGCATCGACGCGCGCGGGGGCCTCGCTCGGCTTGGAGGCCTCGCCCGCCTTGGGAGTCGGCGCCGCGGGCACGCGGGCGCTCTTGGTGGAAGCGAAGGGCTTCGAGGTCACCGACGATACCGCCGTCGGCGCCGCGCACGCGGAGGGTGCCGGGGTCGAGGTGGAGACAGGCTCCGTCACGGGGGTGGTGGACGCCGCGACCGCCACCACCTCGACCGGCTTCACAGGCAGCTCGCTCGGCGCGGCGCGGCGCCTCGAGACCTCCGCCGCGAGGCGGCTCTCGAGCAACCACGTGTTCGCCCAGCGCTCCGCGCCCCCGCGAGGTGAGGCCTCGCTCTGCGCCCGAAGCGAGACGAGCGCGATCGCCGCGACGAGCACCGCCGAGAGCGGCACGAGGACCTTCCAAAGCGAGCCGCGACGAGGCCTCTGTGCGCGCGGCGGCGGCGGCGAGCTGTCCCACGCCATCCGCCTCGGCCCGATGCTCTCGGGCGTCGGCTCCTCCGACCGACTCGGCGCCATGACCAGCGTCGCCTCGTCGTTCTCGAAGCCCATCGGGAGGGTGGCGGCGCGCGGCTTCTCCGCCTCGACGGATCTCGCCGCCCCGAACGGGGCGAGCGCTCGCACGAGCTCGGAGGCGGTGGGGTAGCGCTTCGCCGGATCCTTCTCGAGACATCGCGCGATCACCGCCTCGAGCCCGTCTGCGTTCACCCCGTGCACGGAGAGCGGGGTCGGCGGCGCGGTGCAGATCCGCGCGCAGAGGATGGGGAGGGTCGGCGCCTCGAACGGAGGTTTGCCGGTGACGAGCTCGTAGAGGATCACCCCGAGCGACCAGACGTCGGCCCGCTCGTCCGCGTCGCGCGGCCGCTCCATCTGCTCCGGCGACATGTACAGCGGCGAGCCGATCACGCTCAGGGTCTGCGTGACCGCCTGATCGCGGCCTTCGTCGGTCGTTCGGAGCTTCGAGATCCCGAAGTCGAGGACCTTGACGACGCGGCGGTCCGCCCCGCCCGCGGTCGCCGCGGTGAGGAACAGGTTCGCCGGCTTCAGATCGCGGTGCACGATGCCGAGGCCGTGGGAGAGGGCGACGCCCTCGCAGGCCTGCACGACGTAATCGACCGCCTCGGGGATGGGGATGCGCTCGCGGGCGCGCAGGACGGAAGCGAAATCCTCTCCGACGAGGAGCTCCATCACCATGAAGGGCTCGCCCGTCTCGAGGCGGCCGATGTCCATGATGCGGGCGACGTGGTCGGTCTTGATCCTCGCGAGCGCGCGCGCCTCGCGATCGAAGCGGGCGAGGTTCTCCGCCGACTGCGCGGCGGACCGCTGCAGGAGCTTGATCGCCACCTTCTCGCCGAGGCCGAGGTGCTCGGCCGCGAACACGACCCCCACCCCGCCCGCGCCGACGATCTTCTCGACGCGGTACTTCTCGGCGATGACGTCCCCGACGGCGACCGGGATGTCGCGAGCCGCGTCGGCGGCAGTCGCGGGAGGTGTTGCAGGCCCGGCCATGGTCGAAGCCTACACGTTACCACAGGTTGCCTCCTCCGAGGCCCCGCCTGCTCCACGCCGGGAGTCTGCTCCGTGTTTAGGGCCTCCGGCCGTTTGTGCAGCCCCTGCACGGAGCCGCGCGGGGGTCGAGGGGGGGCGGCGATTCTTCGACCTTGCGTAAGAGACCTTTTGAGGGGCCGCTCCGCCCGATACGCTGACAATTCGTCTCATGCGGCCCGCCTCGTTTCATCGGGCTCAGGAAAAGGCGGCGAAGTGGGCCGCCTGGATCGCCGTGGCCGGCAACGTGTGGGGCCTGGTCACGTCGCTGGTCGCGCCGCGCGAGCTCGGGATGCCTCCCATTTGGGTGCTCGTCGTCACCCTCGTGCCGACGATCGCGCTCGCGGCCGCGATCACCAAATCCGTTCGCTATGCGCGGGAAGCGCTCGTCGCGTACTGGGGCCTCCTCATTCCCCTGCTCGTTCAAGATCCGTTCGTCCACGGGCGCCCCGCGGTCGCCATCTTGCTGCCCATCGCGCTCGCGACGTTCCTCACTGGTCCGCGGATGGTCGTCGCGATGGGCATCCTCCCCGTCGCGATCGTGGCGGCGCGCGGGGGCACGGACTCCCCGTACCTGCACGCGGGCTACCTCGGCGCGTATCTCCTCGTCGCGATCATCCTCTTGGGGACGCGGTGGACCCTCGACAACGCCCTCGACGAAGCGGCCAAGAACGCCGCCCTCTTCGAGGCGCTCGCGCGAGAGACGAACGAGATCATCACCATCTCCGGCCCCGGGGTGGACGGCGACGACGCGGACATGAAGTACGTGAGCCCGTCCGTCACGCGCGTGCTGGGCTATTCCGTCCACGCCCCCGTGGACATGCCGTGGGCGGACGTCGTTCATCCCGACGACGTCGACAAGATCTCGAAGATGTCGAGGGAGATCCGCGCCGCGCCTGGGACGAGCTCGACCGGTCAGTTCCGCATGCGCCACAAGGACGGCGGCTTCCGCTGGGTCGTCGCGCGCGGGACGAACCTCCTCCACCACCCCCACGTCGAGGGCGTCCTGAGCACGTTCGTCGACGTCACGTCCCTCGTCGAAGAGCGCGAGCGCGCGGAGGACGATCTCGCCCACGAAGCGAAGCACGACAGCGCGACCGGCCTCCCCAATCGCCGCAAGCTCACGGAGATGCTCGCAGAGGCCCTCGAGGCATCGAAGCGCGGCGTGAGCTACTGCATCCTCTTCATCGACATCGACGGCTTCAAGGTGGTGAACGACAGCCTCGGCCACGACTTCGGCGATCGGCTCATCACCGCCATCGCGGAGCGGTTCGTCCCGGAGCTCCCCCCTCGGTCGACGATCTGCCGCTTCGGCGGCGACGAGCTCGTCGTCCTGCTCGAGACGGCCGCTCCGGAGGCCGAGCTCGCCGCCCAGAAGCTCGTCCACGCGATGCAGCCTCCGTTCTGCATCGACGCGCGCGACGTCTTCGTCACCGCGAGCGTGGGCATCGCCGCCGTTCGCGCCGATCACGATCGAGCCGAGGACGTCCTCAAGGACGCGGACCTCGCCATGTATCGGGCGAAGGAGCGCGGCCGCAACCGCTGGGAGCGCTTCGACGCGCGCATGCGCGATCGCGCCGAGCGCCGGCACGAGCTCGAGCAGGCCCTCCGCTGCGCCCTCGACAACGCGGAGCTCCGCCTCGTATACCAGCCGAAGATCTCCACGACCGACGGGCGCATCGTCGGGTTCGAGGCCCTCGTGCGCTGGTCGAGCGCGCGCCTCGGTGACGTCGGCCCCGCCGAGTTCATCCCCCTCGCGGAGGAGACGGGCCTCATCGTCCCGATCGGGGCGTGGGTGCTGGAGCAGGCGGGAAAGCGGCTGCGCGCTTGGCAGGCCCGCTCCCCTCGCCTCGCCGGCCTCAAGATGGCGGTGAACCTCTCCGGCCGGCAGCTCCTCGGTCAGGACGACTTCGCGCACCAGGTGAAGGCGGTGCTCGAGCACAACAGCGTCTTGCCGTGGTGCCTCGAGCTCGAGATCACCGAGAGCGTCCTGATGTCCAACGCCGCGAAGGCGGTCGAGCGCCTCGAGGCCTTGAAGAAGCTGGGGGTGAAGCTGGCGATCGACGATTTCGGCACTGGGTACTCGTCGCTCTCCTACCTGCGACGATTCCCGGTCGACGTGCTGAAGATCGATCGCGCCTTCGTGACCGGCCTCGGAACGAGCCGGGAGGACGCCGCCATCGTCCACCTCATCATCACCCTCGCTCAGGCGCTCGGCCTCGAGACGGTCGCGGAGGGCGTGGAGACGCACGAGCAGCTCGTCGAGCTTCGCTCCCTCGGCTGCGATCAGATCCAAGGCTTCGTCGTGGCCGCGCCGCTCGACGCGGAGGCGGCGACGACCTTGCTCGAGCGAAGCTACGGGCTCCCCGCCGAAGAACGCGTTCGGGCGGCGGCGGAGTGACCCGACCGCCGCCCGCTCGCCCTCATCGTTCGATCAGAACCCCTCCCGCGACGGAGCTCGAAGAGCGCAGTCGCCTGGAGCACCGAACATGATCGGTGTCGGCGAGCGCGAAGCGCGCCGGGGGTGCTGAGTCAGACGGTCGCGAACGCGGCCGCCGGGATCTCGATCGCGGAGACGTCTTCGCGTCCGAGGATCTCGGCGGTGAGCTTCGCGTGGGGGAGGACGTTCCGGACGAAGTACTGGGCCACGTACTTCTTGCCTTCGTAGAAGGCGCGGTCCGACTCGCCCTCGCCGGGGGGCAGCTTCTCGAGCGCGTCGTGGGCGATGCGGGCTCCGTCGCAGAGGAGCCAGGCGCAGCAGAGCTCGCTCATCATCTCCAGCACACGGTTCGCGACGAGGGGGACGATCTGCATCCGCCCGCTCTGGAACCACGAGAGCAGCCGCATCGCCGTCCCCGCCACCGCCTCGTGGGCCTGCGCGAGCTCCTTCACGAGCGGGCCGACGAACGCGTGCTTCTCGTTGTCGGCGATGAACTTCGCCACGTCGCCGAGGAACGCCTGCAGGTTCGCGCCACCGTTCTGGGGCAGCTTGCGCCCGACGAGATCCATCGCCTGGATGTGGTTCGTCCCCTCGTAGATGCTGAAGATCTTCGCGTCGCGCGCGCACTGCTCGACGGGGTAATCCTTGATGTAGCCGGCGCCGCCGTAGGTCTGGATGGCGAGCTCGCAGACCCGGAAGGACTGATCCGTCGAGTACGCCTTCACGAGCGGGACGAGCAGGTCGACCTGGCCCTGGTGATAGGCGGCCGCCTGATCGTCCTTGCCCTTGAGGGCGCGCACGCTGTCGCTGTGGAAGGCGAGCTTCATGATGAGGGCGCGCGGGCCTTCGACCCGGGCCTTCATCTCCATCAGCATGCGGCGCACGTCGGCGTGCTCGATGATGGGCACCCGGGGCGCGGTCGCGTCCTTCCAGTTGGTGATGGAGGCGCCTTGCTTGCGGTCGCGGGCGTACTCGAGGGCGCTCAGGTACGCGGTCGAGGCGACGGAGATCCCCTGCAGGCCGACCCCGATGCGCGCGCTGTTCATCAGCATGAACATCTGCTGCATCCCGACGTTCTCCGCCTCGCCGACGAGCTCACCCACGCACTTGCCTTCCTCGCCGAAGTTGAGGACGCACGTCGCGTTGCCGTTGATCCCCATCTTGTGCTCGATCGAGGCGACGGTGACGTCATTGGGCTCGCCGAGCGATCCGTCCTCGTTCACGCGGACCTTGGGGACGATGAAGAGCGAGAGGCCCTTCGTACCCGGCGGCGCCCCTTCGACGCGGGCGAGCACGAGGTGCACCACGTTGTCGGTGAAATCCTGATCCCCCGCGGAGATGAAGATCTTGGTCCCGCTGATCGCGTACTTGCCGTCACCGAGGCGCTTTGCGGTCGTGCGCGCGGAGCCGACGTCGCTCCCGGCGTGGGGCTCCGTCAGGCACATCGTCCCGCCGGCGATGCCGGTCAGCATGTTGCGGACGTAGAGCCCGCGCTGCCGCGGCGTCCCGAAGTGGGCGATGACCTCGGCCGCGCCGTGCGCGAGGCCGCCATACATGTTGAACGCCGGGTTGCCGCCGCACAGGAACTCTTCGACCGCGCACGTGAGCATGTACGGCGCCTCTTGGCCCCCGTACTCCGACGCGGACGAGAGCGACTTCCACCCCGCCTCATAGAGGCTCTTCCACGCCTCCTTGAAGCCGGTCGGGGTGATGACGTGTCCGTTCTCGAGCCGACAGCCCTCGCGATCACCGATCGCGTTGAGGGGGCCGATCACCTCGCAGGTCCATTTGTAGGCCTCGTCGACGACCATCGAGACCTCGTCTCGACCCCAGTTCTCGAATGGCGCGCTCCCGAGCAGAGCGGTCAGCGGGAACTGCTCGAAGAGCAGGAACTTCGTCTCACGCAGGTCGGCCTTGAAGCGGTTCTGAGCGGTGCTGGACACGGCGACATCCTCCATGCGGCGCGCGCTTGCCGCTCCCAAATGCCGATGCGGCAGCCACCACGATGTTTCGTACAGAAACTAATGTCTTGGTACCACGGGAACGCGATGCGTCAATCGATTGTGGGGTCCACCTCGAGGATTGGTAGACCCCTCCTCTCACCGAGCGAGGGTCTTGCGCCTCGACCGGCAAGCGCGGAGCCCGAGCGCGACCATGAGCGCGAGCCCGAGCGGGCTCCCCTCGCGGCGCTCGCCGAGGCTGCACGCGCAACCCTCGGATCCGTCGTCATCGACGGCGTCGCCTCCGCCCGCGCCCGAGCCGCCACCGCCGCCTTCACCCGAAGGCACCGCCGCGGGATCGGCGTCGACGACCCACAGCTCACCGGTCGCGCTCGCGAGGACGATGGGCCGGCTGGGCAGCGGCGGCCCTTCCTGGAACGCGTCGAGCTCCTCTTGGCTGATCACCTCGGCGAAGATCGGAGCGAGGTCCCAGGCGATCCAAGAGATCTCGTCGCCCGCGGAGCGTCGCACGTCCCCGTCGATGACGAAGAGGGCCTCCGGGTGGTCGGCCGTCGCGACGAGGCGGGGAGCTTGTTGCCACGGCGCTCCTTCCGGCACGGATGCGAGGACGCCGTCCGAGACCACCAGCTCGTCCCAGAACGGAGAGAACCGCCAGGCGTTCGCGCTGTCGGCGGAGGCCACCTTGCGCTTGTTGCCCTTGGGCAGCTCGAAGCTGCATTGCAGTGGCGCCGGGCTCATGGCGAGCTCGAGCGGGTCGTTCACGCCGTCGGCGGCGTAAGCGTGGACGGTGTGAGCAGCGCCGTCGAACAAGGAGAGCGGCGGGGGAACCTGGAAGCCGTGCTCGCACGTCGCCGGGTCGTCGCCCTCGCA
Source organism: Polyangiaceae bacterium (assembly GCA_044225865.1). GTDB lineage: Bacteria > Myxococcota_A > Polyangia > Polyangiales > Polyangiaceae > Xiheicaenibacterium. The sequence continues at coordinate 55,156 of JBGAID010000052.1, read as the reverse complement.
CAGGTCCGCGCGCGAGAGCCCGGCGAGGAACGGGTGCCCGACGGTCGAGCCGTCACCGGCGGTCCCGTCGAAGTAGAAGCGAACGTCGATGGGGGAGGCCGGGTCGGCGGCGGAGATCGCATATCCCGCGAGGGCTTCGCAGCCCGTCTGCTCGAGGGCCCCTTGAGGGGGGTCGACCGGGGGGCCAATCAATTGTTGATAAGCGGCGATCAGTGATTTGTAGGGAGGCACATAGACATTGCCCACCCCCGAGACGTCCTGCCGCAGATTGAAATGGAGATGGACAGTCGTCGACGTGCCCCCGAACTCGTTGGAGACCTTGCCGATGTGCTGTCCCTTCTGGACATCTTCCCCGACCGCGACCTGGACGGAGCCCATGTGGAGATAGTCATATCGGGTGCCGTCGGCGGCGGTGATATAGACGCTGTAGGATCCAATCGACGTGACCGTGCCGCTCTCCGCCGCGACCACCCAGTGCACGTTCTTTTCGCAGCTGCTCGCGCGAATGTCCTGACCTTGGTGGCCCACGCCGGCGGGACACAGCGGCATGTCCCAGCTCCGCGTCTCACAGTAGTTGTCCCACCACGGATAGCTGAAGTTCTCGACGTCGCATTGGTCGCCGCCCGGGCCGGAGCTCCCCCCGTGGCCCCAGACCTGTGAGTTCGCGAAGGCGGGCCCCTCCTCGATCGGGAAGCGCATGCCGGGGGCATAGACCATCTCGTCGGCGCGCCCGCTGCCTGAGCCGGCGACGAGCTGTCCGGGGGGATTGTACGAGAAGTCGTCGGCGCGACTGGGGCGCACCGAGAGAAGGCCCATGCCCGCCGCGACCCACGCGAGATGTCGGGGACGCATCACCGCGCCTCCCCGGGCTCGCTCGCTCCGAAGGAGCCGCCCACGAACACCAAGCCTTCGACGATCGCCACGAGCGCGTCGGCGGAGGCGCACCTCGCGTCCTCGCCCGGGCGCGCACACTCCAGATCCGCCACGTAGGAGAGGCCGTTCTCCTCCCAAGTCACGCTCCAGATCCCTTCGTTCTCGAGCACCCACGCCGGCTTGCCGCCGCGAACGGCAGCCGTCTTCTCGGCGTGGAGCGCGGCGAGGCGATGGACCGTCTTCGTCGCGGAGATGGACAGATGCGTCCCCGCGAGATCGGCTGCCCCCTCGATGGATGCCGCGTAGAACGCGGGCTTCACCACCAGCCGCGCCGCCTCGAGGAGAGCAGGGGCGCGCGGCAGGAGCACCGGCACCGTGGCGCGGTGGAGCGCCTCGCGGTCGGCGGGAGCGAGGGCCGCCACCGCCGAAGCGTCGATCGACTCGGGGGCGGGCCAGGCCACGTTGCGCTCGGAGATCACGCGGCCGCGAGCGCGGGCCGCCGCGCGCGCAGGTACGACGACGGGCTTCGACGGGCGGCCGTCGCCCGGCTCGGGCGCGGAGCCGGGTTGGCCGCTGCATCCAGACACGACCCCCAGCGCGAGGAGGGCGAGAATCACACGTGACATGGTCCGCCCAGGGTTCTTCTTCTTGCCCTGGGCGTGAAGATGGAACTCGCTTGGCCGCGCTCTAACGGCTGCTAACCTACATCGGCGCCCCGACCCTCTCGTTCGCCATCACCCACCCATGACGTCGGCGTGACGGCGCATCGCGACCCGCAAGGAGAGCTTCGCCCGCCCGAGGGGCGGCAGCTCGACGTTCCAGGTCACGAATCCATGCTCGTCGGGGGTGCGCTCCCCCGTCGTCTCGCGAGCCACCGTCGAGACCTGGACCTTCTCGATCTCGGAGACGGGGACCCGCTCCCGGACGAGGACCTTCTTCGCGTAAGGACCGAGGTTCGCGATCCGGACTCGAACGTCGTGGGTCTTCGTGGTCCACGAGCCGATCAGGCTCGTCTCGTCGGGGAGCGGCTCGATCTCGCGGTGGGAACGGATCGCCCCGTCATTGCCGAACGCAAGCGCCATCTTCTCGCCGGGAGCGATGAAGGGCGTCGTCGTGCGCCCCGTCGTCCCGCCATTCCGGACGAGCTCGACGGGCCCGGCGAGGATCGGCATGGAGCCCGCGTTCGTGAACGTCGCGCGGACGACGGCGGCCGTCGACAGCTCCGGAAACAGGACGGTCTCGACCAGGCCCTTCGATTCGAATTGGCCGAGCGCCATCGCGTGGGGTCTTCCATCGGAGGCGATCGTGACGCGATGGGCCGGCTTCAAGTGCAGGGCGTTGCCTCCGTCGTCGATGCCGGGGAGGTCCTCGGAGGCCTTCTTCGGGCTCGCGCCCGCTCCGAGCCCCGCCTGCTCGATCTCCTCCGCCCGGGTCTCCACCACGAGCGCGCCCTTTCGCACCGGCTTCAGTCGATCTTCGTGCAGGGGCGGCGGGTCCGCCCCGAGGGAGGGTCGATCGGTGGAGAGCTCGCACGCGATCTCGGTCCAATCTTCGCCCGTGCTCTGCCAGACGACCCCTTCCGTCGCGAGCGTCACCGCCCCGTCTTCGCCGAGCACGGCCCGATGTCTCGGCCGCCAGCAGGCGTTCGCCACCACGTACGAGACGGTGAGCTCGACGTCGAGGTCCTCCCCGCACTCGACGTCCACCTCGATCGCTCCGACGCACTTCGAACGCGGCGTGTCGAGCGCCGCGCGCCGGGCGCGCTTTCTCTCGAGGGCCGCCGCCGCCTCTTCGATCTCGCGCCGCAGCTCCGCGGCCTCCTCCCTCACGCGGGAGCTCTTGGCCACGATCTTGGAAATGCCCTCCTCGGCGTCCGCGGAGACGGTCCTCCCCCACGAGGCGTCCTCCGCCATCTCGTCCACCAGCATCCCCAGCAGACGGGCGAGGGACTGAGCCTCTGCCGCGGCGAGGGCGGCCCTGCTATTCGATGTGGCGATCGACGCTTCGAGGAGGCGGATGTCCTCGTCCAGGGCGCGGTGCTCTTCGGTCGCGAGCGCGGCCGCGTGGACCACCGTGCGCTCGACCCGCGAGTCCGTCACGCGCGCGCCGCCCTCCCGCGAGGACAGGCTGGCGAGGACGGTCTTGTCGACGAGCACGGGAGAGACCTCCTCCAGCCGAATGCGGTTTCGACCTGGATGGAGCGAGACGAGCGCGACCCGGCGGACGACGGCTCTGTCCTCGAGCACCGTCACTGCGTCGATCGCGCTCCCGCACCGGAGGGTTCGTGCTTCGGTCTCGGAGCCCACCTCGTCAGCCTCGCATGATCGCGGGCGGCTCGGTAGGGCGGCTCAATCGTCGTCGTCGTCGTCGTCGCCGTCCGCGTCTGCGCGCTGCGCCGAGCTCTCCGGTTGCCGCGGCCCCCGGTCGCCGCGCGGGGGGCGCCCGACCTTGATCTGCTGGCCGACGACGGGGATGGACACGGTGCGGGTCGCCGAGTCGTAGCCCTGGACGAGGCCGACCGCGAAGGCAGCCGTCATGGCCACGAACGCGAGGGCGACCCCAGGGTGCGCGGAGCGGATCCCCTCGGCCGGCGCGGCGTCTTTCTTTCCGTCGACCATCGACAGGACGAGCCCATCCCGCTTCCGGAGCGCGTGGGCGAGCACCCCGGCGAGGTGGATCGCGGCCAATGCGAAGAGCGCGTGGGAGAGGAGCTCGTGCACCTCCTTGATGGAGTGGCCGAAGGTCCCAATCAGCGCGCCCGTGCCCGCGACACCGAGCATCGCCACGAACATGCCGAGGATGACGACGCTCGACGCAGGGTTGTGGCCGACGTGCGACGCGCCCCGCGCAGACCGCAGATCTTTGAGGTACGCGACCACCGAGGACAGCCCCGGAACGAACGACGCAAACCGGGCATACCGAGAGCCGATGAGCCCCCAAAGGGCGCGCAAGGTCACCGCGAACGCGGCGACCGCACCGAGCAGCATGTGAACGACGAAGATCGCGGCCCGATCTTCGGTCGCGACGGCAATCGCGTACGCCCCCAAGAACGATGCCCCGAACACGACGTGGAACAGCCGCGTCGGAAGGTCCCAAACCAAGGTCGAGCGGTTCATGGCGACAAGGATGGAGGCCGCCCTTGATGAGGGCATGGGACGATCATGAGAGGCCTCTCATCGAGCCGAGCCGCCCTCAAAGCGTGAGGACTCCCCTGCCGATCTCGATCACCTCTCCGCCCACGAAGATCCTGGAGGCATCCTCGACGAGGAGCTCGAGCCGCGATGGACGGCCGACCTGGGCCCCCTGCGAGATGGTCCTCCGAATCGGGAGAGGGCGCCCGGTGCAGGCGAAATAGCCGCCGAGGTTCGCGGCGGCGGAGCCCGTCGCCGGATCCTCGACGACACCCCCCTGCACGACGAAGAAGAATCGCGACAAGACGGCGGTCTCGGAGGGCTCGGCGAAGACGTAGACCATGCTCTCGCGGGCGCGCGGATTGTGCCCGATGGAAACCAGAGGGCCTGCCTCCGGGGCAGCGCGGAGCACGTCCGCCTCGCTCCGCAGCGGCACCACCAGCTGCTCGGTGCCTGTCGAGACCCACCGCGCCGCGCCCGCGATCGCGTCGACCGGCAGCTTCAACATCGCGGCGATCTCCGACGGCGACGCGGCCGCATCCCAGGCTTGGGCCGGCTGGGCCGCGCGGAGGGTGTAGTGGTTGCCGTCGGCCTCGACCGGCACCCTCCCCGCCGCCATCTCGAGCTCCAACGCCGGCCCCGTCTTCTTCAGCTCGCGAACCACGCTCGCGGTTCCGAGGGTGGGGTGGCCCGCGAACGGCATTTCGATCGACGGGGTAAAGATACGCACCCGCGCTGCCGCTCCATCCATGGCGGCCGGCAGGACGAACGTCGTCTCGGAGAGGTTCATCTGCCTCGCGATCGCCTGCATTTCCTGGTCGGAGAGGCCGCGGCCGTCCTCGAACACGGCGAGCGGATTGCCGGTCAAACGCGCGCCGCCGACGGTGAACACATTGAGCACTCGAAAAGACAGGTCTCGCATGCATCCAGCCCTATCACTGGGCTCCCTCCACGGGCCGGCACAGGGGGCCCCGTGCGCAAGCGGTGCAGCGTCAATGGCTTGGCGCCAGCCTCCGACCGTCTCCGACCTATTTGCAGCGAACCTCTGGGTATTTTTGAGAAATGTGCCGCTTCAGGTGGTTGTCAAACGCAACCAAACGGCACGTCAGTTGCTAACGGAGGGCCCATGCGGCCACGACCAAGCGGCACGGAGTGTTTCTTCGGCACCGAAGAGATCATCGTCAGCAAGACGGATACGAACGGGAGGATCACCTACTGCAACGACGTGTTCATTCGCGTCTCCGGCTACACCGAGCAAGAGCTCCTCGGGCAGCCGCATAGTCTCATTCGACATCCGGACATGCCCCGCGCCGTGTTTCAGCTCCTCTGGGACAAGCTGAAGGCGGGCAAGGAGGTATTCGCGTATGTCGTAAACCTCTGCAAGAACGGAGACCATTATTGGGTCTTCGCGCACGTAACTCCGACGTTCGGCGCGAACGGAGAGATCGTCGGCTTTCACTCCAACCGCCGCGTCCCGGAGCCCAAGCCGCTGGAGGCCATTCAATCCATTTACCGTTCGATGCTGCAAGAGGAGCGGCGGCAGCAGGACAAAGCCGCCCAGATCGAGGCCTCGAGCAGAATCCTCGCCAAGACGCTCGCGGACCGAAAATGCGCCTATGAAGAACTGATGTTCAACCTGTGAGGCCACGTGAAAACAGCGACAATCACCTCGAAGCGACCGATTCCAATCAATCCGAACGACGAGGAGCTACGAAAACTGCGCCATTGGATTGGCAAGGTCGCGGATGTTTGCGAGGAGGTCGCGAGCGGCAACCTTGAAGCGCGGATCCACGGCTGGCACGAGGAAGACGATATCGGGAGGATCGTCTCGAGCGTCAATCGTCTCCTCGACGTCACGGACGCGTTCGTTCGAGAGGCGAAGGCCTCCCTCCAACACGCGAGCGACGGAAAATTCTTCAGGCGCGTGCTCGTGAGGGGCTTGCCCGGAACGTTTCGACAGGGGGCGGTGATCATCAACGAGGCCACCGAGAAGATGGGGGCGCAGGCAACGGCCCTCGTCGACGCTCACCGACAGCGGGTGGCCCTCGCCGACGACCTCGAGGCGCAGGTCCGCCAAGTGGTCGAGAAGATCGCGTCCTCGGCCAATCACATGCAATCGACGGCGGCCTCCCTCGTCGAAGCGGCGAAGACGACGACCTCCAAGTCGGAGGCGGTCGCGCACGAGGCGGGCGAGACGGCGGCCAGCGTCCAAGCGGTCGCGTCGGCGACGGAGGAGCTCGGCGTCACCGCCGCGGAGATCTCACGGCAGGTGGCGGACTCGACCGAGACGTCGCGGCACGCGGTCGCGGAGCTCGAGCGCACCCAGGTCGTCGTCGGAGAGCTCACCCACGCATCGAAGCAGATCGGGAACGTGGTCAACGTCATCTCCGACGTCGCCAATCAGACGAAGCTGCTCGCCCTCAACGCCACCATCGAAGCGGCGCGGGTCGGCGAGGTGGGCAAAGGGTTCGGGGTCGTGGCGGCGGAGGTCAAGAACCTCGCGCGCCAGACCTCCGGCGCGACGGGCGACGTCGCGGCCCTCATCGAGGCCCTCCAAGGCGCGACCTCCCAAGGGGTGGCGGCCCTCGCTCGCGTCGACGCCGCCATTCGTCGCTTCGACATGATCGCCTCGACCATCGCTACGAGCGTCTCCGAGCAGCGCTTGGCCAACAGCGACATCAGCAAGAACCTGCAGCGCGCCGCGGTCGGGACCCGAGGCGTGACCGACTCGATCACGTTCGTCAGCCGCGCCGCCCAGGACACCAGCGACGCCGCCCTCTCCGTGCATACGACGGCCGCGGACATCTCCAGACAGGCCGAGCAGCTCAGCTCGGCGACGATCCACTTCGTGCAGCGGATCCGGGGCTGAGAGGGCTGCTCACTCGCGGCGATTGCCCCCGACGAGCTCGAGCTTCGACGGCATACGGATCGTGTAGGTCGCCTCGAAGACCGCCTTCTTCGCGGGACCGACCGCCACCCGCCACGCGTGGGCGCCCCGCACCGCGGGCTCGGCCTCGAGGGGCCGGTACGGTCTCCAGTCCGGCGAGACGGAGACGATGTCGACCTTCACGTCCTCCTCGCGCTCGGGCGCGAAGGGGACGCGCTCTCGCACCTCGAGATCGATCGGGGCCGTCCGGTGATTGAACACTTCGATCCGGATCGCGTGCGAAAGAGAGAGCGAGCCTCCGATGAGCCCGGACGTCGTCTCTTGAAAGGTCGTGTTGCGGGCGCACTTCACGGCCGCGTCCACCCCGAGCCCCGCCCGCAGCTTGCCTCCCGGGGGCACCGCCGGGAGGTCGATGGTCGTGAGCATCCGACCATCGAAATAGACGTCGCAGGGGCCGCGGAGGAGCGGTCCCGCGAGACCGTTGTCCATCTCGAGCACCCGGAATACGTCGCTGCTCTCACGGGGGACGGCGACGTGGAGGATGGATAGCGCTCCTTCGACGGAGCACACCGGCAGCGTGACCGCGACGTCGCTCGAGTCGAGGTCGACCCGCGACTGGCCGAGGTAAATGGAATCGAAGCCCTCCAGAGGCTCCGGCTCCACGTGCCGAGGAGGGAGGGGAGACATCGGAGCGCCGAGGTCCGACGCGGCCCGCGCGAGGACCGCTGCCCGGGACTCGGCCTCGAGGGGAGGATGGCCTGGCTCCTCCATCCAGCGGTCGCGCGAGGTCGTCGCGCGCAGCTTCCCCACGCGCGCCTCGAGAGGGGGCATTCGGAGATCTCCATACGCGAGCAGCCGCTCGTCGACGGTCAGCGCGCCGGGGACGGACGGCTTCTCCACGCCGCGCGGCGCCGCCGCGCGACCCTCCTCCCGAGCTTGCGGAGGAGGCGCCTCATCGCGCTTCGAGGAGATCCGAGCGCGAGCATCCATCTCCCGCGCCCCCGCGAAGTGCCCCCGCGGAGGTGGCGCGGCGAGCATGGGGGCTGCAGCCTGGAACCCGCCGGCGGAAGCGGCCGGCACGTCCTGGTCGCCCTCCTCCCGCAGCAGATCGTCCATGAGAGCCTCCGCCGCGGCGATGGGCTCGGGAGCCTTGGGGGGCTCGCTCGGGCCGACCGCTCGAGCGTAGTCCGCGAACAGCTCGGCCGGGTCGCGCTCGACGGGACGCCACATCCGCTTCGCCGGCGGCGGTTGAGCGCGGCCGATCTTCAGGCTCTGCAAATCGACGAGCTCCGATCGGTGGTCGACGAGGGCGCTCGAGAACGCGACGGAGACGTCGCGGTAATCCTCGCCCGTCCGCTGCCAGGCGCTCGCGCGGACCTCGAGCCGGACGCGCCGCTCGCCGGTGTCGATGCGGAGGGCGTAGCAGGGCGCCCACCGCGCGAGCGGCACGAAGTACTCGAGGGCGACTCGAAAGCTCGCCGGGACGTCACCGCGCACCGTCGCGAGCACGATCTTCTCGAGGGTGTCGGGCTCGGTCGGCACCGACGTGTCGCTCCTTCGCTCTCGCATCTGCGCCCGCTCTTCGGAGAGAGCGCGGAGCTCGGCCTCGAGGGTCCTCCGCTCGTCGGCGAGGCGGGCGATGCTCTTTCGCTTCAGCTCGAGGAGGGCGAGACGCGCCGCGAGATCGATCGGGCGAGGCGCCTCCCCCTCCGGCCCCGAGGCCCGGGGCCTCGGCTCCAAGGTCGCGAGGGCATCGAGCGCGGTCACGAGGGCGCCGATGCGGGCCTCGAGCCCATCCATCTTGGTGGTGAGCTTGCGCTCGATCCGCTCGTCGGGCTTGTCCGCGGTGGCGCGCGACGCGACGTCGAGCACGACAGCCGCGTCGGCGAGGACCACGCCCGCCTCCGCCTCGAGCCGCACCGTCGCGTCATCCAGGCACATCGGCAGGCCACCGAAGGCGAGCCGGGTGCCGCTCGCGACGTTCGAAACGTCTGCCACGCGCCGGACGGTGGCCCCCGCCCGATAGAAGCGGACCGCGTCGATGCGGGTGGGGAGTCGGGGCGTCTTCATCAGTGGACCTTGCACGCCTTGAGGATCCGGTCTTTCGCGTCGGTCTCGCGCGCGAGCTCGCTGTCGACGAGCTTCGTCGCCTCCGCGCTGCACGACTTGCCCAAGGGGAGCTCGTCGATCTTGCGCACGATGCAGCGCTCCGCGAGCTCGTGGCGGTTCGGCAGCTTCTCCTCGAGGACGTGGCGGGGGACGTAGTCGCGCGCGAGCGCCCGCTCGAGATCGTCGCAGACGTGGGCGAGATCGTCGCGCTCGGCGGCGCGGCGGATGTCGAGGAGCACCGCCTCGCGCGGGTTGTCGCGGCGATTCACCGAGAGAAAGACGGTGTAGACGTCGAGGAGGAAGCCGAAGAGGAACAGGATCGCGCTCCCGGCGAGCGCGATCCAAACGGGCGCGATCGGATCCGCGACCGGCTGCTTCGCGAGGCGCGCCTGCGACTCGGCGATGCGGCGCGCGCCCAGCACCATGGCGAGGGCGAGGGCCCCGATGAGAAAGCCCGGGATGCCGAGGAGCCCGAGGAGGGCGCTCACCCGACCGGCGTGCTCCGCTTCGCCGGCGATGTACTCGCGCATCCCCGGCTCGAGGACGACGTCGCTCGACAGGGTCAGGTCCGCGTCGCGGTGGAGGGAGAGCCCGAGCCACGCGCCGAGGAAGATGGAGAGGGCGCCCGCGGCCGCACCGATCGCGGCGAGGCGGAGGGCGCGCGGGGCCTTGCGCGCTTCGAGGAAGCGAAGGTTGCTCGTGAGCAGAGAGAGCAGCCCGAAGAACGTCGACAGGAACGCGCCGAGCCCGGCGTCGCGGAACGACGGGCTCACGATCGCGAGATAGGTGGGGACGCCGAGGCAGAAGACGGCGACGAAGGCCCCGATGTAGTGGTGCTTCTCGAGCGTCCGGACCCACTTCTCGAGGCGCGTGATCGGGCTCGGCGGCTTGGGCCCGGGCGGCGGCGCGACGAGGGTCTTCTCCACCACCTGCGCGCCCGACGAAGGGCTGAGGAGCGGCTGCGGGGTCAGCGGCAACCCGACCGGCTTGGGGGGCCCGAGGCGCGCGGGGCGAGGACCGATGACGACCTCGTCCGGCGCCTCGGCGGGGACCTCGCTCGGAGGGGGGCCAGGCGCGCCTCCGCCGGGCGGGGGCTGTTCGGGTTCCATTTCGGGGCGCCTCGCGCTGACGATAGCTCGCGCCCCCGGCCGGGCTCAACTCTGGACGGTCACCGCCGCCGAGCGCGGCGGCGCCCCGATCGGCCCGGGCAACGAGATCGGCGCGTCCAGGTCGACGGTGGGCAGGTAGACCTCGAACGTCGTGCCGCGCCCCGGCTCGCTCTTCACGCGCACGAGACCGTGGTGATCCTGGACGATCCCGAGCGACACGCTGAGCCCGAGGCCCGTCCCCTCTCCGACCGGCTTCGTCGTGAAGAACGGCTCGAAGATCCGCTGGAGATCGCCCTTCGCGATCCCCCCGCCGTGATCGGTGACGGCGATTCGAGCGAACGTGTCGCACGCGAGGGGGGCGTCACCCTGGAGGACGCCCTCCTCGCCGCCCTGCGCCGGGGCGCCTTCGACGACGGACACGTCGACCTCGATGGGCGCCGCTCCTTCGTCCGAGGCCTGAATCGCGTTGAAGACGAGGTTCGTGACGACCTGCTCGATCATCGTTGCGTCGGCGGGGACGACGGCGCGAGAGGCGACGCGCGCCTCGATCGCGAGCCCCTTCTTCTTCGCGGTCGGGGCGAGGATGCTGGCGACCTTGGTGCCGAGCGCGCCGAGATCGACGTCTCCCTTCTTGATCTCCTTCCTCCTCGCGAAGTCGAGCAGCTGACGCACGAGGCGGGTCATCTTCTCGACTTGGCCGGCGATCGTCTCGGCCGCGCCCCGGGTCTCCGCGTCGTCGCGGTGGCGCTTCTGGATGATGCGCGCGTAGCCGAGGGCGACGTTGAGGGGCGTCCCCAGCTCGTGAGCGAGCCCGGAGGCGAGCTTCCCCACTGTCGTCAGTCGATCCGCGTGGCGGAGCTGCTCCACCGCCGTGAGTCGCTTGCGCGTCTCCGTCTCGACCCGCTCGCGCGCGCTCGAGAGGGCCTCGCTCATGCTGTTCATCTCGCGGGCGAGGTCCCCGATCTCGTCGCGCTGGCGCACGTCGAGACGCCGGCCGAAGTCACCCGCCGCCACCGCGCGCGCGTGCTCGACCAACTTCTTCGCCGGCCGCGAGATGAGCCGCGAGCCGACGAGGACGATCACGATCGAGCCGATCGCGGCCAGGAGCCCGATCGTGAGCGCGGTGCGGAGCTCGGTCGCGCGCACGTGGGCTCGCTCGTCGGCGAGCGACTCCTTGAGGGCGACGTAGAAGCGGCGCCCGCTCTTCGTCTGGCCGGAGACGATCGTCCACTGCTCGGGGGTCGCGCCTCGAACGCGGAACGTGATCCGCTCGCCCGCGAGCACCTTCGCCCATTGAGCGCGCGCCCCGCTCGGGAGGCTCGGGGGCGGCTTCGGGTCGAGCCACCCCCACGTCGCGCGCATGCTCGGATCGCCCTCGAGAGCGGACGCGAGGAACGCTTCGGTCCCCTCCCCCTCCGGCCTCTCTTCGCTGCCGCGGTGCTCGATCGCCGCCTCGAGCACCCCCGCGACGATCGCCTGATCGCGCTTCGTGTCCGAGAAGAAGAACGCCTCGTCGCGCGCGAGGTCGAGCACTCCCAGCACCGCGAGCACCACGACCTCCAGGGCGCCAAGCAGGATCGCGATTTTCGTCCCGAGCTTCATGCCACGCTCCTCGGGAGCGAACACTTCACGCTCCGTGCCGGTGGAACACACGAGCACGCCTGCTTCATCCGGCCCGGGATCGCCTTCGCGGGTGGGTACTTTTGGGGCATGCGGACTTTCGCCCTCCGGCCCAGCGCGGCGAGCGGCCGGGATCTCCGCGGCCGCGGTGGGCACGACCTCTGCTGAGGGCACGGGCGGAGGACCGTTCATGCACACGACGACGACACCGCCCGCGAGCTTCGACGTGGACCTGGAGCCGCCCATGATCTTGCTCGGTGAGGACGACGACACCTTCCGGACCCTCGTCGCGGGGATGCTCCGCCACGAGGGCTACCGCGTGCTCGAGGCCCGCGACGGGGAGCGGCTTCGCAGGCTCATCGGCTCTCTGCTGCTCTCCGGCTGCGATCCGCGTCCGGAGCTGGTCATCACCGACGTTCGGATGCCGGGGTGCAGCGGCCTCGAGGTGCTCGAGAGCCTCCGCACCCTCGACTGGTACACGCCCGTGATCCTGATGACCGGCTTCGGGAGTCACGAGACGACCGCGGACGCGACGAGGCTCGGAGCGGCGGCAGTGCTTTCGAAGCCCTTCGATCTGGAGCTCCTTCGCCGGCGGGTCCACGACGTGCTCCCGACGGTCTGAGGTGACCATGGAGGTCGAGGCGGCCCACGATCCATCGACGCTCGACGCGCGGATTCGACCGCGAGCCGCGCCGGCGTCGGGCGTAGGATGCGACGTCATGCCTCGTGTTCTGTTCGTCGATGACGATGACGCGCTCGGCGGACTCGTTCGCGCGAGCCTCGGGGACCGCTTCTCGGTGCTCTCCGTCCAGACCGCGGACGACGCGCTCACCGCCCTCGCGCGCGAGCCGTTCGACGCCGTCGTCACCGATCTCGAGCTCGGGGCCGTCCCGCGCGGACACACGAAGATGGACGGCATCGAGCTATGCGCCCACATCGTCCAGGAGTTCCCCGACGTTCCGGTCCTCGTCGTGACCGCGTTCGGGAGCCTCGACACGGCGGTCGCGGCGATCCGCGCGGGCGCGTACGACTTCGTCACGAAGCCGTTCGAGATCGAGACCCTCGCCCTCGCCGTGGACCGCGCGGTGGCGCTGCGGTCGCTGCGGGCCGAGGTCAAGCGGCTGCGGGCCCGCGTCACGGAGATGGACGATCGCCCTCCCCTCGCGTGGGGCACGAGCGTCGCGATGCAGAAGGTGGCCGACCTGGTCGACCGAGTGAAGGACAGCGACGTCACCGTGCTCGTGACGGGCGAGAGCGGCACCGGCAAGGAGCTCCTCGCGCGGACGCTCCACGAGCGAGGCCGGCGCAAGAACGGGCCGTTCGTGGCCATCAACTGCGCGGCCCTCCCGGAGACGCTGCTCGAGAGCGAGCTCTTCGGCCACGTGCGAGGCGCGTTCACGGACGCCCGCGCCCCTCACTCGGGGCTGTTCCTCCAGGCGAGCGGCGGGACGCTCTTGCTCGACGAGATCGGGGACATGCCGCTCGGCCTCCAACCGAAGATCCTGCGCGCCCTCCAAGAGCGCAGGGTACGGCCGGTCGGGGGCTCCCAAGAGGTTCCGTTCGACGCCCGCATCGTGGCCGCCACCCACCGAGACCTCGAGGACATGGTGGAGAAGGGCGCGTTCCGGGAAGACCTCTTGTATCGGGTGAACGTCGTCACGATCGAGTTGCCGCCCCTCCGCGCCCGCGGCGGGGACGCGCTCCTCATCGCCCAAAAGCTCCTCCAGCGCTTCGCGGAGCAGGCGCGAAAGAACGTCACATCGATCTCCCCGGAGGCGGCCCTCCGCATTCGCCAGTACCCGTGGCCGGGCAACATCCGCGAGCTCTCCAACTGCATGGAGAGAGCAGTCGCGCTCGCGCGCTTCGAGCAGATCCTCGCCGCCGACCTCCCCGACAAGGTGAAAGGCGCGATCTTGCCGACCTCCATCGACGACGACGAGGAGCTCGTCGTGCTCGAGGAGATCGAGCGCCGGTACATCCTGCGCGCGTTCGAGCGCCTCGGTCGGAACAAGTCGCTCACGGCGCAGACGCTCGGCGTCGACCGCAAGACCCTCTACCGCAAGCTCGAGCGATGGGGCGCCCTCGGTCAGAAGAGCTGACGGAGGACGCGCGATCCTTTGCTACACTGATGCTTGGTGACCGAGTCTGGTGAAAGCAGCCCCGTCCCGTTTCGGGAGCTGTTCGAGATCTCTCCGGATGCGATCCTCGTCTTCTGGAACGGGGTGGTCACGCACGCGAACCCGGCCGCGGTGCGCTTGCTCCACGCGAGCGCCCTGACCGATCTCGTCGGCAAGCACTCGCGCGAGCTCCTTCATCCCGACAGCCACGCCCAGGTCGAGAAGAACGTCCGCGCGATCCAGGGCGGCGCCCCGAGCACGCGGTCCGAGGAGCGCTACGTGCGGCTCGACGGCGAGCCGGTCGACGTCGAGGTCACGGCCGCCCCCGCCACCTTCTTGCCCGGACGTTCGTTCGTCGTCGTCCTGCGCGACATCCGTGACCGTAAAGAGGCGGAGTCCCGGCGGCAGCGCGAGATGGAGGCAGCCTCCGAGGCCGCCCTCGCGAAGGAGCGCGCGAGGTGGCTCCGAGAGGTGATCGACGTGCTGCCGAACATGGTGTTCGCCCGCGACGAGCACGGGGTCTTCATCCTCGCCAATCGGCGGTACGCCGAGCTGCTCGGGTTGCCGGCGGAGTCCGTCCTCGGAAAGACCCTCGCCGACTTGGGGAGCGAGCACGCGCGGACCGTCGCGGAAGAGGACGCGTCCGTCCTCGCGACGGGGGAGCCGATGCAGATCGCGGAGCGCATGCACGTGGACGCCGCGGGACAGAAGCGCCTCTTCGAAGAGACGCGAGTGCCGCTCCTGCTCGGATCCGCGAAGCGACCAGCCGTGCTCGGGGTCATGACCGACCTCACCGAGCGAAAGCGGCTCGAGAGCCGCGTCGCGCGAGCGCGTCACCTCGAGGGCATCGGCCGGCTCGCGGGGGGGATCGCCCACGACTTCAACAACATCCTCGGGGTCATCCTCGCGTTCTCGCAGGTGGTGGCGGAGACGCTCGAGCCCAACGACGAGCGCCTCGAGGACTTGCGCGAGATCGGGCGGGCCGCGGGTCGCGGCGCCGACCTCGCCAAGCAGCTGCTGCTCTTCGCGCGGCGACAGGCGGGGACGCCGCGCCTGTTCGATCTGACGACGATGCTCCGCGCGAACAAGAAGCTCCTCGCGAGCGTGCTCGGCCAGGACGTGGCCCTCCACCTGGACCTCGCGACGGGATGCGTGATCAACGCGGACCCGCAGCAGATCGAGCAGGTGATGATCAGCCTCACCGAGAACGCCCGCGACGCCATGCCCGCGGGCGGGAAGCTCCACGTCCGAACGACCATCGAGCAGTATGACGAGGGCCTCGCCGCCCAGCGCGACGTCACCCCCGGACCGCACGTCGTCATGAGCTTCTCCGACAGCGGGCGAGGCATCTCGAGCGAGGCGAAGGAGCGCCTCTTCGAGCCGTTCTTCACGACGAAGGACATGGGCAAGGGCACCGGCCTCTCCCTCGCCACCTGCTACGGGATCGTCCGCCACGCGGGCGGCGCGATCTGGGCCGAGGGTGAGCCGGGGGCGGGCTCCGCGTTCTTCGTCGCCCTCCCGCACTTCCCTTCCGACGCCCTCGATCAGAGCGCACCCATCTCCGCGTCCGCTCCGCCGAAGGACGGCAACGGTGAGCTGGTGTTGGTCGTGGAGGACCACGATCAGCTGAGGACGGTCACGGCGAGGGCGCTCGCGCGGCGCGGCTACGAGGTGATCCAGGCGAGCAACGGGCCCTCCGCGCTCGAGCTCGCCGCCTCCTCGCCGAAGCCGATCCAGCTCCTCCTCACGGACGTGCTGATGCCGAAGATGCGAGGGCCGGAGGTGGCGGCGGCCATGCGATCGCTCTACCCCGGGATCAAAGTCCTGTTCATGTCCGGCTACACCGGAGAGCTGGCGAGCGAGAGCCTCGCGGAGGCGGCCTTGCCCCTCCTCGCGAAGCCGTTCACGGGGGAGGTGCTCGCCAAGATGGTCCGCGACGTCCTCGACAGCTGAGCCGCCTCCTCAACCTCCCGACACCTCACCCCCAAAGCGGAGCTCGAGCAGCACGGCGGTGGCCGCGAGCTCTGGCGGGAGCGGGTACATGTGCCGGTACTGGACGATCTGCTTTCCGATGAGGCCGAGGCGGCGCTCGAACGTCGGCATCGCGTCGAACGGAACGAGGGGGCCTTTGATGACGGGAACGTCGGCGCGCTGGAACTCGAACGCCATGCTGATGCGCGGCTCCTTGCCCATGCGGCTCGCGTGGCTGCCCCAATGAAGGAGCGCCTGGTTCCACGAGAGGAGGCTCCCCGCCGTCGCCGGCAGCGCTCGAATCTTCTGAGGCTCGAGGACGGTGTTCGCGTCGGGGCCGTCGAAGACCCGCCGCACGAAGCGCTCGTCGTGATGGGCCGGGAGCACGTACATGCAGCCGTTGAGCGGGGTCGCGTCGGTGAGCGGGATCCAGATCGTGAGGGCGTGGGGCGAGTTGTCCTCGTCCAAAGTGCACCACAAGCGGTCGCGGTGAGGGCCCCACCCCGACGCTTCGTCGGAGGGAGGCACGAGCCAAATCCAGAACGCCGGGAGCCCCATGAAGCCCGCCCCCATCACCAGCTCGAGATAGGCGCGCAAGCTCTGGAAGATCGCCCACGGCTCGTCGAAGACGAACGCGAAGGGCAGAGGGATCCCGCGCGCATGGAGCGTCTCGATGCACGCCCGCAGCTTCGCGATCCGATCGGGCGGGATCACGTCCGCCACTTGGATGTAGCCCTCGCGACGGAGCCTCGCGGGGAGCTCGGCGAGCCCGGGGATCGGCAACGGCGCGGGGACCTCGGTGCGCTCGATCGACATGCCCGGCACGAGCTCGGTCCAGAAGGCGCGGCGCTCCACGTTGGCCAGGCTGACGGGCCCTTCGACCGACGCCGCGATGTCGGCGAGCCTCCCGAGCTCCCTCGCCTTCGCGGCCCCCTCTTCGTTGCCGCTCCCCGAGAGGACGTCCGCGAGCGCGTCGAACGCGGCGCGGGAAGGGGTCCCCTCGATGAAGCGCTGGAGGGCATCGATAGCCGTCTCTACGCGCCCGACGGTCGAGAGCGCGGCGACGTAGTTCTTGAGCACGCGCAGGTTGCCGGGGCACAGCGGCAACGCGCGCTCGTAGAGCTCGATCGCGCCCGCCGCGTCCCCCGCGCGGAGCCTCTGGTTGGCGAGGTTCGCGAGCGGCTTGTGGCTGCGAGGGTCGAGCTCGATGCTCCGCTCGTAGGCGCGGGCCGCCTCCGCGGCGAGGCCGCTCATCGAGGAAGCGTTCCCGAGGAGGTTCCAAAGCTCCGCGTCGCGGGGGCGCTGCTCGACCGCGCGACGAAGGATCGCCGCGGCCGCGTCGCCTTCCCGCTTCTCGAGGTGGGCCTCGGCGAGCTTCACCAGCGCGGGGAGCTCGTCGTGATCCGTGCCCGGCTCGCTCATGGCGCAATCGTGATCGTTGCTCGAAGAAATTGCCAGCCCGAGGCGATGCGCCCCCGGCCCGCGGATCACGCACGATATTCGGGGCGGCCAGCACGAGCTATCGTGATCCTGACCCCAGAGCGGATGGAGGGGCGTGCGAGAGGGGGGCGATCCCCCGGAGGACAGCGCGGGCTCTTTCAAGCACGGTGTCCGCTTCGGACAGGGCTCCCGTACGTCACCCTTTTCCAGCGCCCTGCGAGTGCTGCCGGCCGGAAGTCCGCTTCCGGATCCGCTGGTCGCCGCGTGAGCGGTCGCAGCGAGCTCGCCTTGGGCCTCTTTCCTCCGCGCGCGACCGGGTCAAGGTGCTGTGCACAACCCAGAGCGCTGACTCTTCCCTCGCTACGCGAGGGGGGCTGGGGGGGTGAACGAGCAGCAACTGCCCACCCAGTGGCCTGACGACCGCCCTTTTCAGCACACTGCTAGGCTCGCATCATGTCGGAATCGACCCCCGATCCGCGCGCGATCGCCATGGAGATCGGCCACGCGCTCGAGCTGCAGCAGCGTGGCGATCTCGATCGCGCCGGAGCTGCCTACGACTCGATCTTGAAGCGCGTGCCGGGCCACCCGGACGCGCTCCACTTCTACGGGTTGCTGCTGTGTCAGCGGGCGGAGCTCCAGCCCGACCCGGCGCGCGCGGCCGCGGACGTCGCGCGCGGCAAAGGCCTGCTGGAGCAGGCGGTCGCGATCGCGCCGGACTACGCCGACGCGCTCAACAACCTCGGGAACGTGTACCTGCAGACGGGAGAGCTCGAAAAAGGGGAGCGCGTCCTGCGGGCGGCCCTCGCCGCGCGCCCGAGCTTCGCCCACCCTTGCCACAACCTCGGGGTGCTGATGAAGCAGCTCGGGAGGTTCGAAGAGGCCCTCGAGCTCCTGGAGCGCGCCGCCCGCCTCGATCCCGACGACGGGCATGTCTACCAGCTGATCGGGGAGACGCTGCGGCGCCTCGCGCGCTTCGAGCAAGCGGCGCGCGCCTTCTCCGTAGCCATCGAGCGCGCCCCGAGCCCCGCCTCGTTCCGAGACGCGTTTCGGACCCTCCGCCAGCTCGAGCGCAACGACGAGGCGGACCGCGTCCTCGATCGGTGGCTCGCGTTCGCGCCCGAGGATCCGATCGCCCAGCACATGCGGGCGGCGACGAGGGGCTCCGACACACCGAGCCGCGCGAGCGACGGCTACGTGAGGACGACCTTCGACGGGTTCGCGCCGACCTTCGACGAGGTCCTCGCGAGCGTGGGCTACGCGGGGCCGGAGCTCGTGGCGGCGGCGTTCGAGAAGATCGAGCAGCCGCGCTTCGCGAGGGTCGTGGACGCGGGGTGCGGGACGGGCTTGTGCGGCCCCGCCCTCCGCGCCCGAACCGGGCGCCTCGTCGGGATCGACATCTCCCCCGGCATGATCGCGCGCGCGAAGCAGCGCGGCGTCTACGACGAGCTCCTCGTGCGCGAGCTCACGGCCGCGCTCGCGGAGATGAAGGGCGAAGTCGACGTGATCACCTGCGCCGACACGCTGGTCTATTTCGGGGATCTCGCGCCGGTGTTCGCCGCCGCCTCGGGCGCCCTCGTCGGAGGGGGGCACCTCGTGTTCACGGTGGAGAAGCTCGAGGCGGGCGCGGGCGATGACGGCAGACCGGCGACCTTTCGGCTGAACGCGCACGGCCGCTACGCCCACGATCCCGGCTACGTCTCGCGCACCCTCTCCGAGGCGCGCCTCGAGATCGTCCGCTCCGTGGAGAGCCGGCTCCGGATGGAGCACGGGGCGCCCGTGATGGCCCTCGTCGTGACGGCGCGACGGGCGCCCGGCGGGCGGGCCGAGTAGCGGCGCTCCTCACGAGAGGGGGCGCGCCTTGTGGAGCGCCCACGAGAACACCACCGGCGCGACGAAGCCCACGACGGTGGTGGCGAGGACGATCCAGAGCACCGCCCCCTCGGGGACGACGAACGCCGACCCGACCGACACCGCCGCCGCGATCCGCACCGTCCATCCGCCGAATCGATGGGTGAGGATCCAGTTGCGCTCGTCGGCGAGGGTCCACGGGGTGCGGATCCCGGCGACGCGGTTCGGCTTGATCAAAGGGAGGACGAACCCGATGAGCCCGAAGAGGCAGGCGAGCGCGGCCGCGAGGGCGCGGATGGAGAGCTTGTGATCGGGGGCGAGGGCGGCGCGGATGATGAGTCCGTGGACGACGACGACGTACGCAGAGACGCCGATGAGGATCGACGTCCACGCCTGCTGCTTGCGCGCGCGCGGATCCAACAGCGCGAGGAGACACACGAGCGCGGGCAGCCCGATCGCGAGCGCCGGGCAGAACAGGAGCCCGAACGTCCGCGACGCGAACCCGTCCGCCTCGCCCGATCCGTTCCAGTGGATCGGCATCGGATCGGGGACCTGGGACCAGAAGAAGATCGAGAGCGCGAGCGCGACAGAGGCGAAGAGCGCGGAGACGAAGAGGGTCGTTTTCACGCAGACCGACGTCGCAACCGACGTGCCGCGGAGAAGCGCCGCGGGTCGCCGGGGTGCAGCGGGCGCGCCGCGCGAGAGACACGCCGCCGGACACGAGGGAGACACGTGTCTCAGCGTCCGAGCCAGCGATAGATCGTCTTCGGAGGGACCCCGAGCCGGCGCGCCGCCTCCGCGACCGATCCCGCCTCCTCGATGGCGCGCCGGAGCTCCGCCTCGGGGGGCCGCGCCGTCGGGGCGCGGCGCCGGCCCGCCGGGCTCGAAGCGGCGCGCTCGGGGCGGGAGGCGAGGGGCGTCTCGCCGCGCGCGCATCGGGCCTCTCGCGCGGAGAGATCTTGCTCGTCCTCGCCGCTCCAAGCCCACGTCTTCGGATCGGCCAGCCTCCCGCACGCGCGCTCGACGAAGCCCCTGAGCTCACGGACGTTCCCCGGCCACGCGTGACGGAAGAGCGCCTCCGCGACGTCGACCTCGAGGTCGATCGCGGCCCCCGCCTCCGATGCGCCCTCGGCGAAGCGCCGAGCGAGGAGCGGAATGTCGGCGCGCCGATCGCGAAGCGGCGGCACCTCGACGACGAAGCGGGAGAGCCGAGACCATAGATCCTCCCGGAACGAGGGAGGCACCAGGCTCTCGCCGTGAGGCTGGAGCGCGGCGACGAACGCGGCGTCGGAGCGCCGCGCCGCCGTCGATCCCACGGGCCGATAGTCGCCCGTCTCGAGCAAGCGGAGGAGGCTCGTCTGGAGCGCCTCCGACGCGGCGGAGATCTCGTCCAAGAAGAGCGTTCCCCCGGCCGCCGCCGCGACGAGGCCCTCCCGGCTCTCCGTCGCGGACGAGAACGCTCCCTTGGTGTGACCGAAGAGCTCGGCGTGGAGGACACCGTCTCCGATCGCCCCCGCGTGCACGGCGACGAGCGCGCCGGCGCGGCCGCTCCGCTCGTGGATCTCCGCCGCGACGAGCTCCTTGCCGACCCCCGGCTCCCCCACGATCGCGACGACCTTCGCCCGCGCCGCGCGCCCGATCTCGACCTTGAGCTTCGCGAGCGCCTCGCTCACCCCGACGAGGCGGCGCGAGGGGGGATCCGGAAACGACCGCGCGCCTCGCTCCACCAGCAACAGCACGTCCCCGATTCTAAGGGTGTCTCCCGCCGCGAGGTCGGCGCGCTCCACCGCGTCGCCGTTGACGAAGGTCCCGTTTCGACTGCCCAGATCGCGAAGGCCGAGGCGCTCGCCCTCGAGGAGCAGGCTCGCGTGGCGGCGCGAGACGCGCGCGGAGTCGAACGCGCTCGCGAGGGCGCCGTCCCCCTCTCGACCGAGGACGAGCTCTCGCCCCGCCTCGAGCGCGTGTCGCGCCCCGACGAGCTCGACCCGCCGGTGGTGGACGATCGTCACCCGGAGCGCGGCCGGCTCGGTGCGGCCGCGCGGGGCGCGCGAGGGATCGGTCTCGGTGATCACCATGCGAGGTCGAGACCGCATGGTAGCGGCTCGCGGTGCTGTTAGGCTCTCGGCGGGGAGCCCAGGCCGGTGAAGCGCTGCCCGACATGCGATCGCGAGTACCCCGACGAGGAGTCTTTTTGCTCCCGGGACGGCTCGGCCCTGAGGCTCCATCACCCCGACCCGCTCGTCGGTCGCGTCATCGACGAGCGATACCGGATCGACGGCTTCTTGGGGGCAGGGGGGATGGGCGTCGTCTACGCCGGCACCCAGATCGCCCTCGATCGGAGGATCGCGATCAAGCTGATGCCCCGCGCGCGCCTCCGGGACGAACGCGCTCTCAAGCGCTTCGAGCGAGAAGCGCACGCGATCAGCCGGCTGACGAGCTCGCACACGGTGAAGCTGTTCGACTACGGAGAGCTCGCGGACGGGGAGCGGTACATGGTCATGGAGCGCCTCGAGGGAGAGACGCTCGCCGAGACCCGGTGGCCGCTGCCCGCGCGTCTCGTGATGAACGTCGCGATCGCGCTCGCGGAGAGCCTCGCCGAAGCGCACGCGCTCGGCATCGTGCACCGCGACCTCAAGCCCGCGAACGTCTTCTGTTGCCGCGGCCGGGAGCCCTTCGGCGCCGAAGGCCTGCCTCACGTCGTCGTGCTCGACTTCGGGATCGCCGCCCTCCGCTCCGAGGAGTCGCTCACGGCGGAGGGGCACACCCCCGGCACGCCCGGCTTCATGGCCCCCGAGGTGATCGAGGGCGCGGACGCGGACGCGCGCGCCGACGTGTACGCGGTGGGGGCGATCCTCTACGCCCTGATCGCGGGCCGACCGCCGTTCGATGGGCGCTCCTCGGCGGAGGCGATCCGCGCCCAGCTCGAGTCGGACCCGAGCCCGCTCGACGAGGTCGAGGGGTCCGACGCGCCGCCGGCGCTGCGCCGCCTCGTGCACCAGTGCCTCGCGCGAGATCCCCGTCTCCGCCCCGCCGACGCGAGCGCGCTCGCGAAGGAGCTCGCGCGGGTCTCGCGCGAGGGGCGCTCATCGGCGCCCCCGAAGACGCGAGACGCCTCCAGCGCGACCGCGACCGAGCCCCATCAGGAAGATGAGCTGCCACGTCCTGCCGCGCCGAGCGAGCGGCCGCCTCCGCCGATGCCGCGGTGGTTCTGGATAGGCCTCGCCCTCACCACCCTCATCTGCCTCGGGGTCGCCGCCCTCCCCTTCGCGAGGCGCCCCGCAGAGCCTTCCTCGCGCCCCGACCCCGTCATGCCTTCGCCGCTGGCCATCTCGGAGGGCCGCGCGCTCGTGGGGGCCCTCGCCGCTCACCGCTTCGCGGAGATCGACGGCTTCCTCTCGACGACGACGGCGGTCGCGTGGACAGAGGAGCAGCGGGCGCGCGTCTGGACCAAGCTCGAGTCGGATCTGGGGCCGTTCCAAGACATCATCAGCGAGCGCACGGTCGTGGAGGACGCGATGCGGATCGTCTTCTTGGAGCTGCGGTTCCGCGACGCCACCCTCGACCTGCGCCTCACCTTCGACAGGCGGCGCGAGATCGTCGGGGTGTGGTTCGGGAGCCCGCTGCCCCTGCCCGCTTCGTCGAGGTGAACAGCCCTCGGCGCGACGGAGGCCCGATCAGCACGAGAGCGGGAAGCGCCGCTCCGTGCAACCGTACGCGTTCGGGGTGAGCTCGAGCACGGTGTGGAGCGGCATCGGCAAGTGGGGACACTCGCGCGGCGGCGTGTCCATCACGTACGCGTAGAGCGCGCGGAGCACCCCTTGATGGCCGATGATCAAGATCGGCCGCTCGTGCCGCTCGACCTCGATGATGATCGGATCGAGGCGCTGGATCACGTCGAAGTACGACTCGCCGCGCGGATACCGATAGTTTAGCTTGTCCTTGCTCCGCGCGGAGAACTCGTCCGGGAAGCGCCGCCGCACCTCCGCGTAGGTGAGCCCGTCGCAGACGCCAGCGTCGATCTCGTCGAGGGCGCGGTAGGGCACCGGCCGCTCGCGCAGGTGGGCCGCCGTCTGGATCGTTCGCCGGAGGTTGCTCGTCCAGACGCTGATCGTCTCGTCGTTTCGCCGCGTCTGCATGAAGGTCGCGAGCGAGCGCGCGAAGGCCTGGCCGCGTGGGGAGAGATCGCTGTCCCCCCCGATGCGATCCTCGACGTTGAAGATGCTCTCGCCGTGGCGCACGAGCCAGAGCGGCCGGCGCTTGGTCCGCAGGTTCATCAGGAAGAAGACCACCCGCGAGAGGATGTTCCCGTCGATCTGGTGGACGATGACCTTCTTGCCCTCGTCGATCACCTTCACGAACATCCCCTCGTCGTCGACGACCTCCTCGTAGACCCGCTCGTAGTGGGCGATGCGCGCGAGAAAATCCGCGACGGCCGCGTCCGGCTCGACCCCGACATAGTCCGGAGAGTGGAGCTTCGTCTCCCGCACGTTGCGGTTGATCACGGCCGGGTCGTTGCACTGCGTCTCGATGAAGACGACGGTGGCCCCGCGCTCCTTGCACGTCTTGGCGATCCACGCCCGGCGCTCGCGCGTCGAGTTCGTCGCGTCGTAGATGCCGATCTGCCCCCCGAGCTCCAGCCAGCGCAGCATGTCCTCGAGGGCGAGGCTCGCGACGCGCATGCGCTCCGCGGCCCCCTCCGGGTTGTTCGGATCGAAGAAGCTGTGGCTGACCTGGCTGCCCACGAGCTCTCGCCGGTACATCCCCACGTTGAAGACCCGCGTGTCCTGCCCTCGCCAGCGCAGGTATCGAGCGAGCTTGCGCGCGATGTACGACTTCCCTCGCGCCGGGAGCCCCACCATCACGAGCGCGATCTTCAGGTTTTCGCTGTTGAGCGGCGGCATGAAGCGCGAGCGATCAACGCCGGCGAGGCGTCGGAGGCGGCTCGGAGTCCGGTCGGCTGCCGCGCGTGGAAGCGGGGCCTTCGTCGCCCTGGAGGATCCGGTTCGTGCTCCTCGACTGATCCCACTTCGCCTTCTTCACGACCGTCAGCTCGCTCTCGTCGCCCTCGGCGTAGAGCTCCGCGATCGAGATCCCGACCGGCGGCGTGAGCTTCCTTCGAATCCCGGAGACCATCGGGCCCGACATGACATCGTTGGCCCGGCCGAGGAGCTGCTCGAGCTGCTCCATGAGGCGCGCGGCGCTGTCTCCGCTCTCCACCGAGACGAGCCAACCGAGCAGGCGGAGCTGCTTCGACACCTCCGCGGCGGCGTGGGCTTCCCTCTCGTCGCTGGCGTTTCCGGCCACGACCCACGCGTCGAGCTCCTCGGAGAGGGCGGCCGCGATCTCCTCGGCGTGGGCGGCGGAGGCCCCTTGGAACTCCAAGAAGCAATCGATCTCGGCCTCGATGCGGAGCTGAGATCGCGCGTCGCGCTCCGTCCCGAGATCCGTTCCGCTCTCGCGCTCGGACGCGCGAAGGACGGGGGCCGCCTTGGGGCCTGCCTTCAGCATGCCGTCCTCCCGCGCGCATGCGCCGGCGGCAGCGCGGGGATCGCTCGCCGCGGACGTCGATGGCCTTGCCGAGGGTGCGGGTTCATCACGGAGATCTCGAGCTGGCTGCTGCCTCGCAACTTCGTTTTCCGATCGAGTTTCCCGCTTGCTTCATGCGGGCGCAAGAGTCATCGGGGCCTCACTTCGACTCGGCGCCGAGACCCGCTCCGCCGTCGCCGCCCCATTTCGAGCCCGTGGCGACCCTTTGGCTTCGGTGTAAGGTCTCGCGCGTGACATCCGAGTCGGAGAGTCCCACGTTCCTGACCCGCGCCTGGTTCGCCTGGGTCTGCTTCTTCCGCGTCCTGTTCGATCCGGCGTTCGCTTCACGCGCCTGGGCCGCCCGCGAGCCCGCCGCCCTCCCTCCGAAGGCGGAGCCCGAGCCCGCGGCCCCGCCCAAGAAGCCCGCGCCCGCCCCCTCCCCGCCGGAGGAGGCCCCGGCCCCGATCGAGGCCGCCCCCGCCGATCTTTCGAATGGCGCGCTGACGCTCCTCTCGCTCCTTCAGACGGAGGGCCGCTTCGTGGATTTCGTTCAGCAGGAGATCGCCACGTTCGACGACCAGGATATCGGGGCGGCCGCGCGCGTCGTCCACGAGGGGTGCCGGCGCGTCCTGAAGGATCGCGTCGCGATCGAGCCGATCTTCAGCGAGCAAGAGGGGGCTTCGGTGAAGCTCGGCGCTGACTTCGATTTTCGTAGCATCAAGCTCACCGGGAACGTCCCCAAGGACGCCCACGGCGCGCGCGGGACGCTGCGCCACAAAGGGTGGAGGGCCAAGCGAGTGAGCCTGCCCACCCCGACGAAGGACCACGCCTTCGACGTCCTCTGCCCGGCGGAGGTGGAGCTGTGAGCCCGCGCGCCATCGTCGGCATCGACCTCGGGACCACCCACTGCGCGATGGCCCGCGCCCCCATCCCCGAGGAGGGCGCCGAGCCGGAGCGCCCCACCCCCATCGGGGTGGTGCAGATGGTCGGCCCGACGAGCTTCGAATCCCGGCCGCTCTTGCCTTCGTTCATCTATTTCGCGGCCGAGGCAGAGCCGGCCTACGCGCTGCCGTGGGACAGCGAGCGGCGCTTCGCGGTGGGCGAGCTGGCGCGGTCGCGCGGGGTGGAGGCCCCCCAGCGCCTCGTCTCCTCCGCGAAGAGCTGGCTCTGCCACCCGGGGGTGGATCGCCGCTCCGGCCTCTTGCCCCAGCACGCCCCCGAAGACATCGAGTCGATTTCTCCCGTCGAGGCCTCCTATCGGCTCCTCGATCACCTGAGCGAGGCCTACGCCCACGCCTTCCCCGGCGAGGCGCTCGGCGACCAGGAGATCATCCTCACCGTGCCCGCCTCGTTCGACGCCTCCGCGCGCGAGCTCACGGTCGAGGCGGCGATGGCGGCCGGCTTCGAGCACCTCACCCTCCTCGAGGAGCCCCAGGCCGCGCTCTACGCGTGGATCGCCTCGCGGAGCGATGCCTTCCGCAAGGAGCTCCACGTGGGCGACGTCGTCATCGTCATCGACGTCGGCGGCGGCACCACGGACTTCTCCGCCATCTCCGTGGGCGAGTCAGAGGGGGCCTTCGAGCTCTCTCGCGTCGCCGTCGGCGATCACATCCTGCTCGGCGGCGACAACATGGATCTCGCCCTCGCCCACGTCGCGCGGCAGAAGCTCGTCGCGGCCGGCAAGGAGATCGATCGCCTCCAGACGGTCGCCCTCACCCACGCCGCGCGCTCCGCCAAGGAGCGCCTCCTCTCCGATCCCTCCACCGCGAGCGCCGCCGTCGCCCTCGCCTCGCGCGGATCGCAGCTCATCGGGGGCGCCCTCCGCACCGACGTCACCCAAGCCGAGGTCGAGCAGATCCTGGTGGAGGGCTTCTTCCCCGCCGTCGCGCGCACCGCCAAGCCGATCTCGAGGGCGCGCGCCGGCCTCACCCAGCTCGGGTTGCCTTACGCGCAGGACGCGGCGATCACCCGGCACCTCGCCGCGTTCTTGAGCCGCCAGGCGGGCGCCGTCGACGGCAGCGGGGCGATGCTCCACCCGACCGCGGTCCTCTTCAACGGCGGGGTGATGAAGGCGCCGCGGCTCCGCAAGCGGGTGCTCGAGATCCTCGGCGGCTGGGTCGAAGAGGACGGTAAGCCCGCGCCGCGCGAGCTGCAGGGCGGCGATCTCGATCTCGGGGTCGCGATGGGCGCCGCTCACTACGGGCTCGTCCGCCGCGGCAAGGGCCTCCGGATCCGCGGCGGCACCGCGCGCGCCTACTACGTCGGCATCGAGAGCGCGGTCCCGGCCGTGCCCGGGCTCGAGCCGCCGATCACCGCGATGTGCGTCGCCCCGTTCGGGATGGAAGAGGGCTCCGAGGCGGCGAGCTTCGACGAGGAGCTCGGGGTCGTCGTCGGAGAGCCGGTGCGCTTCCGCTTCTTCGGCTCTTCTGTCCGGCGCGACGACGCGGCCGGCACCCACCTCGAGGCGTGGAAGGAGCAGGAGCTCGAGGAGCTGCCCCCGATCGAGGTCACCCTCCCCGCGGAGGGCCGGCGCGAAGGCGACGTCGTCCCCGTCAAGCTCGCCGCCAGCATCACCGAGGTCGGGACGCTCTTGCTCGAGGCCGTCCCCGCCGAGCCGACCAAGAAGGACGAGCGCTGGAAGATCGAGCTCAGCGTTCGCGGCGAGACGTGAGCGGCGAGGCGGCGCGCGCGATCGTCGGGATCGATCTCGGCACGTCGAACACCGTCGTCGCCGCGATCCGGCCGGGGTCGGAGGGGATCGAGCTGTTCCCGATCACGCAGCGCACGAGCCCCTCCACCGTGGAGCGCCTCGTGATGCTCCCCTCGATGGCGTACGCGTCGCTCGAGGGCGAGGTCGATCTCGATCCCTCCCTCGACGAGCGCGACGCGTGGGTCCTCGGCGAGATCGCGCGACGCCGCGGCACCGAGCTGCCCGCGCGCCTCGTCGCCTCTTCCAAGAGCTGGCTCTGCCACCCGCGCGTCGACAAGCGCGCCCCCATCCTCCCGTGGGGGAGCGATCTCGAGGGCAAGCTCTCCCCCGTCGAGGTCGCGGCGCGCCTCCTCGCCCGCATCCGCGCGGCGTGGGATCGCGAGCACCCGAAGGCGCCCCTCTCGTCCCAGGACGTCGTCCTCACCGTCCCCGCCTCCTTCGACGAGATCGCCCGCGAGCTCACCCTCGAAGCGGCCCGCATGGCGATGCTCTCCGTGCGCCTCCTCGAGGAGC
Source organism: Polyangiaceae bacterium (assembly GCA_044225865.1). Lineage (GTDB taxonomy): Bacteria > Myxococcota_A > Polyangia > Polyangiales > Polyangiaceae > Xiheicaenibacterium. Next base: position 27,302 of record JBGAID010000052.1, on the reverse strand, counting down.
CGCAGGCCGCGTTCTACGCGGCGATGCACGAGCGCGGCCTGGGGCCTCTCCGGGCGTGGATGGAAGCGCGCGAGAAGACGCTCGCGCACGTGCTCGTGTGCGACGTCGGGGGCGGCACCACCGATCTGTCGATCCTCGCCGTCACTCGGGATGCGAAGCGCGATCGGCTCGCCGTCCAGCGCGTCGCGGTGGGGAGCCACCTCCTCCTCGGCGGCGACAACATGGATCTCGCGCTCGCCCACGCCCTCGAGCCCCAGCTCGCCGCCCCCGAGGCCAAGCTCGATCCCCATCGGTTCCTCGAGCTGACGATGCTCTGCCGGCGCGCGAAGGAGCAGCTCCTCGGCGAAGGCGGCCCCGAGAGCGTGAAGATCACGCTGCTCGGGAGGGGCTCGCAGCTCCTCGGATCGACGAGGTCGACCGTGCTCGATCGCGATCACGCGCAGCGCATCGTCGTGGAGGGCTTCTTGCCGATCGTCCCGCGCGCTCCCGGCCCCGGCCGCACCCGGGCCGGCCTCGTCGCGGTCGGGCTGCCCTACGAGCGCGACGTCGCCCTCACCCGCCACATCGGCGCGTTCGTGGCGAGGCACTTGCCCGAAGGCGCCCCCGTCGACGCCGTCCTCTTCAATGGCGGGGTGTTCCGCGCGGACGCGATCGCGGCCCGCGTCGTCTCGGTGGTTTCGAGCTGGCAGGGAGAGCCTCCCTTCGTCCTGGACGCCTACGATCCGGACACCGCGGTCGCGGTCGGCGCTGCCGTCTTCGGGCTCGCGCTGCGCGGCCGCGCCGAGCGGATCACCGGCGGGGCGGCGCGGAGCTACTTCGTCGGAGTGGGGGCGGTGCGCGAGGGCAGACCGCTCGCGATGTGCGTCGTCCCGAAGGGCGCCGAGGAGGGCGTCCCTTCCCGCGCGAAGGAGCGCCCGCTCAAGCTCCTCACTGGAAAGCCCGCCCGGTTCGACGTCTACGCGTCGGATCAGATCGGCGCCCTCGAGGCGGGCGCGCTCGTCACCATCGACGATGACGCGTTCGAGCCCCTGCCGCCCCTCGCCACCACCGTCGCCGCCGGCGAGGGCGGCGGCGCGGGCGAGATCGAGGTCTTCATCGAGTCCGAGCTCACCCCGATCGGGACGCTCGAGATCGCCTGCGTGGAGCGCGCCGACCCTTCGAAGCGACATCGCCTCGCCTTCGATCTCCGCCACGCCGGCGCGGAGCCGGTCACCGCGCCCGCTCCCAGCAAGCGACCGGCCCACGCCGTCGACGAGGCGCTCACCGCCATCACCAAGGTCTACGGGAAGAAGACGACGGGCGATCCGCGCGAGGCGAAGAACCTCTCCCGCGAGCTCGAGCGCATCCTCGGCGAGCGCGACGCGTGGACCGCGGACACCTCGCGCGCCCTCGCCGATCGCCTGCTCGAGCACGCAAAGGGCCGCCGGCGCACCGCCGATCACGAGCGCGTCTTCTTCCAGTGGGCGGGCTACTGCATGCGCCCCGGCTTCGGGGCCCCGGGCGACGAAGCGCGCGCCGCGATCATGGCCCCGCTCTTCGCGGAGCGCCTCGCCTTCCCCAAAGAGGCGCGCAGCTGGCAGCAGCTCTTCATCTGCTATCGGCGGATCGCCGCCGGCATGCCGGAGCCGGTGCAGATGTCGATGCGCGACGAGCTCGATCCCTTCGTCGCCCCCGCGGAGCTGAAGATGAAGAAGCCCAAAGGGCCGAAGCCGGAGTCGAGCGACTACGAGCTCCTCGAGCTGCTCGCCCACCTCGAGCACGTGCCCCCCGCGCGGCGCGCGACCCTCGCCGGCTGGATCCTCGATCGCACCTGGACCAAGCGCGATCCTCGCCTCTGGGCCGCGGTGGGCCGCATCGGCGCCCGCGTGCCCGCCTACGCGAGCGTCCACCACGTGGTGCGCCCCGGCATCGTCGAGAAATGGATCGAGCAGCTCCTCTCCGACAAGTGGGCGGACTTGCCGACCGCCCCCCGCGCCGCCGCCGACATGGCGCGCCGGACCGGCGACCGCGCCCGCGACGTCTCCGACGCGATCCGCGCCGAGGTCGCGAAGCGTCTCGATCGCGAGGGCGCGGATCCCGCGCTGTCGCAGGCGGTCCGCGAGGTGGTCGAGGTCGTCGCCCAAGAGCGCGCCGCCTTCTTCGGCGAGCGTCTCCCCTCCGGCCTGCGCCTCTAACAGGCGACGCGCGGGGAGCCGTTTGTTATCGTCGAGCGGTGAAGACCCTCGCCGCCGCCACGACGCTCCTCGGGCTCGCAGCGGCGGTCGCGTGCGGGGACTCCTCCGCGACCACGGGCGGCGGCGGCACCGCCGGCGCCGCTTCGACCGCCGGAGCGGCCCAAGGGGGCTCGCCCTCCCAGGGCGGCGGCTCGAGTGAAGGAGGAACCGACCAAGGCGGCCAATCCACCGGCGGCACCGCGGAGGGTGGAGGGGTCCCCGACACCGATCCATGCGCGGACGCCGCCGACGGCGCCCATTGCGGCTCGGAGCTCGGCGGGCTCGCCGATCACGGCAGCCTCTATCATTGCCAATCCGGGGTCACCCAATCGGTCGACGCGTGCCCGGCCGGCTGCGAAGGGTCCGCGTGCATCACCCCCGCCGCCGACCCGTGCGAATCCGCCCAATTCGGCAATGGCGATTACTGCGGGGGCTCTCTGATCGGCGGAGATGCCGAAAAGCTCTATCACTGCGCCGACGGCTCGACCCAGAGCGCGGAGGTCTGCGAGGCGGGCTGTCAGGTGCAGCCCCCCGGCGTCCCCGATACCTGCAAGCCGACGGGAGATCCGTGCGCCCTCGCCAGCTCCGGCAATGGGCTCTATTGCGCGGCGTCGCTCGGCGCCGGCGACCCGAACGTCCTCTACGACTGCGAGAACGGCGCGACCGCCTCGACCACCCAATGCACCCAGGGCTGCCAGCCCATGCCCCCCGGCCAGCCCGACCAATGCGCAACCGGCGGGGGCGGTGGCTGCTGCGTCAATGCGCCTCCGGGCGCCCTCACCCAGGCTTATTCGGCGTGCGGCCTCGGCGGGTCCCATTACGGTCGCGACTACGGCACCGCCATTGGAACCCCCATTTATGCCGGGATCAGCGGGACGGTCGTGGGCAGCGCCCTCGGCTTCCCCAACTGCTATGACAACGGCTGTACCAGCCAGTGCTGGAACGCATTCAATTACGTGAAGATCAAGTCCGACTGTGGGGACCCGGACGATCCGGCGCATGACCTCTTCGTCTATTATCTGCACATCGACTCGCTGGCCCCGTCCATCGGCAACGGCTCGCACGTGACCCAAGGCCAGCTCGTGGCCTACTCCGGCAACTCGGGGTGCTCTTCCGGGCCTCACATTCATATCGAGACGGTCAGCGTCCCTGCCGGGCAGAGCGCGGGCCTGAGCACGTGCAATAGCGTGGACCCTGCGTCTCGCTACTGCCCTTGAGGCCCGGTGCGCCGGTCCGAACGACTCGCGAAGCTCCACTCGCTCCTCGCGCGCGTGCAAGACAATGCGAGGGCGCGCCGGCGCGAGCTCGGCCTCGAGAGCATCGCCCCGCCCGCGCTCGACGATCCCGACCCGAGCCCGGCCGCATCCCCAGCGCCCCCGCGGACGCTGATTCTTCCTCCCGACGAGGCCCTCGACTGGACGTCTCTCTTGGCCAGCGATCTCGGCGCGCGCGAGCCGGTCCTCGAGCCGCCGGAGCTCCTCCCCGACGAGCCGCCGGGGCCCGCCTACGCGGACTTCGCCAGCGTCGATCCTCCGCCCGCGCTCGTCGAGCCCGCCGCGTCGGTCGAGCCCGCTTCCTCTCCGGGCCCGGTCCCCGCGGCCTTCGCCGCCCCCGCCGCCGAGAGCGAGGCGGCGGAGGACGTCGAGCCTGCGCCGGAGAGCGAGCTCGAGCGGGCGGTGCAATGGGCGGCCGCGAGGGCCTCGATGGAGCCGCGCGCCCTCCTCCAAGGCGCCGCGAGCGAGCTCCGAGAGCGACGCTCCACGGCGCCGCCCGAGGAGCCTGCGCGTCCCTCACCAGCGCCGCCGACCGCCGAGCCGCCCCTCGGGGCGCCGATCGAGCCGCCGCCCGCGCCGCCGCCTCCTCCGCCCGCGCCCCTCACGGAGGCGGCGCGTGAGGACGACGGCGAGGGCGATCGAATGGAGCGGGCTTTCCTCGACTCCGCCCGGCCCCATCCCGCCGCCGATCGGCGCCGCAGCTACGTCATCGCGACGATCTTCGCGGCCAGCGTGGTGATAGGCGCGCTCGCTTATCTCCGGCGCGACCCCCCGCCCAGCGATCCCCCGAGCGCGGCCGCCCCGACGACCTCCGCGAACGCGGTCGCCACCGTGCCCGCTCCCAGCGCCGCGGTCGCGACGCCGACCTCGCCGGCATTGCCCCCTCTCCCTTCGACCCCGAGGAGCGCCGCCGCCTCGTCCGTGATCGCGGTCGCCTCCGTCGCCGATCCGTTGCCGCCCCCGCCTCGCATCTCGCGCCCTACCGAGATGGGCTTGCTCTACATCGACACCCGCGAGCCCTCGGACGTCTATGTGCAGGGCAATCGAGTAGGACAGAGCGGACAGTACATTCAAGTCGGCTGCGGGATGCGATTCGTCCGCATCGCCAAGAGCGATCCCCCGCCCCCCGGCGACTCGTTCCCGCGGTGGACGGGCGAGGGCAAGGCCGTCCTCGTCCCGTGCGGGTCGCTCCACCGCGTCGACCTACGCTGAGCGCGGCTCCTCCTCGGCGAGGCCGAGAGACGCGAGGCGATTGTAGAGCGTGCGCCGGCTCACCCCGAGCAGACGCGCGGCCTTGGTCCGGTTCTGCCCCGCCCGCGTGAGCGCGTCGACGATGGCGTCGCGCTCCGCCTCCGCGCGCCGGCCCGCGAGCGAGGCCTCGTCGACGGGCCGGCTCGAAGGGGGCGCGGAGATGCGCGCGACGGGGGCGCGCTGCCGGTCAATCTCCCGCCGCACGTCCGCCTCGTCGATGGCGGTCGCGTCGGTGAACACGACGAGCCGCTCGACGACGCACATGAGCTCGCGGACGTTGCCGGGCCACCCGTGCTCCTTCAGCGCGGAGAGGGCCGAAGGGGAGAGGCTCGCGACCGGTCGGCCATTGTCCTTCGCGAACGTCTGGAGGAAGCGGTGCGCGAGCTCCGGGATATCCTCTTGTCGCTCTGCGAGCCGAGGCAGCCAGATCGGGATGACGGCGAGCCGATAATAGAGATCCTCCCGAAAGGTCCCCTTCTCGATCATCCCCTCCAGGTCGCGGTGGGTCGCGGCGATGAAGCGCACGTCCGCCCGCTCCGAGCGCGTCCCCCCGAGCCGCTCGTACTCCTTCTCCTGGAGCAGCCGCAACAGCTTCACCTGCACGGGGAGGGGAACGTCCCCGATCTCGTCGAGGAAGAGCGTGCCGCCATTGGCGAGCTCGACGCGTCCCGGCTTTCGCGCGACCGCCCCCGTGAACGCCCCGCGCTCATAACCGAACAGCTCGCTCTCGAGCAGCTGCTCCGGGAGCGCCGCGCAGTTCACGGCCACGAACGGCCCCGACCCGCGGGCGCTCCGATCGTGCACCGCGCGCGCCGCCACCTCTTTGCCCGTCCCCGTCTCTCCTCTCAACAGGACATTCGCGCTCGTCCTCGAGGCGCGATCGATCAAGTCAGCCACCTCCCTCATCTTCGACGAGGAGCCGACGAGCGTCGTCCGGGGGGCGATCTCCATTCGGGGCGGCGCGCCTTCGCCGTGCTCGGAGAGGGCGAGGGCCTTTCGAACCGTATAGAGCACTTCTTCTCGGTCGAACGGTTTGCTCAGGAAGTCCGCCGCCCCCGCCTTCATCGCCTCCACCGCGAGGGGGACGCTCCCGTGCGCGGTCAGCATGATGACCGGGGTCGAGGGAGCCATCCGCTTCAGCTCTCGGAGCAGCTCCATCCCATCCATGTCCGGCATCCGAAGATCGGTGATGACCGCGTCCGGGCCGAACGCGGCGAAGACGCCGAGCGCCTCTCGGGCCGAGCCCGCCGTCTTCGACTGGATCCCGGCCTGGGCGAGCAAGCTCGCGAGCACCTTCCCCAGCGTCGGCTCGTCGTCGACGATCAGCACGCTCGGGGCGCCGCTCGGTGGCTTCTGCATCGAGGTGCCAAAGTAGCGCATCGATGCCCGTGCACCAACCGGGCGGCGTATGCTGCCGCCATGGGCGAGGGGTGCACGAGCCGGAGCTTCACCGTCGGGACCACCGCGCTCGTGGTCTTTGCGGCCGGCTGCTCGAGCGCCGCCCCGGCCGAGGTCGCGGCCCACGCCGGTACCACCGCCCCTCCCGCCGCTTCGGTTTCCGTAGCACCGCCGCGACCGAGATCTCCCGGCTTGCACTTCGACGTCGGGGCCGTCGATCGATCGAAGGATCCTTGCCAGAGCTTCTATGACTACGCGTGCGGCGGATGGCGGGCCTCCCATCCAATCCCTCCCGACCAAGCGAAGTGGGACCGCTACGCCGAGATGCGAGAGATCAACACCCGGCGCGTCCGCGCCCTGGTCGAGGAGGCCCGCGCCGCCGGCCCTGGCTCGAGCGCGGCCGCGAAGCGGGTCGGCGCCTATTTCGACGCGTGCATGGATACGGCGGAGATCGACGCCCGCGGCGTCCAGCCCCTGCGCGAAGTCTTCAAGGCGATTCGCATGATCCGCGGCCCGAAGGACATCACCCCCGCCCTCATCGAGCTCCACGTCCACGGGGTGGAGGGGGGCTTCTCCCTCAGCGCGGGGACGGCCGTGCGCGACAGTCAGACGATGATGGCGTGGCTCGACAAGGGCGCCCTCGGCATGCCGGATCCGAGCGACTACACCGGAAAGGAGCCGGCCGCGGTGGAGCGCCGGGACCGCTATCTCGCCCACTTGCAGCGCCTCTTCGGGCTCCTCGGAGAAGGCGACACCAAGCGACGCGCGGAGGCGGTGCTCCGATTCGAGACCGCCCTCGCCGAGGCCTCCCTCTCCCGCGCCGAGCGCCGAAAGCGCGAGAACCAAGATCATCCCACGACGATCGAAACGCTCGCGAAGAGCGTCCCTGCCATCGAATGGCGCGCCTATTTCGACGCCCTCGGGCTCCCCGGCGTCACAATGGTCAATGTCGCCCAACCGAAGTACTTCGCCGCCCTCCAGAAGGAGCTCGCGGGCAAGGATCTCTCCGGGCTCCGCGCCTACCTCGAGATGATCGTGGCCCGCTTCCAATCCCGGACATTGCCCCCCGCCATCGAGGCCGAGGTCTTCGACTTCGCCCAGCGGACGCTGCGCGGGAAGAAGGAGATGGCGAGCCGGGAGAAGCGCTGCCTGCAGCTCGTCGACGAGGACGTGGGGGTCGATCTCGGAAAGATGTTCCTCGACCGGTATTATGGCTCGGCGGCGCGGGCGCGAATGGCGACCATGATTGATCGGTTGCTGGACGCATATCGCAAGGACATCGCCGCCGCCGATTGGCTGAGCCCGGAGGCCCGCCGCGAAGCCCGGGCCAAGCTCGACGCGGGCCTCGTGGTCACGGGGGCCAGCAATCGCCCTCGCTCGCTCGAGTCCCTCGTGGTGGACGAGAAGGACGCCTTCGGCAATGGCTGGCGCGCCCAAGCCCTCTATCTGCGCGACGAGCTCTCCCGCGTCGGGGTGCCCGTCGACCGCGAGCGCTTCTTCGAGCCGCTCCCCCAAGAGCTCGACGGCTTCGGCTCGAAGTCGATGAACGCGACCGGCTTCACCGCCGGCTTCCTCCAGCCCCCCCTGCTCGATCCGGAGATGGACGACGCCGTCAACTACGGCGGCCTCGGCAGCGTGATCGGCCACGAGCTCTCTCACCAGCTCGACAACGAAGGTCGCAAGTACGACGCGCGGGGCAGCCAGCGCGATTGGTGGAGCGCAGAGGACGTCGCCCGCTACGAGGAGCGCGCGAGGTGCTTCGCCGACGAGTACTCCGCGTTCAAGCTGGAGGACGGCACCCCCATCGACGGCAAGCTCACCCTCGGAGAGAACATCGCCGACAATGGCGGCATCCGCCTCTCCTTCGCCGCCGCCCAACCCTCGTTCGAGGGCCCCGCCGAGGAGGGCTTCACCCCCGCCCAACGCTTCTTCCTCGCGTGGGCGCAGATCCGCTGCGAGAACGTCACCCCCGAGCACGCCCGTCGGCTCGCCCAGTCCAACGAGCACGCCCCCGGCCGGTTCCGCGTGGACGGGGTCGTCTCCAACATGCCCGAGCTCGCCCGCGCCTTCTCGTGCAAGGCGGGCTCTCCCATGGCCCCCGCGAAGCGGTGCACGTTGTGGTGAGAGGAGCGCTCCGTGCGAATTGATATGTTCACGGTCCTCGACGTCCCGCCGATTCCACCCTTCGACCTCCTCGCGGACAGCGCGGCCGTCGAGCTCTTCGCCCTTGTCCTCGTCGGGGCCGTGCTGATGGTGGGCGCGGTCTATGCGCGGAGGCGCGGCGCGAACAAGTGGGTGGTCTCGGCGGTGGCGCTCACCGTCTTCTTCGCGGTCCTCCTCGTCCTCGACTGGTCGGCGTGGACGCGCAACCGCGCCAAACAGCAATCCGAGCAGCGGCGGCGCTTCGAGACCTTCTCGACCTCGACCGGGCGCCCGGCGGCGAGCGCGCCCCGCACCGCGCCCCCTGCCGCGAGCGACGACAAGCGGTGAGAGCGGCACGCGCCGTCCGTCGGAGCGCGCCGGGGCGTAGTATCCTGGGCGCCGGATGACGGCGTCGCATCAAGTGCATTGCCCCAAGTGCGGGGCCGCCCTTCCGCTCGAGGGAGCGACGCAGACCGTCGTTTGCCGATACTGCGGCACCTCGACGCTCCTGCCGCCCGACGTGTGGCAGCGGCTGCACCCACCTCCGCCCGCCCCGATCGTGGTCGTGACCCCCGCTTCATCGGGCGCGGGCGCCGTCGTCGGGCTCGCCATCGCCCTCGCCGTCGTTGGCGGCGTCGTCGCCATTGCGATGTTCGCGCTTCGAGGGGCGAGCCGGTCGACCGTCGCGCGGAGCGGCCCGCCCGCGGAGCCCGTCAATCCGATCGCCTCCGCGGGCGAGCCATGCAATGGCCGGCGCGCCGCGTGCTCCACCGACAAAGCCGCGCAGCTCTCCTGCGGCGACGACGGCAAGATGGTGATCTCGGCGAGCTGCCGCGGTCCGAACGGCTGCCGCGTCACGGAAGGCGGTGACAGCGTCTCGTGCGACGCGACCCTCGCCGCCGCCAAAGATCCGTGCACGACCACCGAGAGCGCGTGCGCCACGAGCCACAAAGCGGAGCTCCGCTGTCAGGCCGGCCGCTACGTGGTCATCTCGACCTGCCGAGGCCCCGACGGCTGCACCGTCACCCCGTCCGGCAAGGGCTCCGGCTTCACCCTCTCCTGCGACGACCACATCGCCGACGCTGGCGACCCCTGCTTCGACGCGACCCGCACCGCGTGCTCCTCCGACAAGAGCGCGCTCCTGACCTGCAACGCCCAGAGGTTCGCGGTCGATCGCAAATGCCCCAAAGGGTGCACGGTGAAGAAGGTCCCCGGGACGGACAAGAAGGAGATGCGCTGCGACTGACGCAGCCTTGGGCGAGCCGCTATTCGGATTGAATGGCCGGCCGGATGTACCAAGTCTGCGGAGGCGCGAACGTGCCCGTGAATGGCTTGGAGCTCGCGGGCAGGCTCGACTTCACGGCGTCCGTCACCGCTCTCCACGTCTTCTTGAACTCGATGTGGTGCGGCTTCGGATGGGTGTTGATCCCATAGTTCGGAGCCTCGACCTCGTCCCAATAGAGGATCTGCTCTCGGCCGCCGATCCGCACGAGCGTCACCAGGACCGGCGCGTCGGGCACGAGATAGGTCGTCCCCCGCAGATCGAACACCGCCGTCTTGGCCAGATTGTCCGAGAGCGCCTTCAGCGCCGACTCGGTGAGCTTGCCCTCGAGCAGAGGCCCATCCCACGACGACGCGTCCTTGGCGAAGACGACCCGCCCCGAGCTCCACACCGCGAAGCGGAGCCCCGGACCGACGCGAGGCGGCGGCGAGCCCGGCGCCGGGACCTCTCGATGCACGACCTGCTGCCAGACCGCCACCATGGGCAGCTCCGCCCATTCCCCTTGAGCAGGAGCGGCGGCGCTCGCCGAAGCTTGAGCCGGGGCGGGCGCGGACGCGACCGCGCTCGCCGTGACGCTCGCCGCCGCGGACCGCGCGCTCGCCGGCGCGGGGGCGCTTGTCGTCCCCGCCCCTTGCTCGTTCTCTGCCGCGCTACACGCGAGGGCGAAGACGAGCACGAGCGACGGGAGGCGATGGCGGTGGGTCACGAGCGCATGCTCTCACCGAAGCACCGCCGCCTCTACCGCAAAGCGGCGCCGCTCGCCTCGAGCCTCTCCCGCCCGCCGGCGATCACACCATCAAGGGCAAGAGCGGCCCCTGATACTCCGCGCGATTGACCAGATCCCGGTCGCCGAAGAAGTCGACGTCCGTCTGCCCGACCGCGTGGCAGATGCTCGTGAGGAGCTTGTTGTGGGGGACGCGCTCGTTGCCGTTGATGTTGCGCAGACGCAGGTAGCGCCCGAGCTTCAATGTCCGGTTGCCTCCCCCGGCGATGATGACGGGGTGGCGGGTCTCTTGATTGTCGTGTCCGCCGTGCCCGAACTCGGCGTGCCAATAGACGATCGTGTTGTCCAGGATCGACCCTCCCGTCGAGTCGAGCGGGTCCACCACCTTGGAGAGCTCGTCGAGGACGGCCGCGAAGTGCCCCGCCGCCCACCGCTGCCCGGCGGTGTATCCTCTCCGCAGCGTCTCGAGCGTCGAGCCGGACGCCCCCCAATAGTCGTGGACGAGGTTCTCGTGGAACCGGAACTCCGGTCCATAGATGTCGATCGCCCCCGACGCTTGGACGTCCGGGACGTCGGTGTAGTAGTTCGGGTAGTCGTCGAGGATCCGCAGCGTCGCGCACATGGATCGACCGCACGCGAACGACTGGGCGATCACCGCGGCGTGGGCCCGCGCGACCTTCTCGACGTTGTCGTACGTGCCCACGTTCCCGTCGACGTTCGGCACGTCGGTCCCCTTCGTCGTGCAATGGCCGGGCGGGGTGCTGCCCGGCGTCTTCATGAGCTTCTCCATCGCCGCGCGGTGGCCCTCGACCTTGTCCTTCTCGACGCCGGCGAGGCGTGCCTCGAGCTCCGTCAGGGCGTTCTGCCCGTGGGTCAGGATCCGATTTTCGCCTGGGATATAGTCAATCTGAGGCGTATTGTCGTCCGGCGGCATGTAGTCGGCGGGGAAGGCCTGCTGAAACAGGGCGGCCGGGCTCGTCTCCGGGTCGCGACCGAGACCGGCCGCGTCGAAGCTCATGCACTTCCAGGTGCCTGCCCCCTCCACGCTCGCCGTGAGCAGCACCGGCGCCCCGAGCATCCCGTGCAGATAGAAGTCGAGCGAAGGGTGATTGTCGAAGTTGCCCGAGCGGTCCGCGGGCGCCTGCGCGCCCGTGAGCATCGTCCCTTGCTCGTTGTGGCCGTGATAGGTGTAGAGGTTCGCGCGCGTCCCCTCCTTCACGCACTGCGAGTCCAAGCCGTCGAGGACGGTGATCTTGTCGCGCCAGGGCATGAGCGCGTCGAGGATCGAGTTCTCGTACTCGAACGTGAGCCCGCTGAGCGGCTCGTCCGCCGTCCCCGGCTCCGCCCCGTTCGCCTGGCGCGGGATCCAGAAATCGCGGTCCACGCCGTGGGGCGTGCGGACGGCGAGGAACCGGACCGGTCCATTCGGGGTCGCGGCCCGGGCCGTGCGCGGAGCGATCCGCGCCGCCAGGAGCCCGAGCGCCGCCGATCCACCGAGGAGCGCAAACCGCCTTCGACCGAGCTTCATTTTCTACTTTCTCCTCTCGATGAACGCCGGGTCTTTGACGATCGCGACGAGCAGCTCCTCGAAGGAGCCCCCGCTCTCGGCGAAGGCCGCATAAGCGATCTTGGCCGCGCGCACCTCCACCGCCGAGCCGAAGTCGGCCCCCATGACGAAGTGGCCGAACCGCCGAACCAGACATTGCTGGAACGACTCGTCGGCCGCGATCACGGCCGCGACCTTGGGGGCGCTGTCGTACGTCTTCCCGTCGATGACGACCGTCGCCTCGACCGGCTTGCCGTCTTCGTAGGTGGTCTGCCAGCTCCCGTCGCCGGCGAAGCTCTCGAAGGCGAGGCCGATGGGATCCGAGGTTCGGTGGCAGCCCCCGCACGTCGGGTCATTGCCGCGAATGTCCGCGATCTCCTTGATTGTCGCGTCCGCCCCGACGAGCTGCCGCTGCGCCTCTTGGACATCGATGTTGAGCGGCTTGATCTCGTTGCACATGGCGTCGCGATAGATGCCCATCCCGCGGCGCACCACGTTGTCGCGCCCTTTCTTTCCGTGCGAGACGAGCCAAGCGCCGAGGGTCAAGAGCCCGCCCCGCTGAGACGGGTTCAGATCGAATTGCTCGACCCCCGTCCCGGGGTGGGTGACGCCGTAATACTCCGCGACGGCCGGGGTCGCCCACGTATGAGTCGTCGTCAGGAGATCGCTCAGCGTCCCGCGCCCCTCGACGATCACCCGCTTCACGAACTCGCGGTATTCGGCCTCCAGGTCCGCGACGAGGGTGGGATCGAGGCCCGTCTCGTTGCCCTGGCTCTCCAGCGTCGAGAGCGTCAGCCACTCCCAGAAGAACCGCTGCCAGACCTCCGCGCTGTTGGCCATGATGCGGCGCGCGTGAGCCTCGCGGACCTCTGGATCGTGGAGCAGACCGGCCTCCGCGTCGGCCAAGAGCTCCGCGTCCGGCGCCCGGTCCGTGAGCGAGAAGGCGAGCAGGCTCGCGATCTCGTAGTCGTCCAGCTCGACGACGCCGTCCCCCTCCGGGCCCACCTCGTATCGATAGAGGAACTGGGGCGCGAGCAGCACCGCCCGCACCACCGCCGAGAACGCCCACTCCGCGCCGTAGGTCGGGAGGGTGTCGTCGTAGACCGCCCGCAGCTCGGCCATTTCATCGCTCGTGAGCGGGCGCCGGTAGGCGGCCTCGGGGAACCACCCGAGGAAGGTCGTGATGCACGCCTCGGTCCCGAAGCTGTCGCACTTGGCCGCCGACGCACCTTGGGTCGCCGCCCACGAGCCGATCGAGCGCGCCGCCTCTACGAATTGGGAGGCATTGCCGAGGTCGATGCGCGCCCCCGTCGAGATGTTGGTGAGCCCGTGCTCGGCCGTCCCCTCTGGGAGGTTCTGCACCGGCGCTCCCGGGAGCAGCCGCTGGACCTCGGCGTTGTATTGGTCCGGCGTCAGCCGCCACACCCGCGCGTCGAGGCGCGGATCGGTCGGATCCGTTCCGTCGAAGGGCACGCCGTCGTCGTCGTCGCCGCCGATATCCCCGACGCACCCCGCGAGGGCGAACGCGATCAGAAAGGGTCGAGCGTGTTTCACGGGGGCCGACCATTGCTCGTTCCGTGCCACCCCATGGGCCTCGCCTCTCCGCAGAAGCTACCCCATCGGAACGGGCCGCTGCCCCATGCTTGTCGCAGTCGACCGGCAGACCTGGCGCCGGCCTGTCGCACCCATCCTCGGCGCGAGCAGGTATCGTCCCCCCATGGGCCAGCACGTCATCGATCTCTTCTTCGACATCGGCTCCTCGTACTCCTACCTCGCGGCGAGCCAGGTCGAGCGCATCGAGGAGCGCACGGGAGCCTCGGTGCGACACCGTCCGTTCCTCCTCGGCGCCGTCTTCAAAGCGACCGGCAACGGTCCGCCCGCCAGCGTCCCCGCCAAGCTCAAATGGCTCGTCACCGACATGCAGCGCTGGGCGGAGCTCTACGAGATCCCATTTCGGGTTCCCTCTCGCTTCCCCCTCCTCACCCTCACGACGCAGCGGGCCCTCACCGCCGCCGCCCTCATCGGTGGAGAGGCGGCGGTGCGAGCGATCACGATGCCGCTCTTCCGAGCGTATTGGGGAGAGGATCGCGACGTCAGCGCCCCCGAGGTCATCGTCGAGATCGCGGCGGCGGCCGGCCTCGACGCGCCCCGATTGATGGAGGCCTCCACCTCGCAAGCAGCGAAGGACGCCCTGCGCGCCACCACCGACGAGGCCATCGAGAAAGGCGCATTCGGAGCGCCCACCTTCGCGGTGGGAGACCAGCTCTTCTGGGGGAACGATCGAATCGTCCTCCTCGAGCGGTACCTCACCCGCTCTTCCGCCTGAGCTCGGCGCTACCATCGAGCACGATGGGTCACGAACCGATTTTGAGCCTGCGCGAGCGCCTCGCCGTCGACGACCAATCGACGGGCCGCGGCGTCGTCATGGCCTATGTCGACTCCGCCTTCTTCCCGCATCCAGATTTGGTCCGGCCGCGCGATCGAATTCGCCTGTTCGTGGACGTCACCAAGGACTCCCCCGCCCCCGAGGATTTCCTCCACGCGGATCCTCACGTCTGGCACGGCACCATGACGGCGTGCTCCTCCGCCGGCAGCGGTTATCTCTCCCAGGGCCGCTATCGCGGCATCGCCTGCGAAGCGGAGCTCGTCCTCCTTCAGGTGCAATCGTCGGCCCGCTCTCCCATCGCCGGGGCCGACGTCGCCAAAGCCCTCCGCTTCGTTCGCCGCCATCGGGAGCTCGGGGTTCGCATCGTCAACGTCTCCGTCGGCGTCTCGTGGGACGATCCGGCCGCGATCGACGTCGAGCGCGCCGTCTCCGAGCTCGCCCACGAGGGCATCATCGTCGTCGCCGCGGCCGGCAACATCGAGGGCGCGCCCCCCTCTCCCCCCGCGTCCTCCGCCCACGCCATTGCGGTAGGAGGCGTCGACGATCACAACTCCAAGAACGAGGGCGACGACGATCGCTTCCCCTCCAACGCGGGCGCGCGCTCGAGCCGCGTCCCCAAGCCCGACCTGCTCGCCCCCGCCGTCCGCCTCCCCGCCCCTATGGTCCCCGGCACGCTGACCGCCCGCGAAGCTCCCATGATCTTCCAATTGCTCCGCTTGTTGGAAGAGACGGAAGCCGACATTCGCTTTCGCCACGGCCGGGCCCTCGATCCGTCACGCCGGCAAGAGGCCTCCCTCGCCAAGCTCATCGCGGTCCTCGAGGAGCGCTGCGACGTCCAGAAGTTCATCTCCCCCGCCTACCAGCACGTCGACGGGACATCGTTTGCCGCCCCCATCGTCTCCGCCGTCATCGCCCAGATGCTGGAGGTCAATCCCGAGCTCACCCCCGAACAGGTCAAACGCGGCCTCACCGAGACGGCCCGACCACTGCCCAATGTCCCCCTCGTATTGCAAGGCGCGGGCGTCATCCAACCCGGCCCCGCCGTGCAGTGGGCGCGCGAGGCCGCCCAAGAGGCTACGGCGGGTCCAGGATGACGCCGCCGAGCGCGGTCCCCTCCGCTCCCGCCGCGATCGGCGCGAGCCCGCTCAACCCCGCCGTCTTTCCGCCGAGCCGCACCCCCATGAAGAGCCCGCCCGCCTCGAAGCGCGCCTGCACGTAGCCGCGCACCCCCAGCCGAGGGCCCGCCTCGGGCGCGGCCCCGCCGAGCGGCCCGAGCTTCGGCGGCGTGAAGTCGATCTCGGGCTGAACCCAGACGTCGGCGCCGCCCCCGAGCGCCAACCCCGGAAGAACCTGCCATTCGCTCACGAAAAGCGCCACGCCGCCGGAGTCCGGCCCCCAGTGCGGCGTCGCCTCGATCACGACGCCGCGCACCTTCGCGAGCGCGGTCAGCGCGTACTCCATTCCCCACGGCGCCGGATCCACGCGCGCGTCGAGCCACAGCGAGACGCCCTCGATCGACGGCGCCGGCAGCGTCCCCGTGCGCTGCCCTTTCACGAGGAAGCGCCACGCCACGTCATAGACCGCGAATAGAAATGTCGGGCTCGCCAATGTCGTAAAGGCCGTGCCCAGCAGATAGCGCAGTTGGACATCCTCCGCGCGCTCGCCCGTCTTCTCCGCGAGCGCCGTCGTCCACGACCTCGCGTCGTTCGAGCCCCACGGCAGCGTCGCCTCGAACAGCTCGTGGACCTTCATACCGACAATCAGCCCCGAGTCGATGTGGTCCAGGCGCCCAAAACGAAACGCCGAGAGGAGCAGCTCGCGCCCCTCGAACTGCTCCACGCGCATCCCCGCCTGAAACACGACAATCCGCACGTCCGGGCCGGCGACGTCGAACCACGGCGGGGCAATGGTGAAGCTCGGATCCAGGCCATAAGGGGGCGGGGGTAAGAACGCATAGGACGGCTCCCCGCCGAGCTCTCGAAGCCGCGCGCCGTGCCCGAAGATCTCGTGCGGCAGCACCGCCGCGAACGACGCGGCCGGCACGTCCGCCAACACGAGCTCCGCCGCCCGCACGAACGCCGCCACCACCGGTTGCGCTCGGACGAGCGGCGCCGAGAGTCGACCCACATACCGATCCTTCACCCAGAACCCGACCCGAAAAGCATCGAGGATATCCGTCGTCCCCGCCTCCGCCCCGAGGCGAGCGTCGTAAGCAAACGCATATGGCACGGCGCGCCCCGCCTCGCGCGTCCCATCTACGTCCGCGACAATCGCCACCTGAGCCAACCCCACCATTCAGTCTCCTCCGCCCGGATTGGGAGCGCGGGCGGTCCGTTCAGCACGGATCGTTCCACCGATCTCACGCGCCCGAATCGCGCGCTTTCCGACGGCCTCGGGCGCCCGTCCGAGACATCGTGGCAGGCCAGGCACCCCAAGAGCGTCAATTCGGCATCTGCGCCTTCCTCGCCCCCTTCGCCTGCTTCATAAGGCACGGCGATACGGCGAGCTCGTCGAGCAGCTTCTCGAGCGCCTCGATCTTTGCTCGGAACGCGTCCGGCGCCGCGTCGACCGACGACACCACACCCACGCTCGCCCCCGAGACCAGCGGCGGCCGCGCCCGCGGACACCCGGCAACCAGGCCGGCCTCCATATCGCCGATCACTTCGTCGATGTGAGTCTCCGTGACGTCCGCAGCGGCGGGCCACGTCACGAACCCCTCGGTGCGCCGCTTCCCCTCGATCAGGGCGTAGGCGAGCTTCGTCTGAGCGCTCGTGCGCCAAGGTTGGCGCTTCCACGGAATCCGCCCCGCGCCGCCCGCGATCTCGAAGGCGACGCCGGCCGGGACGGGAACCTTCATCACCTGCTCGCGATAGTGGACCGGCAACGATTTTGTGCCGAGGAGAAAGGCGAGATCGCGCGCCTGGTCCGGTGCGACCTCGCCCCGCCCCGTCACTGGCACGCGCGCGGCTTCCGTCGCGGCAGCGTCGACCTCACCGCCTTTGAGCACCAGCTTCGTCGTGCTCGAGACGACATAGGCGGCGCCGCTCGCGACGTCGTAGGCGCGCACCTCATCCGAAAACGAGTAGTGCCCGCGGCGGCCCGTCAGGACCACCCACCCTGACGTCGGCGCTCGAAGCGGGATCTTTGGATAGCGCGTCGTCTCGGGAACGGAATAGAATACACACACAGCCCAACGCTCGAACGCCGTCGTCGCTCCGTCCACCGCGCTAGCGTCTTTGCACGCTTCGCTCGCGCCGGGAGCCAGAGAGAGGTCGCGCCAAAAGTCGAAGACGCGCTCGGCTCGAGCGACGTAGCTCTTCGACCGCGCACAAGAGGCCTCGTCCGGAGGGCACACCCACGAAGCGGCCTTCGCCAGCGCGTCCGCGGAAGGTTCGGGCACCACCTCCGGCGGAACGACGAGGGCCGGCGGCTCGCCCTCGGCTCGATAGAGCCCGCCTACGGACTCGAACAGCGCTTCGTGGAGGCCCCTCTTCCACACGTCGATCAACGCCGCCGCCGACCTCGGCTCGGGCACCGCGAAGAAGCGCGCCAGGGTCGGCAGACACGGGTGGGTCCACAAGGCCGCGATCTTACGGGTCGGCTCCTCGTACGCGTCGCCGGGCGACAGATCGCTGATTGTCTTGTTCAGCGCGGTGAGCTCCGCGTGGACCTTCTGACGGGCCGCCGCGTCGCACCCGACCAGCGCGGTCTCCTGCGGCGCGACGGCCGAGACCACCGATGCCACCACCGGCGCGGGCGAAGACGGGCACGGCCTCCCCGCCGGGGCTGGTCCGCAGGCGCTCCCCGAAAGGACGAACATCAGCGTAAAGATGGCTCCGAGGAGGCGACGCGGCATTCTCGATAGAGCCCGGCGCTCAACGGAAGTTCCGTCCGACGAGAGAGAATGCGCGGACACCGACGATACCCCTGCTACTGGGCCGCCCATCCTGGCCAAGCGCCCGAGCCACGTCTGGAACGTCGCTCCCGCGGACTCTGATCACGGCGGCCAGCCTCGCGACCCAGAACGCGCGTGGACGAGCACGACTCGACGCTGGTGCAGACGCCGCGAGAAATCCCGCCCGCTCGAGGCGGTGGTGCCGACGATCGGGCAAGCAATGCCTGGGCAGAACCCGTGCTGCCCGGGCAGTGCCCGAGCGGGCAAACGAGACTGACGAATTGGCGACCATGGCTATCCACATGCGCAGCACAAAACGCCCAAGACTCCTGCCGCAAGGATCGTTGGTGCGCCACAGACGCCCAAGCCGGGTCACGCCGACCGACCCTCAACTGGCAATATCGCGCGAATGAACGCCCTAAGACGCGCCGCTTGCTCTGGGCGGAGGGCGCTTGCAAAGCCCGTTAGGGTAGACATGTCGCCCTCATATCGGAGCAGTCGTTCTACGACACCAGCGACTTGCTGAAGGTCTTCAGGGCTGGCCCGGTCGAGGTTTCGCTCAATTTTCTCGGCGTCGCCGGTGGCATAGCGCTCGGCCAGATTCTTGACGTAGTCGATTGACTCTGGCCATACACCCGGACACAACATCACATTAGCGCCCATGGCCGCCTGTCACGATGACGTTCTTGGTGGTCAGATCGATGCCGCGCATAACCTCGCTGGCGGTAGTGGCCGGAGTGAAGCCGGTTTCGAGGGGACGTTGTTGGTGGGTCATGGCAAAGATCTGCGGTCAGCGCTGGCGTCCGTATTGGAGAGAACGGACACTCCGGCCGCTCTTCCTCGGTAGCGCCCAACACGCGACGAGACCGGACGTGCACGCTCATATCGATGGATAGCCGGAGGACTCGGCGTGCTCCGCTGCACAGAGACCGAGGGGCCTCGGGCTGAGCACCGTCTACGCTGGCCACACGACCACGGGCGGCGCGAACGCCGAAGGGGACGCCGTGCTCGATTGCGACTCGCTCGGAGTGGGGCTCGCGAATTACCAGGAAGCCGGGGACGGATTCACCGACGAGCTCGCCGACGACGACGAGCGGATCGGATGCGACAACGGAGCGTTCCTCCGGAGGGTCCGCCTTGGCCCGCCGTTTGCGTACGGGCGGGCCGTGTCCATTCAATCGATGCTCGCCGGCGCGCGGGCCGCGCCCAATCAGAGCGCTCTCCTCGCGCTGGACTGCAACGCTGACCTCACGCTGCGACCAATCGCGTTCACGCTGACGGAGGCGGTCAGCGAGCCGTACGAGGCGCGGGTCCTCGTCCAAACGGGCGAGCCGGCGGACGCTCTCCACAGCCTCGTCCTCGGGCGGCCGGCGCGGCTCTCGTTCGGGTCAGCCGGCCTCGACCGGACCCTGCGCGGTGTTGTGCGCGCGGTGGAATCCCGCGGGATCTCGACGTCCGCGGTCGGGGCGCCCGCTTACGCAGAGCTCACGATCGTGCCCAAGCTCGCCCTCCTCTCGACGCGGAAGACGAGCCGCGTCTTCCAGGACCTCTCCGTCGTAGACGTCGTCGACGAGGTGCTTCGGGAGTGGGGGATCGCCCGGCGTTGGGCCCTCGCGTCACCCCCGACGGCCTGGCCGTACAACGTCCAACATCAAGAGTCCGACCTCGATTTCTTGCGGCGCATCCTCGCCGCGGAAGGGATATTCTTCTTCTTCGAGGACGCCCCGGCGGACCAGGCCTCGGACCTCGACGATGGAGTCAGGGTCGTCTTCGGAGACTCGAGGGCCTCCTATGGGGGGCTCCCCTCCCATCGGGAGATCTCGATCCCTGAGCTCTTCCCGGCGGTGCGGCACGATCGCTCCGCGGGCGCGTTCGACCGCCTCTATTGCTTCGCGGAGACGCGGTCCATCGCCCCTTCGCTCGTCATGGTCCGGGACTACGGCGCGATGACGGCCCACGCCGACAGCGCGATCAGCGCCAACACCAACGCGGCGAGCGGCGACGCGCGCTCCATACCGGGCCTGCGGACGACCTACGAATATCTCCCCGCCCGCCCCGTGGATGGCAACCCGCGCCTCGCGACCGTGGCGCTCGAGCAGCTGCGGCGAGGCGCGCGCGTGTTCGCGGGCGACGGGGCCGCCCCGAGGCTCGCCCCGGGACACCTCTTTCGCGTGGAGCGGCAGAGCGATGCTTCGCTCGACGGAACCTACGTCGTGACCCGCCTCGTCACGCGCGGCCACGATCCGGCTCACGGGGCCCAGCCCGAGCTCGGGCAAGACACGGTCTACCAGCAGCTCTGGGCGGTTCGGGAGGACGACGTGTTCCGACCGGAGCGCGTCCACCGCGTCGGGCATCACGGCCTCGACACCGCCGTCGTCGTCGGACCGCCGGGGGTCCCCGTCGCCGCCGACGTCCTCGGGCGGGTCCGGGTACGGTTCTCGTGGGATCACGATCGACCGGGGATCGACGCGGAGACGATCGACTGGTCGCGGCGTTCGACGTGGCTACGCGTCGCCCAGCCTTGGAGCGGGGCGGGGCACGGCGCCTTCTTTCTCCCTCGCGTCGGTGACGAGGTGCTGGTCGGGTACGTGGGCGGCGACATCAACCGCCCCGTCATCGTCGGGTCGCTCCCGAACAGCGTCCAGCCGCCCCCGTTCTCGCTCCCTCACGACGCGGGCAAGAGCGGGATCGTCAGCCGCGGGCTCGGCCAGGACGGGCACAGCGAGCTCGTGTTCGACGACACCCAAGGTCGAGAGGGCGCCCTCCTCGCGAGCCAGCGGAAGCTCGAGCTGCGAGCGCGCCAGGACATCGAGGTCCACGCGGGGCGGAGCGCGATCTCGGAGGTGTCCGAGTCTTCGCGCCTGAGCGTCGGACGAGAGCGCCGGGAGGAGATCGGAGGCGAGCGCGTGGTGTCGGTGGGGGGAAAGAGCGTGTTCACCGGCGCGGGCGACGCCCACGTCGAGGTTGACCAGGACACCCGCATCGAGCTCGGATCCATGAACGTCCACGCGCGCAGGGAGACGACGCTCACGTTCGACGAGCGCGTCGAGTGGCGCCACGAAGGAGATGTCCGGCTGGACGTGAAGGGGGTGACGGCGGCGCGGCACGAGGACACCCTCTTCGTGAGCGTCGGCACCGGCGACCAGCCCGCCTCTCATCTCCTCCATGTCGAAGGGACCTCGACCCACGAGGCGCGCGAGACCCTCGAGCTGACCAGCGACAAGGAGATCGTCCTTCGTTCGGGCGAGAGCACGATCCGGATCTCTCCGGACGCGATCCAGATCACGACCGCGAAGCTCCGAGTCGATGCGGAGGATATCGAGCTCGTCGGCACCGCCGTTCAAGTGAAGGGGGAGCGGTTCGTGCGCGTCGAAGGCGAGAAGGTGTTCGCGCTAGGCGGGGGGGCCGGCCTCTCCCTGACCTCGACCGCGAAGCTCAACGGCAGCCAGGTGAAGCTCGGCACCGCCCCCGATTCCTCCGATGGCCCGGAGGCGAAGAAGCAGGAGGTGGCCCCCACCCGCATCGAGCTCCGGGACCAAGAAGGGGCGCCGGTGGCGAACGAGCGGTGCCTGGTGCGCCTCTCCGATGGGACGACGCGCGCCGCCGTCACCGATTACGAAGGGATCGCGCGGCTCTACGACCTGACGGGGAGCGCCACCGTCGACTTCATCGATCTTGCGAGCTGGGAGTGAGGAGCATGGCACCGAGGATCGTCCGCGTCGGGGAGCACCTCGACGTCATCGCGTACCGGCACGGCGTCGCCGCCGCCCAGGTGTGGGATCACCCTGGCAACGCGGCCTTGAAGAAGGCGCGCGTGGGCGGGCACATGCTCCAGGCCGGCGACTACCTGGAGCTGCCCCCGCGAAAGCACGCGGAGCCCAGCTCGGTCAGCGTCGGAGGCGACAGCTCGTTCGTCGCCGACATCCCGAGGGTGAAGATCGAGCTCGTGCTCGCCGGCGCCGAGGGGCCGCTGCGAGGTGAGCCCTGGCACATCGAAGGCCGCGGCGAACGCGCGAGCGGCAAGACCGGCGCGGATGGGAAGGTCTCGTTCGAGGTCCGCGTCACCACTCCCCACGTCACCCTCGTGCTCGAGGCGCAGGGGCAGAGGCAGCAGATCCTGGTCGGAGGTCTCGATCCGAAGGACTCCATCTCGGGGATGATCCATCGGCTCAACAACCTCGGGTACGACGCGGGCCCGAGCGCGAGCGCGCTCGATGACCGGGCCACGCGAGCCCTCGTCGAGTTTCAGAAGTCCAAGCAGTTGACCCCTTCCGGACAGCCGGACGAGGCCACCATCGCCGCCCTCGAAGCGGCCCACGGGAGCTGAGGTTCATGGGAGACGGTTCTTCTGCGATCGCGCCGGGCGCGGTCGCGAACATCAACGTCGCGACCGCCATCGACGTCTACGTGCGCGTGCGCGACATGACGGGTCGCCCCTTGAAGGGCGCGGTCGTGACCTTGGGCGGGGTGATGATCCCGAGCCAAGTCACCGATGAAAGCGGCCTCGCCGTCCTCGGTGGGGTGGTCGGGACCTCGTTCACCGTGAGCGCCTCGTACACCGCCCTGTTCGGAGCCAAGCCCGGCTCCCTCGTCGCCTCCAAGCTTCGCACCGTCTCCGCCACCGCCGCGTTCGATCCGAGCCCCCCGACCGCCCCCGACCCGAAGGCTCGGCGCGAGCTCCACACGACGGTTCAGATCCCCGTCTACTACCCGCTCAAGCGCCTCTTCGGATGGCAGAGCCCGATCTTGCGCGCGAAGATCTACATGGACGCGGTGAGCGTCGCCCCCTTCACCTCCGCCCACCCGAAGGACAACCCCGACAAGAACCGCCTCTCCAAGCTGAACGACATGCTCGCCCTCCTCGACCCGAGCACGCGGGAGCTCGAGGCGGCGAAGAAGCAAATCAAAGACCTCGAGGCGAGCATCGCGAAGCAGAAGCAGCTGCTCGTCCAAGATGGGAAGAAGCACGACGCGGACAGCGCGAGCCTCGCCGCCCACGACAAGAAGGTCGCGGGCGAGGACGCCTCGAAGCTCTCCGACGCGGCGCGCGCTCGCAAGGAGAAGCGCGACGCGGAGCGACGCGGGGGGCTGCAGAAGAAGGTCGACCAGGACGACGAGCTGAAAGCGGCCCATCTCGCGAGCCTCGAGAAGAGCGAGAAGAGCCTGGCCGACGCGGCGACCGCGCTCGAGGCGGCCAAGGCGAGCCACGGCGGCTCCACCCACCGGCAGATGATGGAGTACGTCGTCGATCGGGTGCTGCCGAAGACGGGCCTCGACGACTGGATCAAGTACGGCATCATCCACCTCACCGGCCTCCGCTACCGACCCTCGGGACGGTGCTGCTATCCGCCCGGCCCGATGGTCTACGGGATGCGCGAGAAGGAGATCGACGAGCGCGAGCACCCCTCGAGCAGCGCCCAATCGACCAGCGATTTCGCGAAGGCGCAGCGCGTGTATGCGCGCGAGTATCTCGCCCTCCTGAAAGAGAACCCCGAGCTCGCGAAGAGCGCGGCCGCCTTCTATCCCCGCCAGAAAGCGTTCGTCTCGTGGGGCCTCAAGGCGCGCCCGTACAGGGAGCCTCCCGAAGGCAAATCGGTCCCGGGCAAGGTGGCGTCGGGCGCGCTCGTCGAGTCGCTCGAGAGGCTCGCCCGAAGCGAAGGGCCTTGGGTAGCAGAGCCTCCCGATCCGGCCGCCAAGGGCAAGCGCAAGCCCAAGCTACCCACCGAGCTCTACGAGCTTCGCGCCATCGCGTCTTCGGTGTGCCAGGCGTGGCTGAAGAGCGTCGGGGCCGCGCGCGCGGGCGGCATCCCCAAGGGTCCTCCCGATGAGAACGAGCTCCTCGGCGAGATCGTGGATCGCTGGTTCCAGCAGCAGATCCCGGAGGTCGTCTGGAACCGCGCGGTGCGCTGCACCCAGCTCATCCACGATTTCGTCGAGCAAGGGTTGGACATGGCGCCCGCGGACTGGAACCGGCCGAAGGTGCCTCCCGATTGGGAGCGCGTCTTCACCGGCGACAGCTCGGCGTGGCTTCGCCATCACGACGAGACGATGCAGCCGTACGTCACCGGGGTCGTCTGCAACGACGTAGCCTCCATCCTCGCGCGCGCTCGCGGGCTCCCGATCGGCCACGAGGAGTTCATCATGGGTATCGCCCACACGATCCGCGAGGCAGGCCAGGCGGCGGACAAAGCCCGCCAGAAGGCGGAGGTCGCAGCCGCGGCTGCCCTCGCGGCCGCCACCGCCGCGGGCGCACCGGCGCCTCCTCCCCTGCCCGCGCCCGCGCGCGTCGGCCTGTTTCGACCGCAGACGCTCGGCGAGCTCAAGTCCGGCGACATCATCTTCTTCGGTCACTGGGTGCCGGCCGCGGACGCCGACAAAGAGGTTCACATCATCCCTCCGCGGACGATCCTGGACCTCGGGCCCAGCGTGGGGACGAAGGACGACAGCCAGTTCGGCGCCGCGCTCTCCCGCGGAATCCTCGACGTGAAGAACCCGGAGTCGCTCGCGCCAACGAAGGGCGTCGTGGTCTACGGCGTCCAACGCGACCGCCCCCACATCCCGGGCGACGCCGGAGCCGAGCAGCCGCGCGCCGTACCGTCCTCGATCAAGACGGACGCGAAGAAGAAGAAGAAGCCCGACATCGCGCCCGCGGATCGGATCGTGCGCGCATGGCTCTCCGACCCCAAGCCGAAGAAGGGCGAGGTCCTTCCCGATCCGCCGCCGCCCCCCACGACCGTCTACGACATGCTCACGTACCAGCACATCGCGACCGTGATCGAGGTCCGGGAGAAGTACGCGCTCTGCCTCGAGACGGCTCAACCGGTTGGCGTGACCGCTCGCAATTGGGAGACCCTCTCCGGAGCGGAGGTCTTCTTCGGACGCCTCACCCCGAAGAACCCGCCCGACCTCTCGTGGTTCTTGAGCCGCGACAACCTCCTCGCCAAAGGGCGGCTCGACGATGGCTGAGGAGATCGAAAGGATCCTCGTCGACGCCAGCCCTCGCACGAGCGTCGCGGCGCGTCCGTTCGGGTGGGGCGAAGGGCGAGCGCTCACGATCGTCGCGAAGGTCTCGCTGGATCTCTCCCAGCAAGGTCCCGCCGCCCTCGTCGACCCGGACCCGATCGCCCTCCTCGAGACGCCTTGGAACCGCGAGCCCTCCGTCTCGCTCCACCGCGCCGACGACGTCGCCATCCGCAAGGCGGCCTGTGACGTGACCCTCATCGGGGCCGCGATCGCGCCCGGGGGCGTCCCGGCGACGTCGCTCACCGCTCGCCTCGGCGTCTACCGCAACGGCTCCACCGTCCTCGACAACACGGTCGTGGCGCGAGGTGGGCTCGACGCGGCGGGAAGGCCCAGCCTCATTCGCTCCGCCCCCCTCGTTTGGGAGCACGCGCTCGGGGGAAGGGCGGCCGCGAAGTCGCTCGCGGACCGCAATCCAGTCGGCACCGATCGACCCTGGCTCCTCGATCCCGCCGACCCCTCGCGGCCGGCCGGCTTCGGCCCGATCTCCGCGAGCTGGCCCTGCCGCACCGGCCTCCTCGGGAGCGAGCACATGCGCGCGCTGAAGAGCTCCGTCCCGACACTCGATGCCACATTCCCGTGGGCCTACTTCCAATCCGCCCCCCTCTCGATGCAGGTCCCCTTCCTCGAAGGCGACGAGTGGCTCGTGCTCGAGGGCTTCCACGATCGGCTCGCGGCCCTGCGGGTCCGGCTGCCGTGGCTCCACGCGCGCGCGTTCGTGGCGAGCCACGCCGGCTTGACCCCGGTGCCTCTCGTCATCGACACCCTCACCATCGACGCCTCCGCCCTCCGCGCCTCCGTCGTGTTCCGCGGCCAAGCGACCCAGGTCCCTCGCCATCGCGATCTCGCCGTCGTCGCCCACGTCGGCGCAGGCCCCGATCTTCGCTGCCCGACGACGGCGCGGGAAGCGTTCGAGCGCGCCAGCCCCGTTCCTCTCGCCATCCCGGTAGCCCCCGAGGAGCGCACGGGCGCCCCGTTTCCCATCCCCGCCCCCGCCCCGAACGGGAAAGGACGCCCCGCCGTCGCACCCTGGCAAGAGGTTCGCGGCTACGTCGCGCCCGCCTCTTCGGCGCCCCAGACGGTCGCGCTCCACGCCGGCCTCCTCGTTCCGACGAGCCTACCGACCCCCCCCGCGGCCCTCCCCGCCGTTCTCTTCCCCCTCGTTCCTGTACCCTCCCCTCGCCCGGCGCCCGCGGAGCTCGAGCTCGACCCGACCGACGAAGACGACCTCGAGCGCGATCCCACCCCGCCCCCGCGCGCCGTCCTCGCCGCCAACGAGCTCCGCGCCGCCGGCCTCGACGAGTCGCTCCTGCAACAGGTCATTCGCGCGTTCGACCGCCTGCCACCATAGAGCGCGACGTTGCGCCACTGGCGCGCGACGTTGCATGCAACCGGATGAGGCCCTCGCTCAGGGCCGCCCGAAGAGCCTTCGAAGCGACGACGGCCCCTTCGCGCCCTCGTCGCGAGTCATCGGCCGACCACCGCCAGCGCCCCTGAGAGAGGGGAGTGGACGCGGAGTCGTCCCACACGGGCACAAGCAGGTCCGGCACGGGCTGTATCTGATTCGGGTGCAGATCCCTCTTTGCAATGAAATGGTTAGCCCAGATCACTACGCAGCCTTCTTGATCGCCGCGTCGTGAGTTCCTCGTGGGAGCCCGCTGCGGCGCGAGAGGCATCGAACGGGGCTCTACGAATCGCTCAAAGTCCGCCCACAGCCCATTGATGAGCACGCATCGAAGAAGAAGGACCGCCTCGGCGCGATCACGACCCCAGCGCATGCCCGGCCCGTCAAGACGAACACCCACGAGAGGACGAACCGCGCCCTCCACGACAGCGCTGGAGATGTCCAGGTCGAGGCGCCGAAGGCGCGCATACCCGAGCCTACTGAGGTTCTTCGTCAGGTACGCCGTGACCGATCGGCCAAGCCGGGATGCGTCGGACAAGAATCCATGCCGCGGCTCGAGCGGAAGAGCGCCGCTCAGCGGCGGAGTTTCTTGAAAGCAGCGGGAGTGATATGCTCGAGGTCGAGCACGAAGGCGTTGCGATGGGTGCCAAGTCTATCGAATGCCCATGCAAGGTAAGCCTGCGCGGGTACGCCGAGGGCGCGACAGGTTGCGATAATGCCGAGCAAGACGCAGGCGCGATGAGCGCCCTCCGTGCTGCCAGCGAAT
>JBGAID010000182.1:0-8508 GCA_044225865.1 Polyangiaceae bacterium | reverse complement strand
CTCGTGGGGAGGAATCGCCTCCTCGTCCTGCTCGCGGTCGGGGTCGGCCTCTCGGAGCTGCTCCGCTACATCCAGTTCGACGCGCTGCTCGCGTTCTTGGTCGCCGGGTTCTTCGTCCGCAACTTCAGTGAGCAAGGTCACAAGCTCCTCGAAGCGATCCAGCGGACCGGCGCGCTCGTGTTCGTGATCTTCTTCGCGGTCGCGGGGGCGAAGGTCGATCTGAACATCCTCCGCTCGATGGGCTTCGTGGCCCTCGCGTTCTGCGGGACGCGCGCCCTCGTCTCCATCGGGACCGCGCGCCTCGCGAGTCGCGCCGCGGATGACCCGCCCGTGCTGCGGCGATGGGGTTGGTCTTCCCTCATCTCGCAGGCCGGGCTCACCCTGGGCCTCATGGTCGTGGTCGCCCGGCTCTTCCCCACCATCGGAGAGGCGTTCACGACGCTGACGGTGGGGTGCGTCACGATCAACCAGATCATCGGCCCGGTGCTGTTCAAGCTCGGGCTGGATCGCACGGGCGAGTCGGGGCGAGCGGTCGACCCGGCGGACGCGTCGCCCTCCGCGACCCCCCTCCCCGCTCCGCGCTCATCCTCCAACGCCCCCTGATTCGGGCGCTGAGCCGTCGGACCGCGCCGCCTTCTCGCATCCCTGGAGGAGCCGCCGCGCCGCTTGCTCGACGGCTCGAGCCACGTCGGGAGGCCCGAGCAGCTCGAAAGGAGCGCCGGTCAGGAGCAAGAGGCTCGCGACCGTCTCGATCGACTCGCCGCCGACCTCGATCGTCGCCCCTCCGTCCTCGCGAGGAGAGAGCGTCCCGCACCAGAAGGGGACGGTGCTCTTCAGGCGCTCGAAGGGCCCTTCGAGGCGAGCGTGCGCGCGGTACCGCTGAGAGGAGAACGCGAGCGCCTCCTTCACGTAGGTCCCGACGTCCTTCGGAAGCCGGCGCGGAGAGAAGCGCTCCCCGGTCGGCTCGCAGCCCTCGATCCGATCGACGCGAAACGTCCTCACGTCTCCGCGCCCCCGATCCCAGGCGACGAGGTACCAGCGGCGCGAAGAGGCGTGGGCGAGGCGCACCGGCTCGACGATCCGCAACGACCGCTCGTGCTCTCGCGCCCGATACCGGAGCGACAGCACCTCGTGATCGCGACAGGCGGCGGCGATCGAGGTGAGGAGCCCGGGGTCGATGGGGGCGTTGCCGCTCGGGATCGAGATCGTGACGGCGTGGACCGCCGTCACCCGCCGGGCGAGCCGCTTGGGCAAGAGCTGCTCCAGCTTCACGAGCACGCCGAGCGCCGTCTCTCCGAGGCCGAGGAACGCGTCCGCGGCGGCGCGCAGCGCCACCGTCACCGCGATCGCCTCCGCGTCGTCGAGCAGGAGAGGAGGGACGATCGAGCCGCGGCCGAGCTGATACCCCCCGCCCGGCCCCGCGACCGCGTCCACGACGTACCCGAGGCTGCGCAGCCGATCCACGTCTCGCCTCAACGTTCGATCGGTGACGCCGGTGTAGTCCGAAAGCTCGTCGCCGCCCCACCTCCGCCGGCGTTGGAGCGCGGAGAGCAAGCGAAGCAGCCGGGCCGAGGTCTCGAGCACGAACGCAGCCTACGTCACATCGCGGACAGAACCTGTCCGCAACTCGCGGTACCAAGCATTCATGAAAAAGACCTACCGAGGCAGCTGTCATTGCAAGGCGATCACCTTCGAGGCCGACCTCGACCTCTCCCAGGGCACGGGCAAGTGCAACTGCTCCTACTGCTGGAAGGTTCGCAACTGGAGCGCGCACGTGAAGCCGGATGACCTCCGCGTCACGAGCGGCGAGGACGCGCTCGTGAAGTACTCGTTCGGCACCAAGCAAGGTGAGCACCTCTTCTGCCGGCACTGCGGCGTGCGCCCGTTCGGTCGAGGCGACATCCCCGAGATGGGGGGAGCGTTCGCGACCATCGTCCTCGCCGCGCTCGACGATCTCGACCCCGCGGAGCTCGCGGAGGCACCGGTGAAGTACTTCAACGGACGCGACAACGACTGGTGGCACGAGCCGGCCGAGAAGCGGCACCTCTGATCGTTACCCCCGGCGCGCTTCGCGCTCGCCGACCCCTGCCAGGCGACTACGCTCTGCGAGCTCCGTCGCGGCAGGGGTTGATCGTTACCCCCGGCGCGCTTCGCGCTCGCCGACCCCGGCCAGGCGACTACGCTCTGCGAGCTCCGTCGCGGCAGGGGTTGATCGTTACCCCCGGCGCGCTTCGCGCTCGCCGACCCCGGCCAGGCGACTACGCTCTGCGAGCTCGGCCGGCGGGCCGCCGTTGGCCCGCTAGCGCCGGCGGGTGGGAGAGGAGTCTTCGCGCGGCCGAACGACGACGGGGGGGAGCGGCGGCAGATCGATCTTCACCTTCCACCCTCCGTCCTCGAACACGCACGGGATCTCGGCGCGGTCCTCTTCGAGCAGACCGCGCGCCCGCACGATCGCGTAGTTGCCGTGGACCACCGACTCGAGGCTTCGAGCCGAGAAGCGCTCCGTGAAGCTCGCCGGCGCGAGCATCATCTCCGGCTCGATGTGCTTGCCGCTCCCGCCCGAGTAGCGCTCCGCGCGCGCGACGAGGTTGTCTCGCGTCTCCTTGGCGAGGAGCGCGAAGGCGGCCTTGGCCTCCTTCGGGCTCCCGTCGAGCCGCCTCAGGTGGTCGCACAGCTCGCGGACCGCGCCCTCCGGCGTCGAGTCGGGCGGCTTGTTCCCGCACGAGATCGAGGCGAGGGCGAGCGCAGCGACGAGCTTCCTTCCGTGCGGCCCGAGCACACGCTGGTGTTACTCGCGCAGCGTCGCCCCGTCGAGCGCCCCGAGCTGACGTAGCGCCTCGAAGACGACGATCGACACGGCGTTGGCGAGGTTGAGCGACCGGACCGGCCCGAGGGTGGGGATGCCGTAGACGTCGTCCCCCGCCTGCTCGAGCGTCTCCGGGTCGAGCCCGGTGCTCTCCTTGCCGAACACGAGCGCGTCCCCAGGTCGATAGCGGACGTCGATGAAGGAGCGCGACGTCCTCGCGGAGAAGAAGAGCAGGCGCGCTGACGGCGCCGCGTTCTTGAAATGGGCGAGGCTCGGGTGCTGGTGCATTCGGACGAGGTGCCAGTAGTCGAGACCGGCCCGCCTCACCGCGTGCTCGTCCACTCGGAAGCCGAGCCTCCCCACGAGATGGAGATCGCTCGCCGTCGCGGCCGCGAGGCGCCCGATGTTCCCGGTGTTCTGGGGGATCTCCGGCTCGACGAGGACGATGTGGAGCGGCGCCTCGAGCGGAGTCCCCCTTAGGCGATGACCCGAGGGCGCGCTCACGAGGCGTGGGTCGCCTTGGGCAGCGGAAACCCCAGCTCGCTGAGGGTCGACCGAAAGATGGTCTCTTCGCGCTTCGATGACTCGAGGTGCTCCAGCACCTGCGTCGTGCGGCCTTCGATCGCGGCCTGGGCGGCGCGCTCGACGTTCGCGAGGGTGAGGAGCAGGTGGGGATGGGCCTTCGCGACCTTGGCCGGGACGTCCATCTTCGAGGCCGCCGTCTGTCGCGCGTCGGCGACCGCCTCGACCACCTTCGCGAGTTCTTTGTCGGTGAGCTTGGCCCTCAGCGCCTCCGCGTCGCGGCGCGATCCGTCGAGCAGCAGCGCCGATCGGTCGAGGTAGCTGCCGGCGAAGGCCTCGGAGGTGAACAGCAGCACGGGCGCGCTCGAGAGCGCGAGCAGCAACGCGCGGCGATGCATGCCTGGGGTCTTACTCCGTCGCCGGCAGGCTCGAAAGGGCCGCGCGCGCCGCCTCTTGCTCGGCCGCCTTCTTCGTCTTGCCGACCCCTCGTCCGAGCACGCGACCGAGGGCCTCGACCTCCGCCTCGAACTGCCGGAAGTGATCGGGGCCGGTCGTGGAGACGAGGCGGTAGCGCGGGGACGCGCCGCCCAGGCCCTGCACGCGCTCCTGGAGCTCGCTCTTGGCGTCGCGCAGGGGCTGGTTGGCGCGCGACGCCAGACCGCGAGCAAACAGCGCGGCGACGAGCCGGCGAGCCGCGTCGAAGCCACGATCCAGGTAGACGGCGCCCACGACCGCCTCGAGCGCGTCTGCGAGGACGGTCGGCTGCATCCGCTCACCGGCCAGGTCCGCGCCTCGACCGAGCATGAGCACGGGCGCGAGATCGACCCCTCGAGCAAAGTCGGCGAGGGCCTCCGTGCTCACGATCGCGGAGCGCAAGAAGCTGAGCTCACCCTCTCGCGCCTCCGGGAAGCGCTCCATCAGGGCCTCGCTGACGCAGAGCTGAATGACGGCGTCTCCCAGGAACTCCAGGCGCTGGTAGTCGAGGCGGGGTGTCTTCCTGCGCTCGTTCGCGTAGCTGGGATGGGTGACGGCCTGTTCGAGGTGATCGAGATCCGTGTCGTCGCCGACGATCTCGGAGATCTTCGGAGGGAGCTTCACGTTCTTCAGGTCGGTGACACTTCGCCGTGTCGAGCGGCGAGCTCGTCGCAGGCGAGGGCGAGATCGCGGTCGAGCTCCGTGACGCCACCCGCGTCGTGGGTGGTGAACAGGACCCTCACCGATCCGTACCGGATCTCGATGTCGGGGTGGTGGTCGCGGCGCTCCGCGAGCAAGGCGACCGCGACCGCGAACGCGACGCCGTCCCGATAGGCGCCGAAACGATACGAGCGCACCAGCGCCTCCGACTCGAAGGCCCAGGTCGGGGTGGTGCCGACGGTCCGCTCGCGGACGAAGGCCTGCACCTCTTTTTCGTCGAGCTTTTTCGCGGGCATCGGTCTCGGCCGGCACCCTAGCACGGGCGGGAACTCGAAGCGCGGCGAGCTGTCGGACGCTTCGTGGGCTATTCTCTGGTGCGGCCGATGCGGACTCTGTTGGGCTGCCCGTTCTGCAGGGAGATGTTCGAGCCGGGCGAGGCTCGCAAATGTCCAGCGTGCGGGCTGAAGCTCCTCCCCCTCGAGGAGCTACCGAAGGCGAAGGCGGGCAGCGCGGAGGTCGTCGGCGGCGAGGTGGAGGAGATCCCGCCCGACGAGGAGACGCTCCCCATGACGTACTTCGGGCGAGCGCGCGGCCCCCTCGTGCTGGTCGCGATCGCCGGTCTGGCCGCCTTCTTCTTGCCGTGGGTGCGCGAGCGCGCGCCCGAGCACATCGACATGAGCGGGCCTCAGATCGCGAGCCACCTCGGGTGGATGTGGGCCCCGCTCGTCTCCTGGATGGTGATGATTCCGCTCGTCCTCTCGCGACGGAGCGTGTTCCGCATGCGCGGGGCGCGCGTCGCGGTGGCGTTCCTCGCGGCGATGTGCCTGCTCACGGTCGTGGTGCGCATCGCCTTCCCCCCCAGCGTGAACAAGCTCGATCCCCACATCCTCGAGTGGGGCATCGGGATGTACGTCACGGCCGGTCTCGCCCTCGTGGCCCTCGGGCTCTCGTTCGTATTCGGTGGCCGCATCGACGACCTCAGCACGAAGAAGCAGCGGCGCGCTGGGGACGAGACCCTCCACTGAAGAGCGCAGCCCGCGAGGACGCGGCCGCTCAGCGCAGGCCGCCGGGGGCGCCTTCGTTTGGAGCGGGGCTCGCGTTGCGCTTCGACCTCGGCAGCGTTCCGGGCCGCTTCGACCGGTCCAGCTCTCCCGTGGAGCTGACGGAGACCATGTCACACAGCTCGACGTTGAGCTCCGTCAACAGCGTAGGACGGAGCTTGTCGAGGAGCGCCTGCATCGCGGTGCGCAGGCGCTGATCGGCGAGCTCGGCGCGGATGCTCGGCGCCTCTGCGTCGAGGGATTGGACCACGGGAGCGACCGTCTGGCGCTTGAGCACGACCGCCCAGCGCGGCCCCTCTCGAACCGGCGACGGCACGATGGTGCCGTCCTTCACCGCGTCGGCGGCGGCGAAGATGGCCGGATCCACCTTGGTCTCCGCCTGGCCGGTGGAGCCGTCCTCGGCGACGAGCCCGAGCGCGCCGCCGCGCAGGTTGTTGGCTTTGTCGAGGGACTTCTCCCTCGCCGCGTCGTTCCAGCGCTTCGGGTCGGGGCGCTCGCCGAGATCGGCGATGAGCGCGCTCGCCTCCGCCTCCGTGGCCACGAGGATGCGCTGGATCTGGATCCGCTTGGGGGTGACGAAGCGATCCGGGTTCGACTCGAAGAAGCTCTTCACGTCGGCGTCGGAGATCTTCTTGGCCCCCGCCTCTCTCCGTACGTCGTCGACGAGCATCGCGCGCATCGCGCCGAGCTCGCGATCCCGTACGTCCGACTGGCTCTCGATGCCGCGCGCCCTCGCCTCCTCCGCGAACAGCGCGTCGCGCACGAGCACCCGGTCCAGGTAGTTCTTTCGAATCTCGTCGGGGGTGGACCCGAACTGCGCGAGCACGGATCGTGGCGTCTGCGCGAGCGCACGCCGGAGCTCACCGGCCGTGATCACGGACTCTCCGACGCGGGCCACGACCTTCGCGTCGTTCGGATCCTCCTGCTGCTCGGGGGTGTCGACCTGCGCCTGCGCCGGATCGGGCTCGCGCGGGCCGCCCGCTCTCGCGACCCGGACCTCGAGGGGGGCGACGTCGGCGACGGCTCGGATGGAAGGCCAGCGAGCGCTCGAGCCTCGGTCCGCCCCGACCGATCCCACGGAGATGACGAGGCCGGCGATCGCAGCCGCCGCAAGTCTCCCGGCTCGCTTCGAGCGAGCGTCTTCGGATCGCGTCATCTCGCGGATTTCGTGGCAGAGCGCTCCGGCGAGGTCAAGCGGCGCGCTCGACGTGGCGCGACTTCGCCGCTTCCGCGCCCCGCCGCGCGAGCGTGGGCCGACCGTGGCCGCTCGGCTTCTCCGAGATCCCCGCCTTGGCGACCATCGCCTCCCCGAGCCCGACGAACGCGTACGCCTCCGGATGAAAGCCGTAGGCGGCGTGGAGCCGCTTGAGGCCTTCCACCACGTCGCGCGAGGGAGGGACCGGCCGCGAGGGCTTGCACACCTTCTTGATCGAGGCGAGCGGCTCCCCCAAGTCGAGGAGGGCCTGCACCCGAACGAGCACGTCGATGGGCTTGAGGAGACGCTTCGTCGATTGGACCTTCCCCTCCCCGAGCTCCCGGAGGAGCCGCTTGCGCCGCTTCTCCGTGCGGCCGTCGAGCTTCTGGCCGACCGCCCCCGCCTCCGCGAGCAGCTCGTTGAAGTGGCGGGCGGCGCGGCGCTTCTTGACGACGTCCGGGCTCGCTCGCCGGTTCGCCGGCGCGGCCTTGGAGGGGCGCTTTTCGGTCTTGGTGCGGCGGGATCGCTCCGTCATCGCTCGCCTCCCTTCACTGCGCTCGACCGGTTCGAGGAGAGCTGTTCACTCGC
Source organism: Polyangiaceae bacterium (assembly GCA_044225865.1). Lineage (GTDB taxonomy): Bacteria > Myxococcota_A > Polyangia > Polyangiales > Polyangiaceae > Xiheicaenibacterium. Next base: position 1,202 of record JBGAID010000182.1, on the reverse strand, counting down.
GAAGTGTGGCCGACCCATCGAGGGCTGCAAGAATCCAAGCACCCCCGAAGCTTACATGAAGGATCGGGGCTAAATGCCAAATATCTATCGAGCTTGTCCGGCCGCTCAATGAAGGCAGTTTCGAATCAGGGTAAGCGCGGCCACGGCCGCGGCGATGGGCCACGCGATCCTCGCGAACCCGACGAGGTCTCCCACCGCCTCCCGCGCGCCGCGGCGCCCCAGCTCGCGCTTGCCTACGATGCGGGCCTTCTCACGCACGATCTCGGCCCGCTCCTCCTCGTCCATCGGGTCGTGGCCGCTCAAGAAGAAGAGGTGATGCTCCACCTCGTGATCGATGGTCACGAAGATCTCGTGGGCGACGTCGAAGGTGGGGTCACGCCGAAACTCCGATTGAAAAGAGCGATAGAAGAGCGTGATCGTGGGAGCGCGCGAGGCCCCGTGGACATCGTGGGAAGGCGGCTCGTACATGCCGAGGAGGGGCTCGCCCCCCTCGTCGCAGGCGGGTACGCCCGCGTCGACGCAGAGATCGACGTTGCGCACGTGCCTCGCGGCGTAGACGTTCTTGCGAGCGCGCTCCGCCTCCGATTCGAACTCGGAGAGGGTCGGAAACCCGTCGAGGTCGTCGCCGCCCCGCGGGGCCCCCTCTGGGCTGGCGACGCGGTCGAAGAGCGAGCGGTCCGGAGCCAGGACGGTGTTCCGCGCGCCGCAGGAGGGGCACGCGATATCGGAGAAGAGACGTCCGCCGTAGTGGGCGCGCTCCCACAGCTCGCCGATCGCGGTCCACGCGTCCCCGCTCGCTTGCGCGAGGGCGCGCGCGATGCCCGCGCTCTTGCGCTCTCGCCCGAGGGCCGCCACCCCGAGGGCGATGACGGTGGCGCGAGCGAGCGGGAGCGCCCCCTCCCCGCCCTCGAAGAGCCACCGCGCCTCGCCCGCGGCGCGGGGGGAGAGCTTGATCGATCGCGCCACGCCCGCCGACGTGAACACGGCCGGGATCGGATGGGCGGACCCGAAGTCGAAGGGCGCGTCGAGCTCGGGATCGTCGAGCTCGGCGTCCTCGAACGGGCCGAGCTCGAGCGCTCGGGAGGGGCGCACGCGCAGAAGTAGGACGGCCGCGCGGGGCAGCAGCACCCGCTTCGGCACTCCGGTGGACCCGGACGTCTCGACGACCCAGGGCGCGGGGTCGTCCGCGGCGAGCCAGTCGG
>JBGAID010000051.1:0-82445 GCA_044225865.1 Polyangiaceae bacterium | reverse complement strand
ATCTGGAGCTCTTGGGCCGAGCGCCGAGCGGGAAACAGAGCGAGCGAGCATCTGGAGCTCTTGGGCCGAGCGCCGAGCGGGAAACAGAGCGAGCGAGCATCTGGAGCTCTTGGGCCGAGCGCCGAGCGGGAAACAGAGCGAGCGAGCATCTGGAGCTCTTGGGCCGAGTGCCGAGCGGGAAACAGAGCGAGCGAGCATCTGGAGCTCTTGGGCCGAGCGCCGAACGGAAAAACAGAGAGCCGCGATCGCTCGCGGCTCTTTTCACGACCAGCTGGGCTTTTGTCTCAGGAGACTTCGAGCTGGGGGGACTGCTGGTTGATGCCCTCTTGGGAGGGGACGGGGGTGTCGGTGGGGCCGTTGCCGGCGCTGGCTTGGAGGCGGCGGCGGCGCGACTGCTCGCTGGAGACGAGGAGGGCGACGTAGGCGTAGCCGGCGGTGAAGATGACGGCGAACGGGGTCGCGAACCAGTGACCGGCCATGTAGGAGACGGGGATGGACGCGAGGGAGATGAGGCCGAGGATGATCTCGACCCACGGGGTCTGCGACGCGGCCTTGTAGCGAGCGCGGTTGGCGCCCTGCTTGGGGGTGCGGACGAACTCACCGGCATTGTTGCGCCAGCCGTCGATGACGGCCTTGGCAAGGTGGGGCGCGATGCCGGTGCCGAACGCGATGACGAGCGGCATGCGGAGCAGCGCGCGGATGCGCGAGCGGCCCTGGGCGCGCTCGGCCTCCATGTAGAACGCGGCGAGCGAGCCCGTCGTCGCGGTGAGCAGCGGCAGGTCGATCGTGAGCATGGTGAGGTTGTTCCCGCCCGGCGTCAGGGCGAGCGCAGGGAGGAGGAGGAAGCTCAGCGCGACGAGCAGCGGATAGGCGAAGTGCGGCGTGAAGTGGAAGAACGCCTCGATGCGCTGGGAGATCGTCAGGTCGGAGCGCATCACGCGGCCCATGAGCTTGCGGGCGGACTGCACGGTGCCCTTGGCCCAGCGGTACTGCTGCGCGCGCACGGCGGAGACCTCTTCCGGGAGCTCCGAGGGCGTCACCACGTCGGGGCGGTAGATGAAGCGCCAGCCCTTGAGCTGCGCGCGGTACGAGAGGTCGAGATCCTCGGTGAGCGTGTCGTGCTCCCAGCCGCCCGCGTCGGTGATGGCGGTCTTGCGCCACATCCCGCCGGTGCCGGAGAAGTTGAAGAGGTAGCCGGCGCCGAACCGGGCGCGGTTCTCGACGAGGTGGTGGCCGTCGAGCTGGAGGGCCTGCACCTGGGTGAGGACGGAGAACTCGCGGTTCTCGTGGCCCCAGCGCGTCTGCACCATCGCGATCTTCGGGTCCTCGAAGTGACCGACGATGCTCCGCACGAAGGTCGGCTGCGGGAGGAAGTCGGCGTCGAAGATGGCGATGTAGTCGCCCTTCGCCGTCTTGAGGCCGTTGTCGAGGGCGCCCGCCTTGTAGCCGGTGCGGTCCTCGCGGTGGATGTACACGACGTCCAGGCCTTGCGCGCGGAGGCGCTCGACGTGGGCCCGTGCGATCGCTTGCGTCTCGTCGATCGAGTCGTCGAGGACCTGGATCTCGAGCTTGCTGGCTGGGTAGTCCATCTTCGCCACCGCATCGAGGAGGCGATTGGCCACCGTCGACTCGTTGAACAGCGGCAGCTGGATGGTCACATGCGGAAGCTTGGACTCGTCACGCTCGCTCACGAAGGGAGCGTTGGCGATGATCGCGTCCAACTTTTTCCGATGAATCCGGCATAGGATCACCAAGTACAGACGGTGCATCCCGTAGGCGGACAAAAGCAGCAAGACCCCGAAATACAAGGTGCATAGTGCGTAAATCATTATGCCGACCCGGGGAATTAACATTCGGCCCGATGTCAATTGTCACGAACTTGTAAATCCTTGTAGCTCTGTGTCGCGTGAGGTCGAGAACTTGACCCCATGTGCAGCGATCGCCCTTGGCCCGCTACATGCGCTGACGACACCTGAAGGATAGACTCCCCCCGCTCGAGCCCCTCCCCCACCCTCCGATGGCCATTCGCAAGATTCCGACGCGCTTCATCTTTTCCTCGATCGCGTGCGCCGTCGCCCTCGCGGGCGGAGGCTGCGACGGCGATGCTCCGCTCGACCTTGGTCGGACACCCGAAGGGCCGGGGGCGCGCATCCGCTACGACCTGTCACACGAGCCGCTGCCGGACATCCCGTTGCCCAACGACACGGCGACGTGGCCGGATCCGACGAGCCGCACCGGCCTGCGGATCAACGCGAGCCTCCTCGCTCCGACCGCGATCGAGCGCGACGCGCGCGACCGGTTCGATCGGCTCGAGGGCTGGGGGACATTTGCCCCCATCACGCTCTCGTTCGACCTCGGTCAGGTGGGCGGCCTCGAGCGGACGCCAGCCCAGGCCGCCATCGATCTCAAGAACGTCGAGAAGCGCCATCACGGCGACGACTACGACTTCGCCGACGATGCCATCTATCTGATCAACCTCGAGACGGGCGTCCCCGTCCCGCTCGACGTGGGCAACGGCAACTTCGAGCTCACCCTCAAGCGGCTCGACCGCTATTGGCCGAACGACACCCGCTTCTCCGAGCGCAACCTCCTGTTCGACACCATCGACGAGACGAAGCGCGGCTCGATCACGCGCGCCACTTTCACCCCCGATGCGGACACCGACTTCGACGGCGTCCTCGACGTTCCGAACCTCGACGACCCGTACAGCTGCCCGGATCCGGACCCGGTCTGCGACGATCCGAGGTCGGAGAGCTACGGCACCCCGGAGTGCCTGGACACGCGGCGCGACCGCGATCGCTGCATCGCCGATCACCTGCTGACGTACTACGAGCGCGAGACCGACACCCTCATCGTGCGGCCGCTCCTGCCCCTCGAGGAGATGAAGAAGTACGCGGTCGTCGTGACGGATCGGCTCGTCGACGCGAACGGCGACGCGGTGAAGTCGCCCTTCGATCACGTCTTCCACGCGACCCAGCGCGTGATCGCGGAGGGGGTCGCGGGGGCGATCGACGACGGCGCTCACGCCGCGTACTTCGGCGACATCGCCGGAACCGGGCTCGAGCACGTCGCGTTCACGTGGGGCTTCACCACCGAGCCGACCATCGACGACATGCGCAAGCTCCGCGACGGCCTCTACGAGCAGGGCACGTTCGCCAAGCTCGGCAAGGATTTCCCGGCCAAGCTCGAGCTCGAGCGCGTCGTCGGGATGGCCGCCGACCTCGACGAGGGCGCGACGGATCCCGCCGGGTGGCAGTCGACCGACGCGTGCAAGGACAAGGTCGACAACATCTACATCGTCCACCCCGACGAGATCCGCGACACCCTCGAGCTCGCGGTCTCCCAGCTCTTCGGCAGCGGCGAGGGCGCCGACACCCAGCTGCTCCTCCGCTCGTTCGAGCACATCGACTACATCGCGATCGGTCGGTTCGACTCGCCGTTCCTCCTCGAGGGCGGGCCGGAGAGCCGCGACCCCAAGGCCGCCTTCGATCTCGACTTCGTCACCGGGTCGGGCTCCGTCACCACCGACAGCGTCAACTTCTTCCTCGTGGTGCCGAAGGCGACGGACCAGTTCCACCAGCCCTTCGACGTGAACATCTACGGGCACGGCTACACCGGCAACTTCCTCGAGGGGATCCTCTACGGAGGCAACCTCGCCGAGCACGGCCTCGCCACCATCGGCATCAACGCCATGGGGCACGGGCTCGATCTCGGCGACGCGGCCACCGAGACCTTGGCGAAGGCGCTCTTCTCCGGCGCGTGCGCAGGGCCTCTGTTCAACGCCCTCACCGAGACGCGCGCGCGTGACCTCGACGAGAACGGCCGCGCCGACTCCGGCGGTGATTTCTGGTCGAGCTACCTCTTCCACACGCGCGACGGCGTGCGTCAGTCGATCCTCGATCACATCCAGCTCGTCCGCATCCTTCGCACCTTCGGCCAGGCGGAGGGCCAGATGACGTGCAAGAACGCCGACACCGGCTGGGATCAGCCGGCCTCGGAGGCGTGCGACACCAACGGCGACGGCGAGCCGGAGATCGCGGGCGACTTCGACGGCGATGGCGTCCCCGACATCGGCGGCCCCGAAGCGCACTACGGCACGTGGGGCGAGTCGCTCGGCGGGATCTTGAGCGGCATCCACGGCTCCATCGATGCGTACGTCACCGCCGCGAGCCCCGGCTCGGGCGGCGGCGGCCTCACCGACATCGGCGTGCGATCCTTCCAAGGCGGCGTGATCGAGGCGGTGCTGCTGCGCCTCTGGGGGCCGCTCCTCGTCACCGTCCCGTCGAGCGAGCGGGCCGCGTGCACCGGCTCCGCGGAGAGCGATCCCGACGACTGCACCGTGTGCAAAGCGGGGGAGGTCTCGGTGCGGTGGGTGATGCCCAACCTCAACGACACCGGCGAGCTCGAAATCGGCTGCGTCGACCCGAACGATCTCAAGAACACGACCGTCCTCGTCTACAACGAGGACAACGGGGAGCTGCGGTGCGCGCGCGTCGGCGACGACGCGACGATGCGCGTCGGCATCCCGACCACGATCGGCGATCGGGTCACCCTCAACTTCTACGACGGCGTCGACATGGTGGAGGACTACGACTCTTGCCGGCCGACGTTCGATCTCGGCGACACCCCGCGCACGACGATCGCCTCCTATGGCAAGGGTCGCCTGCCGGAAGGCACGCCGAACGGAACGGCGAGCGCGGAGTGCGGCTCCTCCACGTGCGGGATGTTCCAGGGCGTCTTCTACGGCGAGGGGGACGCCCTCGTCGCGCCCGCGGAGGGCTACGGACAGATCCGGCAGACGCCCCCGCTCCGCCGCTTCCTCCAGCTCGCGCAGATGGCCCTCGATCCCGGCGACCCCATCAGCTTCGCGCCTTACTACTCGACGCGGCCGATGACGGATCCGTTCGGCGAGCCCATCCAGGCCCACGCCGTCCTCACCATCGACACGATCGGGGACATGAACGTGCCCCTCAACTCCGGGATCGCGTTCGCGCGCGCGACGGGCGCCCTGCCCTTCTTCAAGCCGGACGCCGCCGACAAGTTCCCGGAGTACGCCGACTTCGTCACGCCGAAGCCGCTCTACGAGGCGCTCGGCGGGACGACCCCGAACCAGGATCTCATCAACCGCCACGTCGTCGAGGGGATCACCGCCCTCGCGCGCCACCCCGCCCAGCCGAGCTGCGCGACGAGCGCGAACGCGGCCCTCGACGGGACGTACCTCACCGCCGACGGCGACACCGTCGCTTGCTTCCCGAGCGGCTGCGCCTCCGAAGGGAAGTCCTGCCCGATCGGTCACTGCGACGAGGCGACCGACACGTGCGTGCCGGAGCCGATCGGGCAGGTCACGTGCGACGAGGCTCTCTTCGACGCGGACGATCTCGACGAGGGCGAGCAGCTCTACTTCGAGCAGTCGGCGCCCGTCCCCCATCGCCTCGTGCGCTACACCCAGGCCGCCGATCCCTCGACGATCGAGAGCGTCTGGGAGCCTCGCCTCAAGGGCGTCCCGTTCGGCCCCGACGACGCGTGGAAGCCGAAGGGGCGCGTCACCGGCCTCCTCGACGCCTACGTCGTCCCGCAGGGCGTCCACACCTTCGTGAATGGAAACCCGTGCGAGAGCTTCGACACCGGGACCTACCTCACGAACCTCGTCGGTCGATTCTTCGAGACGGACGGCACCGACGTCTATTACCTGTCGCACCCGTCGACGCACCACTGCCTCGCGAAGGACGCGAAGAGCTGCGGTTACCTCGAGGGTCCATGACCGAGACGAACGATTCGGCGCGCGCCCGGCACCTCGCCTGGGCGAAGGCGAAGCTCGAGAGCGATTGGGGGAAGGCGAAGCTGCGAGAGAACCTCGAGTCGACCTTCCTCCACACGATGCGCTCCAACGTGGGCGACGTGCTCGACCTCGCCGCCATCACGCGCCTCTCCGACGTGCTCGCGGGCGATCCTTTCGTCAGCGAGACGGTGAGGCCGCTCGTGCGATTCTCCGTCATGCTCGAGCTCGCCCGCCTGCGCGAAGACCCGACCCCCGTCGGGACGTACGTCTCGAGCGAGGCGCGCGCCCTCGTCGACCAGCTCCTCGAGCGCCCCAACCTCCTCCCCGCCGCGTTCGTGGAGAAGATGCTCACCCACCGCGCGTTCGAAGAGATCTCGCGCGACGTCCTCGATCAGGCCCTCCGCGACTTCTCCGAGAAGGTCGATCCGTTCCGCGCCGAGTGGGGGCTCCCCAGCCTCCTCAAGAAGGGCGGCCCCCTCGCCTTCGGCCTCGGCGCCTTCGCCAAGGGCTTCGAGTCCATCCGCGAAGAGTTCGACAAGCGGCTCGAGCCGGAGCGAAAGCGCTTCCTCCAAGTCTTCGCCCGCAAGTCTCTCGAAATGGTCGCTGGCTTCATCATCAAGCGAAACGACCAGCCCCAGTTCATTGCCCTCCGCAAAGAGCTGTTTGCCTGGCTCCTCGAGCAGCCGATGAGCGAGGTCGTCGCCCCCGCCTCCAAAGAGACGGTCGAGCTCACCGAGAACATCGGCCAGGCCATCGCCAAGCACGTGGGCGCGATGGAGGCGACGAGGAAGCGCCGTCACGCCACCATCGAGATGATTCATCGCGCCCACCAAAAGCAGACCTTGGAGGCGGCGCTCGCGACCTACGGCGCGAAGCTGACCCCTGACTTCGACGCCCTCACGGAGGTGATCTGGCCTCTCGTGAAGAACGCATTGAAGACCCCGAGCGTGGCGTCGTTCTTCGACGAGCTGATCGGCGGCTTCTACGACCCGTAGCGGGAGCGTCAGTCGCAGTCGGAGAGGTGGTCGTTGCAGGCGATGAATGTGATACCGCCGGGCTCGATCGTGTCCCCGCTGAAGCGTAGGGCGTGAGGCGGCTGCCAACCGCAGCCTTCGAGCATCTCTCCGCTTCCGACCTGCGCAAGGTCGTTCGACAGGTAGCAGTAGCCCGGGTCTTCCGGGGTGGGCCATTCCTGCTCGCAGCGCGTGCGTGCTTCACCGGTCAGCTGCTCGACCTCGCATACGGTGGTCCACGCCGGGTCGACATGCTCGCCGCCCATCACGAGGTCGAGGAGGTCTTCGTGCTCGGCCGAGACCGGACGTCGGCCTGGATCGCCACAGGCAGGGTCGCCGTCTGCTCGGGCCTCGATCACGACGCAGTTCACGAAGCCATTCACGTCCCGCTCCAGCTCTCGAGGCAGACACTGCATGTCGAGCCGAGGGCGCGGATCGCCGTCGTCGTCGGGAGCCCACCGCAGCCAGTCCTGGTAATCGCTCGGGGAGCAGGTGACGTTCGCTTGAAGGTCGCCCACCGTCTCGGGCGACGCAGCGTCACATCCGACCAGCATCCACGCAAAGACGAGGGCCGCCGTTCTCATGGGCACGTGAGTGGTCGCTCTCGCGCCACGCCATCAGGAATTCGTCGAAGGCGAGACTTTCGTGACGCCGACCAGCGCGGAGCCCGGGAGCGCTCGCCCGGCAACAAGCAACCATTTGGTTGCACATCTGCGTGACGCGCGCTAACCTCAACATGCAACCAGTCGGTTGCCCATTGCTCAGGGGCTGATTTGGGCGCGAAAGCCCGCCAAGGCGCGCAGGGAGAAGGACGATGCACGATAAAGACATCGAGGTGACAGTCGAGAACCGGATCTTGCGGCCAGTCGGCGAGGTGTTCGGCGCCCTCGTCGATCCGGCGAAGATGGCTCACTACTTCATCACCGGCGCGAGCGGCCCGATGAAGGCGGGTCACACATTGACCTGGGAGTTTGCAGACGTGGGCGCGCGCATGTCCGTGGATGTGATCGAAGTCGAGCACGATCGGAAGATCGTCTTCGACTGGCAGGCCTCCGGCGAGAAGACGCGGGTGACGATCGCGCTCGAGCCGGGGGACCCGGGGACCACCGATCTGAGGCTCACCGAGGCGGGATGGGCCCTCGACCGGGAAGGCGTGAAGCGCGCGATGGGGCAGCAGGCCGGGTGGACCTTCACGGTCTGTTGCCTGAAGGCCTACGTTCAACACGGCATCAATCTTCGATTGGGTACGACGAAGCGGATTACCGGCTACAACCCTCATGCGAAGGAGGAATAGCCGCGGGGCAACCCTTCACTTGCCGCCGTGCCGCGCTTGGAAACCCGCCTCCGGTCCGTCGTTCAAGCAGAAATTGATTTGGCATCCCAGGCGGCTCCGGCTCTACTGTCGGGGCCACGCCCGCCTGGAAGGCTCCGAAGAGCACCTGCACGGGCTGGATGGATCCGTCGACCTCGCGATGGCGAGCGGAGTGACGGTGAACTACGAGACGCGAACGATGGTGTGCGCTGTCGATGACATCGGCCGCGTGACGTGCGTGGGTGGGAAGTACGGGGCGGTGCGGGGGGTCGGTCCATCCGCGCTCGGCCCTCGCAGCAGAGGCACGATCGCGGATTGGCGGGCAGAGACACCACGGGCGATATTCTCTGGACCAGCCAATCCTCGACCAGGGCTACAGACCGGAAGCTCTGGCGAGCCGAGCAGCGGGGCTCGCGCTCGCCACCCAACGCTCCCAGCACGACAACGCTCCTCGCTTTGACCTCTCGGGCGAGCGCGAAGCGCGAACCGCGGGCTGGGCATGCCCTCGAAGCCCTTTTCGGACAGACTCGCACTGCGCGGCAAGTGAAGGGCGTCGCCCGCTCCAGCACGATGGCGATGCCTTCCTCGCGCGCATCCGACAAGAGCTCTTCTCGTTGCTCTTTCCCTCTCGCTCCCGATAGAGCGCCACGGTGATCTGTCCGTCGGGGGTGGAGGTCGAGCGTATTGCGAGGACGCGCGCTCCGTGAATTACTGCCTTTCATGGCACGGACCGAGGGCGAAGTGGTCGATGAGCTGCGTGGCGCGCTTCGGGCGCTGGAGCAAGGTCAGAGGCTCGACGCCGCGGCTCGGCTCCTGTCTGCGTGGCGGGATCGCCGGCATCCGCGCCTGGCCGAGGTCCTCGAGCGCCTCGACGCGACCATGGAGCTGCCGGAGATCACAGCGCCGACGCGCGAGAAGACTCATGCGCGCTGGGTGGAGATCGCCGAGAGAGGCCGCGTCGCGGATCTTTCCCGGCTCCTCGCCGGCTTGGGTCGGCGTCCCCTCAGCCAATTCGCGGAGCGGCTCTCGCTCTTGCTGCGATTCGCGCCAGACCCGCGGCTCGCGATGGCCCTCGCGCGCTTCATCGAAGCGGAGCGGCCCACGAGCGCGATTCGACTGCACACATGGGGCAAGGCGTTCCGAGCGCTCGAAGAGGCAGGCGACGTCCGAGTGGTCGCGCCAGTGCAGGCCCGAATGGCCGACCCGCCCGAAGGAGAGCTCGGCAATCAGTTCAAAGGCTGGGCCCTTCGTTTGGCGGCGACCCTGAGCGCGCCGCCGCCCGCCCTCGGTCTCGACGCGAACGGCTTGCTGGACCGTATCGATGAACGCGTTCGCGCGCTGCCGCGCTGGACCGACGAGGCCAACATCTTCGCTACGGCCACGCCCGTCGTGGCCGACGCCACCGAGGACCAGCTGCTGAAGGAGATATTCGCCGCTCCCGCCGAAGACGCGCCGCGCCTCGTATACGCTGACTGGTTGACCGAGCGCGGCGACCCTCGCGGGACGTTCATTCGTCTCCAATTCACCAAGAACCCCACCAAAGCGCAGGGGGTAGAGGAGCGGCGCCTCTTGAAAGCCAACGCCGCGCGCTGGCTCGGGCCGCTGGAGAAGGTGATTTGGAAGCCTGTCTTCGAGCGCGGATTCCTCGCGAGCGGCAGCATCTCTTTCAAGACTCCGAAAGTGCGCGCCGAGCTCATCGACCACCCCTTTTGGTCGACGCTCCGAGAAATCACCGGGCCCGCCGACGAAGACTTCTTGCTCGGGTGCGCCCTCCCCGATCTGCGCGCCGTCTTCGACGATCTTCCGGCCCGACTCGTCGCCCGAATGGCCGTGCGCGACCAGCCGTACGCCCTCGAGCGCCTCACGGTGTCGCCGGATCCGCTCGACGAAGAGGAAGCGGCCGCGCTGCGCTCGGCCCCTGCGCTCGCGCGGGTCACCCACGTCTCCGTGTCCAAAGGCTGGCACCCCGACCGAGTCGCTTGGCTGCTCTCCGGGGCCCTCGGAGAGCGGGTGAGGTCGATCGCGGTGTACTCGCCCGACTCACCGGTTGGAGCGTGGCTCGAGGCGGCCGGCGCGCTCCGCAGCCTTTTGCGATTCGAGTTCAGCGGCGGAGGCATCTGCATCGTCGAGCGGGACGGGTGGGGAGAGCCGTGGCGCCTCGACCTCGGCTGGTTTCCGGATTTCACCGCCGACCGCTTGAGAGAGCTCGATCGATGGTTGGTTCCGTATGCGTCCCGGATTGGCGCCGTCGTCGTCCGTCCTCACCACGCGCTGGTCGCGGTCGACCTCGAACCGATATTGAGTCATCTCCAGCGCCGGCTTCCGAGCACGCCCGTCGAGGCTCGGCCGGCGAAGGAATGAGCGCTCATCCCCGAGCGCGCGGGAGGGGCGCGAGCAGCGCCTCGACCGCTTCGGCGTCGAGCTTGAAGGCGCCGCCGCCCTCGAGCAGACCGCGCGCGAGCGCTCCCTTCTTCTCTTGGAGCTCGACGATGCGCTGCTCCACCGTGCCGCTCGCGATGAGACGGTGGACGAAGACAGGTTTGTCTTGGCCGATGCGGTGAGCGCGATCGGTGGCTTGGGCCTCGGCGGCGGGGTTCCACCACGGATCGTAGTGGATGACGGTGTCGGCCTCGATGAGATCGAGGCCGGTGCCGCCCGCCTTCAGGCTGATGAGGAAGACCTTGGCGGAGCCGGTCCGGAAGCGGGCGACCGCGGCGGCGCGATCGCGGGTGCCGCCGTGGAGGGTCGAGAACTCGATCTCGAGCCGGCGGAGCGACGCCTCGAGGAGCTCGATCATCTCGACGAACTGGGAGAAGACGAGGATCTTGCGACCCTCGTCCGCGAGGGTGGTGACGAGCTCCTCGAAGGCCTCGAGCTTCGCGCTGGCGTGTGACCTCCGCGTCGTCTCCGTCTTCACGAGGCGCGGGTCGCAGCAGACCTGGCGGAGCTTGAGGAGGGCGTCGAGGAAGAGGATCTGGCTCCGGGCGAGGCCGCGTGACGCGATGGCCTCGCGGAGGCGCTTCTCGACGGTCGCGCGGATGGTCTCGTAGAGGTCGCGCTGCGAGTCATGGAGCTCGATCGGGTGCTCGATGATCGTCTTCGGTGGCAGCTCCCTTGCGACCGCCTCTTTGGTGCGCCGCAACAGGATGGGAGCGATGCGGCGACGCAGGTCTTCCAGGCGGGGCTCGCTCTGTCGCTTCTCGATCGGCAAGCGGTAGGCAGCGCGGAAGGCGCGCTCGCTGCCGAGGGCCCCCGGGACGGCGAACGAGACGATGCTCCAGAGCTCGCCGAGGTGGTTCTCGACCGGAGTGCCGGTGAGCGCGATGCGCTGCGTGGCGCGGAGCTCCCGCGCGCGCGCGGCGAGCTCGCTCCGCGCGTTCTTGATCGCCTGCGCTTCGTCGAGGACGCATATGTCCCACTCCCGCGCGGTGAGGAGCTCGGCGTCGCGACGCAGCAGCGCGTAGGAGGTCAACACGAGGTCGGCGGTCGCGAGCTCTCCGATCCGCTCGTCTCGATGGGGCCCGCTCCATAGGACGGCCCGGAGCTTCGGGGCGAAGCGCTCGACTTGCTGAGACCAGGCGAGCAGGACGCTCGTCGGGGCGACGACGAGGCTCGGCTTCCTTCCGGCGGCGCGCCCTGCGCGCGTCGCGCAGAGGTGGGCGAGGAGCTGCACCGTCTTGCCGAGCCCCATGTCGTCGGCGAGGACCGCGCCGAGCCCGGCCTCGCGTAGCAGCGAGAGCCACGCGACGCCGTCCGCTTGATAGTCTCGCAGCTGTCCGCGAAAGGTGCGCGGCAGCTTCGAAGGCGCTCGCTGATGATTGGACGAGAGCCGCTCCCGAAGCTGCCGGAGGGCGGTGAAGGTCGCGCCCTGCTCGTCGATGGAAGCGGCGAGATCCATCGCGCGCAGGCGCGACGCGCGCGACTTGCCATTGTCCGCTCGCGTCTCCGCGAGCTCGACGAGCAGATCGACGAGCGGCTCGACCCGGGCGCGCGGGACACGCACGAATCGCCCCTTCTCTACCTCGACGAAGAACGCATCCTTATCGGGGAGCTCCCCTCCGACGAGGAGGGTGACGAGGAGCGGCAGCAGCTGGATGCGACGGTCATCCACGCGGATCCCGAAGTCGACGTCGAACCAATCGATGCCCGCGGGCTCGATCTCCGTGAACCAGTCGGACCCTTCGAGGACGGTCAGGCTGAAGGAGGGATCGACCTCGATGTCGACGCCGGCTTCGCGCAGGGACTCGACGCCTTCGTCCAGAAGGAGCAGCCAATCCTCCGCGGAGCCGAGGGTCCACCGCTCCGTCCGCGTGTAGTGATCGGCTGGGGCTCGTACCAACCCGCGCACCACGAGCGCGGCGCGCAGCGTGTCCTCGAGGCCGAGGGACCGCTCGATCCGCACGACCCGCTCCGGGCTCGTCAGCACGACGGCTTGGGTCGGCGCCGCGCCATCGATGCGATGAGCGCCATAGCGAAAGGAGAGCTCGCCGAAGCGCCGCGGCGATGCGTATGGCATGTGAGGCGGCGCGGGCTCCTCCATGAGCCGCAGGATGGCGCGAGGCGGACCATGAATGACCTCGGTCTTGACGACCGCGGGCGCCGGAACTCGCGCGTCGAGCGCGGCGAGCCGCCGCGAGAGCTGACTCGCCTCGCCCGCGTCGACGGGTGGGCCGGCCAGCCACTTCATTCCAATGCCGAGATCGCCGTCGATCGCAATGGGACCCATTTCGCCGGCGTGCACGTCGACCCAATAGAGGGGCGCGAGGGGGATCACGATGAGACCGGACCGCTCGAGTCGAATGGCCGGTTCCTGCGTCCCTGCTCGCGATTGCCACGACAGCTCGCCCGGCAGGGGCTCCCCCCGCCGGAGCGCGACCGCGTCATGCCGTTGGCCGAGGAAGAGCCGGTCGCTCTCGAGCAGCCTCGCGACTGCGACGCCGCCCGCACGCCCTCGCAATCGCATCGCGCCGCGGCTCGTCCAGGGCAGACCTTCGACATAGTCGGCGACGGTTGCGTCCCCCACACGGCCTTCCGTGACGTCCAATGCACGAGACTCGGCGAAGGCGTGCGGGTCTTTCCACGCTCCGCGCTTGTCCAGCCGTTGGACGGCGAGGTAGACCATCGGCTCTCCCCGGTCGAGCTCCAGCCGGAAGGCGATCCGCTCGTCGTCGCGCATGGGCGCGGGGCCTCGCAACGTGGTGAGCCACGCCGCGAGGTGTGGGCGCAGCGGCGCCGCTGGGCCGGCGCTGGCCGCGCCCGGATCCTGCGCGCCCGCGGCGAAGAGGACCGCGGCGACGTGCTTGCAATCACCTCCCCACGAGCAACCGCACGAGAGCTGTCCGCGCGCGAGCGACCCGCGTACGAAGTAGCTGCGCGTCCCGCGCGAGCTTCGAACCTTCGCCGTGAGCTCGCTGTCGGCGCCGAGGTGGAACAGCGCGACCGCCCCCCTTCGATGAAGCTCCGCCCCCAGGCTCTTCGAGCCTGGGATTCGCGCGAGCAGGCGAGATGCCCTCTCCGCGTCGACGTCGCTCGGAACGTTCACGAGGGCACATCATCCCAGCGCGGCCCAGGTGGCAAGCGCGACGATCCATTCGGTCTGTCGTCCGCGGCGCTCGGGGCGGATTCGTCCCGTTGGTTCAGACCCTTCGTAGCGGTCGACGCCGGTCGACGCGGCGGAGGCCGGACCCCTCCCGCTGGCGCCATCGCCCGCGATGAACGTGAGCCCGCCGGAGCTCGACCGTGTCGCCGCTGAACCGCAACGCGTGCGGCGGTTGCCAGCCAACCTTGCTCACCCCGATGACCACCTCGTCGAGGGACCAACGCTATTTGAGAAAACCTCTTGCCTGCTCGGCGACGTAGCGGTCCGGGTCTTTCGTGAGGCGCTCGAGAATCGGCCGGGCCGCGGCGCGGTCGCATCGGGAGAGGAGATCCATCCCGAAGACGCGGTGCATGGTTTCTTTGAAGGTGATGATCTTCTCGCCAATCGCGAACGCCCGCTTGCGCATCGAGGCGAGGGTGGCGGCGTCGAAGTCGGGCCGCGGATGACAGCTGTCCTGGGCGGCGAGGGCGTACTTGGTGTCGAATGGATCGTCGCTCTTGAGCCTGCCGACGCGCCTCTCCAACGACGTGAGGAGCACGGGAAACAAGTCTTTGCACCAGCTGGTGGCGGCCGCCCAATGGGCCTCCGCCCCGGCGGCGTCTCGGCGTTTCATCTGCTCGCCCAGGAGCTGGCACGTCTCGGGCGAGGCTTTGACCACGCCCCCGCAAGACAATGAGCCGACCGCATTGTCCTGCACCCGTTTGTCCTCGTCGTACATGAGCCGGTGCGCGACATCGAGGTTCAGCGGCGTTACCCGAGCGGGGAGGAGATAAAAGGCGAGGGCTTCGCGCAGCTCTTTGAGCGGGTGCTTCGCGAGGGCGTACAGCTCGCCTTGGAGCCCTGTCTTCTCGGCGTCGACGCGGCAGACCTCGCGCCCGAAGTGGCCAGCCACGATCTTGTCCTGCTCTCGGAGGGCGGCGTTGAGCAGGCGACTCGCGTTGCTCTTGTCGGAGAGGAGATCGTCTCTCCTTTGGAAGCCTTTGATCAGGGCGACCTCACGCAGGCGAGGATTGTCGTCCTCGATGAGCGAGAGGACCGTCGCGTCCCCTTTGCCGTTCTCGAACAGCGCGGTCTCGTCGCTCCACTTCACGAAGGCGGGGCAGTCTCGCTCGATGTAGCCGTGGTCGCTGACTTTGCAGCTCGCGGCCGCTTTGGCGAGCTTTACGATCTTGGCGACGCGGACGGTCTTCGGCGCTCGCTCGGGGGCAGGCCCGGGAGCGGGAGGCGGGGCGAACTTGGGGACGGGGGGCTCGGCGTCGTCGTCGGCCGCGGGGGCGGGCGCGGGCGCCGCGGAGGCCGTGACGGTGGCGCTCGCGCCTGGGTCCGCAGACGCGGGAGGGGCGGCGGTCGCCGCGTTCGAGGGCTCCAAGCTCGTCGGAGGGGCGGAGGGGGGACCGCACGATGCGGTGAAGAGGAGCCCGAGGAGGATGGCTCGTGCGAGCCGCGCCGGCGAGGAGGTCATCGGCAGAAGCTAAACCAGCGATCGCTGATTTGGCAGCACCGGCGGCCGGCGAGCCGCCTCCTCATTCGAGGGCACCCCGGAGCACAGAAGCTCGCGGCCCGAGGGCATTGTTCTCTACACTGCGCGCGTGGACTGGGGTGCAGAGCCGGCGCAACGCTACGACGCCAACGGCACGACGGGTCTCATTTGGATCCCCGCGCCCGGCGTCGTGGTCACGAGGATCGCTGGCCACGGGTCGCTTGGCGTCACGCGCTTCTATGTGGCCGCCGCGCAGCGAGCCATCGTCGAGTTCGGGAGGGTCCGGGTATTCCACGACTGGTCGGCCATCGACGGTTACGACCCCGAGGCGCGGAAGCTCCTGCGCGCCTTCGGGGTCACCAATACCGACGAGCGCGTGCTGGTCCGCTACCTCCTCGCCTCGAAGATCCTTTCTATGGCGGTCCAAACGGCCGGCCTCGTGCTTCGTCGCGATTTCGAGTCGACCACGGACCCGGCCGTGTTCGAGCGCTGGGTCGACGCCGGCATCGCGGAGGCGCGGCAACAGCGAGGCGGGCGCGGTCTAACGTAGACCGGCCGATGACGACCGGCCGGAGATCCCTCCGGGCAGCCCTTAGCAGGCTGCTGAAAAAGCCCCCGACTGCCATGTCGGCGGACTGCTCGCGACGAGCCGTACCCCTCCCGCGGGGCGCGGAGCGCCACGCAAGGGAGGGGTCGACGAGCGGAGCGAGGCGGGGGTGGGCACCGACGGAGGCTCGGGCCAATTCGATGCGTGATGGCGTCGAATGGTCTGACCGAGCCGGGCGTTGGGACGAAGGCCCCGCGCCTCAATCGCAGTACGGACTGCATTTGAGCTCGATGGGAGCGCAGCCGCCGCACTCGCACCACTTCTCATTCGGCGCGCACTTCGGCCGCTTGGTCACGAAGGCGGGGGACGTGTCGCCCGGCTCCTCGATCGCGTCTACGTCGCCTTCGTCCCCGGCCTCGTCGGCCGCGTCCTCGCCGTCGTCGGTCTCGTCGGGGCCCACCGCGCAAGCGCCGAAGACGAGCGCAGCGAGCACGGAGAACAAGGAAAGGGACAGGAGCCTCTTCATGGGATCACCTCGGGAAGGCAGTCGAGCTCGATTGCTCACCCTCGGAACGTGACCCCCGGCCCCGCGTAACAAAGAAAAAGCGAAGACGCTCTCGTCCCGCTCAGAGCCCCTTCACCGGGTAGGTCGGGGGCGCTTCGTCCGGCGCGAGGCAGCGCGCGGTGAGCGCGAGTTCGATGCCTTCGTCGAGGGACGACCCCGGCTCCCCGAAGACGTACACCGCGCCGACGCGACCGTCCTCGCATCGCCAAGCGAGGATGGCGGCGGGGTGGGTCTTGCCGTTCATGGACAGCGACGCGCGCCAGAGCTTCCGGCCCTTCTTCTCAATGGGCCTCTCCGACTCGAGGGTAAATCCAGCCGCGCGCACGGCGGTGGGCACGAAGTCCTCGATCGGGGTCCTCGGGTTGGGGGCGGCCACGGTGGTCGGGTTGACGACGATCTCGCGCTCGTTGACGAGCATCGGCGGGCCGCTGGGCTTGGTGCGTTTCCAGCCCGGCCGCACCTCCACCGCCACCCCGACGCGGTCCAAGTCCTTTTGGGGATCCGGCGTGCAGCGGAAGCTCGCCACGAGCTTGTCGCTGTTCGCCCTCGCCTCGGCGCGCCCTCCCACGAGGATTTGGATCGTTCGGCCGCCGCACTCCGTGAAGGTAGCGACGAGGGTGTTGCCGATTCCGTTCACGAGCTCGAACTCGTGGCCGCTCTTGCCCGCGACCTCGACGGGCCGCGTGCCCGCGATCCGACCCGGTGAGGTCGTGGAGGTCTGGAAGGCACCGAGCATCGCGTTCGCGATGGATCGCAGCGCCTCCAGCGGCGGGAGGTCACCGCGCTGCCACGTCACCGCCCACTCGAATGGCGTCGTCACCTGGGCGGCTCCGGCCCCGTAATCGCCGGTGATCGAGGGGCGGCCGGGGCCCTCGATCGACAGGCCCGGCAGCTCTACGCGGGCAAAGCCCTCGGCAGCGAGGCTCGACGCGCTCGCCTCAGGGCCCGGGGGCGTCCCAGAGCCGGGGCCCGAGCTCGCCGCGGCGCGCTCGGAGTCCTCCCGTTGCGGCGCGGGGCACCCGGTGAAGAGCACCACGGCGCCGAGCGCGGCGGCTCGAATGGCGTATCGCATCGAGTCGGCAATACAGGGAGCACGACGGAACCGCTACTGCCGACCGGAGGTCTGCTTCCGGATCCGGCAGTACGCAGGAACATAAAGTCCACGGCCAGACTTCGAGCTTTCGTGCCGGCAGCGCGAGCGTGCAAGTAGGCTGTCGGCTTCGACATGCGATTCCTCCACCCTGAGCACGACCATCACCTCGAGCTCGCGCTCGAAGACGTCTTCTTGACCCCCGGCTACTTCGAGGGCTCGTCGCGCCTCGACGCAGACCTCCGCCCCGCCGACTTCGTGGGCGGCTCTCATCCGATCGTGAGCGCGAACATGAACGCCGTCACGGGGAAGCGGATGGCGGAGACGATGGCGCGCTTCGGCGGGCTCGGGGTGCTGCCGCAGGACATGGATCGCGAGACGGTGGAGCGAATCGTCCGCCATATTCGGTCCGCGGATCCTCGCTACGACACGCCCCTCTCGGTGTCACCGAAGGCGACGCTGCGAGACGTGCTCGGCATCATCCGCAAGCGCTCTCACGACATGGTGGTGGTGGTCGACGACGAGCGCCGCCCGCTCGGGATCGTGACGGGGGCCGACCTTCGAGAGCGCGATCAGTACACGCCCGCGGAGCGCCTGATGTCGGAGCGCCTCGTCGCGTTTCGGGCCGGGACGTCGAACCGCGAAGCGTTCCTCAAGATGAGCGAGGCGCGGGTGAAGGCGGCGCCCGTGCTCGACGACGAGGGGCGGCTCGTCGGCGTGCTGACGCGGGACGACGCGGTCCGGCTCGAGCTGCTGCGTCCGAGCCTGGACGCGCGCGGACAGCTCATGGTCGCGGCCGCGGTCGGGATCTCTTCGCAGGCGGCCGACACGGCGCGCGCCCTCGTCGACATGGGGGTCTCCGCGATCGTCGTCGACACCGCGCACGGGCATCAGCGGCGCATGCTGGAGGCGCTCCCCCAAGTCCGGGCCGCGATTGGGCCGAGCGTGCCCCTCGTGGCGGGAAACGTCTGCACCAAGGAGGGCACGCGCGCCCTCGTGGAGGCGGGCGCGGACGTGGTGAAGGTCAACGTCGGACCGGGGGCCATGTGCACGACGAGGATGCAGACGGGGGCGGGCCGGCCTTCCTTCTCGTCGGTTCGAGCGTGCGCGGAGGAGGCGCGCCGGCTCGGCAAGCACGTCTGGGCCGACGGCGGGGTCCGGCAGCCGCGCGACGTCGCCCTCTACCTGGCCGCGGGCGCGGCGCGGGTGATGATCGGGACCGGCCTCGCCGGCACTTACGAGAGCCCCGGCGACGTCAAAGAGGATAAAGATGGCTTCCTCTACAAAGAGAACTACGGAATGGCGAGCGCGCGCGCCGTCATCGACAGAACGGCCGGGCTCGATCCGTTCGAGCAAGCGAAGAAGGCCTTCTTCCGCGAGGGGATCTCGACCTCCCGCATTTACATGCGCGAGCACCACGAGAGCGTGGGGGCGATATTGGTGGAGATCATCACGGGTGTGCAATCGGCGATGAGCTACGCGGGCGCCCTGACCCTCGAGGAGCTCCATGACAAAGCCGTCATCGGGGTGCAGACGTTCGCCGGCTACGGAGAAGGCACCCCCCACGGCAAGGTCCGCCGCTGACCCCGATCGGGCCCCCTCAATGCGACAGTTGCTCGTACGCGGTCAGGGCGAACGGAGCCATGAGGACGATGGTGAATAGGATGACGAGCCCGGCGATGATGTAGACGCCGCGCGAGGGACGCTCGCCGACGTGGGGCCAGTCGAAGTCGTGCCAAGCGACGGTGGCTCCGAGCACGCCGCGGCTGGGCTTCGCGGGGCCGAGCGACCACAGGGCGCCGGCGAGGACGTAGAGCCCCGACGAAGCGAAGAGGTTCTCGAGCCAAGTCTGGCGAGCGCGAAGCGCGCCGGGGGGTGACGCGCGGCCACCGCGTCAGCGACGTCAGACCCCTGCCTCCGAGATCGACGCGCGGGGTCGGATCATCGCGGCGAATCCGTGTGGCACCTGGATTGCTGGCGCGGCCGCCATGCGCGCCCACGCGACTCGGTACGGATGGTCCCTTCTTTCGGTTCTCGTCATTGGCTGCGGAGCCAACCTCTCCACCGCCGACGGCGATGGGGCCGGAGCCGGCGAGCCTTTGCCCGACAATCCGAGCGAGTGCCCCGGCGACCCTCCCGGCTCCGGCAACGTATGTCGGTTCTTCGAGCTTTTGTGCACCTACCAAGAGCAGGACTGCACTGTCACATATCAGTGCAATAGCAACCGGTCCTGGGCCGCGATCGAAGCCGAATGCGACCAACCGACGGTCGACTGTGACGCGGCCCAGGAGGGCGAGCGTTGCGCGCTCACGGGCGAGACCTGCTGGACCGAGCTCGACGCTTGCACCGAAGAAGAGCGGTACTGCGGCCGCGATCACACGTGGAGCATCGAATCCCTCACCGACGAGTGCTGTGCGGGGAGCTGCTGTGACGTCACGGATTGCCCCGAGACGGCGCCGCTCGATGGGGACCAATGCGATCCGTGTGTCGATACCCTGCAGTGCGAGTATCCGGTCGACACCGAGTGCGGGCCCTCCACTGCCCACGCGTCGTGCGCGAGCGAGGACGGATACTGGAGGGTCGATCCGCCGGTGTGCGAGCCGCCCCAACCGGGCTGATCCTAAATCGAGAGAGTCCAGGCCCCGATGATCGAATCGCGCGAGGATCTCTGATCGCGAATTGCGCTCGCTCATTTGGCGCCGCCCCTTGACGACATCAGGTCGCCGCTGCGAGAAGATCGCGGGGATGAACGCTCCGATCCGCCCTCTGTCGATCGCTCGATCCCTCACCGCCAGTGTCGCGCTTCTCGCGGCATCCGCCTGCGACGCGCCGCCCGCGCGGTCGGTCGAGGCGCCGACGGCGACCGCCGAGCCGAAGACGGAGGCGACCGCGGAGCCGACCGCGGAGGCGGCGCCGACCGAGATCGCGGTGTCGAAGCACTACCCGGCGATCGGGGACAAGCGCGCCGTCACCTTCGTCGAGCAAGAGCACACCCAAACCGAGATCGCCGGCCCCAAAGGCCCGACCACGGAGGACGCGAAGACCACCTTGCGCGTCGAGAAGAGCGAGGAGTGCCTCGCGGTGGAAGGGAGAGTCTGCTCGAAGCTGCGCGTCCAGATCACCAAAGCGAGCAACAAGCGGACGGTGTCGGGCGGCGCGGCGAACGACGAGCGCCCGCTTCCCGCCGACGGCAAGACCTATGTCCTGGAGCGGAAGGACGGGGCCACGACCGTCCGCGACGAGGCGGGCAAGCCTGCTCCCGCCGACGAGGCCCGGCTCGTTCGGCGCGCGTGCGCGACCTTCGGCCAAGAAGGCCCCCTCCTCGACAAGATCCCCGACAAGGTCCGCGTCGGCGACACGCTGGATGGCAACGATCTCTTTCTCGCTGGTCGTGACCTCGATTTCGAGGTGGCCCCCGAGATGATGACGACCAAGCTCAAGGTGAAGGCGATCAAGGACGGCGGCAGCAAGAAGATCGTCGTGCTCGAGATCGTCCGTACGTACCACGGCGCACTGAAGCAGGGAGATCAGCTCGACGGGACCCTCGAGGGCACGCTGGAGGTGCGGGCCGATCTCGGCCTGCCGGTCAAGACGGAGCTCAAGGGGGCCTGGAAGACACGGGGCGCAAAGAGCAAGGTGGACTCCGAGGTGACGCTCCGATCTGCAGACAGCTTCTCGTTCTGAGCGCCTCGGCACCGCCGTCAATTGACCACTGGCGGCGCGCTATTGGGCGTTCGACCGCCAATCCGAGCGCGGCCGCCGCTTGGGCGTGTCGACAGTCGACAGCCCGCATCGGCGTATCATCGCCGCCATGGGCCTCTTGATTTTCAGCATCAACGTCACCCTCGATGGTTGTGTCGACCACCGCGAGGGAATCGTCGACGACGAGACGCACGCCTTCTTTACGCGGCTCATGGACGAAGGCGGGGCGATGCTCTGGGGCCGCGTCACGTACGAGATGATGGAGAGCCACTGGCCGGCGGTCGCTCGTGGCGAGGTGGAGGCGCCGCCCCCATTGCGCGAGTGGGCGGTCAAGTTGGAGGCCAAGCCGAAGTACGTCGTGTCGTCGACCCGGCGCGACTTCCCGTGGACCAATAGCCATCTCATCGGGGGCGACCTGCGGGTAGGGGTGCAGAGGCTGAAGGACGCGACACCAGCCGGCGTGCTGCTGGGGAGCGGCAAGCTCGCCACCGAGCTGGACCGACTGAACCTCATCGACGAGTACAAGCTCCTCGTCCACCCGAGGATCGCTGGCCACGGCCCGACCCTGTACCAGAGCGGGCTGCCCAACACGCGACGCCTCGAGCTGGTCTCGGTCGAGCCCTTCCGCAGCGGAGTGGTCGCCATGCACTATCGGCGACAGGACGGGTGACAGCGGGCGAAGACATCAATCTGCGCTGGCATGCTCCTGCAGCGCTCGCTCGATGACCTTCACGATCGCCCCGTAGCCCTGCGCGCGGAGCCGCTCCATGACGTGCACCGTGTAATGGGCGGGATTGCCCAGCCCGGCTTTGGCGGCGAGCAGGAGCTCGACCATGGGGAGGTCGCCGTGGAGGGCGGCGAGGAGCACAGGAGGCGGCATTGCAGGTGAGCCTTGGGCCGATGCGCCGCGCTCGAGCAGGCGCCGCGCGACCTCGATATTCCGCCCCTGCACCGCGCAAGTGAACGGGTTGAGAGGCCCGACGGCCTTCTCGAGCGCTGCCCCCGCCTCGATCAGGGCGAGCGCCGCCTCCGTCGCCCCAGCGCGGATCGCCACGAAGAGGGGCGTCATCCCGGGGGCGATGGGCAGCGCGCCGAATTGGTTTTGAACAGCGCCGCGCTCGGTCGAGACACCGCGACCGACGAGCTCCTTCACCATGGCCGGATCGTTCGACTTGGCGGCGTCGAAGAGGGCCCGCTCGTCCGGGGACATCGCCTCGGCGATGGCGCGCTCGACGACGGCCCGGGCCGCCGCGACCTCTGGCTCCGCCGCCTGGGCCGCCGAGCCCCAGCTTAGACCGACCTTGGCGAGCTCTCCGACCGCGCGCTGAAGAGCCTTCTCCGTCAGAGTGAACAGGTGCCCGTCGCCGTGGCGGGCCGGACGCTCGAGGAGGATCTCCGACTCCTCGATTTCGATCTCACCACCCCCGCCGACGGAACGCTTCGCGAGCGTACGCGCGAGCTCGGCCTGATCGGTGGTGATGCTCCGGAGCTGGGCCCAATAGCCCGGCTTCTTGAAGAGGGCCTCCCGGGGCGCGGACGTGAGCGCTTTGAAGTGGCTCGACCCGTCCTCGCCCCCCACCCCATCTTGGTGTCGCTCTCCGGCGCGGGAGATCCACATCCCGGCGGTGAAGAACCGGCCGGCCTGATTGGACAGCTCATTCCCCAGCGGCTCCAGCTCGGGCGGGAGGCCGCGGAGCCAGCGCATCGGATCGCGCGCGTCGGGCTCGAGCTCGCGCTCCTCCTCGCAGGCGTACTTGTGGAACGCGAACCCGACGACGCCGGCGTCGTTCCACCCCACGATGAAATGCGACTCCGACTCGTCGTCATAGGCGTGAATGCCTTGCTTCACGCCGCCGCGAAACACACTTGCGCCGCCATAGCGGAGACCGGAGATCGTCGAGACGATGTGGTGCAGCACCGCCATCATCACGACGTGGTCGGCGGTCGCGGAGCGGAACGTGACCGGACTGTCTTCGTCCGCGTCGGCGCTGGCGGCGCCGTCTCCCTCCTTCGCATAGACCTCGTCGACGAGGCGGGCGAGCTCCGAGAGATCGTACGGGGGGCGCGCGTAGCCAGCCGCGATCGCGTAACACCACCCGCGGATCTCGGCGACATCCCGGCGCTCCCTTCCTTCGAGCTCGGCGCTCTCGAGAATGAACCGCGACGCTACCTCTCGCGCCTTCTCCGAGAGCGGGGGGCGCTCGTTCTCTTCGAGGCTGGCGTAGTCACGGAGCCATTGCGCCGACCACCCGAGAGACGCGAGGCGCCCAGCCCCCTTCCGAATCGCGTCGATCGCGGTGGCGCGATCCTCGCGGTTCGCGCGGGCGAGGTCTTCGAGCGATACCTTCACCCCGAGCGCGTCGAGGGCCGGCTCGAGCCCGGCGAGGGCCCGGGGCTTCGGACGGAATCGCTCGCCGCTCGCCGCCCCCAACACCGCGCCGAGGCGACGGCCCAGATTCCACAGCACCGCGGAGTCCATCGACGTGCTCATGGCCTGCTCCTCAATCCAGCCCGGCGAGCCCGGGTGCCCCTCGGTCGGTGTCGAAGAAGCGCCGCCGCTCCTCCGCGTCGTGGTCGGCCCATATGACGCGATGGTCGCCGTCGTAGAGCGCCGCGCGCGACTCTGCGTCGAAGCGGCGGGCCCCGCGAGCCACCAGGGTGCGCAGCCTCGGGAATTTCTCGCGCACGGCGATCCAAGTCGAGACGCAGCTCGGCCCCTGCAATTGGATCGAGAGCTGTTCAATCCGGGCCGCGACGGCCGAGTTGGCGACCCCCGGGAGCTGAGGGGCTGCCGCCAACGAGAGCGTCCTCAAGCTCGGCAGAGAGCCCTTCTGGAATATCTCGTCGCCGACCGCGACGTGGGCCGTGCCGAGGGAGGAGAAGGAGAGCTCCTCGATGCGCTCGAGCGGCCGCTCGAACAAGGCCACGAAGGCGCGATCCGAGGCGCGAAGGTGGAGCACCCGAGCGCCCCGCACGAGCCGGCTCTCCGCGAGCTGCGTGGCGACCGTGCGCATGTGAGGTCCACGTCCAAAGACGAGGACGTCGACCTCCTCCACCTCGAGGTCAGGGAGCGCGATCGGGCTGGGCCGTGGGCCCGGCTGCACCCGCAGATCGAGTCGAAGCCGGCGAAGCTTCGGCAGCGGGATACCGAGGGCGGGCGCCGTCCCGAACCATTGCATCCCGACGACGCGGTCCGCGATCGGCTCGAGCGCCGAGACCTCCTCTGCTCCCCAGCCGGCGCGGCCCATCTTGCCGTGGATGCCGAGAAAGACCGATTCGGCTCGGGTGCGCGCGATCGTCCTGGCGGCGTCGCGAGGGTCGTCTTGGTCGCGCCCGAGGCCCGTCACCGCGAGCATCTTCAGCGCAGGCAGCTCGGCATTGTCGAGCATTGCAGGGGCCGGCCCCGCCCATCCGATCGCGAGCTTCTCGAGGCCCGCGTGCGAGAGAGGGACGCTCGCGACGACGGCGCCCACACGCAGCTCGCGAAGGCGCTCGAGCGCGATGACGGCCTCGGTGATCACCGCCTGTTGGAAGGTGAGCCGCTCCGTCGAAGGTGGAGGAGCACCTCGCCAGCGACTCGAGAAGATGGATCGACATCGCGAGAACGCCGGCAGCTCGAGCGCGGAGAGGAGCGACGAGAGCGGCAGCGGGTCGATGAGCTGTCCCTCGGACTTGTAATCAGAGGGCCGCACGATTCCGTCGACGAAGCCCTCGCGCCACGTGATGTTCGACGGGTGCTCTTTCGCGAATGAAGCGACGGGGCCCATCAGCTCCGTCCCGTGCTCCTCGAGCAGCTGCCGACGCGCGAGAAAGAGCTCACGCAGGGCAGAGCCCCGCGCTTCCTCCTCCGCGCGCTCGATCCTGGCGAGCTCGACCTGTACCTCCGACATGGCGCCTCCCGTTACGGACCGGTTCCGATGGTACGCGCCGAGCCACGAAATGAGCGAGCGCAACTCTCGATCGGAGGGTCTCGCGCGCTTCGGTCATTGGATCTGGGCCTGGAACCTCTCGCCCCGCATCAATGAGACCTCCCGCTTACGCGTGGGGCCCCCTCCGCCTCCGTGTTCAAGCGCTCGCCGCGCCGGGCCGAGAAGTCGGTTTCGCGTTCCTCGAAACCTCCCCCGCCAAACGCGGGCGCGCCCCATCGCCTGCGGCGACGGGGCCCCATCCATCCGCTCTGTGGCGTCGAGTGTGTCAGGTTCACGATCGGTGATTTAGAATGAACGGTTTACTCGACGGATCGCAGGGCGGCGGGGCGCGGCGATCGATGGGCGTGTTGTGCGAAACCTCCCCGGCGAGCGCGCATCGCGACGCGCGCCCTCAGAGCGAGACGGTGAGCTGATAAACGTTGCAGTCGAGGGTCGGGTCGGAGTTGTCGAGGACGACGTAGATCTGGGTGTTGAAGTCGGTGCACGCGGCGAAGTCGTCGATGCGAATGGTGGCGCTCTGCTCCAGCGTGCCGCAGCAGCCGGTGAGTCCCTCGTCGGTATTGGGATCGATCGTGGTGCCCTCCGGGCAGCTCAAGATCGCCGGCCCTTGGTCGCAGTCTTGCGTGTAGATGCAGATATCGAGGGGGCCGTCGATCGTGATGTCGACGGTCGGGGCGGCGGACTCGCAGGTCGTGCTCTCGGTGTAGATCTTGATGAAGTCCGCGTCGGTCGAGTCGGGCAAGACGCCGCCCCCGGAGGCGGCGTTGCCGCTGCATTGAATGCCCATCGACGCGTCGTTGAGGAAGGCGGGGAAGTTGAAGGAGTCGTTGGGCTCGCTCGTGTCGGTCGGGCAAAGAGAGCCGCCGCCGTTCCCTCCGCTCCCTCCGATCGGCGCGCCTCCCTCACTCGGATCTCCACCTTGCGAGGGCGAGCCACCCTCGGCCGGGGAGCCTCCCTGATTGGACCCGCCCGCGCCCGACCCGCCATTGCCAGAAGCCCCGCTCCCGCTCGAGTCTCCACAAGCGACGAGCAGACACGCCAAACCCAAGAGCACGAAGTCTTTCATGCTCGGCAGTGGCGCGGGCCTCGGCCGGCGGCTCATCTTTTTTTCACCGCTCGGGCGTGATCGCGTCGTGAGCAGCTACAACGGGAGGTCGGCGGTGAGGGTGAGCTTGCCGCCGTGGGCGTAGCCGAGGTGCTCGTTTCCGGCGATGCCGCCGTAGTAGCTCGGCCCGACCCAGAGATCCTTCGCGATGGGGTAGCGAAGGCCGACGCCGAGACCGCCCTCGAAGACCCAAGCGTCGACGGAGCCCTGGATGGACTGGTCGGTTCGGTGGAGGTCCGCATCGAGCCAGTCGGCGGAGAAGCGCGCTTCGACGGTGACCTCGAAGGGGCCGGCGGGCAGCTCGGTGCCCAAGGCTCCTTGGAATGTCATGAACATGGGCGCCTCGAGGTCGGCGAGGGTCGCTTTGGAGCCGAGGTGGATGGCGCGGCCGTGGATGGCCGCGAAGCTTCCTCCTCCGAGGCGGACGTCGAGGCGACAGAGGCGCTGAAAATCGAGGCCCGCGCCATAGAGCGCGCCGATGCCGAGGAGATCCGCGCTGACGATGTAGTTGTCGAAGCGGGCTTCTCGAAGGCCAATGGCGTGATGGAAGAACGAGGCATCTTGCGCGAGCACGACCCTCGGGGTGGGCGCCGCGGTTTGGGGCGCGGCGGCGACGGTGAGAGGGGCGCTCGGCGCAGGCTGCGCCCGCGCGACCCGAGGCAGCGTCCACGCCGAGCCGGCGAGGGCGAGCGAAGCGAGGAGGGGGAGGAGCTTCACGGCCACGCGAGAACGCGCGAGGCCCGCTTTGCTTACGGTCTTCGGCGGGCTGCGCTCGGGTCGCCGGGCGGCCCATCGCTATGAAAATCGTAGCGCTGCGGCCCCATCCTCTGACGCGCGGCGCATCGATCGCGCGATCTTCGAGCCTACGTCCGCCACCCGGCGCTCGTTGAATGCCGCGCGCGGAGCGGCACCTATCAGGGGGAGCGCCTACCAAAAGAGCGTTCGTTCGCTCAAGGCGCGCCGTTGGTCAGGGAGGCTGTCATGCGCTTGGGTATCGTTCGCTTTCGCTCGCTCGCGGTGGCCGTGACGTCGTTCGCGCTGTGGCTCGGATGCGGCTCGGAAGCGGTGAACGGAGTCGGTGGTGGGGCGTCGTCGAGCGGAGCCGGGCCCGTGGATGGAGGCGCGCCGCCTTGGGGCGGGAGCCCGGCCCATGGGGGCACCGGCGGAGCACAGACGGGCGGGATGGAAGCGGGCGGTGGGGGCTCCGACCCGACGGGCGGCATGGGGACCGGCGGCATCGGGACCGGCGGAACAGGGACCGGCGGAACAGGGACGGGAGGCTCCGAGACGGGGGGCTCCGGGATGGGAGGCGCCGGATCCGGAGGCATGGGGGCAGGCGGCGGCGCCGTCGCAACTTGCGAGAATCCCCAGCCGCGCATCGTGCAGGGCGTCGACACCGGCTACGACTTCTGCGGACAAGGAATGCTCCAGCGTCGGGAAGCGGTGACGTGCCCGGACGTCGTTCCGGAAAACGGCGCGTGTGGAGTCTGCCCCCCAGGGCAGGTTTGCCACGTGTGGAGCGCCTTCAACGCGTTCTGCCAGCCGGCTTGCACCAGCGACGCAGACTGCGGTCCGAACAGAGCGTGTCTGTGCGTATCGACAGGCTCGTTTTGCGTGGACGCGACGTGCTCGACCAACGGGGACTGCGGGCCGGATCAGCTGTGCGCCAGCTACGATCCCCTGCCTGGGTGCGGCCTTGTCGCGTTCGCGTGCACGACCCCGAACGACACGTGCACTGGAATGTACGACTGCGGCGAGCGGTGCATTCTCGAGCCGGACGGGCACCGCGAGTGCGGGGTCGGGACATGCCCGCTGTCGCCATGACTTCGAAAACGATAGCGGCGCGCCGCGCGCATTGGGGCACGTTCCGGCACGAGACGGCGCGGTTCCTTGATCTCTTTGGATCGGGTGAAGCGGCGATAGAGCTGGGGCACGCGGGCTGCTAATGCGAGTGGGCGGAGGTCATCCATGCGCTTGCTTCGTCCTCGATCGGGTCGGCTCGAATGGTTCGCGACGACGCTGCTGATGTCGCTGGGGTGCGGCCCGAACGTGGAGACGCCGGACGGCGACGGGGGCGCGGGAGGCTCCGGAGCTTCAGGGCACGGCGCGTCCTCTTCGAATGGCGGCGGCTCGGTGGAAGGCGGGGCTTCCTCTTCCGGAGGGAGCTCGGCGCAGGGCGGTCAAGGCACCGGCGGCGAGGGGACGGGCGGGGGGACGGTCGGCACGGGCGGGTGCAAGGATCCGCAGCCGATCCTGGTCGACGGGATCGACACCGGGCTGGATCGATGTGCGGGAGGAAACCTCCGGCGGCGCGCGGCGGTGACGTGCCCGAACAGCTTCCCCGATCCCAACGAGTGCTGTGGCGGCTGCCAAGACGGATACCTGTGCACGAGCGGGAGCGAGGTCGCGTGCACGTGCGTGCCGGCGTGCTTCAGCGACGCAGAGTGCGGTCCCGACGAGCTGTGCATGTGCGGGGACCCGGCCGGGGTCTGCGTGCCCGCGGGGTGCCACGGGCCCGAGGCGTGCGGCCCCGAGCAAGAGTGCACGAGCTGGGATCCGACGGAGGGCTGCCTCTACGTGGAGTTCCAGTGCACGACGCCCGCGGACACGTGCGGCGGGGACGCAGATTGTTTGGGCATCAACGAATACTGCGTGGTCCAGGCGGACGGGCACCGCGAGTGCGCGCCCGGCGGCTGCGCGATCGGGAGGCCCTTCCTCGTCGACGGGGAGGCGCGCACGGCGGAGCTCGTGCATCGGTCGGATTGGTGCGAGGCCGGGCTCTCGCCGAGCTTCGTCGAGCCGCCGCTCGCGGCCGAGCTCGCGGAGGCCTGGGAGCACACGGCGCGGATGGAGCACGCTTCGATCGCGGCGTTCGCGCGGTTCGCGCTGCAGCTCCTCTCGCTGGGGGCGCCTCCGGATCTGGTGGAGCGCACCACCCGCGCCATGGCGGACGAGACGCGCCACGCGCGCCAAGCGCTCGCTCTCGCGAGCGCCTATCGCGGGCAGGACGTGGGGCCGGGCGCGCTCTCGATCGACGGCTCGCTCGCGGGTGACGTCACCGCCGCGGAGGTGGTGAGGCTCGTCTTGCGAGAGGGGTGCGTGGGAGAGACGGTGGCGGCGCTGGAGGCGAGCTTCGCCCTCGAGCACGTCGTCGATCCGCGGGTGAAGGGCGTGCTGGAAGGGATCGCCGACGACGAGACGGAGCACGCCGAGCTCGCGTGGCGGACGGTCCACTGGGCCCTCGGGGCGTTCGGCGAGGACGTCGCCTCGGTCCTCGAGGAGGAGATCGCGCGGCTGGCAGCGGAGCTGCGGTCTTCGGCGCCAGGACGCGCGGAGCCGCGCGCGACGCTGCTCTTGGCCCACGGGGTGGTGGGAGAGCGAGGTCGCGCGCGGCTGCGGCGCGAGGCGATCGCGGGGGCGGTCCTGCCTTGCTTGCGCGCGCTGCTCGCGGAGCGGACGCGCCTCGCGGCGTGAGGATCAGCCGCCGAGGTAGGCGGCCTTGATCTCCTCGTTCTCCGCGAGCTCTTTGGCGAGACCGCTCATCGCGATCTCCCCCGTTCGGAGGACGTAAGCGCGCTTCGCGTACTTGAGGGCGAGGCGCGTGTTCTGCTCGACGAGGACGATCGTGGTGCCGGCCTCGGCGATCTTGGCGATGGCTTCGAAGATCTGTTGGACGAGCTTGGGGGCGATGCCGAGCGAGGGCTCGTCGAGGAGGAGGAGGGCGGGGCGGGCCATGAGGGCGCGGCCGATCGCGAGCATCTGCTGCTCGCCGCCGGAGAGGGTGCCGCCCTCTTGCTTCATGCGCTCGCCGAGCCTCGGGAAGAGCTGGACGACGTCTTCGATCGTCTCCGCCATCTCCTTCTTGCGCTTGTGGTTGAAGGCGCCGAGCTCGAGGTTCTCTTTGACGGTGAGCCCGCCGAAGATGGCGCGGCCTTCGGGGACGAGAGAGATCCCCGCTTCGACGACCTCTTCGACGGAGAGCTCGGCGAGGTCCCGGCCCTCGTAGGTGATGCGGCCCTCGAGGACGGGCAGGAGGCGCATGACCGTCTTCAGGGTCGTCGTCTTGCCGGCCCCGTTCGCGCCGATCATCGCGACGATCTCGCCGCGCTTCACCTCGATGCTGACGCCCTTCAAGGCCTGGATGCCGCCGTACGCGACCTTGAGGCCTTCGATGGTGAAGAGCTGCTCGCCGACCGCGGTCTTGGGGGCGGGTCTCGTCGGGTGGGTCGTCCTCATGAACCCCTCCCGCGGCTGAGGCTCGACAGAGCGAAGACGCTTGGGAGGGGTCGACGAGCGGAGCGAGTCGGGGGTGGGCATCATCCTGCGGGAGCGGCCGCTGCTTCGGGCTCGTCCGACTCTTCCCCGAGGTAGGCGGCGAGGACCTTCGGGTGCTTGCGGATCACGTCGGGGGGGCCGTGGGCGATCGTCTCGCCGTGATCGAGGACGTGGATGTCCTCGCAGACGCCCATCACGACCTGCATGTTGTGCTCGACGAGGACGACGGTGATCTTGAACTCGTCGCGGAGCCAGCGGATCTGCTCCTTGAGGCCCTCTGCTTCGCCGTAGTTCATGCCGGCGGCGGGCTCGTCGAGGAGGAGGAGCTTGGGGCGGAGCATCATCGCGCGGGCGATCTCGAGGCGGCGCTGGTTGCCGTAGGAGAGCGAGGTCGACGTCTCCTCGGCCATGCCGTCGAGCTTGAAGATGCGCAGGAGGTTGAGGGCGTCTTTGCGGATCTTCTCTTCGTCGCGGAAGAAGAGGGGGGGGAGCGGAGGAGGGCCGCGCCGAGGTGGGCCTTGCGCGTGTTCTCGCACGCGATGAGGACGTTCTCGAGGACGGTCATGCTCTGGAAGAGGCGGATGTTCTGGAAGGTCCGGGCGATCCCCATATGGGCGATCTGGCTCGGCTTCTTCTTGGCGAGGCTGGTGCCGCCAAAGGTAATGGAGCCCTCGAAGTCGTAGACGCCGGTCACGAGGTTGAAGACCGTCGTCTTGCCGGCGCCGTTCGGCCCGATGAGGCCGAAGATGCAGCGCTCGGGGACTTCGGAACGAGACGTCGCTCACCGCCTTGAGGCCGCCGAAGCGCTTCGAGAGGTGGTCGATCTTGAGGACGCTCATCGCGCGCTCCCGCGCGTCGCGCTGCCGCGCATCGCGCTGCGCGCACGCCGAAGAGGGTGGGGCTTCTGCCTCGTCGTGCTGAGAAGCGTTGCGTTGCGAGCGCGAGGCCCGCAGCTCGGCTCGCTAGCTGGAGGTGGGCGACGGCGATTCTTGCTCTGATCGAATCTCGTTCGATTGCCGTCTCTTCCGCGATCGCTTCGCCCCGCAGAATCGGCTTTGAGCCGGAGGTTGCCCGGCAACCTCCCCAACAAAGTTGGGGCCCCCTCCGGCGTTTCGGATGGCTTCTGAGGCCGGATCGAAGCGAGTTACGACAGCAACCTCCTTGGCTCGCACGCAGTCGTCGTGTCACTGGAGTGTCGCTCGCAGAGCCCTGGGTCGCTGCTGGTTTGGAAAGATGAGGCCAATGCTCAGCCACTTCGTCGGAGATGACAGTGCGCTCCTTGGCTTGCACGGCGTCGGCTCGAGATTGGGGTCGCTCGCATGGCGCCTTCTCGAGACGGAAGCGGGGCTTGCACATCATCGGAGCGCTCATGACGCGGCGGGGGCGGTCGGGATGGACTTGGGGCCGCGCGCAGGCGGGGGTCGGGTCTTCTTTGCGGCGGCGGTAGCGGGTGATCTCGTTCTCGCCGAAGACGCCGGCGGGGCGGACGACCATGAGGAGGATGAGGACGATCGCGTAGACGACCATCCTGAGGGCGTTGAGATCGAAGTCGGGGTGGTCCTTCTTGAAGGCCTCGACCGCGTCGAGCCGCTGGAGCTGCTCGATCATCTTCACCGTGATGGTGACGAAGAGGCCGCCGAGGACGGCGCCGCTGACGCTGCCGGAGCCGCCGAGGATGACCATCGTGATGGCGTCGAACGAGAGGGCGAAGCCGAACTGCTCGGGCTGGATGGAGGGGTTTCCGTCGCGCATGCTCGCGAGGAGCGCGCCCGCGACGCCAGCCCCCATCGCGGAGATGACGAACGACGTGACCTTGTAGCGGGTCGGGTCGACGCCGACGGCGGCGGCGGCGATCTCGTCCTCGCGCAGGGCCCGCAGCGCGCGACCCCAACCGGAGAACTTGAGACGCCAGGCGATGATGGTGGCGGTGATGACGCCGCCGAAGACCCAGAAGGGGCCGGCGTACTGGGCCACGCCGAAGTTGTCGGGGCCGGAGTATCCCTGCGGTCCGCCGAGCTTGGAGATCCAGAAGCGGGGCCCTCCTTGGCGACGCCGGGGAGAGGTCGTGATGACGTACCTGAAGATCTCGGCGAACCCGAGGGTGACGATGGCGAGGTAGTCGCCTTTGAGGCGGAGGCTCGGCAACCCGACGATGAGCCCGAAGATGCCGGCCACGAGCGCGCCCGCGATGATCGCGGGGGGCATCACGATGAAGGAGTTGCCGAACGTCTCCATGCGCTCGCCGAGCGACTTGTGGATCGCGCTCGCGACGAACGCGGCGGTGTAGGCCCCGCGCCGACGAACCCGGCGTGGCCGATCGAGAACTGACCGGCCATCCCGTTGATGACGTTGAGGGAGAGCGCGACGAGGACGTTGATGAGGGCGAGCGTCGCGAGGTTCCGGTACGCGGTGTCGGGGATGATGTACTGGAACGTGAACTCCATCGCGAGGCAGAAGCCGAGCAAGATCGCCGACGTCCCGGCCCGTTTGGCCCATCCCATCACTTCATCGCCTCCGCGCGCGCCCTACGCTCGTTCATTTGACGACGCGAAGATACGGCGGGAGCTGCCGCTTCGTCTTCTTCGACGTGGCGTCGTCCTTGTCGCCCTCGGTGGAGGACGCGGCGGGCTCTGCGCTGGTGGTGGCGGCGGGAGCTTCCGACGGCGCGGGCTTCTCCCCCGACGTGCCTTCCGCGGCGGCAGCGGGCGCGGACGCCGCCGGCTTCTCGGGAGCCTCGGCCGCGCCTTCGGGCGCAGAGGCTTCGGCCTCCGTCTCGGCGGCCTCCTTCTCTTCCGGCGCCTTCTCGGCGGGGGTCGCGTCGTCCTTCACGCTCGCGAGCTTGGGCTTCGGCCGGGCGGGCTTGAGGAGCTGGCTCTCGAGGGGGACATCCTCCGGCCACACCACCCCGCGCCCGTCGACGTCGCTCACGACCGCAAACACGGCGTGCCACGGCATTTTGCACCAGAAAGGAGAGCGGTTGAAGCTGAGGGTGCAGCTCACCGCTTCATCGGTGACGAGCAGATCGGGGATGGGCGGGTTCAGCGTGTAGCCGACGCGAAGGACGAGCTCGGCTTGTTTGGCGAACCACTTCGGGACGATGACCCCGGCCTTGCGCGGATCGAGGAAGACTCTGGCTGAGCCGTTGCCCAAGAACTTGTCGAGGACATCCTTCTTGGGCGGGAGTTTTCTGGGCGGCGATTCCATGGGAGGCTCCTCGTCGCGCGACGAGCAGGCGAGCCTAAATCAGCGAGCGTGATTCGGCTACACGCGGCCTCGCCAGGCCGAAGTGGGCGGGGGTCGACCTCCCCTTCCTCTCAAAACGAAGCGAGAATCGAGCAACGATGCCTGAGGTTTCGAGGATGACGGGTTGGGGACCCCGGGGTGGAGCGCCGCCGGCGGGACCTCCGGGCGGGTGGGGACCTCCGGGGGGCGGACCTCCGCAAGGCGGACCTCCGCCCGGGAGGCGGCGGCGGGTGGGGACCTCCGGGCGGAGCGCCGCCCGCGCCGCCGGGTGGAGCGGGCGGGCCTCCCGGTTGGGGAGGGCCCCCGCAAGGTGGCGGCGGCGGCGGCGGCGGATGGGGACCTCCCGGCGGTGGGTATCCGCCCAGCGGCGGCGGCGGAGGCTATCCGCCCGGCGGATACGGCTACCCGCCTCCTCCGCACGGAGGAGGCCCGCAGCCCTTTGGCGCGCCCCAGCCGTGGGGGGCACAGCCCCCGCAGTACTACGGCCAGCAGGCGATGCGGCCGCTGCCCCCCCGGAATAGCGCGGCCCGGATCGTCAACGCGCTCGTAGGAGGCTTCTTCGCCTTCTGGCTCTTCTTCGGGTGGCTCTTCGCGTCGTATCAGGGCTACGGCGTCGCCGCCCTCCTCTCCATCTTCCTCGCGGGCTCGATCTGGCTCGGCGTCTTCGGGATCACGAAGCGCCTCGAGAAGAAGCTCCCCCTCGCCGCCCACCTCGGGATCCTCGGCGGCATCATCGCCGTCTTCACTGGCCTCGGCCCGACCGTGTCCACCGCGGTGGAGAAGTCCCAGGAGTCGAGCCTCTACGAAGAGCTCTCCAAGGACAACGCGAAGGCCTCCGACTGGATCGACAAATACGAGAAGCAGGTCCCGGAGAAGTTTCGGCGCGCCGACTGGAAGCTCCGCTGGATGAAGGCGCGCGTGCGCGAAGGCAAGCGCGACAAGAACGCGGCCAACCTCCGCAAGGTCGCGAACGAGTGCGAGGACCTCACGGAGAAGGACCTCGTGAAGCCGGCGAAGGAGGACGCCGTCGCCGCCCTCAAGGAGCTGTACGACGCGGGCAAGGCGAAGATGAACACCCCCGCCAAGGCGGGCGGCGCGCGCGAGTTCGAGGTGAGCGCCTCGATGCGCGACGCGTTCGGGACCATCCTCGACGAGCTGTCGCGCTCGAAGGACCCAAACCTCTACGTCGCGTTCAAGCACAAGGCGGATCTCGCGGACCCGCCCGGCATCAAGGAGGCCCTCGACGAGCAGAAGGCGGACCCGGCCGTGAAGGCGAAGTTCCCGAAGGGGGACATCCCCATCATCGAGAAGGGACAAGCCTTCGACGTGAAGTACGACACGCGCCGGCGCGCGACGTTCATCGAAGCGATGAGCGAGTCGTTCTCGCGCGTGTTCGACGGCAACCTCATCACCCTCGTGCCCCTCGACGGCGATCGGGCCGGCAAGCCCGTGCTCGAGGTGAGCTCGCACCTCGTTCGCATCCCCCACTACTTCCAGTACACGAAGTTCGATCAGCCGGCGGGCCTGCTGTTCTCGTTCATCGTGGAGTGGGAGTTCGAGCTGGTCTCGTCGAACGGCAAGTCGCTCCACAAAGCCCCCATGTCCATGAGCAGCCCCAGCGACGCGAAGTTCACGACCGACTCGGGCTCCCCCGAGTGGGCGCCGTACTCCGTCATGATGGACTCCGCGTACTTCAACTACAGCCGCGAGGTGACCGGACGCCTCGGCTTCGAGCCGCCCGCGCGCAAAGAGAGCTTCCACTTCACCAAGGACAAGTAGCTCCCCGAGGTGGAGGGGATGCCCACCCGCGCCTCGCTTCGCTCGGCGACCCCTCCCTTGCTCGTCGCTCCTGCGGAGCTCCTCGCGGGAGGGGTGCGGCGGCGCGGGGAGAGCCGGTGACGAGGGTTGGGCGCGACCCCTCCCGCGTGGAGCGGAGCGACACGCTTGGGAGGGGTGGGCTCGCGAAGCGAGACCGGGGTGGGCACCCTCGAGGTCACGAGGCGCGGGAGAGGACGGCGCGCAGCTCGCGGGCGAGGGCGGGGTTCGCGGAGCGCTCGGCGCAGGCGGCGACGCGGGCGCGGGCGTCGATCTCGGCGGCGCGCGGATCGTGGAGGAGGGCGGAGGCGGCGCGGACGCGGAGGGCGGGCTCGACGCGGGCGCTCTCGACGAGCTCGAGGAGGGCGTCGGTCGAGCGGGGGATGGCGCGGAAGACGCTCTCGGCGTGGGCTTCGAGGAGGAGCGCGCTGGGTCGCTCCTTCTGCTCGTGGCGGGCGCGGGCGGCGCGGATCAGGGTCGCGAGGGCTTCGCGGGCGCGGGCGGCGGCGGGGCCGAACGCGGGGCCGCCGATGTCGACGTCGCCGGTCGTGGTGTGGAGGCGGACCCACGCGCGGCCGACGCTCACTCCGCGCAGCTCGTCGAACGGGACCCACGCGCGGATGAAGGGCGCGCGGACGTGGATGCCGTCGTCGCCGACGCGGAAGTCGCGCTTGAGGGCGTGCCGGACGGCGTAGACGAGGGCGGCGACGCTCGCGAGGATGGCGAAGATGGAGGCGCGACGGGCGCCGATCGCGATCGCCATCGTGGCGGCGAGGGCCCCTGCGCTGCCGAGGGCGGCGCGGACCTCGGGACCGACGAAGCCATCGCTTCGCACGTCGATCGGGCCGTTGCCGAACCCGAGGGAGGCGAGGGCCTCGTCGCGAGCGGGCACCGATTCGAAGGTCATCTGGGAGACGACCCCCTCCATGTCCAAGAACGAGATGCCGGGCCCGCGTCCGTCGTCGCCGTCGGCAGCGGGGAGGACGAAGCTCGCGCGCGGGAGCACGAGGACGCCCTCGTTGGACTCGACGCCGTCTCGGGTGATGCGGAACTGGCCGCGGCGGCGCGTCGGCTGTCCGACGTGGCCGTAGAGGAAGGCGGCGAGGACGCAGGGCACGATCGGCACTCCGCCAACGAAGGGGATGGCGAGCACGACGAGGATCGCGGTGCGCCGTGCCCAGCGCGACAGCGCGCCCTGGACCGTGATCGATGCGGGGACCATGAGCTGCGGCCTCGCCCGCGATTGTAGCGCGCGATCAGCCGACGAGGATCGTCCCTGCGGTGACGATGAAGGCGGAGTCTTTGTCGGCGGGGTCGTTGCAGCACTTCACGGAGTCGCCGGCGCGCGCGACCTTCTTGTGCTCGGCGAGGACGGTGTTGCTGCCCATCGAGACGGTGCCTTGGTTGGCGGGGGGCTTCTGGAACGGGCCGCCGGCAGGGATGTGGGGGGTGCACTGGGCGATGCTCCCTTCGGTGGCGACGCCCTTGTGCTCGGCGAGCACGGAGGACGAGACGGACTGGCTGATCTTCCCGTCGAACGGTGACGGCAGCGGGGTGGGGACGGGCCCGCCCGGGCTGGGGATCATCACGACGTGGATGTCGACGCCGACGGCGGCGTCTCCCTGCTTTGCGATTGGCTTGCCCACGGTGTTCGAATCCTAGCGGAGTACGGAGGCGGAGGCGCGCTCACCCCTTCGTCGCAGGCGCAGAGGTGGCGGCGCGGACGATCGACTCGAACTTCTCGCGCAGCTCGGGGCGAGTCTCGAAGCGGCGCCGCCACAGCTCGTGGATCTGCTTGCGGCTCTCGGGGCTGGCGAGGCCGTAGCGCTGCATGATCGCCTCGGCGTCGCCGGGGGAGAGGCGGAGCTCGGCGGCGAGGGCGGCATATCGGTCGAGCTGCATGAGCTGGATCGGCGCGCTGTCGAAGGGGAGCGTCGGCTTGGTGGGGGCGCTCGGATCGATGGTCTGTCCTCCGCTGGGCGGCGGCGCGGACGCGCGGGGCGACGCGGGAGGATCGGGGTCCGGCGGCGGGGCGCTGGTGGAGCCGGAGAACGGGATGCCTCGGGACCGCGCGGCGTGGATGACCTTGTGGATGTCGACGTCGGTCGTCGACTTGAGCTCCTTCTTGAGGGGCGGGGGCGCGGGAGGGGGAGGGGCTTGAGGGGAGGCCTCCGGCGGCTCGAGCGCGGCGATCTGGAAGCTCGCGAGCTCGCGCTTGGCGACCACGTCCGCGTCGGCGACGGAAGCGGCTCCGGCGGCGACGGCCGCGGGCTTCTCGGCGGGGGCAGGCTCGCGCGGGGCGGGGCTCCACGGGAAGCGCGCGAGCTTCACGGGGCCGATCTTGATCTTCGACTTGTCGGGGAGCTTCGCGGTCGGCCCGAGCTCGGCGAGGCGCTTTCCGAGCTCCGGGTCCTTGTCCGTCTTGCGCTTCCACGATCGGCCCATCCGGCCGACGTCGATCATCGTGAGGCCGAGCTTCTCCACGAACGCGAAGGCGTCCTCCTGGGTCGCGATCGCGCCGAGGAGCGCGACCCACGCCGCCTCGTCGCGGTCGAAGGGCTCGATGGATCGGGCGAGACAGTCCTCGGCCTCGCGACGGCGCTGCCCGTACTCGGTCGAGAGGGCGACGTCCTCCGCGACGCGGACGCACCACGCCGGCTCGACCCGCGACCAGGCGTCTTCGTCGATCTGCTCCTGCTCGAGGATCGCGTCGAGCGGCAGGCCCTCGTCGAGGGCGGCGCTGACCCCTGCATACTGCTCGACGGAGACCCCCTCCAGACGAAGCTTCGGGACGACCCTGGCCATTCGATGTGGGAGCTTACGTGCTCCTTCGGATCGCGACGAGGGTGCCGAACAAGATGACAGCTCCCCCCGAGGCTTCGAGGAGGGTGGGGGGCTTTCGAAAGAGGACGGAGGCGATCGCGATGCTCCCGAGCGTCTCTCCCGGCGAGACGAGCGCGACCACGCTCGGCGACAACGTGCGCGCCCCCGTCTGGAGGAGGGTGTGACCGATGACGGTGGGGACGAGGCCGAGGGCGAGGAGGGCGATCGCGGACGACGCGGGGAGCGGATAGGCGTGCAGATCGAGCGTGCCGCGCGCGGAGAGGACCGTGATGAGGGGGCCGATCGAGAGGGCCGCCGCCGCGTAGACGAGGGGGGCGTAGTGCATGGCGGGGAGCGCGTCGCGCAGGCCCCGAGCGGACGCGACGTACAGCCCGAACAGGGCGACCGCTCCGAGCACGAGCACGTCCCCGAAGAGGCGGTGCTCGCCCTCTCCCGCCCCGCGCGAGACGATGACGGCGCCCGCGGTGGCGAGGGCGACGCCGATCTTCTCGGGGCGGCTCGGGGCGATGCCGAAGAAGGCCCACGCGCAGAGGACGACGGAGAGCGGCTCGAGCGAGACGAGGGAGACCGCCGCCGGCAGCGAGGTCTCGTCGAGGCCCCATTGGAAGAGGGCGAAGTGGGCGGCGAGCAGGGCCCCCGCGAGCGCCACGCGGAGCCGGTCGCGTGCGGCGAGGGCAGAGAAGGAGCGGACGATCCCGCGCAGGTCCAGGAGCCCGAGGACGAGGGCGGCGATGGCGACGCGGGCGAACGCGACGAAGAGCGGGTGGGCGGGTCGGGCGAGGCGCGAGAGGGGCGAGCTGGTGGCGAAGGCGACGCTCGCGAAGAGGACGATGAAGCCGCCCGCGCGCGCGACGCGTCCCGCCTTGTCGCTCATTCGTGGGGCATCGCGCTCGGGCGCGCGGGCTCGCCGGTCGGCGTCATCTCTCCGACCCACGGATGCGCGAAGGCCTCGCGCGCGCGGCTGACCCGCTCGTCGTCGGCGGCCCGGCCGAGCACGACCATGAGCTTGGTGAGGGCGGCCTCCGCCGTCATGTCGGCGGCCCCGATGGCGCCCGCCTTCCGCGCCGCCGCTCCCCCCTCGTACGCGGAGAGGTCGACCGCCCCGCGCGGGCACTGGCTCACGAGCACGACCGGCACGTCGAGGGTGCGCGCCGCCTCGAGCACGCCGATGAGGGAGCGCTCGAGGCGAGGGACGTTGCCAGCCCCGAACGCCTCGATCACCACGCCGCGCACCCCGCTCGCGAGGGCCCCGTGGAGGAGGCGCGGATCGAGGCCGGGGAACACGCGGACGGCGAGGACGCGCGGCTCGAGCCGCGGATCGAAGGGCTCCTTCGCGCGCGGGGGCAGCACGTGGGGCGCGACCTGCACCCCGAGGCCGAGCTCGGCGAGGGGAGGGCAGCTCGGCGAGCCGAAGGCGTTCATCCCCCACGCGTCCATCTTCGTCGCGCGGCACCCGCGATAGAGGCGCGACGAGAAGGCGACCGTCACCTCCGGGATCCACATCGTCGCGACCTGACACGCGTCGACGAGGTTGGCGCGGCCGTCGGTGCGGACCTCGGTGAGCGGGCGCTGCGCCCCCGTGAGCACGACGGACCGATCCAGCCCCGGCAGCAGGTACGCGAGCGCGCTCGCGGTGTAGGCCATCGTGTCGGTGCCGTGGACGACCACGAACCCGTCGTACGCCTCGAGGCGCTCGTGGATGACGCGCCCGATCTCGACCCAGTTCTCCGGCTGCATGTCGGCGGAGTCGAGGCTGAAGAGGAGGAGCGTCTCGATGTCGGCGATCTGCTTGAGGACGGGCAGCTCACCAAACAGATCCTGGGTGACGGCGTCGGCGGAGAGCGCCGCCCCGTCCGCGCGCGGCTTCATGAGCAGCGTGCCGCCGGTGTGGATCATCAAGAGGCGCGGGCGCCGGCGCGAGGCGGTGACCATGGGCTCGGCTCAGGAGGCTACCGAGCTTCGCCCCTTCGCGGCGATGGCCTGCACGCGCGCGGCGAGCTTTTCGACATCGAAGAAGGGCGCGAACGCGATGAACGTGAGCTGATAGGGGAAGAGGATCCACATCATCGCGAGCACGCCGACGTGGAAGCACCAGATCGCGTAAGCCCACAGACGTGCGATTCTCCCGCGGAGGAGGGCGACGGGGGCGGCGAGCTCGATGATGAGGGTGAGCACCGCGAAGGGCGGGAAGATCCACGCGTGCTGAGAGGCCCACGCCCCGATCGGGGAGTACGAGTCGCCGAGGAGAGCCTTGCGGAGGTTGTCGTGGGCGATCTGATTCCGGAGGATGTCGCCGGTGGCCCAGGAGAGGCCGGAGACGCGGAGCTTCGCCACCCCTGCGAGGACGTAGGCCACGGCCGCGATCACCCCCATGCACTGGACGCCGAAGCCGTAGCGTCGCGCGGGGCCGGGCACCGACTTGGCCCGCTTCGCGTCGAGGCTCAGCGCTGCCGCGGAGTCGCTCAAGGCGAGCACCAGCACGTGCATCACGAGCAGGTTCTCGGTGTGGAAGATCATCCCGAACGAGTTGCGATAGCTGAGCAGGAACAGGATGGCCGCGGCGAAGGCGGGCCCCGTCACCCTGAAGAACCAGCCGAGGGTGAAGAGCGCCGCGAGCACGACGGTGGCGACGGTGATCGCGTAGACCGCGCCCGCTGGCAGCGGACCGGAGAGGAGCTTGGCGAGACCGGCGGGGGCGAAGTCGCTCGCCTGGTGCTTGGCGACGTGAAGGAACGATCCGGTGCGCGCGAGGAGGTACACGAACGCGAACGTGCCGGTGAGGATGCGCAAGGTGGCGATGCGCTCGGGGGGCGCGACGGGCCGGACGATGTCCTCGAGGCGAGCGGCGAGGGTGCTCACGGCTTCCCTTTCACGTCGCAGCGCGCGTGGACCTTCTTCGACTTCGGGGCCACGTTGGGATCCTTGAAGTAGGCGACGGACTCGTAGGTCACCGTTCGGATCTCCACCCGCCGCGCGCCCGCGAAGGCACCTTCACCCGCGATGCGCTCTGCGATCTTCTCGCATAGGGCCGTCGACGTCTTGCGCCCGCCGTTGCGCGCGTTGTCGAGGGTGGCCCGCGCCTGGAGCACCTCGTCGGTGCCGAGGTAGCGAGGGGCGATGGGTCGGTCCGCGCCTTGCTCGAACGTCGCCACGGCTTGGGTGATCGTCGTCAGCTCGTCCTTGTTCTCCGAGAACATCCCGTACGGAGAGAGGGGGAAATCGTCGCGCCGATCGAGGGAGGAGAACATCGGCGACGCGACGGCGACGGCGCTCACGAAGAACAACCCGTACGCGACGACCTTTCGATCGGTGTAGTGCGATCGCGTCGGCGTTTCGGTCTCGGTCACGGCGCGGCACGCTAAAACAGAGCGCCGCTTTTAGC
Source organism: Polyangiaceae bacterium (assembly GCA_044225865.1). GTDB lineage: Bacteria > Myxococcota_A > Polyangia > Polyangiales > Polyangiaceae > Xiheicaenibacterium. The sequence continues at coordinate 40,765 of JBGAID010000051.1, read as the reverse complement.
CACCCAGGTTCAGCGCGGGAGCGCCGCCAGGCGCGCGCGGGCCGAGCCCAAATACCGCTCGAAAATGGATCGCGCCTCGATCGGGATCATCGGCGCGAGGGGAGCGTGTCGTAACGAGAGGCCGAGGTGGTGAGCGATGCCACGGCCGAGGAGCTCGCTGTCGTGCGCGCGTCCGGTGGGATCCGCGACGGGAGCGACGAGGAGCTGCGAGCCGTCCGGGCGTCGCTCGCTCGCGAACGTCTCGCCGTGAGCGAGCACGTCGAACGCGACGCTCTCCCCGCGGCTCCCGATCACGAGGTGGTCGTGGAGGATGCGCTCGTGGTCCTCGAGCACCGCCCCTTCCGAGACGAGGTTGCGAACGACGACGCGGCGCGCGCGGGCGTGGGCGATCGCGGCCGCGATGTTGGCGGTCGTGAGGACGGCGAGGGTCGAGCCCACGAAGCTGCCGGGCCCGATGAAGACCAAGTCGGCCTGGGCGATCGCCTCGAGGGCGGGCTCCGAGGCGACCTCCGGGCCCTCCACCTTGGCCACGATCGCGCGCGCGCCGGCGCGCTCGATGGCGGCCTCTCCGTCGATGCGCCCGCGCACGAGATCGTAGACGGCGAGGGTGCCGGGCTGCTCCGCGGCCGGGATCACCCGACCGACACACCCGAGGAGCGCGCCCGCCCACTCCGCGGCGAGGAGCAGGCTCCCGAGATCCTGCGTCATCTCCGCGAGCACGAGGTTCCCCACGCAGCGGCCCTCTTCGTCTCCACCGCGGAGGCGCTCCTCGAAGCGGGCGGCCGGCTCCGCGAGCGAGGCGAGGCTCACGAGGCAGCGGCGCACGTCGCCGGGAGGGGGCATGCCGAGCTCCTCGCGGAGCTTGCCCGAGCAGCCACCGTCGTCGGCGACGGAGACGATGGCGCTGATGTCGCAGTCGAGCCGGACGAGGGCTCTGAGGAGCGCGGCCTGGCCGTGCCCTCCACCGAGGGTGACGACGCGCGTCTTCGACTGGCTCGGGGGCCCGATCGATCGGCCGGGGAGAGGCAGATCACTGAGGCGACGCGAGCCCGGCGGTTGCATCGAAGGCTGAGAGCATACGTGATAAAGAGAGAGCGTTCCCGTGGCGGAGAAGAAAGAAAACAAGAAGCGCGGCGCCCTCTCGGTGCTCGTCGATGGGGCAGCTCTCCCCGAGGACGAGGCGCGCGCCCTGTGGAACGAGTTCTCGCTCCACATGGATGAGCACCGCGGTGATCTCGCCGGCTTCGCCGCGAAGAAGGGCTTCGAGTCGATCCGTCCCGAGCCGCGCGGGGGCAAGGCCGTGCTCGTCGTGACGACGCTCAAGCACTGACGCGAGCGCGCCGCCGGGTGAGGGCCTCGAGCTGATCGCGGACCAGCGCGAGGTCGGCGTCGAACGCGTCGCGGGCGCGCGCCTTCGCGTCCGCGTCGGGCATGCGCAGGAGCGCCGAGGGGTGATAGGTCGCGATCGTGACGGGGGCGAAGCGGCTCTCGAACACCCGCCCGCGCTCCTTGGTCACGCGGAACTGCGCGCCGAATAGGGCCTGCGCCGCGACCGCGCCCAGGGCGACGAGGATCGACGGGGCGACGAGGCAGCTCGGCGACGAGCCACCCGTTGCAGGCCTGGATCTCCCCGTAGTTGGGCTTCGAGTGGATGCGACGCTTGCCGCGGGGCTCGGGCACCCACTTGAAGTGCTTCACCGCGTTGGTCAGATAGATTGCGTCGAGGGGGAGTCCGACGCGGTCGAGGGCCTTCCTCAGATAGCGGCCCGCCGGTCCGACGAAGGTGTGCCCTTGCACGTCCTCCACGTCGCCCGGCTGCTCTCCGACCATGACGATCGGGGCGTGCGGCGACCCTTCACCGAAGACGGTCTGGGTCGCGCGGGCGTAGAGCGGACATGCCTCACACGTGCGCGCGCGCGCCCGCAGCGCGCCGATCGATCGAGCGCCCTTGGTCAGCGCGGCGGAGGCGGAGGTCGAGTCGCGCACCGAGATCGATCCTTCAGGTCGCGTGCCATCCGCGCACGCCCAGCCGCGGCCTCGATCACGAAAGGGCGAGAGGCGCGAGGTCGCCCCACGTGGGGCCGGCCTTGCACCCGACCCGGAGCGGCACCCGAAGCTCGAACGCACCTCTCATCGCCGCGGAGGCGATCTCGGAGGTCGCGAGCAGATCGGCCTCGCTCACCTCGAAGAGGACCTCGTCGTGGACTTGGAGGAGCGGCTTCGCGTCGACGCCGGCGTTCGCGATCGCTTCGGCGGCGCGGAGGAGCCCGCGGCGTGAGACGTCGGCCACCGAGCCTTCGTGGGTGGCCCGCCGCCCCATCCGCTCCGCGTTCGATCGGAGCTGAGGGTCGAGGGCGGTGAGGCCTCCGATGGGCCACTTGCGGCCCGCGATCGTGACGACGAAGCCCTCTGCCTTGGCCTTCTCGAGCTGGCCTTCTTGGAAGGCGCGCACGCGCGCGTATTTGCGATCGAAGCGCTCGATGAGCAGCTTCGCCTCCGCCGCGGGCAGGCCGAGCTGGAGGGCGAGCGCGCTCGCTCCCTGGCCCGCGAAGGTGGCGAAGTTCACGACCTTGCCGCGCTGGCGCTCCTCGGGCCCGACGCGATCGAGGGGGAGATCGAGCACCGCCGCCGCGGTGAGGCGATGGAGATCGTCCCCGCTCGCGAGCGGCTCGACGAGGGCGGGATCGTCGCTGAGGTGCGCGAGCACGAAGAGCCCCAGCTGGCGGTAGTCGACGGAGAGGAGGACCTTGCCCGGCGGAGCCCGAAACGCCCGCCGGATCCGCGCCATCTCGGCGGTGCGACCGGGCACGCGCCCGAGGTCGGGCTGGGTGTTCACGATGCGCCCCGAGAACGAGCGCGCGAGGTGGAAGCCGGAGCGGATGCGGCCGTCCGGGTCGATGCACCCGACGAGGGCGTCGACCCAGCTGTCGCGCAGACGCTGGAGCTCGCGCCATCGGATCACGAGGGCGACGATGGGATGGGCGAGCTCGATGCGCTCGAGCGCCTCCGTCGCCGTCGACCATCCCGTCTTGGTGCGCTTGTAGATGGGCAGCTTCAGATCTTCGAACAGCACCGCGCCGAGCTGCTTGGTGGACCCGAGGTTGAAGCGCTTGCCGGCGATCTCGTAGATCTGGGCCTCGAGCGTCTCGGTCGTCTTGCCGAAGTCCTCGCCGGCGCGCCGCAGCTCGTCGGCGTCACAGGCGATGCCTCCCACCTCCATGCGCGCGACGACGTCCGCGAGGGCGAGGTACTCGTCGAGCAGATCGCGAGGCGTCTCCGGCGCGAACGAGGCGTGGAGGGCGAGAGAGGCAGCGGCCATGCGGCCCGCGTGCGCCGCCGCCTTGCCCAGGGGGAGCGCGCGCCACGCCTTGCGGGCGGCCCCGGTGCCCCGCACGTCCTCCTCCGTCTCGAGGGCCCGCCGCAGGCGCAGCTTCGCGACGTGGGGCAGCTCGTGAGGGGCCCAGTTGCTCGGCTCGAACAGGTGCGACTCGTACGCGGAGTCCGCGACGACGCCCGCGAGCTTCGCCCTTCTGCGCGCGAGCGCGACCTGCACGATGGTGAGCTCGTGCCCGACCTTGGGCTTCGTCGCGTCGGCGAGCCACGCGGCGAGCGGCTCCGGGATCGCCGCCGCCGGATCGGGCAGGGGCACGTAGATCCCCTCGCCCTGCTCACCGACGAGGGCGACGCCGGCCAGCGCTCCTCGCGCCGGGGAAGGATCTTCTGTCAGCGCGTGGACGGCGACGACCGTCGCACCGAAGGCGTCGAGCGAGGCGCGGAGCTCGGCATCGCTCGCGACCACCTTCACCTCGCCGCCCGCCTCTTCTTGCTCGGTGCCGAGGAGCTCGACGAAGCCGAGGTCGTGGTAGAGCGCGTTGAGCTCGGCCGCGGGAGGCGCTTCGTACGAGAGCGCCTCGAGGGCCGGATCGAGGGGGAGGGCGCGATCGAGGGTCGCCCGCGCGAGCTCGCGCTTCGCGTCGTCGAGCGACGCGCGCAGCATCTTTCCCGGCCGACCGGGGGCTTCTTCGGGTCGCTCGATCGCGGCCTCGATGGAGCCCATCGCGGTCACGAGATCGGTCGCGCCCTTCTTCCCGATGCCGGTCACGCCCGGGAGCCGATCGTCGTCGCCCACGAGGGCGAGCCAGCCGGCGACGCGCTCCGGCTCGACTTCGAAGCGCTTTCGGACGATCTCGCGCGTGTAGCGGACGTCCTTGTAGGCGTCGTACCAAGCGACGCGATCACCGACGAGCTGGGCGAGTCGCTTGTCACTGCCGACGAGGACCACGTCGTGCCCGTGCTCGAGCGCGGCGCGGGTGTACGAAGCGACCATGTCCGGCACCGCGCCGGCGTAGACGACGTGGAAGCCGTGGGCGCGAAGCACCGCCGGCCATCGCGCGTGCTGGCGATCGAGATCCGACGCGGCCGGGTCGACCGGCTCCGCTCGGCGCGCGTCGAGGACGGCGACGGCGACGTCCGGGAGCTTGAACGAGAGCGCGCGACGAAGGGCGCTCGTGGCCGCGAAGAGAGCGTTCGTCGGCTCACCCGCGGCGTTCTTTCGATCCGCGGAGACCATGAGGTAGCCGCGGTCGAGGAGGTGGCTTGCGTGGACGATGACGGTTCGCCGGGCCATGGGAGCGCGGAGGGAGGATAGCGTCCGTCTTCCGACGGGCCGACTTCGCGGGGTACGCTCGTGCGATGGTGGCGCGGATTTGCAAACTCGGCCTCGCCGCGGCGGCCGGCTCGCTCTTCGCGTGGACGGGTTGCGGAGACGACGCGGCGGCAGACGGCGGGAACGGCGGGGCGGGGCCATCCGCGGGAGGCGGGGGCAGCGAAGCGGGAGGCGGCGGGGGCGCGACGGAGCAGCTCCCCCATGGCCTGACCGAAGTCCGCATGCGCGACGGCGCCTCCCTCGCGACATGGATCTACCTCCCCGAAGCCGAGGGTCCGTTTCCGGTGCTCCTCGTTCGAAACCCCTACGCGGGGCTGAACGACGACGTCGAGCTCGAGGCCTACGCCCGATTCTTCCAAGACCGTGGCATCGGGCTCGTGTGGCAGGCGGTCCGCGGCACGGGCGGCTCGGAGGGGGACTTCGTGCCTTATGTCTCGGAGGTCGCCGACGCGAAGGACACGATCGAGTGGATGGCCGCTCAGCCGTGGTCGAACGGCCGGTTCGCCGCGGGAGGCGGCTCGTATCTGGGGTACACCGCGTGGGCCAGCGCCGCCGCCGATCCGCGCGTCTTGGTCGTCCTCTCCGACGACACCGCCGCCGACGAAGAGATGACCCGGCACCGAGGCGTGCTGGATGGCTATCTGCTCTCGTGGTGGAGCTACGTGGAACGGGCGCGCTTCGCCAACGACACCGAGCAGGCGGCATTGACCAACTCGCTAAACGTCCCCGCCGCCGACGAGGCCGTCTTGGGGCGGGACATTCCCTATTGGAACGATCTGCTCGAGGCCGGCCTCGCCGTCTACCCGGAGGGGGCTTCGCTCCGGACGCTCGCCAAAGACATTTGCACGCCCGCCCTCCACGTCATCGAAGGGAGCACAGGCTGGCGCGACCCGATCGAGACGTGGCTCGCCATCGAGCAGGACGGTTGCCCCGAAGAGCGGAGCCACCAATGGCTCATCGTCGCCCCCGAGCCCCACGCCGCTCATTTCAGCGCCTTCGGGCTGGAGGACACCTGGGTCACCCCCGACATGACGGCGATGCTGAGCGCCTTCTTGCTGGAGGCAGAGCCGGCGCCGACGTGGCCTCGTGTCCGCTATCGATCCGAGAGCGACGGGACCACCCTATCGGCGAGCGCTTGGCCTCCCGAAGATACCATTCCCGTAACCTTCTATTTGGGTGCGCCCGCCCCGCCCGGCGACGCGCCATTGAGCACCACCGCCCCGGGCGCCGGGTCATGGACGGTGGTGAGCGACCCTGCGAAGAGCGATCCGTGCACCGCCCCGACCGATCTCTGGTTCACCTCCGAGCCGCTCGCCCGAGATCTCGTGGTCGTCGGGGAGCCCGTCCTCACGATCCCAGTGACGACCGAAGCCCAAGACTTCGATCTGTTCGTCACCCTCTATGACTATCTCGCCGGGGCCGAGGAGTACGCGGTGATTGGCACGGAGTCGGTGAGGGCGCGCTTTCGCAATGGCGATGAAGAGGCGCTGCCGGCGGGGGCGCCCTTCGACCTGGTGCTCGATCTCACCGGGTCTGCGCACCGCGTGCCAGCAGGTCACCAGCTGACCTTGTCCGTCTCACCCAGCCAATGCGGCTTCGCCGAGAACCCCCACACGGCAGAGCCGCTGGACGGCCAGACCTCTCGACAGGTCGCCTCCGTCGACGTGACGCTCGGCGTGGACGGCGCGAGGCTGACGGTGCCGGCGGCGCCGTAGCTCGATCTCGCGGAGGCCGACGCCGCGGGATGATGGTAGGTAGTGGAGCGTACGAGGGACGCCATGCATCCGAGGAGAGCAGCCGCGACAGGTTTCCTCATCGTGCTCGTGAGCGGTTGCAGCGAGCCGAAGAAGCGGCGTCCGCACGACGACGACGAGCGTGAGGCGGCCTACCCGAAGACGTCCGCGAGCGCGGTGCTCGCCGAGGTCGCGCGGGTCGAGGCGAGCGGAGAGGCCCCCACCGCGGTCGCGCCCGCCCCTTCGATGGTGGAGCCTTTGCCGCCGCGACCCACGCCCGTCCCGATGACTTCCAGCCCGCTGTTCGGGATCCCCACCCCGCCCGCTCCCCCTCCCCTGCCGAAGCGATATGCCATCCGCGGACCGGGCGCCGTGCCGGTCCCCGCGGGGACGGCGGGCATCGGAGGCATCCTGACGGGCCCGGCGACCGCGCCGGAGGTGGAGTGGAGCCGCCCGGAGAGCACGGCGCTGAAGGTGAAGCTCGTCGGGTTGAGGACGACCGACGGCGTCGACTCGGCCCTGGACGCGCGCACCGTCCGGTCGAAGCTCAAGTCCTTCGAGCGCTGCTACGAGAAGGTCCGGATCGCGATCTCCAACTTCACTGGGACGGTCCACGTCGAGGTGCCAGTCGACGAGTCCGGCGCGGTGGGCGCGATCGAGCCCAAGGCGACGCCTTCGAATGGCTTCCTCACCCGATGCATCGCGACGAGCCTCGCCGCCTCGAAGTTTCCCGCCGTGTCGAAGACGGCCCATCGGATCATCTTCGATCTGGAGCTGACCGAGGACTCGTCGGCCGTCCTCGGTGGGGTGACCGGTGGGGTGACGGGCGGTGTGACAGGCGGTGTCGCCGGCGGCGTCGCGAGCGCGGCCCCTGCCCCCACGATCCAAGGGACGGTGCTCGAGAAGGTGACCGCGCTGGAGATCGAGAAGGCGCTCCGCGCGGAGGGGTGCACGAGCGTCTCGAGCGAGATGAGGACGGGCTCGACGGAGGTCGTCGTGTTCAAGCTGACCACGAAGGAAGGCGTCGAGATGACGTTGACGTTCGTGCCCGCGAAGGCCGCCCCGGGCGCGCTCCCGGACGACGAGATGAGGCGGCTCGAGCGGGACGCGGCGACGAAGAAGGTGGATGGCTTCTTCATCGCCATCGAGTCGAGCGACAAGAGCGCGGCGCGAGCCCTGCTTCGCGCGATCGTGAAGGAGTAGCGCGAGGCGCTAACGAGTGGCTCCCCGCGCCACCGAGCGCGGCGCGGGCACCCGGGCATCCTCGCTGATTCGCGCTCGCGCCGCCTGCGCACGGGCCTTGCTGAGGTCGTCGTCGACGAGCTCATGCAGTCCCTTCGACAAGACACCACCTTCGCCGGTCGCTACCACGTCGTTCGCTGCCTCGCCGCGGGAGGCATGGGCGCCGTCTACGAGGTCGTCCACCTCGAGACGGAGCGCAAGCGCGCCCTCAAGATCATGCACCCCCACTTCGTGCAGAGCGCCGAGCTGCGCGATCGGTTCAAGCGCGAGGCGAAGGTCGCCGCCCAGATCGACAGCGAGTTCGTGGTCGACGTGTTCGACGCCGGCATCGACGACGAGACCCAGATGCCGTTCCTCGTCATGGAGCTGCTCAAGGGGGAAGAGCTCGGCAAGCGCCTCGCCGCCGTCGGTCGCTTCTCGCCGCCGGAGGCGATCACCTACCTCTGGCAGACGGCCCTCGCCCTCGACAAGACCCACCGCGCCAACATCGTTCATCGCGATCTGAAGCCGGAGAACCTGTTCCTCACCGAGCGTGAGGACGGCCCACCGCGGATCAAGGTCCTCGACTTCGGGGTTGCCAAGTTCGTCGCCGAGACGGGGACCCAGTCCGGGCAGACGCGGAGCCTCGGGACGCCGCTCTACATGGCCCCCGAGCAGTTCCGCGGGCACAAGGTCGCGGCCCCCTCCGACAACTTCGCGCTCGCCATGATGGCGTACACGCTGCTCGTGGGGGCCCCGTATTGGTCGGAGGAGGCGGGCGGCGACACGGACATCGTCGCGTTCGCGCTGCGAGCCCACACCGGGCCGGTGGAGCCCGCTCGGGCGCGCGCGGCGCGGGCAGGGGTGGCCCTGCCGGAGGCGTTCGACGCGTGGTTCTCGAAGGCGACCGCGAGCGACCCGAGCGTGCGCTTCGCGACCGCGACCGCGACGATCTCCGCGCTCGGGGAGGTGTTCGGTATTCAACCGGCGAGGATCACCGGCGTCGCCGCGTCCGATCCGACGCGGCCCTCTCTCTCGGCGGGCATCTCCCCGTCGGGACCTTCCCGCCCCTCGATCTCTCACGCCACGGTCGCGATGGCGCCGCCCCCGACCACGGACGCGTCGGCGCTCACGAAGACCACCACTCCGCCCGGCAAGAAGGGCCTCCCCGGCGTCGCGATCGTGATCGGGGCGGCGATCGCCGCCGTCGCGCTCGGTGGGTTCCTCGTCCTGCGAGGCGGCCACGACAAGCCCCACGACGCGGGCGCATCGACGGGAGCCGTCGCTTCGAGCACGGCCTCGAGCACGGTCGAGAGCGCGCGGCCGGAGCCGACCGTCATCGCGACCGAGCCGCGACGAGATGCGGCGCTGTCATCACCCGGCGCCGCGGCGAGCGCGACCGCCACGCCGACCGTCGTCGCGGAGACGGAGCCGCCTCCGACCACCGGCAGCGCCGCCGAGCTCGCCGCCGACAAGCCGCGACCGACCCGCGCTTCGAAAAAGGGAGCAGCGCCGGCGAGCTCCGCTCCCGCGACGGCACCGCCGCCGCCCCCCATCGCGCCCCCCGCTCCAGCCCAGACCTACTCGAGGGATTGAGGAACGCTTCCATGCAAAGACAAGTCGCCACCGCATTGCTCGCCACGACCATCGCCTGGGCCGCTCCCGCGCTCGCTCAGGATGCCGTCACGTCCGAGGCTCTCTTCCGAAAGGGGGTCGACGACATGGCGGCGGGGAAATACGACACCGCCTGCCCGGCCATCGCCGAGAGCCTGCGTCTCGATCCGCGCCCGGGGACGGTCTTCGCGCTCGGGGAGTGCTACGCGAAGGCAGGCAAGCCCGCGAGCGCCGTCGTCCGCTACGACGAGTACCTCACCGCGTTCTCGCGCATGACCCCCGAGCAGCAATCGAAGCAGCTCGGCCGCGAGAAGACGGCGAAGGAGCAGCGCGATCTGCTGGCTCGCGACGTTCCGATGCTCGTGGTGAAGCTCGCGCCGGGAGCCCCGCCCGACACGCTCGTGAAGCGCGACGACACCGTCCTCAACGGTCCGTCGCTCGGGTTGCCGCTGCCCGTCGACCCGGGCGAGCACGTCGTCTCGGCGCAGGCTCCGAACGGGCCGGTGACGACGCAGCGGGTGACGATCGGAAAGGGCGAGCGAAAGGAGATCAGCCTCGAGGTCGAGGTCGTCGCCGCGAGCCCGGAGGCGCCGATGAGACGCGCGGAGCCGATCGTGCCGACCGCGCCCGCGCGCGACGGTCGCGGTGACACCCAGCGGATCGTCGCCTACGTCCTCGGCGGCGTCGGCGCGGGAGGAGTCATCGCGGGCGCGATCGCGGGCGGGCTCGCGCTCGCGAAGAAGTCGTCGGTGGAAGAGACGTGCAGCTTCACGACCCACGAGTGCGCTTCGCAGGAAGACCTCGACGATCTGTCGGCGGCGCGGACAACCGGGCTCGTGAGCACGATCGGCCTGGTCGCGGGAGGCGCGCTCCTCGCCACCGGGGCGATCGTGTTCTTCACCGCCCCTTCTTCCACGAGCAAGTCGAAGCCGGCGGCGAGCGCGTCGCTCGGCTTCGCGATGGGGCCCTCGGGCGGGTTCGTGTCCATTGCAGGTTCTTTCCAATGAAAAAGATCATCGTGTTGTGGGGTGTGCTCCTCGGCGCTGGATGCAACGAAGTGCTGGGGCTCGATGCGGACTTCAGCGTGGCCGGTCAGCAGGGCGGCGAGGCTCAGGGGGGATCGCCCTCGAGTGGCGGATCCGGCGCCGGCGGATCCGCCACTCACGGCGGGAGCTCCGCCGAAGGAGGCGGCGGGGGAGCCGTCGCCGTCGAAGCGACCTGCGAGGAGTACTGTCAGGTCGTGGAGGCGAGCTGCGCGAACGACAGCGAAGAGTACATGGAGAGCGTGTGCCCGGTGATGTGCGGGTACTTGTCGAAAGGCCATGTCGGGGACACCTCCGGCGACACCGTGGGGTGTCGCATGACGCAGGCCGAGCTCGCGCAGGACGATCCCGCGGCCCATTGCCAAGCGGCGGGCCCGCTCGGGGCCGGACCGTGCGCGGACAGGTGCGAGTCGTTCTGCCAGCTCGTGTTCGCGACGTGTGGGCCGCACGAGGTGGTGCCCTACGCGAACCTCGACGACTGCAAGACGAAGTGCGCCAGCTACCCGTACCTGACGATCGAAGAGGGCGGGAGCGACATCAACAACGTGAGCGGCGACACCCTGAACTGTCGCCTCTATCACCTACAGGTCGCCGCCAATCCTGACATCCCGAACGCGTTCAATCACTGCGGTCACGTCGGCGCCGTCGGCCCGTGCAACCCCCCTTGATGTCACGGGAGTCGCTCAAACGAAGAGGAGAAACGCGGACGCCCGCTTCGTCATCGTCCGTTCGAGGGCGCGCGCGTAGAGGTCGACCTGGGCCTCGTAGGAAGCGAGGTTCTCCGGCAACAACGTCGCGGGGTCGTCGGTCTTGTAGTCGATCACCGCGACCTGCTCACCCTCCTCGATCGCGAGGTCGATCACACCGTCGACGATCGCGTCCGGCCCGCCCTGGATCTCGGGGCCGAGATCCAACGTGACGGGGATCTCGCGGAAGGCCCGGCCCGTCCCCGCGGCGGCCCGGGCTCGGTCGAAGACGGGGTGGGCGAGGGCGGCGATGGTGGCGCGCGCGGCTGCCTCCGGCTCGCCGCTCCGGGCGTCGACGAGGCGCGCGACCGACCGCGCCACCGCGTGCACGACGTCCGGCTCTGCGTCGAGCGGGACGGTCGCGAGGACGAGGTGGACGAGCGTCCCGAAGCGCTTTCCCGTCGGCCGCCCCACCTCGCGAGGTATCGTCTCGCGTCGAACGACGCGCGCGCTCGGCGCGAGCGTCCCCGGCGATCCCTTCGCGCGCGCCGTCACCGTCTCGATCGTGAAGCGCGCGCGCGCCGCGCCGTCGGCGAGCTGGGCGCGCGCCGCCGTCTGGGCTTCGTAGATCGCGCGGTCCTCGTCGACGACCGCTTGGGGCACGTCCTTCGAGATCAGATCGAGCCGGCCCACCCCGAGCGAGCTCTTCGTCTGGAAGTCGAGCCGGCCGAGGTCGACGATCTCCACGCGGCCGCCGCGGGCTTCGTGCACCCCCGCCGCGAGCGACCGCCGCGGTCGCTCTACGTCGAGCGGCCGGTTCTTCACCACGTCCGGCCCCTGCATCGGACGCGCGGGATCGGAGGCGAAGACCTCCCCGAGGGGGGCCGTCCAGCCCTCCTTCGGGAAGGACGGGTCGTCACCGACCACCGGCACGACGAGGAGATCGCGGGCGCGCGTCGCGGCCACGTAGGCGATGCGCGCTCCCTCCGCGACCGCCCGCGCGAGCTCGACGTCGTTCGCCTCCAGCAGATCCCACGGCCGGCACCCGAGGAGCGACAAGGCCCCGAGGCGCTGCTCGACGTCGACCACTTTGTCGGGCGGCCTCGCCGCGCCCTCCGTCGGGTCACCGAGGATCACGACCGGGAACTCGAGGCCCTTCGCGCGGTGAACAGTCATGATGCGGACGCCGCCCGCCTCGTCGTCGGTGACGTCCTCCGCGATGGCGGCGCGGTCGCGCTCGCGCGCCTCGAGAGAGTCTACGAACGCGCCATAGGAGAGACCTCCGCCGTGCTCGTGGGCAGCCGCGACTTGCTCGATGGCCGCGACCTGGAGGAAGGCCTGCTCGGCGCTCGGGGAGAGGGCGAACCCGACGATGGCGCGCGTGATGCGGAGCAGCTCGGAGAGCGTCTCCACCGGCGGGCGCACGTTGCGGAGGCGGTGGAGCTCACCGATCGCGAGCAGGGCTTCGAGCACCGGGCCGAGCGCTTGGGGCATCGCCGTCTTGGGGAGGGCGGTCGCGGTGAGCACCCCGTAGCGGCGGATCCATTCGAACAGCGTCTCGTCGTACATCCCGAAGAGGAGGCCGCGCAGGGTCGCGTAGACGAGCAGCGGATCGTCCGGCTTCTCGACGGCGGCGAGGGCGACGGTGATGGCGTGGGCCTCGTCGCGCCCCCCGAGGTGACCGGAGCCGAGGACGACGTGGGGGATGCGGCGCTCGTCGAGGGCCTTGGAGAGCGGCTCGGGGGCGCTCTTTCCATACGACTCGAACTGCCGGTAGAGCACGGCGATGTGGCGCGGCGCGATGGGCACCCGCTCGCGCGAGACCGGATCGATCACGGTCCTTCCGCTCTCGCGCAGGAGCCACGCGATGAAGGCGCCCATCGCCCTCGGATAGGACTCGCGCATCTTCATCTTGCTGAGGCGACGCGAGCCGTAGGGCTCCGGCACCGGCAGCCCGAGCACGGCGGGGGCCTCGTCGATGGGGGCGCGGCTCGGGAGGAGCGGCACGTAGCTCGCTTGCTGGGCGGCCGCGTCGCCGTCCATCCGCGCCTCGAACGCCGTGTTCACGAGGGTGAGGATCCCGGGCACGCTCCGGAACGAGACGGACAGCTCGAGCACCTCGCCTCCGCTCGCCACCACCTGCGATCGAACGAGGGCGTACGTGCCGGGATCCGCGTGACGGAAGCGGTAGATCGACTGCTTCGGATCCCCGACCACGAAGAGCCGCCCCGGAGCGATCCTCGCCCGGAACGGATCGTCGATCGCCTCGTCGTCGCTCGCGAGGAGGATGAGCAGGCCCGCCTGCACCGGATCCGTGTCTTGGAACTCATCGACGAAGTAGCGCGAGAGCCTCCGGCCGAGATCGCGCCGCAGACCCGGGTCGCGCAGCAGCACCTCGCGCGCGCGGAGGACGAGATCGTCGAAGTCGAGGGCGCCCCGCTTCGCCTTCAAGGTGTCGTAGCCCTGGACCACCTCCATGAGGTCGTCGCGCAGGTCGACGGCGAGGTGGGCGGAGGCCCGCGACTCGAACAGCACGAGGTCCTCCTTCAGCCTCTTGAAGTCGCGCGCGAGCTCCTGGCGATCGACCCCCTCGCCGTAGGGCCCGTAGCCGGGCGAGTCGTGCGAGGAGCGCCGCGAGAGCTCGACGAGATCGGCCTCGAGCTGCGGGCCGGAGAGGCGGGGGGCCCGGCGGGCGATCTCCCGCACCGGCGCGAGGGCGACGAAGAGCCGATCGGTGCGGGTGCGGGCGGCGCGCGATCGGTCCGCGATGTCGCGCACCCGATCCGCGAGGACGCGCGCCTCCGAAGCCACGTCTACGTCGCGGTGGGCCCACGGCGCGTCGAGGTGCCGGTTCTCCACGAGCCGCATCGCCGCCCGCCGCAGCTTGTCCACGCTCGCGTCGTGGCGCGCGAGGATCCTCGTCACCGCCGCGCTCGGCTGGGCGAGCGATCGCTCCAGCCAACGCCCGAACGCCTCGTCGAGGAGGGCGCGCGACTCGGGCGGTGAGAGCGCGACGAAGAGGGGATCGACCCCCGCCTCCACCGGGCGCATGCGCAGCAGATCGCCGGCGAAGCGGTGGATCGTGCTGATGTGGGCGTGCTCGAGCTTCTCGAGGGCGCGTCCATAAGGGTCTCCGATCGCGCTCGCGCGCTCCGCTCGCCTCCGCTCGAGGCCGATCCGGATCCGCAGCTTCAGCTCGGCCGCCGCCTTGTCGGTGAAGGTCACGGCCACGATCGAGCCCACGTCCACCCCCGCCCCGACCGCGCCCAGCACCCGCTCCACGAGGCTCGTCGTCTTGCCCGTCCCCGCCGCCGCCTCGACCACGAACGTCGCGTCGAGATCCTCGGCGATCCGCCGGCGAGCTTCTTCGTCGCCGCCGCTCATGGCATTCCTCGGACATCGGCGAGGGCAGCCAGGACCTCTCGCTCGGCCGCGTTCGCCCCTTGCCGGCGGTGGGTCCGCTGCTCCTCGTTCGGGCCGCAGATCACCCGATACGCGCAGCGCTCGCACGCTTCCCTTCGCGGCGCCGCGAGCAAGACCCCTTTTTCGATCGCGCCATCGATCGCGTCGAGCACGCGCATCGCGCGGCCCACCGTGTCGGGGGCGATCGGGACCTCCACCGTCTCGAAGCCGCCCCGTCGGGTCGCGAAGTAGAGCCTCGCCGTCGTCACGATCGCGTGCTCGGGGACGGCGCGCCCGCGGAGCCCCTCGAGGGCCATCGCGTACAGGATGGGCTGGAGCATCTCGCCTCCGCGCACGACCGCCACCGCGCGGCCATCGGGAGCGCGGCCGGTCTTGTAGTCGGTCACGCGCAGGCGCCCGAACGCGTCGGTCTCGACCGCGTCGATGACGCCCTTCAGGCGATAGCCGCCGGCGATCCGCACCTCGTCGCGGGGGGAGAGCCCGAACGGCAGCTCCGCGCGATAGGCCCTGAAGTCGTCTTGGACCGCGAGCTGCTCGTCCGCCCACGCGACCAAATCCGACGCGATCCGATCCATCTCGTCGTCGAAGACGCGCACGACGATGGGATCGAGGCGGGTCTTGGCGCTCTCCCCCACCCGCGCGACGATCTCGGCGATCGCGTCGAGGACGGCGTGGGCGTGGTTCGGATCGTGGGGGTCGAGGGGGCGCGCGCGGATCACCTCCGAGAGCGCGGCCTGGCAGCGGTGATAGAGCTCCCCGTAGAGACGCGGATCGAAGCGGTCGAGCGCCTCCGCCTCCGCGCGCTCCGAGAGGCGCAACACCCCGCGCAGATAGAACCGGTACGGGCACGCCGCGTACGCCTCGAGCGCGCTGGGGGCGTACGCGCGCTCGCGCAGCCGAAACGCCTCGAGCTGATGGCGCACCGCCGCGCTCCGGGCCACGAGCCCGTCCGCGGAGGTGAAGGTCGGCGTGTCGTAGCGCTGCCACCGCGTCCGCAGCGCACGCCCCAGGAACGGGTGCTCATCCAAGAGGAAGCGCGCCCGTCCTCGCATCGAAGGGCCGGCCGCGCCGCGCTCGCGCACGAGCGACAGCGCCTGCTCGAGATCGTCTATCGCGTCCGCGGTCGACCGCGGGGCGGGCCACGCGAGCGCGATCCTCGAGGCCGGCGTCGCCTCGCGCTCGATCGCGTCGAGGCTCGGGGCCGCCCCGAGGAGCGCCCGCGCCACCTCGAGCGCGTACACGGACGGGACCCGCGGCCTCCCCGTGTTCGCGTCGAGGCGCGGATAGCTGAAGAAGAGCTTCTGCTCCGCGGCCCCCGCCGCGATGCAGAGCTGGGACCGCTCCCGCTCCGTTCGATCGTCGGTGACGGGCAGCCGCGCGTCGAGCCGCTCTCGCGCGTCGTCGAGGAGCAGCGGATCCTCCGCGACTCGCGCCGGGAAGATGCCCTCCGCGAGCCCGAGCACGAAGACGGTGCGGCGGCTCCGCCCGCGCGCCCCCTCCGGGGTCGTGACCACGACCTTGCCGCGCCCCCGGTCCCGCTCGCGGGACCCGGGGCCCTCCAGCCACGCGAGCCGCGGGGTGAGGGCGGCGATCACCTCGTCGAGGGCGACCGGGAACAGCCCGAGGGCGAGCGGCGCGAGCTCGTCGAGGGCAGAGAGGACGAGCCCCGGCCGCGTCAGCGACGCCTCCGCGAGAGCGCGCATCGCGGGCAGCATCTCCGACCACGGCCCGTGGATCGGGAGCGCGTCCAGGGCGCGCAGCACCGGCGAGAGCCCGAGGGAGATGGCCGCGAGCTGCTCCCGATCGCGCTCGAGGGAGGCCCGCATCTCCTCGTCACCCTCCTCGGCGTGCACCCGCGCGAGGCGCTCGTCGATCTCGAGGCGGGCCGCGTCGAGCCGCCGGTCGAGGTAAGCGCAGAGCGATCCGCCCGCGCCCGCCTCGCGCAGCCCGATCTCTCCGAGGACGCGCATCCATGCCCGAAGCGGCGGGCGCGGCAGCTGCGCGGCGTCCTTCTCCCCCGGCTCGGGCGCCGGCTCGTCCAAACCTTCTCCGAAGCGCCCGAGGTCCGCGTCGGGCATGGGCGCGTCCTCGCCGGGGATGGCCCGGCCCGGCATCTGCCCGGTCGAGAGGTACTCGAACAGCCTCCGCCCCGAGCCGCGCTCTGCCCGGCACGCGAGGAGGGCGAGCATGGCGCGCCCCGCGGGGTGAGGCCGGCGCGTCCCTGTCTCCAGCTCGAAGGGGATCCGCGCCCGATCGAGGGCGGCGACGACGTGCGACGCGTACGTCTCGCGGCTCTTCACCACGATCATGACCTCGTCGAAGCGCGCCCCCGCCCGCGCCTCTGCGAGGATCGCCCTCGCCACCTCCACCGCCTCGAGCGACTCCGCGGGCGCAGAGAAGAGCCTCACCCCGAGCCCTTCCCGAGGGAGGGGCGGCGCCGTCTCGCGCGCGAACAACCGCGCCCGAAACGCGTCGAGCGGGGCTCCTTCGCCCGCGTCCGCGTCCTCGATGGAATACCCGCACCCTTCGAGGGCGCGGCCGGTCGCGTGGTCGCTCGATGGTATGAGCACCAACGAACTTCGCGAAGCCGCGATCACCGCCCGCGCGAGCTCGATCTCCGCGCGCCGCGCGAGCGACACGTCGAGGAAGACGCACGGCAGACCGGCGAGCGCGCTCGCGGGGAACGCGGCCGCCGCCCGCTCCGCGACCTCGGCCTGGGAGACGAGGTGCTGCTCCCGCGCCCGCACCGCGACCCTCGCCGCGAGCCGCGCGAGATCCGGCCCCGACGGCCCGACCCCCGCGAGGGCCGCGCGATCGACGCGGTTCATCTCCAGGTCCTCGAGGGTCCGCGCGAGGGCGAGGGCGAAGCCGGGCGCCTTCGCGACCTCCGCGAACCGCCCGAGCGCGCCGTCGACGAGCGCGCCTCGCACCGCCTCCCGCACCACCGCCTCGAAGACGACCCCTCGCGCGACCGTCACCCCGAGCTCCGCGAGCTCCACCGCGACCGTCTCGGTGGCGAGGCCGCGCAGCGTCTTCCGATGGATCCCGAGGGTCGCCCCGCGCCGCCGCGTCAGCTCCACCGCGAGCTCGGTCATGGCCGGCCGCGAGGGCCCGATGAAGAGGCACGGCGCGCCCGGGCCGAGCGCGCCGAGCGCCTCGAGCGCGAGCTCCATGCGGACTCGCGCCGCTCGCGCGCTCACGACGCGCGGGCCGGCGCTCGCCTTCGTCATCCCCGAAGCGCCTCGACGGTGCGAAGGAAGTTCCGCCCGAGGATCTTCACGATCGTCTCCTCGGGCATCTTTCGCGCGAGCATCGCCTCCACGAGGCGCGGCAGCTCGAGGCACGTCGGCATGTCGCGCGGGGTCGCGATCGCCCCGTCCCAGTCGCTGCCGAGCGAGGCGTAGTCGGGGCCCGCCACCTTCACGATGTGGGCGAGGTGATCGACCACCCGCGAGACCGTCCCCTTCCACTTCGGCTGCCCGAGGAAGGTCGGCTCGTACATCACCCCGATCGTCCCTCCCCGCTCCGCCACCGCCTTGATCTGATCGTCGTCGATGTTGCGCCAGTGATCGTGGGCCCCGCACACCCCGGTGTGGGTCACGAGGACGGGCTGCGTCCGATCGGAGACCTGCATCGCTTCCCAGAAGCCGCGCCGCGAGATGTGGGCGAGGTCCACGAAGATCTTCTTCGCGTTGAGCCGCTCGATGTACGCCCGCCCGGCCGCGGTGAGGCCCTCGTCGCGCTTGAGCTTCAGGGGCGAGCTCGTCGCCCCGAGGCCGGACGACGTGAGGTGGACGATCGTCACCCGCAGCACGGTGCCGTCCGCGATCGCGTCGAGGGCGTCCGGGCTCTCGTCGAGGGCGTTGCCTCCCTGGATGCCGATGAACGCGGCGTGCTTGCCGGCCGCCCGCGCCGCCCGATACTCCCGCGCGCTCTTCACGACCGCGAACTGCTCCGAGACGGTGCCGAAGATCGCGAGCAGCTCGGCGAGGTTCTTCCCGAACGCGGATCGGCGCTCCGAGGCGACCTTGGCCGGGTTGGTGGTGATGACCCAGGTCGCGCCCGTCACCTGGGCCTCGAGCATGCGGGGGAAATCGACCTGGGAGTAGAACGTCGCCGCGAACAGGCCGTGGTCGTGGCGACGGGTGAGGTCGTAGCCGAAGATCCGCGTCCAGATGAAGGAGTCGACGTGGAGGTCCAAGACGTCGCTCGCGAGGTACAGATCGATCGCGGCCCTCGAGACCCCGAGCGCCTTCGCCCACGCGCCCGGATCGGCGCGGTGATCTTCAAACTCGACGCGCATCGAAGATCCCTCTCCTCGCGAGCATCCGGCCCACCGCGCGGAACCCTTCTCCGCGCCCGATCTGGAGCAGGTGCCCGCCCGGAAACCTCACGAGCTCGCCCTCGAAGTGCCGGGCCAGCCGCTCCGCGTGGGCGATCGGGGTGATGCGGTCGCCCTCCCCGCCGATGACGACCACCGCCGCGGGATCGACCTTGGGCGTCCGCGCGAACGGGCTCACGACCGCGTGCGCTCGCTCCAGCATGGCGTGCTGCTCCTCCTGCTCCGCCTCCGTCCCCACGAGGCGGCCGGCCGCCCTCGCGACGTCCGCGAACGACGCGAGCGGGATCATCATCGTCGCGAACGAGAGTCGCGGCTCCACCGTCGCGAGCAGCGACACGGTGTAGCCGCCGAGGCTCATCCCCATCGCCCCGACGTGAGGCGCGCCGCGCTCGCAAAAGAATGTGACGAGCCCGCGCAGATCGTGGATCGCCTGCCGGAACCCCTCGTTCGTGAAGCGCGGATCCGACCCCGGGAAGCGCGGCGGGGCGAGCGGCGTCGCCCGGACGGAGTGGAACGGCAGCACGAACAGGGCCACGTCGAGCCCCCGCGCGAGCAGCCACTTCGTCGGCCACACCCGCTCCTCGACCGCGTGCTGCCCGGCGCGATAGCCGTGGACCAAGATCACCACCGGGCGCTTTCCTTCGCGCGGCCCCGCGTGGAGAAAGAGCCGCGCCTTCGCCTCGTGGTTCTCCCGCATCGCCGCGAAGCGCTCGAGCAGGCGCGGATCGTCGCAGAAGGTGTCCACCCGCGACGACCACGAAGCGTCCACCACGTCGACGCGCTCGCCTTCGACGTCGCGGCTCCCCACCTTCTCGAGGCGCGGCGCCGCCAGCGACGGCGCGCCGAAGAACGCGTCCACGTCCTCGAACGGCCGCGCCCGCTCGTACACCGCCTCGATCGCGCGCAGCGCCTCCGCGCGCTCGCGAGGGCCGAGCGACTCCGCGCGCGAGCGCCTCCGCGCCCCTGCGCTCCGACCGGTGATCGAAGACGACACGATCCGATCGAACGAGGACGCGAGCGGACCGACGACCCGAGCGAGCGCCTTCACCGCCGCACGCTCATCGCGCGAGGGCCTCGTCGATGGCCTTTCGCAGCTCCGGGCTCTCGGGATCGAGGGTGCTCGGGAAGCCGGCCACGACCGCCCCATCCTTCCCGACGAGGTACTTGTGGAAGTTCCACATCGGCTCCCCCGCTTTGCTCGACAGGAGCTTGAAGAGCGGAGACGCGGCCTCCCCCTTCACCTTCGTCTTCTCGAACATCGGGAACGTCACCCCGTAGTTCTTCTGACAGAAGTCCGCGATCTGCTCGTGGGTCCCCGGCTCCTGGGCCCCGAAATCGTTCGACGGAAAGCCGAGCACCACCGCGCCCTTCGCCGCCAGGTCTTTCGAGAGCCGCTCCAGCCCCGCGTACTGGGGGGTGAGCCCGCACGCGCTCGCGGTGTTGACGATGAGGGCGACCTTTCCCTTGTAGGCGCCGAGCGATTCGGAGGTCCCGTCGAGGCGGCGCACGGTGAAGTCGTGGATGGTGTCGCTCATGGCTCTGGGCCGCGAGCTTACCTCAGCTTCTCTTCGAGCTCGCATGCTCTCTTGAAGCCCGAACGGCAGCTCTTCTCGAGCAGCGCGCTCGCCCGCACCGGATCTTTCGCGATGCCCTTCCCCTGGGCGAGGAACACCGCGAAGTTCGTACAGCCCACGTCGCTCTCGAGGGCGCAGCTCCGCTCGTAGAGCTTCACCGCCCCTTCCAAGCTCGCCGCCGTCCCGTCCCCGCGCTCGGTGATGAACCCGAGCTCGTTGCAGCCAGCGGCGTTCTCCAGATCGCAGGCGCGCCGAAAGAGCTCCGCCGCGCGCATCGCGTCCTTCGGCAAGACTTTGTCGTCGCGCAGCAGGCTGCCGAGCATCCAGCACGAGCGCCCCTCTCCGTCCGCGCACGCCTTCGCCATGACGCGATCGCCTGCCTCCGCGTCCGCGGCGGTGCCCCGCCCGCGAACGAGCGCCTCCCCCCGATACCCGCACGCGTCCGCCGCGCCGAGCCCGCACCCGGCCGTGAAGAACGAGAACGAGGCGCCGTCGTCCGGCTTCGCCCCGCTGCCGTTCACGAGCGCGAGGCCGGCGCGCGTGCACCCCGGCGCGAACCCCATCGAGCAGGAGAGCACGAACCACCCGAGCGCGCGCTCGAGGCTCTTCTCCGGGACGTGGTACCCCACGAGGACGGCCGCGTCGTGACAGGCGCGACCCGATCCCGCCCGGCACGCGTCGAGGTACGCGCTCATCGCCCGCTCCGGGGAAGCGGCGACGCCCTGCCCGCGCTCGAACGCGAGGGCGAGCGCGATGCACGCCTCTCGGTCTCCCGCCCGGCAGCGCCCCTCCCGATCCGCGGGCGGGCCGCTCGCGGCCGCGCTCGCGCTCCCGCTCGCGATCGCGATCGCCGAGCAGCCTTGGGTGATGACGACCCGCCGGGTCCGCCGCTCCGAGGTCACCTCGATCGACCCCTCGCAGCGCTGCCCGTCCCTCTCTGCTACGAAATGCGTAGCACTGGCGTCCCCCGAGACGGCGACGCTCGCGTAGCCCGCCCGCTCGAGCTCCTCCTTCGCGGTCGGGGCGGCCTCCCCCGAGCACCCCGCGAGGAGCACCCCCCCAAGGACCGCTCGCGATCGAAGTCGTAGCCCGCGCATGCCGCCGTGCATTCTGGCCCGTCCCCGGCCCCCACGCGAACCCCCGCGCCTTCACCCGCCCATCGACGGGGCGTAAGGCTTCCCCGGGGTGCCGCCGAGGGCCAGGATGGTCGCCGCACGATCCCGCGTCACGAGCTTGCGGCGCGTCCCGCCGCCGACCCGCGCCATGTCCCCCACCTCGAGCGGACGCTCTTCACCTCCTGCCACCAACAAAGCCGAGCCCCGCAACACCACGTAGACCTCCTCGTGACCGTCAGAGGCATGATCGTGCTCCGGGTAGGCCGCGCACCCCGCGTCGAGCTCCAGCACGTTCATGCCCCACGACGAGACCCCCAGCGCCTCGCGCGCCGCTCGAAAGCGGATCCCGGCGAGGGCGTGCTCGCCGTCGTAGGGCGCGATCGATTCGATGTTCTTCACCGTGATATCCGTCATGACTACGCTCCTTCCGGCGCATTGGAACCATGACGACCCGCACCGGGCTTGTACAAACGCGACCGACCGGCAACGGCCGGGCACGAGGCCTGGTCGGCAGCCGGGTCTCGGGCCGCCGCATCGAGTCGCGGACCTTCGCGCCGCCACCGGATCTCGGCGACGTCGTCGACCAGCTGTGGGTCTCGAGCTGGGATCTCCCGAACGACGCGCCCCACGAGCTCTCCCTGCTCTCCGACCCGAGCGTGAACTTCGCCTTCGAGGCCGGCGATGGCACCCCCGGGAGCCGCGTGGTCGGGGTCTGGACCAAGCTCTTTCGCCGCACCCTCACCGGGCGAGGCCACGTTCGCGCGGTGAAGCTTCGCCCCGGCGCCGTACGCGCCTTCACCACCCTCTCCGCCAGCGAGCTGCGTGATCGCGTAGAGCCCCTCTCGACGCTCTTCCGCTCCGCGACGCGAGCGCTCACCCAGCGCGTCCTCGAAGGCGACGAGGAGATCGGGCTCGGCGCGCTCGTCGATTGGCTGCGCGGCGCGCGCCGTCCCGCCGCTCCCCGCGCCGACACCCGCGACGCGATCGCGCTCGTGAAGAAGATCGCCGAGAGCCCGGAGATCACCTCGGCCGCCGCGCTCGCGGAGGCGGCCGGCGTGGCCCTCCGATCCCTCCAGCGCCTATTCCACGCCGAGGTCGGCGCACCGCCGAAGGTGATCATCCGGCGCTATCGGCTCCAAGAAGCGGCCCTGCGCATCGAGCGCGGAGACGCCCCCTCGCTCGCCGCCCTGGCCGCGACCCTCGGCTACGCGGATCAATCTCACCTCGCCAAGGATTTCCGGAACGTCGTCGGCAAGAGCCCGAGCGCCTTCGCCGACAGCGTCGATCGATGACGAGAGCGCGCTCGCTCAGTCGGTGTCGATCTCGATGTCGTACGCCGCGCACGCCGCCGGCGCGTTCTGCCGCGTCACCGTCACGACCGCGTAGCCTTCGTCCTCGGTGTTTCCGTCACAGTGGTAGTTGCTGATGTCCAGGTACAGCTCCCCCCGGGCCGCCGTTCGGCACACCATCCCCGCGTTGCCGTTCTTCACCGAGGGCCGCGTCTCCCCGTTGCACTCGAACTGGGACATCACGCCGGACCGGCAGCGGTAGTCGATCTCGAGATCGAGCTGCTCGTCCTCCTGGGGCCTCACCCAGATCTCGATCTCCGGCGTGCCGTCCCCGCTCTGGTCGAGCATGTCGAAATGGAATTGGTCGACGTCGTCGGGACGGTCGAGCGTCATCTCGAACACCTGGTTGGTGGACGGAGAGTCGGTGAGCGAGCCCAGGTCCGTCCCGTCCGTGTCGCCTTCGTCCCGCTCGAACGGATCCGGATCGCACGGATCGCGCAGGCACCCCGCCGACCCGAGCGTCACGAGCAGCGCCGACAGTCCCCAAAGATAAGAGCGCGTCATCGAGCGATGGTAACCCGCCTTCGCGGGATGGGATCGCAGCATCCGTGCTCTTTGCGCGCCCGGGTTTGAGGTAGCCTGCGCCCACCTTGGAGCTCACCGGAAAGCAACGCCGTTACCTGCGCAGCCTCGGACACTCGCTCGAGCCCGTCGTCCAAGTCGGAAAGGGCGGCGTCGACGATGGCCTGCTCGACGCGGTCCGCGCCGCCCTCCTCCAGCACGAGCTCATCAAGGTCCGCGTCGGCACCGAGGCCCCCGACGAGCGCCACGACGTCGCGGAAGCCCTCGCCGCCGGCACCGACAGCGCCGTCGCGCAAGTCCTTGGCCGCACCATCCTCCTCTACCGGAGGCGGGCCAAGCAGCCCAAGATCGTCCTCCCCAAAGAATAGTTGTCGTGGGTGGCGAGCTCGACCCGAGCCGCCATTCATGGTGAATCCCCACGCGTACCAGCCCTTCGTCGACGTCTGGCCCGGCGCCGCCTTCCCGCCCGTCTGCTTCGGCTGCGGTCGCCCCAGTTGCGGCCCTACCGAGTGCACACTGGTCCTGATTTCGTGTCGTGGTCGGCGCCCAGGGGCCGAGTCAGGGGCATGACCCAGCCCGCCCCCCCGCGCCCCCACTACGCTTGCGCAACCATGCACCACCTCCACTTCAGCGAAGGGACCCCGCTCCCGCCCGTCTGCCTGAAGTGTGGTCGAGGAGGCTGCGCCACCGTCGAGCGCTCCGTCGAGCACGCCCCGAGCTGGCTCACCGCGGTCGCCCTCATCATGCTCCCCGTCGCGTACGTCCTCTACTTCGTGATTCGCAAGCGGCGGAGCGTCCACGTGCCCCTCTGCCCGGACTGCACCCGAAATCTCGACCGCCGGCGACTCGTCTTCCCCGTCGCGCTGCTGCTCGCGATCGCGTGCCTCGTCCTTCCCCTCGCCGTCTACGGGTACTTGCTCCTGGGGCCCCCGCGCGCGTTCGGCCCCTTCACGGCCTATCTGCCGATGGCCGTCTTCATGCCCATCTATCTCGCCATTCCCCTCTTCTTCGCGCCCCTCATCAGCCGCACCAGCGGCTTCCGCATGGGCGAACCGCCGAAGATGTACGCGGTCTGGCATGGCTGGCCCCCCGTCGAGGTCGTCTCCTTGGTCGGCGTGCACCCGAGCGCCCTCGCCGCCCTTCAGCCTCGGCCCTAGCGCACTACGATTTTCATAGCGTCGGGGAGCGAGTCCGAGCGACGACGGTGCCCACCCCCGGCTCGTTTCACTCGCCGACCCCTCCCCGGCGTGGCGCTTCGCGCCCCGCGGGAGGGGTGCCTCCGCGTGGCGGTCGAGCGCGCGCGCGCCACACGCCCACGTGGCGCGGTGCCACGTCCCGGGAATGCCCAGCCGCGCGAACGGCCAGATCGACTTGGGCCGCAAGTTGCAGCGTGCGGGGCAGCGATGAGCGTGCTCCCAAGCCGATGGACGTCTTTCTGGAGACGGTCCTTCGACATTCGCCCGCACGAGCGCAAGCGCGCGTGGCTGGGGTTCTTCACGCTCTACGGGCTCGTCGTCACCCACGAGCTGCTCGAGACCTCGCGCAACGCGATGTTCCTCCAGCGGCTCTCCTCCTCGAGCCTTCCCTATGCGTACCTCGCCCTCGCCCTCGGCGCCGTCGTCTGGTCGGTCGTGGCGCGCTCCCTCTCCGAGCGGTGGCGGCCTCGCCTCTCGACGACGCTGATGCTCTCGACGGTGGGGATCGGGGCGCTCTGGCTCTCTCAAGGGTCGACGAGCGTCGCCTATCCCTACGCGCTCTATCTCTCGACGTCGCTCGTCGTGCCGGTGTGGATGGTAGGGTTCTGGATCCACCAGTCGAGCGTGTGGACGATCGTCGAGGCGAAGCGCATCTTCGCGTTCTTCGCCCTCGGCGGCCTCCTCGGGAACGTGAGCGGAGCGGGCCTCGCCGGCGCGCTCGGCGATCGCTATGGGGTGCCCGCGCTCATCCTGACCGCGGGGGCGGTCATCGTCGCCACCACCATCTTCGCGGCCCGGCCGATGGAGAAGCTCGCCGCGCCCGCGCCGCGCCAAGAGGTCGAGGACGTCGGGACGGCGCCCGAGGACGTGCCGCGCCGGTACGTGCCCACCCTCTTCGCGGTCGCGGTGCTCGCCGCCATCGCGACCAAGCTCGGCGAGTTCCTCTTCCTCCACGGCGTCTCGATCCGGGTCGGGTCGGAGCACGTCGCGAGCACCCTCGCCGCCGCATCGCTCATCTCTTCGATGGGCGCGATCGTGGTGCAGCTCCTGTTCTCGGGGTGGGCCCTGCGATCGTTGGGGGTCACGCGATCGGCGGCCATCCTCCCCGCGCTCTACTCCATCGTGGCGTTCTGGTCGGCCGCGGGCAGCGCCTACCACGCGCCGATGATGCTGCGGGTGACGGACGGCGCGCTCCGCCAGCCCGTCTATCGCACCGCCATCGAGCTGCTCTTCGTCCCCCTCCCCCCGCGCACCCGCAACGCCACCAAGACGTGGATCGACATCGCAGGCCAGCGCGCGGGCCAGGCCCTCGCTTCGCTGGCGATCCTCCTCTTCGCCTCGGGCGCCCACGAGCACGCGCGCTGGCTCGCCCTCGCGACGGCGGTGGTGGCGGTGCTCTGGGCCCTCTGCACCCCGCTCCTCCAGCGCGACTACGTGGAGCTCTTCCGCTTGAGCTTGGGGCGCGGCCCCGCCCGCGACGACGCCGCGCCGAGCGAGCTCGAGCAGAGCTCCGTCATCGCCCTCCTCGCGTGGCTGCACCGCGGCGACGAAGGGACCGTCGTCACGAGCATCGACCTCCTGGTCGAGGCGGGCGCTTCGTCGCTGCTGCCGGCGACGCTCCTCGCCCACCCGTCACGCGCCGTCATCTTGAAGGCCCTCGAGGCGGCGCCGCCAGGGGCGCGATCGTGGGCGCGCTCCGCCCAGAAGCTCCTCCGCCACGAAGACTCGGAGGTCCGGGCGGCCGCCCTCCGCTACCTCGCCGCCCCCGCGATCGCCAAGGGCCTGCTCGACGATCCCGATCCGCGCGTCCGCGCGACCGCCTTCGTGATCCTGTTCGCGCAGGGCCGCGACGGCCTCCCCGACGCGGAGCTCGAGGCCTTCGCCGCCCGCGATCGCGAGACGCAGATCGCCCTTATCTCCACCATCGGCGCGGGCGGCTCTGCGCCCTCCGCCCTCGAGCACGTCCTCGAGAAGCTCGCCCAGAGCGCCGACCCCGCCGTGCGCGAGAGCGTGGCGCGGCTCGCGGAGCGCCATCCGATGCCGAGCCTCTTGCCCGCCCTCATCGACATGGTCGCCCACGCCTCCACCCGCGCCGTCGCCGACGACGCCATCGCCGCGTTCGGCCCCCGCGCGCTGGACGCGCTCGGGGCCAAGCTCGAGGACGAGTCCACGCCGCGCGGGCTGCGCCACCATCTGCCCCAGACCATCGCGCGGATCGGGGGCCCCGCGGCGGCGCGCATGCTCTTGCGCCGCTACCCACGCGAGTCCGACGAGCGCACCCGCACGAAGCTCTTGAGGGCCCTCCTCGGGTTGACCGTGCGCGATCCCTCGATCCACCTCGACCGGGCCGCCATCGCCGTGTGCATCGAGTCGACCCTCACCGTGGGCGGTCAGCTCGGTCGATTCGCGGGAGCGCTCGCGACCTTCCTCGACGGGGTCGCGGCCTTCCGCACCGCCACCTCGACCCGCCTGTTCGCCGTCCTCCACGAGGAGCGCGGGCGCGCCCTCGAGCGCGCGCTGCTCCTCCTCGAGCTCCTCCATCGCGGCACCGACTACGCCGTCGTCCGGCGCGCCCTCGTCCACGGCGACGGTTCCCAACGCGCGCACGCGGTCGAGCTCCTCGGCAACGTCGCCCCGACCGAGCTCAAGGGACGGCTCATCGCCCTCTGCTCGGACGACGTCCGCCTCGCCCCCGAGCCCGAGCGACCGGCCCCCGCCGCTCAGGAGCTGCGCGCCTACCACGCCCTCCTCATGGAGCTCGAAGCGACCGGCGGCGACGTCGTCCGCGTCCTCGCCGTCGAGGCCCGCCGCGAGTCCACCCCCTTCGCCGCCCGCACCGACGACGAGGGCCCGCTCTCCGAGAAGACCCTCACCAGCACCGAGACCGTCCTCTGGCTCCGGAAGATCCCGCTCCTCGAGCACGTCGATCCGCGCGGCCTCGCCCTGCTCGCGGCCCGCACCGACGAGGCGATCTACCTACCGGGCGCTGCGATCGGCGCGCGCAACGGGGATCCCGCGATCGCGGTCGTGGTCTCCGGCACCCTCGAGACCGCGTCGCGAGAGCTCGTGGGAGCAGGGGCCGTCCTCGGGGAGGACCACCTCTTCTCGGAGGCGCCCTCCCCGTTCGTCATCGCCGAGACGGAGGTCCGCGTCCTCGAGCTGCGGCGCACCGCCCTCCTCGAGCCGCTCGGGGACCACTTCGATCTGTTCCTCGCCGTCCTCCGCAAGCTCGCGGAGAGGGCCTGCGACGGAAGAGGCGTCGATCGACCGGAGCCGCCGAACGCCCTCCTCGCGTCCGGGAGCATCGTGGAGCGCATGGAAGCCATCGAGATCGCCCTCCCGTTCGCGGCCGCGAAGCCGTCCTTCTGCGCCCAGCTCGCGGCCGCGAGCACGTCGCGGGCTTGGACCGAAGGCGAGCCCATCCTCTCCGCCGGCGCTCCCTGTCGGTCCATCGCGATCCTCACCCACGGCGAAGGGACCGCCGCCGACGCGCCGGTGCCGCCCTTCACCGCCATCGGCTTCTTCGAAGCGCTCGCGCAGCGAGCCACCCCCGAGCTCCGCGCGCACGGCCCCGCCTCGGGCCTCGTCCTCGATCTCGAGGATCTCCTCGACGCGCTCGAAGATCACGCGGCGATCCAGCCGCTCGTGCTCGCCCTCGCCGCGCGCCGCACCGGACGCGTGCCCCCCCCGCTGCACGCCCCCCACGACCTCGCCGCCGAGTAGAGCTACTGCGCGAGGTGCTGCTTCAAGAACGCGTACGTGCGGTCGAGGGCGAGCTTCGCGTTGTCGGGGCTGTACACCTCGGGGCGGGTGTCGTTCACGAAGGCGTGGTCGGCCTCGTAGACCTCCACATCCATCGTCTTGCCCTCGGCGCGGAGCTTGTCCCGCAGGGCGATCGCGTTCTCGGGCTTCACCCACTCGTCGCGCTTCGCCACGTGGGAGAGGATCGGCGCCTTCAGGTTGTCGAGGCTCACCTTCGAGAGGTCCGGCAGCCCGTAGAACGAGGCGCCCGCGGCGAGGGTCGGGATGTTCGCGGCGGCCGCGATCGTCAGCGCCCCGCCCATGCAGAAGCCGGCGGCCGCGACCTTGCCGTTCGAGCGCGGGTGAGCGGCCAGGTACTCGAACGCGCCCTGCGCCCTCTCGATCGCCTTGCCCCAATCCAGCGAGGACATCAGCTTCTGGGCCTCCGCCGGGTCCTTCGTCGTCTTGCCGTCGTAGAGGTCGATGCACAGGGCGACGAAGCCCGCCGCCGCGAAGCGATCCGTGATGCTCCGCATGTGATCGTTCAGGCCCCACCACTCCTGAAACACGATCACGGCGCCCGCCTTTCCTTCACCGGGCGGGAGCGCGAGCTCCCCCGTCGCCGGGCCGCTCTTCGTCGAGAACTCGACTTTCGTCGTCATGCTGACCTCCTTGGGACCCGCGGGTGTAGCGAATTGGACACGGAGTGTCGAGGTGGTTGGCCGGCGCGGCGAGGCTGCTTACCATTTCGGGGTGTCCACCCTGGCCGAGCGCTGGCTCCGGTCGGTCCCCGGCCTGAAAGAGGCTCAGCTGCGCGCGAGCCTCCTCGCGAACGATCTCGCAGTTCATCCCATCGAAGACGCCGCGGAGGCCCTCGAGGAGATCTGTCTGCTCGCCGAGCAAGCCGATCCGCGCGCGCGCGAGGCCCTCGGCGCCGCCCTCCCCACCATCACCGATCCCACCCGCGACGAGTGGGTCGCCGCCCTCCGCGCCGTCGCCCACGAGCGCGGCCTCTTCGCCCTGTCGCGCCTGCTCCGTCGCCGCACCGGCCTGCGCGACGGTGCCCACGACGTCCCCGATCCGGATCATCGCCACCCGGGCGACGCTCGCGTCGGCCGCGCCCTCACCCTCGGCGAGCGAAAGTCCCTCGCCCGCGCCCGCAACCGCGACGTCCTCGACCGCATGCTCCGGGACCCTCACCCCGCCGTCATTCGCAACATCCTCGGCAACCCCCGCATCACCGAGGACGACGTCGTCCGCCTCGCCGCCCGCCGCCCCACGTATCCCGACGTCCAAGCCGAGATCGCAAAGAGCCCGAAGTGGACGACGCGCCCCCGCGTCCGCCTCGCTCTCGTTCAGAACCCCTTCACCCCGCCGGCGATCTCCGTCCCCCTCCTCCCCATGCTGGTCAGACCGGAGCTCGACCAAGTCCTCGCCGCGACCGACATTCCCCCGATTGTCCGGAGCGCCGCCGTCGACCTGTTGGACAGGAGACCGCCCATTCCGCTGCGAGAGGGACCGGAGACCAAGCAGTAGCTCGGTGCTCTAACAGGCTGCTGAAAAGTCGGCGTCATGCCTCTCGGCACCGGAGTGGCTGCCGCGCGCGACCGGGTCAATGCTGTGCACAACCCAGAGCGCTCACTCCCCCCTCGCTACGCGAGGGGGGCTGGGGGGGTGAAAGAGCAGCATGTCGTCCAGTGCGAGGCGGTCGCGCCCGGCGTGGCGCGCGGCGCGATGCTGGACGCGGGCTGGGCGAGCCGCGCCGGCGCGCTCGCCGACCAGACCGTGTTTGCTTGGGGCCGGACCGAGGGGGAAGCGATCCAGCGCGCCAATGGAGTCCGCGCCGCCGGTGAGGCCTCGGGGACCAGACCGCAAGTCGTCTCCGCGATCACCGGCGGGTCCGCCGCCGTCGTCCTCGAGCGAGAGCTCTTTCAATACGTCGGTGCGGTGCAGTCGGCGCTCTCGGCGATTCCGTTCGCGGACGATCGCTGCCCGAGCCGCCTTTCGCTGGTCCCGCTGTTCGACGCGACAGCCGAGCTCTCGAGCTCCCTCTCTCGACTGCTCGAGGCGCGGGGCGGTGATCGGGCCAGACCGCCAGCGAGCGTCCTCGATGCTTTGGCGAGCTTCTATGGCGTGCTGACCGCCCAGGACAATGAGCTGACGAGGCGCAACCTGCCAAAGACCTACGCCTTTCACGAGGCGGTCGAGCTCTGGATCGAGATCGCATATCGGCGCGCGCCGAATGCCCTCGCCAAGCTGGGTGAGGTCGAACGCCGAGCCGCCGCCCTCGCCACCGCGACGGCCAGCCAATTCGAGGCCATGGCGCGTCGCGACTGGTGCGACCGAGTCGACGCGTGGTTGGCGGACGATCCGGCTCACCTCGCCGCCGCCGAGCGCTTCATCCTCAAGCTGCTCGACGAAATGCCGGGGATCGATCCCGAGGTCGACGAGCGGCTCGCGCGCATCGCCGCATCACCGCTCCTCTCCGAGGCGGTCAAGAGCCGCTCGCGCTGATCTGGTAAAAGCGTGCGGTGGAACCGCGCGAAGGCACGCTCGTCGAGCTGAACGAGGTCGACTCTCTCGGCTGGATCGAGCTCGACGACGGGACGCGCCTGCGGGTCGGCGGCACCGCGCTCGCGCCGTTCGCCGGCCAATGCCCGGTCGGCACGCGGCTGCTCGTGCTCGAGATCGGCGCCGGCTTCAAAGGCGTGCCCAAGGCGATGCGGCTCGCCCCGATCCGAGCGGCCGCGTCCGCGCCGCCCCCGTCACCTCCCGCGCCGGCGCCCTCCGCGACGCGCGCGTGGGACGCGTTGGTGCGCGCCTGTCCGCGCTTCAGCGACGTCTCCGAGCAGTGCCTGAAAGGGCCCGCGAACGCGCTCCCGATCGAGCTCGTGCCCAACCCGCTGTTCGCCCCGTGGGCCGAGGAGATCGCGCGCACCGCGCCCGTGATCGTGGGATTGAACGGCCCCGCGTGGAACGCGCTCGATCCGATCGAGCCCGATCCGGCGGTCGCGTTCGCGCACGGGCGCACCGCGCTCCTCGACGATCCGGCGTGGCCCTCGTGCGGCCAATGTGGTGCGCCGCTCGAGATGTGCCTGCAGCTCCCGGCCCTCGCCATCGCGCCGTGGCTCGGGGGCGACCGCGGCCTCGTGGCGATGTTCTGCTTCGCGTGCGGCGGGGCGAAGGCCGCGGCTCCCCGCGTCGGGTACGTCCGCCGCGTCGCGGGGCACCATCGCGTGACCGCGCCCACCGGCAGCGGCACCCACCCGCTGTCGAAGCCCCAGAGCCAGTGCATCACGCTCTCGGAGCCGTTCCAGAGCCCTCCCGATTCGACCTGGCACCGGCTCCAGAGCGCCCGGCCCGACGCCGCCGACTTCGCCGCGACCGCGCTGTTCGGCGAAGGCGACAGCCTGATCTCCGGCCCCTTCCCCGAGGGCTTCGAAGATCTCGACCCGGAGCAGATCGACGCCGAGCTCGACGATTGGCTCGAGGCGAGCTGGCGCGCGTCGAAGCACCCGCGCGTCTCGGCGGGACACCTCGGCGGCGTACCGCGTTGGGATCAGTCCGACCGAACCCCGCGCTGCCCGGCCCATGGACGCATGCGGCTTTTCCTCGACTACAATGCGATTGACCAGTTCGGCGACGGAGCGCTGCACGTGTTCGCGTGCCGCGACCGAGCCTGCGCGCACCTCGCGTTCGTCGCCGAGCTCTGATTGGAGAGCCTCCACGCTCTGTCGTAACGGCGGGCACCGCCTCTCCGAGCGCGCGCGCGGCAGGCCTGTCGTAGGTCACGCCGAGTTGTGCCGCTCGGGCTTGCTCGATGCGGGAGAAGCGCGACCTTCCCGACCGAACCACCGGGGGCACGGCCCCTGCATCGGGCCGCGCATGCTTCGTTCGCCCCTCGCCCAACGAGCGTGGACCCCCGCGGCGTGGGCGCTCTTCGGTCTCTTGCTCGCCCTCGCCACGACGGGCCTCGGCTGCAAGGACGACCCCCGAGCGCTGGAGTTGCGGATCGTGACCTCCGATGGCGCGACCCCATCCGAATGGGTCGTCATCGGACAGCTCGGGGCGGACCGCATCGTGAGCGTCGCATGTCCCTCCGGGGTGGGCGATCCCGAGCTGACCTGCACCGACAAGGGGGCGCGCATCGATGGGTCCGTTCACGGGACCATCACCGTCAAAGCTCGCGGCTACGGGTTCGTCTCGAGTGACGTCTCGTCGGACGGCCTACCGGTCGAGGGCGACGCGTGGGTAGCCGACGTCCCGGTGGAAGCGCTCGCAGGGTTCGAGCAGAACGAGGACTACGCGACGGGGTTCGGCGCCGACGGTCTGGCAGACTTCGAGGCGCTCGCGGTGAAGAGCGAGACCGAGCTCGGCCCCGTGCTCCTCGTGAAGTTCTATATCGCGGACGTCCAGAGCGAGCCGCGCGTCTATTTCCAGAACACCCTCGATCACCCGCTCCACTACGAGTTCGCGCGCGAGGTGCTCGGCGTCGCGATGACGCGATCGGAGTTCGAGGCGAGCACCTACCGCGGCGAGGATCGCACCGCGATGGCGGGGACGCTCGTCTACTATCCTTCGCTGAGCGCGCCGAGCGAGGCCCTCGGCGTGAGCGCGCAGTCGCCCTTCGCGCTCACGTTCTTCCCGAGCGACGATCTGACCCCCGAGCAGGTGGTGCTCGCCCATCGCCGGATCGAGGAGCGGCTCGGCTTTGCGCCGCTCAACGGGGCGGAGCAAAGGCTGGTCTATGTGCCCGCGGGGTCCGTGCAAGAGGCCGATCTCGACGGCGCCAAAGACCTGTTGCGCGGGCGCGGCGCGGCCTGGCTCACCCGCGAAGAGCTCTATGGCGATCTCTCTTTGCAGATCCTCAATGAAGGGCTCGCTTATGGCACCCTCCGAGTGCTGAGCCCCCAGGAGCTCGAGACGACCATCGTCTCCTTCACCGACGTGCTCATCCTGACGGCGCTGCCCAACTGGCTGCCCATCGTGGGCGGCACCATCACGGAGGAGCTGCAGACGCCGCTCGCCCACGTGAACCTCGCCGCCCACACGCGAGGGACCCCGAACATCGCCCTCCCTGGCGCGAGCGCCCGAGAGGACATCGCCAAGCTGATCGGCAAGCTGGTCCGGTTCGAAGTGAAGGACGGGACCTACACGATCGAAGAGACGACGCTGCAAGAGGCCCAAGATTTCTGGAACAGCCAGCACCACGACCCGTTCTCTCCCGATTACGACGACACGCGGACCGGGCTCATCCCCTTCGACGACCTCCACTTCGAGGACTCCATCTCGGTCGGGGTGAAGGCGGCGAACCTCGCCGAGCTCCACCACGTGATCCCCGACCACGCGCCAGACGGCTTCGCGGTCCCGTTCTCCTATTACGCGGACTTCATGACCGTCACCACGGTCAGCGCCGAGGCGTGTGACGATGCGCTCGCCGACTGCACGAGCGAAGGGCGCTCCGCCGAGATCTGCGACGACGCGCGCGCCTTCTGCCTCGCCGGGGAGCAGCCGGAGTCGCTCTGGGACTATGTGACTCGACTCGAAGGGGACCCCGCGCTCGCCGCGGACGCGCCGCGCCGGGAGGCCGCCCTCGACGGGCTCCGCCATCATATGACCCACGCCAAGGTCGACGCGACCTTCGGGGCGGCGCTCGACGCCGAGGTCGCGTCGCGCTTCGGCTCGAGCAAGGTCCGCCTGCGGTCGAGCACGAACTCCGAGGACCTCGAGGATTTCAGCGGGGCGGGCCTCTACACGTCGACGGGGGCGTGGGCGACCGGAGATCAAGCGGCCTCGCGCGAGATCCGAAAGGTGTGGGCCTCGGTCTGGAGCTGGAAGGCCTACGAAGAGCGCGCGTTCTGGAGCATCGATCACATGGCGGTGCGCATGGGGGTGGGGGTGCACCTCGCCTTCGAGGACGAGGCCGCGAATGGCGTGCTCATCACCCAGAACATCGCTGATCTCTCCGTCGCGGGGATGTACGTCAACGTCCAGCAGGGCGAGGTCAGCGTGACGAACCCGGAGGGAGGGGAGCTCCCCGAGATCTTCTCCATCATCCCGGCGCCGCTCGGCATCCAGGTGGCGCGACAGCGCTACTCGTCGCTGTCACCCGACGCGCCCATCATGACGGACGCCGAGGTGCGCGAGCTCTACCAAACCGCGGCCGACGTCCAGGACTACTTCGCCGCGCTCTATGGGGTGAGCCCGGTCACGCTCGCCCTCGACATCGAGTTCAAGCTCGAAGGGGCAGACCGGCACCTCGCGTTCAAGCAGGCCCGGCCATACGCGGTGAACGCCGAGTAGCGCGCGGGATTCTAAATGAGCGAGCGCAATTCTCCATCAGAGATCGGTGATTTAGGAATGGATCGTTCGTCGATGCCTAAGGACTGGGAGGTCATGTCATGATGCATGGAGATCGCTTTCGGCTCGCGGTGCTCTTGGCTCCGCTGCTCGCGCTGGGGTGCGGCGACGACAGCCAGACCGGCGGCAACGGCGGACAGGGGGCAAACGCCGAGGGCGGCGGCGGCGCCGGTGGCGGCGGGGCCAGCGGCGGCGGCGGCGAGAACTTCGGCGGTGGCACGGAGGAGCTCGGCTTCACCATCCGCACCCCCGAGGAGCGGAGCGTGACGTGCAGCGAGTATCCGGACGGCTTCCCTCAGGAGCCCAAGACGTTCGCCGACGCAGACTGGCTTTGCACCTATGACTACGACGGGGTGACCGGCTACATCTATATCGCCTCCACCCCGGTGGACTGCGAGTGGACCCTCGACGCCAACCCCGTGTTCGAGACGAGGCGGGCCCAAATATCGATCGACGGAGCCGTGACCGATCTGACGGACGCGGCCTACGACTGGGGCGGCAACCACCACAATGACGCGCTCACCTTCACCTATGAGGGCGAGAGCTTCCAATATTATCACTCGTCCTTCGGCTTCGGCTTTCGGTCCTGTCAGAACATGGACTGCACCACCGTGAGCGAGGGCGCCACCTTGGTCGAAGACGGCTGCACGAAGGAGCGCACCCTCCCGATCGTATGCCAGCAGATCATGCCCGACGGCACCCACGGCGAGCTCGTCGACACGTTCATGCCCTGCGCCGGCGACCCCAATTATCCCTGAGCTCGCCGGAGCTCCGGGCCACAAACGACGAGAGCCCCCCTCGCTGTGCGAAGGGGGCCCGCGAGCCAGGAAAACGCGGAGCTGGTCAGTCTTCGGAACGCGCGTTGAGGCTCAGCCCGCTGAAGGCTTTGTAGCCGCGAATCGACACGTAGTACGTGCCGGCCTGGGGATTGTCGATGACGCAGCTCTCGTTGCTGGAGTTCAAATAGGGGCGACAATCATAGGCAGTCGTGGTCGGCTTGGCGCCGCGCCGCACGTAGAGATCCGCGTCACCCGTCCCGCCGAAGCTGTCGACGAGCAGCTGAGCCTGACCGGCGGGCACGGTGATCTGGAAGTGGGTCCAGCTGCTCTTGGCGCCCGAGAGCCCAGCCTTGTCGAGCAACACGGTCTGGGTGCCGCCGGTAGACCCGCCCCCGCCGCCGCCGCCGCCGCCGCCGTCACCACCATCCCCGGCGATGCCGGTGTTCGTTTGAATCCACGAGGCGAACGACGAGACGCGCGAGTACATCCCGGGGTATTGGGCGTCGGCGCAGCCATATCCCCAGCTCACGACGCCGGCGAGGACGAAGCCGCCTTGGCCGTTGGGGACGACGAGCGGTCCCCCGCTGTCACCTTGGCAGGAGTCCTTCCCGCCGACGCCGATGATGCCTGCGCTCAGCTGATCGGCGGTGATGCTCTCGGGATAGGCCTGGTCGGCGGCGGCGTTGCTCACGATGGGAATGTCGACCGTCTGGAGATTGGAGGGCAGCGAGTTGCTCCCGGAAGAGAGCGTTCCCCAGCCGCTCACGGTCGCCATGATCCCAGCCGCGGTGCGACCGTTCGCCTCCGTCGCGGCGGTGGCGTAGGGGACGGCGTGGGCGCCCGGGTCCGTCAGATCGAGCGGGGAGCTCAGCTTGAGGAGGGCGATGTCCTTCCCTTGCTCGGGGGTGACGTAGCCCGAGTAGCGGATGATCTGGCTGACGCTGCGGATCTGTCCGCCGCTCCCATTGCGATTCGTGGCGGCGGCGACGACGCGGAGCCCGCTCGCCGACTCGCCGGCGACGCAATGATTGGCGGTCACGACCCAGCTCTCGCCGATGATGGTCCCGCCGCAGAAGTGGGAGCCACCCGAGGTCTGCAGGGAGATCTGCCAGGGCCGCTGCTCGATCGTCGTCGTCGTACCGCCGACGATCTCGTCGTGACCGGTCTCAGCGACGTCGTCCAGCTCGTCCTCGCCCGCCGGCTCGGGAGCGCAAGCGGAGAGGCCCATCACAAGCAGGAATCCGAATCGCTGCAGCTGCGCCTTCATTCGTGCCTCCTATTCGTCTCCGCGTCTCGGCGCGGCTCGAATCGCGAGGTCAAGAGTTATCCAGCGAGCACCGACTCGATCCATCGTGGAATTCGAAGCGACCATTGCGTGGATTGAAACGGTGGCGCACCATTGGCCGCTCTCGGCATAGTCGTCCTCCCGGACTGGACTGAACGAAGTCGGTATTTGGCGGCCCGTGTCCACCCGAGTACGCCGGGGCACCAGATGGGCAGACGTGTGCGCACACCCCGCCGTCCCAAGGGCAGCGCTCGGGGGCAGCCCCGCGCTCGACCAGCGCTACGCCGGCCGAGTCCCTTTGATCTCCAGCGACGCCGCCGCGCGCCCGTGGGAAACCGCGGTTTGGACGGTGTAGACCAGCTCCGTCACCCGTCCCGGCTCGACGGTGATCTCTCGTACGAGCGGCGCGAGGCTGTGACCTCCGATGCTGTGCGAGTCCCACTCGAGCTCGAGCTTGTGCACGCCGGGCTCGCACGCGACGAAGTGCGTGCCCGCCCACGGCTCCTCCCGCTTCACGCCATCGACCGTGACCGTCATCGTCGCCTCTTTGGCGAGCGACGCAATGGCCGCTCCGAACCAATCCAAATGAAGCTTGTGGAGGAGGGCCTTGGTCTTCCGGGTAGCCTCGGAGATGCCGGGGGTGATCTCGATCCCGCTCGTGGTCATGGACGGATCCTCGTCGAACAGGCTTCGGCGGGGAAGAGCATCGTCGACGACACGTCGCCGCGCGGGCGGGTGATTGACCAGTTCGAACATGCCATTCACGAGGCGTTCGACAGCGCTCGCGCGGTGCACCTCGTGCACGTTCTTTTCTCATGCGCGGACGCTGCTCCGGCCGCGCGGTTGGGCTACGATTCAATCATGCACTCCGGCCTCAAGATCACCCTCGTCGCGTGCGCGGCGCTCGCGCCCGCCCTCTTCATCCTCAACTGCGGGGACAGCACGGGTGGCACGGGAGCGGGAGGCGGCCACCCCGGCGCGGGCGGGGCGGGCGCCGGCACGCAAGGCGGCGGCGGGAGCGGCGCGAGCGGGGGCGGCGGGACCCATCAGGGCGGCGGCGGAAACGGTGGTGGCGGCGGCAACCTCGGCGGCGGAGGGGGCGGCACCGGGGGTACGGGCGGGGTGGGCGGCGTCATCGATACCGACGCCGGCTGAGCCGAAGGCGGACCGCCCCTGAGGGTCCGTCCAAGAAGGGCTGTGTGGGGGATCCGCAGCCCGGCGCTTCGCGCTTCTCGCCTCGCGCTCGCCCGAGAGGTCAAGAAGGCCTCGCCCATTGTCGGGGAGCGGGACCACCCGATGTTTCCCGCGCTCGCTGATATGCTCTGCGGACGTGCCCCCCGCCCCTCTCGAGCCGATGCGATGCCCGGAATGTGGAGCCAACCTGGAGGCCCATGCGGGGGCGCGCTTCGTGCGCTGTCGCTATTGCGGGGCGCGGTTTCGGCTCGGCCCTTCGCCCGCGCCGGGCGCGCCGCGATCGCTGCGTCGGCTGACGCCCATCTTCATCTTGGTGGTGATCTTGATCGTCGCCGCCCCCGTCGTGGTCGTCTCGCTGACGATTGTCCTGTTCGTCGTGGTTCCTCAGGTGAGGGCGCCGGCCGTGACCTACAAATCCGTGGTGGCGCGGCCGGAGCAGACGCCATTCGGGACGGCGCTCACGGTCGAGATCGAGCTCGAGACGAAGACCTCGATGCCCCACGTCCCACCTCACGTGGACGTCTCCGCGCGCTGCGAGGGGCACAGCGATTCTGCCCAGGCGTTCTTCATGTCGCTGAGCAACCTCGGCTCGGGGGCGCGCGTCGTCGACACCGCCGAGCTCTTCGAGATGGGCGAGCTCAAAGTGGCCCCCAAGTCGTGCGAGATCACCCTTCAATTGACGGGCGGCGGGAAGCCCGAGAAGTTCTGCTACCGCGACGACAAGACGGTCCCCGGCGGATGTCCGTGAGCGCAGCGCGGCGGCACGGGATCAGTTGCAGCCGCAGCCGCTCCCGACGCCGCCGCTGCCGCCGACGGCTCCTTCCGAGATCGCCCGGAGGTGGGCCTCACCAGCGCTGGTGAGGTTGCCCGGCGTCATCGTGGGGTGGGCGAGCCGGCCGTGATCCCAGGGGTTCACGCGCGCGCAGCCGCCGGCGAAGACGGCGACGCAGAGCAGCGCGAGGACGATGGCGGCGCGGGCAGTGAAGCTCATGCCCCGAGGGTAGCTCAAGTCCGGACGGGCTGGGGCCACTCCTGGCGAATGGGCTTCACCCGATCTTTGAGCATCGCGACGATCTCGGCGTCTCCTCGGGGGACGCCGTCGAGACGGACGAAGTGCTTCGCGAGGTAGGTGTAGCGGCCGAGCCAGAGGTTGACGGACACGAGGAAGAAGTCGATGCCTTCGAAGACGATGGCGTCTTCGCGGGCGTAGAGCTCGCGGTTCTTGACGAAGTCGCCGGGGAGCTCCGTCCAGTGGCGGGCGGCCATGAGGTGGTGGCCGATGTGATAGCCGTCGTTGAAGCAGCGCCGGTTGTAGACGCTGTTGATGCAGGTGACGGAGTTCGCGATGCCGTCGTTCTTGCGGCTCGTGTTGACGAAGGCGTGCTGGCCCCAGTTGCCGACCATCATCATGAAGCGGCACGAGACATAGGGGACGAGGAACGCCACCAGCCCGAAATGCCACTCGACGTACATCGCGGTCGCGATCACCGAGAGGTGGGCGAGCTCACCGAAGAGGGCACGACGAGCCATGCTGCGGCGCTTGTGGCGATGCAGATAGAGGGGCACCTCGACGATGCTCAGGAAGAAGAAGCGGGCGAAGTAGACGAGGAAGTGAGCGAAGCTGTCGCGCTGGTAGCGCATCGTCGAGGACAGATCGTTCGGCATGTTGTCCTCGAAGTGGTGGATGCCCAGGTGATGCTCGCGATACCCGGTGGGGATGCCGTAGAAAAACGACATCACGAACGGGTGCGCCCAATCCAAGGCCTTCGGGGACTTGATGAAGGGGCGATGCATCGTGTTGTGGAGCATCAGGATCACGGGAGGCGTGAGCCAACCCCAGAGCGCGAAGTACACCGCCATCGCCGGCCACACGAAGGCGGGCGCGAGCTGGGTGACCGCGAACATGCTCCCCATCATCACGCTCGCGATCGCGACGCGCTGGATGGTGAGCCGGACGAAGACCTCGTCGCGAGCTTGATA
The DNA here is from genome assembly GCA_044225865.1 of Polyangiaceae bacterium. Lineage (GTDB taxonomy): Bacteria > Myxococcota_A > Polyangia > Polyangiales > Polyangiaceae > Xiheicaenibacterium. Next base: position 942 of record JBGAID010000051.1, on the reverse strand, counting down.
GAGCGCCGTCTTGCACCAGCGCGAGAGCGCGCTGTCGCCGTAAACCGGAGCCTCGACGGTGTCCGATACTTCGATGGATCCCGTGCTCATGCCGAGACCTCTCTAAGCCGGCCCGGGCGAGAACTCCAGCCGGAACGCATGACGTTACGGAGCGCGGCATATTCCGTGCTTGCTGCGGCCCGGCGCGGTGCCTATCCCGCGCCCATGAGGGAGCACTTTCGAAACCAGAAAGGCCGGATGTTCACGAGCGACTTCTTCGAGTTCTTCTCGAAGGTGCACCCGGCCGCGCCGTTCGTGTTCTGGATCCCGATCGGGGCGGGCGTGCTGGGCTACACCGTCGTCACGAAGGTGAGCAACTGGAAGCAGCTCGCGACCTTCGTACCGCTCGGCTTCCTCGGCTGGCAGGCGACCGAATATTTCGTCCACAAGAAGCTCTTCCACTGGGAGGGCATCGGACCCATCAGCAAGCGCTTCCACGACATCGCCCACGGCTTCCACCACAAGTACCCGGACGACGACGACCGGCTCGTGATGCCGCTGCCGATCAGCATCACGATCGCGGCCGCGCTCGCGGGCGGGCTCTACCTCATGAAGAAGCCGAGCAAGACGGTGCCGGTGTGGCTCGGCGCGCTGGCCGGGTACCTCTTCTACGACGGGATGCACTGGGCCACCCACTTCCACAAACCGAAGACGGCGTGGGGCAAGGCGATGCGCGCGCATCACCTCGCGCACCACTTCGCGGACCCCGACAGCAACTTCGGGATCAGCAATCGCTGGATGGACAAGCTGATGGGCACGATGCGCCGCCGGAACCGCGAGGAGCGGAAGGCGGACGACAACGGCAGCTTCACCCCCGCCGTGAAGGCGCAGGCAGGGGCCTGAGCGCAGATCAACGGCGCGAGATCTTGAGGCGATCGAGGCGGCTCGAGAGGGTCGTCCGCG
>JBGAID010000181.1:0-8641 GCA_044225865.1 Polyangiaceae bacterium | reverse complement strand
CTCGCCGACCCCTCCCAAGCGTCGCGCTGACGCGCGCCGCGGGAGGGGTGCGCCCCGCTGCTACTCTTTCCGTAGCGAGGGGCCGCTCAACGCAGGACGCGTAGGTCCTTCCCCACGCGCCCGAGGTACGTTGGGAAGTGGACAATCTGCTGGGTGCGGGGATCGATGAGGCGGAAGCTCGGCTTGAAATCCTCGTCGACGAGCTGGAGCAAGCGGCCCCCGCAGACGAGGCGGAAGTCGTGCTTCTCGCGCTCGCGAGGCACGAACGCTTCGGCCCCCGCCGCCTGGTAGGTCGCGATCATCGAGGCGAGCTCTCCGCGCAGGAACTCCTCCGAGACGGCGGAGAACGCGCGCACGCAGTCCTGCATCTGGAGCTCGGTGAGCGACCACAGCCGGTCCAGGTGGCCGCTCTTGATGGCGGCCTCGAGCTCGTCCATCACCGCCCGCGCCTCGTCGATGAGGGCGTCGTCGAGGGTGAGGACGGGCGCGCTCTGCCACGGCCACGCGCCGTGCGCAGCGCCGAGGTCTCTGCTCGCGAAGCCCGACTGAGGGAACTGGACCTTCTCGGGCTTGCCGTCCTTCCACTCCCAGATCGCCTCGAGGAGGAGCTCGCCGTTCTCGACGGTCGCCTTCACCCCGTCCTTGAAGCGGATGAGGCGCGCGATCGCGGACATCGGCTTGAACTCGAGCTCGCGGGGCTCCGTCTTGGCCACCGAAGGCTTCGACCCGACCATCGCCACCACCTCGAGGGTGTTGGTCCCGGGGATGAGCCACTGCTCCGCCGCCATGTTCTCGGCCGAGATGTTCGGATCGAGGAGATGGGAAATGGGGGCGCCGTTCAAATAGAGCTCGGCGGTGCAGCCGTCGACGACGAGCTGCGAGAGCACGATGGTTTGGTCGCTCATCGGGGCGAGCGGATGCTACTTGAACGTGTAGATCACCGCACCGTTCAACAGCGTGTACGGGTCCATCGTCTTCGTCCCGCCCCACCACCCCGTGTAGAACGAGGCCGTGAGGATGACGGGCTTCGACTTCACCACGCCCTTCAGACCGAACTCGCCGGCCGCCTTGCTGATCGCCAAGTAGCCCTTGAACTCGAGGCCGGACTGCACCGCCGCTTTGGCCTCCGTCACCGTCCACCCGAGGATCGAGACGTGGAGGATGGGCTGCAGCGCGCCGTCGCACGTCCCGATGACCTCGATCTTCGCGCGCTGGGAGTCGTCTCCCGCGAACTCCTTCTCGACGGCGATCTTGAACTTGAGGATGCCTTCGATGGAGGCCTTGAAGCCGGTGCCGGCCGCGTAGCACTTGATGCCGAAGCCCAAGGTCAGCTGGAGATTGATGATCTCCATCGCGATCTTGAACTTGTACTCGGTCTCGACCGGGTAGTAGCGGCCGCCCGAGAGCGGCCGATACGCGGGCGCCCATTCGAACACGAGCGAGCCGGCGAAGACGCTCAGCTTGAACTCGAAGTAGAAGCCCATCTTCGGGACCTTCGAGAACAAGTCCTGGATGGCGCCGATCGCGGCCGCGAAGTTCTGCACGGACTTCTTGAGCTGCTGGAGGGCGAGCCCCCGGTGCTCGTAGGCGACCTTCGCGCCCTCGAGCAGCTCGCGGCTGTTCGTGATGAGCTCCTCGAGGCCGATCTCCCGATCGTTGCGCGACAGCGCGACGTCGAAGCCGTTCACCTTGGAGAGGCGCTCTTTGAGCTCCTTCGACCCGAAGCGCTTGCCGCGCTCGGCGTTGCCGAAGCGGTTGATGCGCTCCGTCGTCTGCTGCCGCCCGTCGCCGGTCGTGGACAGGGTCACCTGCCGCTCGACGAGATCCCTCGTCCCCTTCGGGTTGCTGCCGAGCCCGCCGTCGTTGTAGTTGCGCTCCGTCTTCGTCTCGCGGCGGAGGCCCGGCAACCCGTACGTCATCGTGCTCTCGCGCGCGCCGTCGGGCTTGAGCTCGTCCTTGTAGCTGCCGAGGGGCGGGATCTTCACGCCGATGGCCCACTTGTCGCGGCGGTGGATGCGCACGAGGGCCCGCAGATCGTTGTTCACCGGGCGCTTGTCGTCCTTGCTGCGCTTGCCGCACCCCTGCGCGTAGATCTCGATCTCTTTGGGCTTCGTGCTGTTCCAGAGGCTGAGGATCCACTCGAACACGACGAAGGGCCCGGTGCCCATGTTCGCCATGTCGAAGTGCATCTCGGGGGCGAGGAACTTCTTCTCCTCGATGCGGAGGTTGTTCACCCCCTCCATGTGCTTGATGATCTCTTTCTGAGGGATCTCTCGGCACGCCGTCTTGGCGACCATCTTGAGGAGCGCGTGCTGGTCCTTCGGGCAATCGGGGGAGGTGAAGCCGGCCTGCACCTTCTCGATCGTGACCAGGTCCTCGGGGTCGCCGTAGCTCTTCGGCGTCTCGGCGGAGTTGTAGTCGGCGATCGCCTCGAACACGAGGTCGTACGCGCCGAGGAAGTCGTGGTGGTAGGGCTTGCCCTTCTCGTCGTTGCACGGCTGACCGCGCTCGTGCTTCGTCGTGAGCAGGCGCATGGGGATCTGCTTGCGCGCGCCTGTCTTCGCGGTGACGTCCTTGTTGTCGTCGTCCCAGGCGGTGATGGTGACGCCGAGCGTGTCGACGTCGCACGGCTTCTCCGCTTGGAGAGGGCAGCTCGAGGCGGGCTTGGTCGTCCCCTGCTGAGGCTGCGTCTGGGGCTGAGGCTTCGGCGGGGGCGGCGGGCTCGGCTGCTTCGCGGGATCCATACTTCAGGCCTCCAGAGCTTCGAATTCGACCTCGGGTCGCACGTCCGACATCTCGGGGTACACCAGCACTTCGTCGAGATCGGCGACGCCGTGGGCGCGCGCCCTCCGGATCAAACGCCGGAGCTTCCCAATCGCGAAGAGGTTCTTGTTCGTGAGGACCTCCCTCACCCACGGATGCTTCTCGTCGGCGTCGGCGCCGATCACCAGCATCAAGAGCACCAGCTGCGCCGCCTCCGGCTGGGTCGTGATGCGGTAGTGCGAGGCCTTCTCGACGGCCGCTCGCACCCAGACCTCGAGCGCTCCCCCCCGCTCGGGGGTGGTGGCGCCGGCGGCCCGCTTCACCAGCGTCGCGTGCTCGCGCGAGAGGTGATCGACCAGGCGGCGTACGAACCGCTCCGTCGAGAGCTCCGCGAAGTGATCCATCTGCTCCTTCTTGATGCGGAACATCAGGCCGAGCCCTCGCTCGAAGGCTCGCGCTCGGGGGGGGCCGTGGCTCGGTCGGCGGCCTCCGACTCCGGGCTCGCGCTCCACGCCCACGGCTCGCCCCGATCGCCCTCGAGGACGAACCGATCGATCCCCACCATCAGCTCGGCGCGCTGCCGCGGCGTCACGACCTTCGCGAACTCCCGCAGCACCCTCGGGTCGTAGAAACGGAAGTACATCTTCTCGAGCGATGTCTCGTCCTGCACCATGAGGAATCGGCGCAGGTGTCGCCGGACCTCCTTGGGGACCTCCGCCGACCGAAGGAAGATGCCCCACGCGCTGCCCCAGCCTCCGAGGAGCAGGCGGTCGAGCAGGTCCGAGCCTGGCTCGAAGCGGACGAGGTAGGGCGCCACGTCGTCGAGCACCCGCCCCTCGAGGCCTTCGTAGAGGTTTCGATGATCGTCGACGGACTCTTGGAGCAGCCAACGGATCTTCTCGTCGCGGGCGGCATCCATGACGGCGTAGAGGCGGCCATCGACAGGACCGAGGACCTTCTTTACCGCCTCGATCTCCCCGAGGCGGGCGAGGGTCGCCGGCGCGTCGATGGCGGGGGTGAAGCCCTCGAGGAAGAGCTGGAACGTCGTCTCCCCGGCGACGATGAAGCCGCCGTGCTCGATCATCCCGCGGGTCGTGCGCTCGCCGTCGACGGCGATCCCCTCGCCGGTGCCGTCGGCAGAGAACGTCAGATCGCGGATGACCGCGCGCTTGCCCGAGAACCACACCGAGAAGTGCAGACCGCTCATCTTCGGATCGTCGATCACGATGTTGGCGCGATCGGTGCGGCCGAAGGTGACCGTCTGACCGGGCTCGAGGACGATCTTTCGAAAGGCTTGTTTGCCCCACAGGATCATGAAGATCCCGCGGCGCTGAGGTGTCTCGGGGAGCATGGGACGGGAACGAGGGGCGGCCACGAGCGCGGCTTCCATCACGCGCTCCATTTCGCGAGCAGGGCGTCTCGGCGCCGGAGCGACGCGGACACGTTGTGGACGAAGAGCCCGAGGTCGAAGTCTTCTTCCTCGGCCATCGTGAGATCGAACTCCATCGGCGGGTTGACGGGGTTCGGGTACGAGAGGGAGATCACAACCTCACCCTTTCGGACGACCTTGAGCGTCCGGAGGCCCTCTCCTTTGACCTCCACCTCCGCCCCCGAGAGGGGCGCGGCTCGATCACCGACCCGCAGGTGGAGGGCCCCGCGGTCGGCGTACAGCACGACGGGCTTGTCGCCCAGCTGCATGAAGTAGCCGCGCGTGGGGGCATCGTCGCTCGCCGCGTCGAAGGCGCCCGTCTCGGTGTCGAAGACCCGGCGCACCGCGCACTTGGTGAAGTCTTGGAGCGGGAGCTTCATTCGCCGCCCCCGCCGATCAAGCCGGTCACCATCTCGGTGACGCGCTCCGTGACCTTGCCCTTGAGGTAGTCGGTCACGGGGGAGAGGAGCTTGGCTGTCCCCTCGTCGCCGCCGGTGATGTTGCCGATGAGCTTCTCGACCTGCCCGCCCGCGAGCTCCCCGAGCTTGTCGGAGAGCTTGCCTTGGATCGCGCTCTCTGCGATCTCGCCCAGGGTCTCGTTGCCGGTGGCCTTGCCGACCACCTCTTTGGCGATGCCGCTGCCGACCTCGAGGAGCTTCTCTTTGCCCTGCACGGCGGCGCCCGCGAGTTCTCCGAGCTTGTCGCTGCCGGTGATGTTGGTGATGGCGTCCTTGGCGATGTCGCCGCCGACCTCGCGAATCTTCGCCTTCAGCTCACCCGTGACGGCGGCCTTGATGAGCTCCTTCGCCCGAGGATCGTCGATGACCTTGCCCGCGAGCTGCTCGACGATGTCGCCTTTGACCTCTTTCCATTTGTCTTTGAGGTTGCCATTGGCGGCGGCGTCGATGAGCTCGCGGGTGCTCTTGCCCTTCTCGCTGACGAGCCAATCGACCCCGGGCCCGAGGGTGTCGCCGAACTTGTCTTTGTTGCGCTCGAGGACGTACTTCGTGAGATCGGCGTAGCTGTCGATCTTCACGCCGTAGGCGTTGGCGACGGATTGGCGGACCGCGACTGCCCACTTGGCGACCGACTTCTCGTCTTCGCCCTTCTTGATGAGCAGCTCGGCGACGGGCTTGATGACCTTGATGACCTTCTCGAACTCCTGTCGCTTCTCCGGCGGCAGGACTTGGTCGATCTTGTCTTTGATGTCTTGGATCAGGCCTTTGCCGTGCTGGGTGACGAGGTTCGCGCTCCCGGGAGGAGGGGGATTGTCGAGCTTCGCTTGCTCGAGCGCCTTTCGCGCCTTCTCGCACTCTTCACAGAACGGCGTCCCGTCTTTGGCCGCCCCGACGAGGGTCGAGCCTTGCCCGGTGTCCCCGATGATGACGGTCGGACATCCGGCCACGAGGCGGCCGCCGTGGGCCGTCGCGTCGCCGAGGCGCGCGGCCATGCGGTTGTTCACGAGGACCGTCGCAGAGCCCGCGACGATCACGTCAGTGCCGGGCGGGCAGATGAGGGTGTCCCCCACCCGCGCCTGCGGCATGTAGCCGGTGATGACGTTGAAGCTGCCGGAGACGTCCGGTCCACCACCGTGGAGCGGGCATGCGTGAGCGTCCGTGATCCGGGATGCGGGGGGCATGGCTCAGTCCTGGATCTGGTCGCTGGAGTCTTTGGGCTGCGCGTCCTCGGCGTCGACCGCCTTCGTGGGGCTCGCGCCGCTTCCCTGCGCCGCGGAGCCGCCGCTGTTGATCTTCACGAGGGTGCCGACGATGTCGACGCCGCCCGGGTGGATGGTGATGAAGCCGCCCGCGCCCTTCACCGTCAGCGTCTGGCCGGCCTCGATGACGACCTTCGACCCCGCCTTGAGGTGGATCTCCTTGCCCGCCTCGACGGCGTGCTTGGAGCCGACCTTCACGTCCTGATCGACACCGACCGTGAGCGACGTGCTCTTGTCGATGTTCTGCATGCGATCGCCTTTGACGTGGAGGTGGTCGTCCTCCTTGATGAGCTCGTACTTCTTCTTCTCGACGGTGAGGTGCTGGTTCTGGACGACGGTGCGGTGATGGTGGCGCCCGATGCGCTCCGTCCAGTCGCGCTTCACCAGCTTGTGCAAGTCCTTCTGGGCCTGCAGGTAGATGAGCTCCTTGTTCGCTTTGTCCTCGAGCTTGATCTCGTTGTACCCGCCGTTGGTCGGCGACGAGCTCGTCTTCCAGCCGCTGACCGTCTTGTTCTCCGGCAGCTTGTAAGGGACGGGGTTGAGCTGGTTGAAGGCGCGGCCCACGATGATCGGATCGTCCGGATCGCCGTCGAGGAAGCCGATGAGGACCTCCTGGCCGATGCGGGGGATGTTGATCATGCCGAAGCCGGTGCCGGACCAGCCTTGGCTGACGCGGATCCAACACGAGCTGTTGTCGTCCATCGTCCCCTCGCGATCCCAGGGGAACTGCACGCGGACCCGGCCGAACTCGTCGACGTGGATCTCCTGGCCTTTGGGTCCGACCACGGTCGCGCTCTGCACCCCGTGGACGCTGGGCTTCGACGTCTCGAGGGGCGGCCGGTAGGGATCGCTCCGGAAGTACGAGGTGGCGTTCATCTCCCATTTGCCGTCGTGGGTGCCGACCATCTCGAGGGCGGTGACCATGAGCGGCTCGCCGAGGGAGTCGTGGGGATGTCCCTCCACCGTGAACACGACACCGGGCGCCAGATCGACGACGTTCGTCTCGAGCTCGACGGTGCGCTTGCCGGCGCGCTTCGCCTCGAGAGCCCGGGTCGCCCGCGCGTTCCCGTAGTCACCGTCATAGCGGTACGCGCCCTTGTCGTCGGCGGTCGGCGTGTTCCCGCCGGCGCCCTTCGCCTCGGTGAGGAACGCCCCCGGTCGATACTCGTAGTGCTCGTACTTGTTCTCGGGGGCGGCCGATTTGGGCGCCTCACCGAAGAGGCGGAAGCCGGGGTTGCGGAAGTCGAAGTCGACGTACTGCTGAGCGCCCGGACGGACGTCGTGCATGAGCCGCACCTTCGTCACGTAGGAGCGCTGCGCCGCCTCCGGCGGCTCGTCCTCGTAGTGGATCGAGCTCGCGTCGCGCAGCGGCTTCTGGTTCAGCTGATCGACGAGGGTGAGCTGCGTCTGGTCCTCGCCGTCCGCGAGGAGGTACGCGATGCCCGCTTCTTCGAGGAGGCGCGAATAGAAGGCAAGGTCGCTCTCTCCGTACTGGCACTTGTATTCGAGCTTCGGGTACTTCGCGCGCTCGATCTTCCACGTCGGCTCGATGCCCCACTCGGAGAGGATCTTGTCGATGATGTCGGGGATGGAGAGGCGCTGGAAGATGCGATGGCTCGTCTTGTGTCGCAGGAGCCAGAGGTTCGGCACCATGCGGAGGAAGTACGTGGAGCGCACGCTCGTCCCGTCGCGGCCCAGCTCCATGCCCTGCACTTGCTCGGCGTGGTTGCAGACGCCCGACCAGACGCGACGTGTCCCCCCTACGAACTTGTAGCCGCTGTCGACACGGAAGTTCGCGGGCTGACCGACGACGGACTCGAGATCGATGTTGTGGTCCTCCGCGACCGCGAGAAGCTCGACCACGAAGGGATGACTGATCGACTCGCGCACGCGGAAGCGGCGGATGTCGAAGGGGGATCCAATCGCGCTTGTGAAGTCCAGCGTCGGCATTCAGGGCCTCCGATAATCCGTTCATGCTAACGACGCCGCTCGGGGTTTCGTTGCCCAATTTTGCCTTACATGCCTGGTATTTTCTTGGCCACCCACCCCACCCAGAAGCGGCCTCGCTGAGCGGTCGTGTGCCGTGACGACGCTCGTTGTGGAGGCGCCGCTCACACCGCCCTTCGTCCACTCCGAACGCGGCCGGGTTCAGGCGAGGGCGAGGAGGGCCGCGCCGAGCACGCCCGCCGAGTCCCCCAGCTGGTGCTTCACGATCGGGGTGAGCAGCTCGTCGTTGAAGACGTATCGAGCTACTCGCGCGCGGCCCTCCGTGTAGAGCAGCTCCAGGTTGGAGGCGCCGCCGCCGAGCACGACGCAGGCCGGATCGGCGATGTCGATCACGTTCGCGAGGGCGCGTCCGAACGCGTCGACGAGGCCCTGGAGGGCCGCCTCGGCGTGCGGGTCGGACGCGCGGATCGCGGCGATCTCGGCCAGGGAGGCCGCTCGACCACAGAGCGCGAGGTAGCGTCTCTCGACCGCGGGACCGGAGGCGTAGGCCTCGAGGCAACCTCGCTGACCGCAGTAGCACGAGGGCGCGTCCGGATCGCCGGCGCGGACCGCGTGGTGGCCCCACTCGCCCGCGATGCCGTGGAGGCCGGAGACGATGCGGCCCTCCGCCACCCACCCGCCCCCGACCCCCGTGCCCATGATGACCCCGAAGATCCAGCCCCCCTCCACCCCGCGGGCGGCGCCGAGCTTCGCCTCCGCGAGCGCGAAGCAGTTCGCGTCGTTCT
>JBGAID010000180.1:0-8953 GCA_044225865.1 Polyangiaceae bacterium | reverse complement strand
AGGAGCGCCGTCGGCCGCGGCTCGACGGCAGCACCGGAGGCGGGATCGATCTCGTGCACCGGGTAGGCGCTGCGAAAGAGCCGCAGCGACGGATCGAACGCCACCGGCGCGTCGAGCTGGAGCGTGTCGACTACGTCGAGGGGGGGCCCGGCCGCGCTGGCGGCGGACTCGAACTCGAGCAGCTCGAAGCGCGCGAGATCGACGAGCCACGGCGGCAGCTCCGGGTCGCGGGCCCACGCCGCGCCCATGCGCTGCGCGAACTCGAACGGGACGTCCCTCAGGTAGTGCGACGCGGGGAGCGACCGATCGACGTAGGCGGCCACGTCGCGCTCGAAGCGGGCCCCGAGCACCTTGCTCGTCTTCGGGAGCTGGTTCGCGATCGCGCCGCGCAGGGTGTCCCGGACGAGGTGCCGATAGACGAAGAAGGCCTGATCGTCGACCTCGGCGAAGCTCGACAAGTCCGCCCCCTCCACGCCGTGGGCGCGGTGCCAGCGCGCGCGGTCTTCGGCGCGGGCCGCCACCGCGTCGCGCTCGACGATGGATGCGACCATCGTCGACATCAGCGTCTCGAGGCGAGACGGCGCGCTCACGCGGCCCTCCTCGCGAGCCCCAGATCGTAGGCGCGCCGGACGCGCGCGAGCTCGACGAGGAGCGCATCGAGGGGAGGGATGTTGTTGTCGCGCTCGAGCAAGACCGGCACCGGCCCCGTCCGCTGCACCACCCGCGAGAGGAGAGCGAGGACCTCGTCCTCCGCGTCCGCGCCGTGGGTGTCGATGATCCGCCCGTGCTCCGGCTTCACCTCATGACCGGCGACGTGGATCTGCACGACCCGATCGAGCGGCAGCGCCTCGATGAACGCGAGCGGATCGAAGCCGAAGTTCTTCGCGTTCACGTAGACGTTGTTCACGTCGAGCAAGAAGCCCGCGTCCGCCTCCTCGAGGACGGCGCGGATGAAGGCCGTCTCGGACATCTCGGCCGCGCCCGGCCGCACGTAATAGGAGATGTTCTCGATCGCGATGGGGGCGCCGATGGCGTCCCGGACCCGACCCACGCGGGACACCACGTGCGACACCGCCTCTTCGATGAAGGGCAGCGGCAACAGATCGTGGACGAGCTTGCCCCCCATCCCTCCGAAGCAGAGGTGGTCCGAGTGGAAGGGAGCCCCCACCGACCGGACGAACGAGCTGAGCTCGGAGAGGTACTCGCGGCTCATCTCTCCGAGGCCGCCGAGCGAGAGCGTCAGGCCGTGGGAGAGGATCGGCACGTGCTCTCGGATCTCCGAGAGCGCCGACGGGATGTAGCCACCCCGTCGCATGTAGTTCTCCGGGCAGACCTCGAAGAAGTCGACGGGGATGTGGTCGCGCGTCCCGCGCACCGAGGCGAGCACGTCCTCGATGAACGACCAACGCAGGCCCAAGCCGACGCCGGTCAAGGACGCGCTCGTTCTCATGGCACCCGCATCACGCGAAAGGCGATCAGCCGCAGGAGCCGGCGCCGCACGACGTGCTCGCGCCCGTCTTCTTGCCCGACTTCGCGGCCCCCGTCTTCTTCGCCGGGCCGCCCGGCTTCTTGGGGGCGACCGCCGCCGAGGCCGAAGCGGACGAGCTGGGCTGGGCTGCAGCCGCCGCTGTCTCCGTCGCAGGCGCGCTCGCGGCGGCGGGGGTGGGCTGAGCTTCCGCCGTGGAGGCCGGCATGTCGGCCGCGGAGGTGCTCGCCGCCTCTGCCTGCGTCTCCGTCGCGGGCGCCTCGGCCTTCGCCGATTGGGAGCTGCCGCATCCGGCCACGAGCGCGGCGGTCCCGAGAGCGGCCAACGTTTCGGAGATCGACTTCAGATTCAGCATTCGAGCACCTCGATGAAAGTACGCCGATTCTACATCAACGGCCCGGCCGGAAGGCCCGTGCGAAGACTACGGATGTCCGGCCAGGCCAGTTTCACTCACTTCTTTCCCGCGCTCGCGGACGGGGCGGCGCTGGGGGCGGCGGACGCAGAAGGGGCGGCCGAGCCCGCCTCCATCGTCGCGGTGGGGGTCGCCGACGAGGCGGCCGTAACCGTCGGAGCGGGGGCGGGAGGGGCCGGCTTTCCGCCCTCGAGCATCAACCGGATCTCGAGCTCGACCTGAGCCTCCTTCGCCACCTTCGAGCCGAGGTCGTCCAGCGTCTTCGCGGCGAGCTTTCCGAAGGCGTCTCGCGGCCGCACGTCGTGCTCGGCGAGGCTCACCGCGAGGGGAGACTCCGTCTTCACCACGACCGCGGTCGGGGTGTCGCCCTCGAACGTGAAGGTGGCCTTCATCTTGACCGTCTTCTTCGAAGTCCGCTTGTGGAGGAGGAACTCGCCGCTCGCGGTGAACGTGACGGTGCGCTCCGCTCCGGACAGCTTCGACAGATCTTTTTCGGAGAGGTCGGAGATCGAGTCGATGCGGAACTCGACGCGGCGGTGCTCTTTGCGGACCGCCTCCGGCGTCGAGTCGTCGATCTCGAGCCAGGCGCGCGCGTGGTCGTTCTGCTTCGGCTCTTTGACCTCCTCCGTGAACTGCCCGTCCTTCTTCTTCCGCTGGACGAGCTCGAGCTTGTCGATGTCGACGACGATGTTGCCGTTCGTCTGGCTGAGGTCCTTCGGGTCGATGTTCAGATAGCCCTCGGCCGAGCTGGGGGCGCGACCGCGGATCTTCTCGTCGGGCGCCTCCATCATGAAGCCCACGGTCGACGCGCCGGTGTCGACGACGAACTTCTTGCTCGTGGCCGTCTTGGGAGCGCTCGTGGCGAGCGCGCTGCCGGACGCGGTGGGGGCCAGCTTGACCTTGTCGTCGCTACATCCCGCCAGCGCGAAGGCGAACAAGACACCACAGATCCACGAAGAAGTCCGCATCAGGCTCTCCTCTCTCTCGGAAGGTCCGGCCACCATACGCCCGAGCCGCGAACTCGTTGCAGGGTTTTTCCGGCCGCCGGGGTAGCGCTACCCTCCGAGCGTGCGGATGGAGCTCTCCGGTACCGAGGCGTACACCCTAGAGATCACCGGCTCGATCGTGGATGCCCCCCGCGTGCCGGGCGGCCTCGAGCTCATTCGATGTGACGGGGCGGTCGAGGCGAGCGTTCTGTTCTTTGCCATGCGAGGCCTCGGCATGACCGAGCCGGTTTCGATCGGACCTCGCTTCGACTACGGGGAGGCGCTCTTTCGGATTGGGGTCGTCTTCGACGGACGGCCGGCGTGGCTCGCCGTCGCGTGCGATCTCGATCGGAGCGTGGTTCGGTCGCTCGGTGGCGTCCTCGTCCGCTATCCGGTTCGCGCCGCGCGCATCGAGGTCAGCGCCGCCCGCGCCTCCTCGCGCAGCGGCGCCGGCGAGATCGACGTGGGGATCGGCGCGCGGGGAGAGAGCCCTGCCCCCGTCCCCCCTCGCCCCTTGCTCGTGCCCGACGAGGGGCGGCTCTACCGCATCCCCTGGCGAGAAGATCCGGCCCCCGTGCGGCACATCGTCGACGTGGACGTTCGGCTCGATAGCCTGTCGCGCGCGACCTTCGGCGCGGCCGCGACCTACGACGCGAAGGGCCTCGCCCACGAAGGCCGAGTGCACCGCTGCGGGATCGCCACACGGGTCGGGTGAACGCTCACGCCGACGACCACGCCGCGACCGTCCAGCACACCTGGCTCGCCATCAAAAGCGTGAGCTGGCGGAGCATGCGCGCGTAGGGCTTGGAGAACGGCGCGCGCGCCCAACACCAGCTGTGGACCGCGCCGGCCGCGACCAGCCCCGCCCAACCACCGAGCCAGACCACGGCCCCTATCGAGGACGGAGCGAGGGCGGCGAGCGTCACCGCGAGCCCGGCCGCCAGGTGAGCCCCGAAGAACATCGTCCCCACGCGGAGCGTCCGCGGCGCCCCGAGGAGAGAGGCGTAGTTGCGAGCGTGGGCATAGGTGTCGTCGGGCCGGAGCTGAAATATCTGGGCAGTGGGGATGCCCCCGAAGATCGCCAATGTGAAGAAGAGGGCGACGGCGAAGATCGTCGCGGTCAGAGGGGCGGGGGTGAAGACATAGCCGAGCAGGATGGACCCGAAGCCGCATCCGAACGCGTTGATGAGGTTGTCGACCACGCCAATTTCCTTGCCCCGCCTCCACCACCGCGTCTTCGCGGAGTAGAAGATCGACAATCCCGTCGCGCCGGCGACGAGCAGGCCCGCCCGCTCGTCGACGAGCGACGCGGCGCCGATGGCGACGACCTTCGAGGCGAGCCCGAATGCGGCGAGGCCGGGCGGCAGCGGCGGAGGATTGGCCAGTAGATTCACCGGCCCATCGTCGCGGTCCTGAGATGAGTTGAATGCATTCGTCCCTCCCCACAGGAGCACCGAGTGAATGACAAGGAGGAGCGCCAAGTCTGAGAGCACCGACGCCGCGCGAGACGGTCGAGCGGGACTCGCCGCGTAGCCCGTGAAGGCGGCCAAGAACGTGACCGGGATCGTCCGCGGCCGCATGTACGCCAGATAATGTCGAATTGGCGCCATCAGCGCGCTCCGAAGTCGGTCGCGACGGCGCCGACTCGCTCCACATAGAGCTTGAGCGCGGGAGCATCCCCTTCCCCCTCCGTGACGGCGAAGTGGCCCGCCTTCCCGTACTTCAGCTCGGAGGCGGCGAAGTCGATGATGCGACGCCAACGCGGCGAGGGGGCCACGATGTCCTGCCACGCGACGTCGGGCAGGTATCGCTTCCATGCGGGACTGACGTGCTCACCCACGACGCGCATGGACAAGAAGCCCACTGCCTTCCCCATCCCCGGCGCGATCGCGGGATTGTCAGGTACGTCGCCCAGGGTATAGGTCTTTACAACCAGCTCTGAGCCGGCCCCCGAGAACCCCAGTCCATAGAGGACCCGCGCGGGGGCGAGGGCCTCCGCGAGAGGCGCCACCGCGGCGGCGACGCCGGGGAGCTCGCCGAGAAAGGCGAGCCCCTCCTCGATTGGCCAGCGCGTCCGGACATAACAGGTGGGGGGCGCCCACGCTCCAAAGCACAATTTGAGGCCGACAATCCGGCCGGGGGCAGCGGCGGCGCATCGCTCGAACGCAGACGCGGCCGCCGATGCTCCCTCGTCCTTCGCGATGCGGGCAAGGGCCCGCGCGGTCGTCTCCTCGGCGCCTCCCGCGATCACCTCGAAGCCGTCTTCGGCGAGGACGATCTCCGCGTAGCGCTCGAGGTGGGGGCCGAGCGCATCGAGCCTCGCGTCCATCCCACGTCGATCGATCGCGTAGAGCTCCGCGAGCCGATCGATCTCGGAGCGAACGGCGGCGGGCTCGCTCATGACACCGGCTCCGCGACGAGATCGCCGTAGTAGGTACGCCCCCCGCGGTCGAACATCGTCGAGAGCGCGTCGAAGACGAGATCGACGGTCGCGAGGAGGGCTCCGTCTTCTTGGTCGGCGAGCGCACCCAGCGCGCCCACGATGGCCTCGGATTGGCCCTCCTCCACCGCGACGTGGGCGTCGCCGAGGTAGCTCGACTTCGAGGCCAGCCCGTTTCGCTTCACGTATCGATTGAGAGCGCCGAGGGTCACCGCCCCCGCGCTCTCGAGGGCGCCGAGGACGACCATCCTCTGTTCGGGGGTGGCGTCGTGGGCCATGGAGAGGATCCTCGCCATTTGGATCCGGGTGGGGAGCATCTCGATCGAGAACCAGTCGTCGTCGCCGAAAGGTGCCAATCCGAACGAAGCGAGATCCTTCTTCGCCCAGCGAAAGTGACCACTGTCACGTTTGCGGTGGGCCTTCGCGAGCTCGGCAAACGGGCCCGCCGCGATATCGGTCATGGCCCAGATGAGATCCTGAAACCAACGGGCGGCCATGTACTGCTCTCGCAAGAATTCGGGGAACCGCTCAATCGGGATCCGGTCCTCGTCGAAGGCGCGAAAGACGGACAGAGCGGCGTATCTTCGGGTTCGCTCCTCGATGGCGCGTCGAACGGTCCGCCTCGATTGCTCAACCTTCGTGATTGTCGGCTCCATGATCATCCCTCCTCGAACATGACGGCGAGCTCTCGATGGACTCGCCGCAGAATTGCCTCTCCCACCGGCGTCGCCAGCCAAGGCGACGCCGCCCCGATCGCGACCACCGCCATCTCGAGCGCGGCCCGCGTCCGCGCGGCCTTCGCGGACCGGTCGAGCATCCACACGAGCAGCACCGCGAGGTGCACCGACTGAAGGATCCCAGCGAGCTCGTCGTGGTGGGCCTCGGGGGCGTCCGTGGCGCCGTGAACGACGATCCGGAACGCCTCGCCGACGGTGGCCCTCACCCCCGCCGTCGCGGGCCCCACGATGCTGATCGCCTCATCCCCGCGGACCATCGCGGCGAACAGCGCGGAGATGGCGTGCCGGTGAGGCTCGACGAGCTCGAGCTTGATCCGCATCGCCGCCCGGAAGCGCGTCGCGAGCCCGCCTTTGGGGATCTTCTTCGCCCGCTCCCGGAGGGTCTCCGCCAGCTCTTCATACAGAGCGAGCGCGAGCTCCTCCTTTCGGCTGAAGTAGCGATACGTGAGGCCGACCGACGTCCCCGCCGCGTCGGCGATCTGCCGCATCGTCGTCGCCTCGAATCCCCGCTTTTCGAACAGCTCGAGCGCGGCCTTCAGGATCTCCTTCCGCGTCCGCTCTGCCTTCGTCTCGACCGGCTCTGTCTCTCGCTTCATCTCCGCCTCAGGAAGTGAACACGTTCACTTTCTGAGTAAGGCGGCCGCGGAGGACGATCAAGTGAACACGTTCACTTTTGGCGACAGCCCGCGCTTCGACGGCGGAGCCTGATAGCGAAGAGCGCGGTCGAGAGCCAAAGGAGCTTCGACAGAGAGGTCGCACCGCTGGCGACGGAGCAGCCATCGCTCTCGCCGCTCTCGCCATTGGGAGAGGCCCCCGCCTGATTGCTGGAGCCACCCGCCGCCCCCGAGCCCTCGCCTCCCGCGCCGCTTCCGCCCTCGCCGCCCGGCGCGGTCAAGGAGGGATCGAGGTCGTCCGGGTCGGGCCCGTCGCAGGAAGCGTTCATGGCGCCGTCGCCGTCGACGTCGCACGCGAACGCGGGCAAGTCGGCGAAGAAGGGCGCGTTCACCTCCGCGGGCGCGCACACGAAGGTGTTGATGGGGTTCGAGTCTCCGAGCAGCACGACGTTCTTCTCGACCGCGACGAAGAGGTTCCCGTCGCCCGTCGACACGAGGGGCGTCGTCGCCGCTCCCGGGACGACGTAGTCCGGCGCGGCGAAGTGGAACGCGGTCAGCCCAGCGGTGAGCGGGTGCGCTTCGATCGCGCTCGTGTCGCCGCACGAGTAAACCGCCCCCGGCGCGAAGCGCGCCTCGACCC
Source organism: Polyangiaceae bacterium (assembly GCA_044225865.1). GTDB lineage: Bacteria > Myxococcota_A > Polyangia > Polyangiales > Polyangiaceae > Xiheicaenibacterium. Next base: position 1,638 of record JBGAID010000180.1, on the reverse strand, counting down.
CGAGCCCGGGCAAGAGCGCGTTGAAGATGGGGGACGGCTCGGGGGCATAGCCCTGCATGTCCGAGACGAGGACGAGCGCTCCGCCGCCTTGCACGAAGCTCGCGAGGGTGGAGGACTCCGCCGATGAAGGCGCGACCTTCGGCAAGACAACGATCACGAGGTTGTACGCCAACAAGTCGGACGGCAGCGCAGGGGCGCGATCGACCTTCGTCGCGCCCCCCGCGGTGAGCCCTTGCTCGAACGCGTCGTAGGTGAAGCCCCAGTATTCACCGTCCCAGATGAACGCCCCGCGGCTCGCCGCCGACGCCTCGGCACCGAAGAGCGGCACCGAAATCAACGCCGCGGCCGCCGCCCCGAGGAGCCTTCTCGTCTGCATGGCGCGCGTTGCTACCACGGCGCCGTGAGAACGCTAACGGGGCCGCGCTCACGAACGGGAGTTCTTCGAGCGCGGCCACACGGAACGAGCCTTGCTTGGAGGCGGGGATGCTCCGATGGGCGGTGGCTTGCGCGATGGCGTTGGCGGCGTGTGGCTCCGATCGCGACGAGGCGGTCGGGGGCGATCCGACGGGAGGAGACGGCGGAGCGGGCGGCGACGTCGCGGGCTCAGGAGGAGAAGGAGGCAAAGAGATCGCGTGCGCCAAGAACGTGGTGCCCCTCGAGCTCACGATCTCGCCGGACGGCGTGGCCGACTCCCAGGTGATACCCATTCGGTATCAGGGCGAGGACGCGTACCTCGCCATCGACACGGGATCGCCCTACACCTTCGTGTTCGGCCCGGTGGGAGCGCCCGAGTACATCGAGCACTTCGGAGACGCGGAGATCGGGTGCGAGACGTTCCCGGTCGACCAGATCACCCTCGAGGCCCTCGAGCCGGAGCCGTTCAACGGCAAGCTCATCGTCGGCATCGTGGGGATGAATTTCTTCTCCGAGGTCGCGACCGAGATCGACTACCCGGGGAGGGTGGTCGCTCGCTATCTGCAAGACGGCCCCTCCCCGACTGGGCTCACGGAGGTGCCGGTCGAGTGGACCGACGGACGCATCCTCGTCGACGCCGCCCTCGACGATCAGCAGGTCCGGCTCATGTACGACGCGGGCTCGCCCCACACGCTCTGGGTCGGGCAGGAGCCCCAGCCCGGCGACGAGGAGATGTTGCTCGGGACCGCGAACGGCGAGGCGACGACCGTGTACGAGGGGACGGCCGCCCTCGACTTCGCCGGCGACGCGGGCCTCTCGATCCCGGTGTGGCGCGCGCCGACGTTTCCGTATCTCCAAGACGAGCTCACCGAGAAGGACGCGGACGGGCTCCTCGGCGCGACCGGCCTCGGCTTCCGCCGCGTCGTCTTCGATCTGCCGAACGACACGATGTGGCTCGGGCCGCGCGTCGAGCCCTGACCTCCCAGCCCAAATGAGCGGAGCCCTCCCATCCGCGCGCAAGCGGGGCGGTAGCCCCGCGAGCACGGATTTGGGAGGGCTCGCCGGCCCCGTCTTCGGGGCCGGCGCGGGTGGGCATCCTCTTCTTCTTCAGCTCACCGCGCTCTCGTGTCCGCCTTCGTTCGCGCCCCCTCCGACGATGACCTCCGGCTCCGCCTCGAGGGCGGCGGCGAGGACCTTCTGCATGTCGTCGGCGAGGATGAACTC
>JBGAID010000050.1:0-89991 GCA_044225865.1 Polyangiaceae bacterium | reverse complement strand
CTCGTCTCTCGATCGCTGTCGTCCCATGTCGACAGCATCCGGCGCGCGCCACGCCGAATCGATGTGGCCTCTGCGCAGCGGTTACTAACAGTCAGGGGGTCGCAATGGTGAAGCCGCGGAGATCGGCAGAATGCGTCGATGCCGTCCGCGCTCGCTCATGATCGTAATGACTCGTCATCCCGCCGCGCTCGGAGGTGTCGTGCGGCGATCGCGCCGAAGCGCGTTGCGCGCCGCTGCTGGGGAGCGACGCGCGGCTGCACTGCCTGCTACGTCGACTTTCCCTCCCTCGTTCGCTTGCGTGCAACGGCCTTCTGCTTCTGGCGCTCCTCAGCCTCGCGCAAACGATAGCTCTCACCGTCGATGGTGATGACCTCGGCGCGGTGGAGCAGACGGTCGACGAGCGTGACGACGCAGGCAGCGTTCGGGAATGTGGTCGGCCATTCGGCGAAGGGCTTGTTCGTCGTCAGCAAGATCGACCGGCTCTTGTCATATCGACGGGAGACAACCTCGAAGAGCAGGTCGGCGTGGCGAGCGTCGTACGACAAATATCCGACCTCATCGATACAGAGCAGCTGAGGAAGACATAGGCGGCGAGGCGACGAGCTCGCGCTGCTGAGGACTCTTGCTTCACGAGATCCGCGAGAAGGTCGCTCGCGCTTCGCGCGATGACGGTTCGGCCATCGTGCAAAGCGCGATGGGCCAGGTTCCGCAGCATCATCGTCTTGCCTACGCCGTTGGGCCTCGCGGTTGCGATTGGCCTCAATCCTTGACGCACGCTCGGCGCCGATTCGCATCTGTCGCCGCGCTGACCACGGGCGCGCCGCCGTCTTGGTGACGCCTCTGCGTGCCATGTCGGACCTGCTGTATCGGCGTACCGGTCGGGCGTTGTTCGAACGGCCGCGCGCCTACGCAGGCCTGCCGGCTTCGGCGAAATCCTCGACAGGAAGGGGGGTAGCCCCTGAGCTGATGGTTACTCAGTGAGGTGGCGACCCCGCATGCCCAAGCGCATCGTGCCCGCGTGGCGGACTGCCGCGCCGCCCAAACGCCAGTTCAGTCTACCAGAGTTTGTCTGTTACTTGCGTTCACCCCGCGAGAGGCTGCCCGGTAGCGCTCTTGGCAAGTCGGGAGCGCAATCGGGCTTACCCACTCTCTTTACGACTTCATGCCCAAGCACGACTACATGGCGCGGCCGGGTCAGAGACTCTTGTTGGCGGTCCGAACCCCCGAGGTCCGCTTCCGCCACCTCACGAAGACCCCTTGACCCAGACCCGCTCGGTGACCACGCCGGGCTGTCCGGCGGCGGCGCCGGGCACTGCCGCAAAGGAGCCCGACATGACCAGCACCACCCGCCGCACCCGCGAGTCTCTCTCCAAGCGGCGCCTCCCCGAGCTCCAGGCCCGCTTCGCCGAGATCGTTGGCGGAGCCCAGGCGCTCGCCGAACAGGACCTTCGTGCTGCGCAGGATCGACGAAGCGCTGAAGCCCGCGAGCAGAAGGCGAATGCGGAGCCGACGACACCGGCCACCACGACAACGGAGGCGAGCCCGAAGGTGAAGCTGACGAAGTTGTCGAAGCCGGAACTCCAGGCGATGTACCTCGAGGTCGTTGGGCGGGAGACCCGGTCCTCGGACTCGGTGTACCTCGTGTGGAAGCTGAGGCTGGCCCAGAAGGGCCGCGTCCGCGCCGGGTGATCGAGGGTCGGAGCGGGGGCACGTGCGACGTGAAGGTCCAGCCGCTTCGCATGACCGCCGCCGAGGTCGCGGCTCTCGACCAAGGATGGCGCCGGCTCGGCTTCAAGAGCCGGACAGCGATGCTCCGCAAGGCGATCGAACAGATGCTGGACCGCTCAGGCGCGGTCGACGCGGAGGCCCGAACGCTAGGCGGTCCCTATGCGAAGCGCACCCGCTCAGGGTAGACTTCGGCCGCATGACGCCTGAGGAACACGATTCCAGCCACGGTCGAAGCTCGACGTGCCTCAAGGCGGGAGCGCCGATGCGCAACAGCCACCGATCGCAGGCGGTTCTTCATCCCCGAGTGGACGATTGGTTGCTGAAGCCGCGACCGAATCGGGCCGGGACTTCGTCGGAGGAATCGGATGACTGAGGGGACCTCGGAGCCCCTGGCCTTGGCGGCTTCGCATGCGGGGGCGCTGCCTTGAGCGCGACAGATCATCTCGAGGGCCTTCGCCAGGCGCTCAACGAGGGTCGCCCCTTGGTGCTCCTACTTGGTCAGGACGCTTGGAGGAGCGGCAACCGTCAGGACCCCGTGCTCGAAGCTGCCTTCAAGCGGATGGGGCGTCTCCCGACCGAGACCGATCCCGCCACTCTCTCGTCGCTCCTAAAAGCAGAGCCTGTTCCAGAGGACTTCTACGATTGGCTCGCCGACTCGTACACCCATCAACCAGAGCAGCCCTGGGTGGAGACGATCTCCCGCCTCCCCCTGAATGCCGTTTTCACGTCGGCGATCGACCCCGCCGTTGCCCGAGCTCTTCGTGTCAGCGGACGAGACGTCGAGTCGGTGCTCAGTAACCTCGACAATCCGTCCGCTCCTCGCCACCGGCGGAACCTCCACCTCACGTTTCTCTTCGGGCGCGCAGGCGAGCGCAACCCAAACGAGGCCCCACCAAGAAGCACGCAAGAACTCCGACGGAGGACAGCGCTGCACGCCACGCCTCTCCTTTCGCGCATCGTTGAGACGACGACATCGCTTGGCGTGCTGCTCATCGATGGGCTGTCGTGCGGGCGCGATTGGCTTGGCACCGACCTCCTGTCGGGGATCCTGAGCGCCTTCGGACCGGACCAAGTCTACTGGTTCGGCTGGCCGCCAGAGTCGTCAGACGACTCGGCAGCCCTGCGTGAACTTGCGAGTCCACAGGGGCCAATCGTCTTCGTTCCAGAGCGTCTCTCAGCGGCGATTCGATCCCTCGAGCTTGCGCACAAGATCGACATCTCCTCTGCGGGTCGTTTTGCCACCGAGGGCTCGGTTACCATTCACGATCGGGTTCTGGAAATTGAGCCAGCTACCCGCTTCAAGATCTCGACTGCCGCCGCGATCGTTGAGGACGCGTGGGTGACACCGCTGTCGCCGCTCGGGCCTGACGCGGAATACGCCGAGTTTCGTCGATTCCATGGACAAGTCGAGGATGCTCGCCGACTGGTCGAGGGGATACGTCGAGGCTTCGCAATCGAGAGGACCTTCGAACGAGAACTCGGCGAGCGCGTGCGCCAGGCGCTCCTCGATGCCGGTCGAAAGCACGATCCCATACTGATCCACGGGCAGTCGGGTTCAGGCAAGAGCCTTGCGCTTGCGCGCCTGGCATACGCGATCCGCGAAGAGAACAAGTGCGCTGTGCTGTTGGCGAGCCGAACAACGCGCATGCCCGCTATCGAGGAACTGGACGAGTTCTGCCAACGCGCCGAGGAGGCCGGGGCAACCGCAACACTTATCGTCTGTGACGCCAACGCACCTTCGTCCCGCTACAGCGAGCTTCTGCGTGGATTCGTAAGTCGCGGCCGTCGCGTTGTTGTCGTGGGCAGCGCGTATCGCATCGTAGACCAGAAGACGGTCGACGGCCCGTCTGCACCTGGCCACCTCCTGGAGGTGCCGGCAGAACTCGACGTTGCCGAAGTCCGAGCGCTGGCAGAGCTGGTGCGCACCCGAACGGGCGCTGTGCTGAACGCTGCAGGGTCCGTTTATCTCCTCCCTGCCATCTATCGCATGCTCCCGGATGTGCGTCCCCGCCTCGCAGCCGGTCTGGCACAGGAGGCGCGCGTGGCCGAGGACGACCTGCGCATTCGGGGGGCAACCACGAGCAAGAGATCCGCCAGACCAGCGGGCGCGCTCGGGCAGGCCCTGGTTAACGCTGGACTGGTCGATCCGAAAGCACTTCTGGACCAGAAGCTCGAGGAATTCCTTGGCAGCATGAGTGACGCGGCGTCGAAGGCGATCGACCTGGTGATGGTCCCCGGCAAGCTCGACTGTCCCGTGCCGGTGAATCTCCTCATGCGTGCTGTCGGCGGGAGCGAGAGCATGGTCGACGTCGCCACGCTCTTTTCGGGCATCGACCTCTTCCGCTGGAGTTCAAACGAGGAAGATGACGTATTCGTGCACCCACGGCTGAGGGTAGAAGCTGAACTGATCTCGGCGAGGCGTCTCGGAACATCTCAAGCAGAAGCTGCCGTCGCACTTCGGTTGCTCGCGAGCGCGAGCCCAGGTGAATACGGAAGTTGCGAGCGCCGGTTCGTCCTCGATCTTGTTCACAGGCTTGGACCGGATGGCCCCTTCGGGCAGCGATACGCGGGCAGCTACCTCGACATCGCTCGGGCTCTCACGGAGATGCGGACGAGGCGAGGCGTTGCAGACCCAAGCCTGATGTTGCAAGAGGCGACCCTTCGCCGCCGCGTTTTCCGGGACGCGCCTGCGATGCCCGGCCTAGATCCTGCGGCAGTGCTCGAGGAAGCGCGGCAGGTGGTGGACCTAGCGCTGGACGAGTTCGGCGCCCAAACGGGCCAGGGACTCCGCCGCGCGTGCGCCAATCTCAAAGTAGAGCGCGCCGCGATCTACGGCTTCAGGGCGGTGCAGCGCCTCAAGTCTGGGGCGAATCCGGACGAGGTGTGGCAGTTCTACAAAGCGGCGCGGACCTCCTTTCGCGCTGCGGTGTTCGCTGCGGATTCCTACTACGCGATCGATGTGAGCGTTTGGGTGCCGAGCGACCTGCTGCGCGACGGCAACTGGGCGCCGGAGAAACGCGCCGAGTTGGTCGCGGACATCTGGGATGGCTTGGAAAGAGTCGACCCGACCCAGCTAGACCCCGAGCAGCAGGAGAGATTCGAAGAACGGCGCGTCAAGGTCGCTCGGACCCTTGACGACAACCGCCTCGAACAGGAAGCGCTGGAGTCCCTCGACCGAATGGGATCGGCCGCAGGCGTGTTTCTTCGAGCTCGCGCCATAGGCGGCCCACTGTCGGGCCTCGGCACAGCGACCCGAGAGGACACCTCCAAAGCCGAGCGCGTGATCTCGTTCCTCCGGGACCATCGGGCGCAGATCAAGGACGATGCGCGCTGCTTGCGCTATCTCCTGCGAGGGCTGTGGTTGCTCGCCACGAACGGATTCCTGTTCGGAGGTGAGCGGTCTCCTCTTCCGGAACGCGAGGCAGACCTTCGGGATATCCTCGATGTTCTTGACACCCTTGGTGGGCTCGAGGGTGCCCTCGGGGATCCGCGGACGCAGTACCTTCGCGCGGTGATCATGTGGAGACTTCAGCGCGAGAATGCGGCCCGCGACCTCTGGAGGTCCCTGAGCCAAGAGACAGCCTTTAGCGATCCACGGCGGGTCGTGCGCCATCACGTCTGGACTGAGGGAGGCCACCCCCGAATGTTCCATGGGCGCATCACGACAGACGATGCGGGACGTGGCCGCGTGCGCGTTCAGGTCGACGAGATCCGCCAAGAAGTGGAGCTGCTTCAGCGTGATTTCCCAGGCGTGAACCTTCGGCGCGGTTCCGGGGTGACTGGTGGCTTCTACGTCGCGTTCAACTTCATCGGACCCGTGGCTGACCCTCCTGGGCGCATGCGAGCGGGCCGATGAGCTTCGAGGACGTCCTCCGCACTTACCAGGGTACGAACGCGCTGGCACGGAGCCTCATCGGGCGGCCCGCGTTCGATGAACTGCACGTTCTACTTCCCGATCCAGGGAGGGCTGAGCCGGCCTTCATTCGAGCGACATCGTGGCTCTACTGCCTCTACTTTGAAGCAGGGCGGGTCAGCATCACCTTTCTGCGACGCCTCGGCGAGGCCTACGCGCTTGTGAATCGAGAAGCGTCAGACCAGCACGTCGAGATCGTCCGATGTCTGAGAACCGAGCTCCACCACAACCTAGGGTTCGCCGACTCTGATCAGGCCGCGCGGACGGCGGCGGAGTCTTGGCGACGGAAGTCGTGTGGGACAGCGGTTCCTCGCACCGATCAACAATGGCTCGACTGCTATCAGGGACTCGTTGGCAACGCACGGGTCTTCCTCGGCGGGCTAGACGAGGTTGTCCGCCGGATCGAGGCCGAGGGTGTCGCTGCCCAACAACACGTTGACGAATGGCTCCGGCGCCTAAACCGTGACTGGCCAGCGGCGGCCTTCGACTCACTGATCGACGACGCGAAGTATCGACTCGCTCGGGAAGCATTGAATACTGTCGCATTCCGGAATAGACACGTCGACCAGTGGCGAAAGCACCTCGATCTACTTGAGGATGGCTTCGACTTCAGCTTCGAGGCCTTGCGCCTGATCGAGAAGGCACTACTACACGAGGACAGCGTCGTCCTCCCGATCACAGGCCGAGACGTCGTCGATGGCCTCGGAATCAAGCCAGGGCCCCAGGTCGGCGCTCTGCTTGAGGAAGCGCGCAGATACTTCGAAGTGAGCCGCTGCACGAGGGACGACCTGCTGGCCCACCTTCGTGGGTACCAGCGGTAGTGGCCTGTGAACGTTGGCGGTGTGGTCACGCTTGCAGCCGAAGTCCCGGCCATCGTGGGCGACGTTGGCGAAGCGACAGGTCGCGAAGTGCAAGCGCATGGCGCCGTTCACCCACCGGTCGCTGAGTAAAACGCGCCCTTGCTCGCGAGGCCGATTCGGGGCGTGTCAATGAAGTTGTCTACCCCAATTGATCAAAGTGCCTTGGCAATGGGGACGATATGGACCTCCTGCTTCACGGGGTTGAGGTAGACGGCGCCGACGGGCGACCAGTTGCGAATGTCGCCGGTCCATCGTCGTGGCATCCGTTTCTTCGCCGCGCGATAGACGGCGCGGCACTTCGCGAGGATGGCCGTGTCGCGACCGAGGTGGCGCGCACTCGGCGTGACGTAGCGATGGCGCTATGAAGATGCTCGTCGTTGTACCAGGCAACGAAGCCGGCGACCCATTCGCGGGCCGCCGCAATGGTAGCAAAGGCTTGCGCGGGAAGCCGGGCGATACTTGAGAGTACGGAAGAGCGCCTCGGAGAACGGGTTATCGTCGCTCACGCTTGGTCGGCTGAAGGAACGACCCCAAGGCGTTGCAGCGTCGCAAGCATCGTCGAGCCCTTCATCGCCGCCGTTGTCGGCGTGGAGCACGAGCTGGTCGGTCGGCGTCGCGACGTGCTTCTCTGACGAGCGGCGAGGGCTCGGCCGACTCCCTCGAAGGCTCGACGCGCCACCCAAGACGGTTTTTCGGCTGTAGATGTCGACTATGAGGTAGAGGTAGAAAACGCCGCGCATCGGGCTTCGGAGATAGGTGATGTCCCAGACCAGACCTGGTTCGGAGCGCTCGCCGCGTCAGGCCACTGCCGACGAGTTCCTCGTCTCGGCGGCTGTAGAATGTCGACTCGCTCAGAGGTAGTATTGCGTCGAAAAACACGCCGCGGGGGAAGGTATCCGGGCGGTGAGCAGCGGAGATGTCGCTCGGCCTCGGTGAGCTTGGCCCAAGACCAGACCGCCTCGCCGGTCATCGGAGCGCCAGCGGGTCGCCACCCAGGTCACGTGGAGGCCCTCTCAACGCGCGCTCCTGCGTTCTTCGAGGATTTCGTCGCTCTTCTCCGCCGAGCGTCATTGCGATGCGCCTGGACTTTTTTTTGGAGGACGAGGGCGCGGCCTCTGCCAGCGCTCGGTCCTTTCGCCTCAGGAAAGCCGACTCGCTCGCGATGTACTCATTGCGGTTCCAGGCAAGGCCGTCGAGGGACGATTCGCTCAACGTCGCTTCGGGAACGGAGGTTCCGAATCAGCCGGGCGGTGAGCGCGCAGACGCACTCGCCGACCTCCTCAACGCGACGCGCCTCCTTCTGGCCTCGGTGAGCTTGGTGCGCAGCGGACATCGAGCCGAGTCGTGACGAAGCCACCGCGACAGCGCCGGTCGTCGCCCACGCCTTCGGCAGTTCGCGCTCATCACGCGGTCATCCGTCACCATCTTGGACTTGAATGCTTCGCTGTATTCGGTCACGCTCGGTTCCGCTCGCTCCGCCCACCAGGGATGGTGGGGATTCCATCGATCTTCGAGATCGATCGCGGACAACTCCTCTGACACGACGATTCTCCCCGAGGGGAGAACGCCGCCATCGACGCCGCGACCTCAGCGCGTCCGCGTTCTCCTCGCGCACGTGTCGTCGCGCCGTTCCGCCGTCCCCCAGATCGCGCCGCTCGGACTTTCGCCCTTCTTGGAGGACGAAATGGCTCGAGCTGCTGGCGGCCTCGACCCGTGCCAGCGCTCAACCGCCAAGCTTGCCGCCGGCGGCCTACCACCGCTGCTGAAGTCCGCGGCGTGGCGCGCCGAACGCTGTCGACATGGGACGACGAGCGAAGAACGCAACGTTCGTGCGGGCGCGAGCAGACCGTTCCGGAGCGAGGTTCGACCAGTGCGCCGTCGAGGGCCGCCTGGGCGACCGCCATTGGTGGCGTGGAGGTCAACGTTTCGATGCCGAGCTGCTGCGGACGCCGACGCTCGCGACGGAGGAATGATCCCGCAGGGTGGGATCTTCATCTGGAGCCGGTCGAATGCGGTTCGGCAGGCGGTTAGGTGGGCTCGGTACGCCTCGGTGACGCGACGCGCAGACGTGTTCTTCGGCCCGTCGGCGGCAAACGACCAGTGCTCCGTGGGACGGCGCGACGCGCCCTCCCAGGCTTCTCCGCAGGCGCGAGGCGGCGTTCGGGCGGTGCTGGCGCTGGCGCGCAGCCGTAGACGGCTGGTGCGTGATCATCGAGCCGAGCAGCCGGACGTACCTCGTGCTCTCGAAGCCACCGCGACAGCGTCGATTCCGGTCGGCGCGCTCGATGATCCACCATCTCCGTCGAGAGGGCGGAGTTGTAGCTGCTGCTGGGCGATCTCCTCCGTGAGCCGGCAGCGCTGCAAGAGGCCACGACGCGCGTGGCATAACGGCAACAGCCCGGACCCTGCACCGGCAGCCGCCAGGTGGAAGATCTCGGACTTGATCAGTCGACTCGTCGACCTTGTATTCGGTCACCGCGAGGTTGATGCGGGTGCGGGCGGGTTTCGCGATGCCGCGAGTGCTCAGTCGCGCCCACCAGGGATGATTCGGCGGCTCTTCCCGCGCGCGCTCGATCTTCAGAGATCGTCGTCGATCGCGCTCGGTGTCCGCATCACCGCCTCGAGCAGCACAGGGGGGATTCTCCGCGGAGAAGAGCCCGCCGAGAACGTCGGCATCGGCGACGCCCGCGACCCTGGAGCGCCGAGCCTGTCGCGTGCTTTCTCCCGACGCCACGGGTTGCGCCCGGGCACGACGGAGAACGCGTGGAAACTCGCAAGGGCACTTCCTCGCCCCTGCGACCACGTGCTCTACGAGTTCACCAGCGCCGGACTTCGCCACCGACTGTTCAAGGGCTTCAAGCTTCCTGCAGAACCCGGAGAAGCGTGCATTCTCGACCGCGGGCCGCCCGATCCCGACAACGGGTTCCAGCTCGTAGGCTGCTGGGCGCATTGTCGTCGCTACTTCTTCGGGCCGCCGTCTGCAAAATCAAGTCGGCGTCGAAGGGCTGCATGCGACTCGAACCAGCGACGTCGCGAGCGTGATTTCTTCTCGTGGGTCGAACAGTCACGCGCTCACTGACAAGGCGCTCAGCGAACCAGCGTGCCGCCGCGAGACCTCCTCGCGGCTAACGCCAGCCCCATAGTCGTCGGTCAACATGTTCTATGGGACCGAGACCCACGCTGATCCGCCGCGATCTTCAGCGTCATCGTCAACCGCCTCCATCGCCTCGACCGCTCGATTATCTCTCCGACGTGCTCCGCGTCCTGCCCTACCCGCCGCTACATCGACACATGCAAATGAGGCGGCAAATGGTCCTCGACGCCCTGACCGCCCAGCCCAGCTCCGCTGTGCTGGTCATAAGGTGGGGTCGGCGCAGCGCCCCGGCCAACGCCAGCCCCATGGCAACAGCATCAAGCCATCGATCCGCGCCCTCCCCACCACCACCTAGCGGCAAATGGTCCACTCATCGCCGTGAACTCCCGCTCATCACCGATCCTGCCGCCCGAATAGAAGTCCAGCTCCCCGCCCAGCCCCGTCAGCCCAAACCCGCGCCCGGGCAGGTGCAGGATCTGGTCATAGCGCTTGTTCATCGCGAGGTTGGTCCCATGCGCGCCCAGCACTTTCGGCGCGACCAATCCTCTTCTCACAATTGCCCGAAGAGCGGCTCTCACGCTCGGATGTTGAAGTCGCCGAGCGCGGCGGCATCGCGTGGCGGAGCCAGTCCTCCTGGGAGCGTCGGTGGACCCAGTCGGCCAGGAGCCTCGATTTCGGGGAGGCGGGCCATCTCGTCGTCGCCGGCCCAGCGGATGTGGGCTGTGACGGGCATGGCGCTCGCGGCCGCGGCACTTGAAGGAGGCGATGAACGGGGCCCCCACCAGCCGATCTGGGGTAGGTACTCGGAGTCGATGCGCTTGCGGGGCGGGCAGGCTTGGCTCGCGAGGCCGGTGTGCTCGATGGTGCTGGTGTCGAAGAGGAAGCCGAGGCGCTCGTGGTTGCCGCCTGCGTCGGGGATGAAGTCGAGTACACGCGGGCCCAGCGCGGCCGAGGTGCTCGAGCACGGTGAAGAAGTCGTGGAGGTCGTCGCGGAGGTTCGACGATGGCGACGAGGTCGAACTGGCGGATGATCTCGGCGATGTATCAGAGCGACTCGGCGGCGCCGCCGCCGAATTCGCGGATGTTCCAGGTCGCGATGGTGACGAGGTCGTCGCGCTCGCGCTGGGAGGAACCGGAGAGCTTGATGCGACGGCGCAGCGCGCGAGGCCTTCTTCGGCATTCATTGCCTCGCCCTTGATCCTCGCCCGCGTCATCGGCCCCCTCAAGAACGACATCGCCCACCGCGGCTGCAGGAACATGTCCCCGCGCGTCATGAACATCGCGCATCAGGAACCACCGCGGCTTCATCTGCTTCAGCAAACGCGAAAGCTCTTCGGGCTCGCCCGCCCCCGATCTGACCAATCCATCCAACACGCGCGCCCGCGTCCGTCTGCAGCCGGCCCAAGCACCACAATCCCGCGTTCGGAGGGCGCGATAGTCCAGGTCCATGGGGTTCTGGGTGGCGATGAGGACACCGACCGAACGCCCGGCCCTACTTCATGAGCGGGACCAGGGGCCGCTCGTGGGGCGTGTTGGTGGGGGCGGCAAGAAGCCGTACACCTCGTCGAAGACGACCAGGGCGCGGAGGTGCTGCGATCCCGGCAGGCTCCGCACCCAGGTGAGGACCTCCTCGAGCACGACACCGAGCACGAGCCCCTCTCGCTCGTCGTCGTCGAGAGTGCGCGACGCTGAGGATGGTGATGGGGGTCTTGCTCGCGCCCTCTCGTGTTGGAGGGGCTTCATCCACGAGCCGACGTCGAGCGTGGCGCCTTGCTCCAGCTCGCGAACGAGGGGAGGCGAGGGAGCGCGTTGAGCGCGGCGGCGAGGTCTTTCCGCGCGCGTTTTCCGACGAAGGACTCGACGGGCAGCGCCCCGATCGACCGAAGGGCGGCATCGATCACCTCGGGCAGGAGCGAGGCGAGATCCGCGGGCTGATTGTGTATGAGGCGTTGCTCGGCGAGGGTGGATGAAACGTGCTCGCGGCTGCGAGCAGGATCGGCGTCGCGCCCGAGCAGCCTCAAGACGAGTGAGATCGCCGCCGAGAGCGCGGCCCGCGCGCCCTCGACGTCGTCGTCCCACCGCGCCGAGCGCCGCTCGAGCGACGACAGCACATGGAGAAGCTCCCCCGCGTCGGCGCCCGGGGTGAGCACGCGCACGTGGGTGCGCTGGCGATAATCGAGCAATGTTTGGAGGTCGATGCCCCAGGCGCCGAGTCCCTTACGGCGATCTTCCGCCAAGCGCGCGGCCAGCGCCTCTCGCGGATTGTCACCCTTCATGGTCGGGCTCAGCTCTACCCAGGGCACGAGCGTTTGAGGCGCGAAGTCGGGGAAGGCCAATAGCAGGTTGGCCATGTCCCCCTTCACGTCGACGCAGAGCACGGGCACGCCGGCACGCGCGGCCTCCTCGATGATGACGGTGAGGAGCCCCGTCTTGCCGCTCCCGGTCATTCCGACCAGGACACCGTGCGTGGTCAGGTGATGGGGCGGCAAGACCAGGCGTTGTTGGTTCTTCGATTCGAGGGCGAGCGACGCGCCCAGGAACATCGAGTCATTCATTGGTCTTCTCGCGTCGCTCTCTGAATTCAGGTCAGGGGGTTACCGCCGGGGAACCCCGGCGGCGGTTCCACCGCGGGGGCCGCGGGTGCGGTAGGCGCGGTGGTCGGAACGACCGGCGTGGTCCCAGCGGGAGCGATCGGGGGCTCCGCGGCCGGCTTGCTGCGGGAGCCGAGCGCGAGGACCGCGGTGCGGAGGGGCTGGAACGCCGCCAGATCCGTCGGGCGGTGACGGAACAGGAAGTCCGCGGCGGCCTTCAGCTCGCCATAGGTCTCGACCATTCGGGTCCACGCGCGATTGCGAAGATCGAAGGTCTCGTTCGGGCCATCCTTCTTCAGCGCGGCGCGGATCTGATTGGCGAGTCCCCGGAGCCGTTGTTCGTCGCCGGGGGTGTAGTTGAGCTTGTCGCCCTCGATGACGGCCTTGTGCACGGAGAGGTGCGTGGCCAGTCGACCGAGGTCGAGGGTGAGGTCCACGACGCCGGTCCCGCTCCGAATGTCGGCGAGCTCCGCCATCATGAACGTGTTCTTGGCCAGGTGATATTCGAGCAGCGTGATCGCGCGCGCCTTCGCCTCCATCCCCTCCGCGATGAGCGCCGGGTCGACCTTGACGTCGGTCTTGACCGCCTCGGCGCTGTGCGCCCGCAGATGAAGGAACCAGAAGGCGTTGGCCCGCTGATCGAGCTCGTCGAGCGTGTGCTCGCCGAGGTGCGGCGCGAGCGACTCGAACGCCGCCCGCCGCGTCCCCCGCTTTCCGTCCTCGACGAAGTTGGTCGCGACGATCGCGGCGAGGGAAGGGTCGACATTGGGCGTCGAGATCGCGAGCGGGTCGACGCGGTCGATCGCGTCGGCCTGTGCCGCGTACGCCTCTTCGCCGATCTTGGGGTCGTAGGCGTACGGAGTGCGTTCCCCGTCCATGGGCAAGACCGGTGCCTTGCGCCCAGGAGCAGAGCCATTGCCAGAGCCAGAATCGCCAGGGAAGCCTGTAGACATGATGAGAACCTCGTGGAATGACCCGCGGATGGAGCGCGGCCCCCGGGGCGAATCCCCGGCGAGAACCCACACCAACCCTCGGACGAAGATGTCTCGGGCGACCGGCTCGACCCACGACACGAAAAGTGATCCGGGCTCGCGAAAAAGATCGTGGCCACGACCCGCGCGGCGAATCCCCGGGGAAATTGCACTCAGAGCAATTCGGAGCACCCTGACCGACCTCCGCCGCGCTCTTCAGAGCAGTTCGGACGTCGGCGACAGCTTCCGAAGTGCTCACAGAGTAAATCGGAGGTCACCGACCAACCTCCCTCGTGCTCTCCGAGCAGATTGGAGGTCGTCGACAGCCTCCGAAGTGCTCTCAGAGCAAATGGGAGGTCACTGACCAACCTCCGCCGCGCTCTCAGAGCAGATTGGCGGCGGTCGACAGCCCTCGAATTGCTCTCAGAGCAGTTGGGAGGCTGGTGATCGACCTCCCGAACGCTCTCAGAGCAATCTGGAGGTCGTCGACGACCTCCGCGGTACTCTCAGAGCAAATAGGGCCGCACGGAGCGAGCTTCGCGGCGCTCTCGAGAGCGATTCCTCGGAGAATCGCGCGATCGGGTCGGCGGTCGAAGACGGAGTCACGCTCTCCGGCGACCCTCGGGAATTTGGGCTCTCGAGAGCAGCTCGTCGCTCTGGAGAGCAGATCTCCGCGGAAACACGGAGGCTCGACGCGGGTGCTCTCCGGAGCATCTCCGGAGGTCGACGCCGGCCGGTTCCTCGCGGAGCGCGGCGTGGCCGCGCATGTCGGCGCGGATCAGTTCCTCTACTTCCGGGAGGTGACCCCACGCAGCGCGTCGCCCCTGACGTCGATGTGCTCCCGGGGGTGCCGCAGTCGCGGATCGCTCCGAGCTGGAAGCTCTGTGAGATCGGGGTCGCGCGGTCGTTCTGCTTCGAGATCGTGTCGAGCGACGTGGTCAAGGGCTACGAAGACACGCCTGTCTTGCTCGGGGGCCTCGGCACGCGCGAGCTCATCGTCTCGATCCGGAGGCACCAGGGCGGCGCGGACGGCCGCTCGAGCGTCGGAGGGGGAGCCGGCCTCGTTGCCGCCATATCACCGGCTGTCACCCCGCCGCTCCTCCTTGAGAGGCGAGTGGCGACGAGCCTCTGAAGCTGGAGTGCGGGTCGCGCTCGAGGCGCGCGTCGCCGAGCTCGAGGCAGCGGCGGCAGGGAGCAAGGCGCGCCCGGGGAGGAAGTGACCGGCCGAAGGAAGCGTTCCGGCCGCAAGTCCACGTTCGTCCTCGAGGACACGACAGACAGCACTGCAATCGCTGACAGCTCGGCGCGCCGTCGACGGCTGCGCCGGTGCTCGCTCGTGTGGCAGGGCTTGAGCGGCGCTACGGATACTGGCCTGCCTCGACGTCCGCGATCACCTGGTCGATGAACGCACGGTGGGCCGCGGCGTCTACGTAGACGAGACCTTCGCCTGGCGTGCAGCGCACGTCCTCGAGGGGAGCGTCGAAGGAGGTGAGCACGCCGAGCAGGGCTCCGTCCGAGTCGAGTAATGGCGAGCCGCTATCGCCGAAGCACGGGCTCGCGTCGCCGACGCTGTGCGCGTGGACGCCGGGTGAGAGCGCGTCGATGCACATCGGGAGCACGCGCCGCACACCGTCATAGCCCTCCTTCAGGTCGCTCGCCCCCTGCACCTTGCGGCCGTACCCCACGGAGGTCGCGCCGCACGCCTCGGTCGCGGAGGTGATGGCGACCGGCGCGACCTCGTCCACGGCCTGCTCGAGCACCAGCGCCACGAGATCCCAGTCCTCCCGACCGGGCTCTTCGTAGTCCCGGTGCTCGGTGAAAGGGATCGTCGCTACGACTGGAACGACCCGCCCGCAGATGGGGCCGAGACCGAACCCGATGCGCGCGCTCGAGCTCGCGAGCACGCGCTCGATGCAGTGGGCAGCGGAGACGACCACACGCGGATGCATCAACGTCGCCCCGCACGAGGGGTTGCCGTACGCGTCCCCGGCATCGTGCGTGATGTACCCGACACCCGGGAAAGCGTCCGCGTCGGCTGGTGAGAGGAGAGGAGCGCCAGCGTCGCTGGTCGGCTCGGCGCTGCAGAGCGCGACGGGAGCCGGCGGAGCGTCATCACACCCGCCGCCCACGCCCGCGAGCGCCAAGAGAGCCCAAGCGCGACCCTCCGCCAGCCTACCGAAAACGCTCACCAGGCGCTCCGCACACGGGTGCTTAGCACGGCTTCCAGCGCGTGGAGCGCTCCGACGCCGACCGCGTGCGGAGCGCCCATGATTCCGTCGAACCAACGGGTCGTCAGCCGGTCCGCCGTTCCCGCTTGTCGTCACCCCGCACGATCGGCTGCTCGAACTGGCTCTTGAGGCTTACACCGAGCGCGTCGAGGATCTTGCTCACGCGCTCGACGGCGATGCCGTGGTACTCGTTGCGCTCGTCGCGCGAGACCTGCGACTCGTGCACACCGAGACGCTCGGAGGAGCACGAGCGTCCTCATCTGAGGCGTCGAGGCCTCGGCTCCGGCTGCTGCCAGGAATCGACACGCCGCCCCCGGGCGCTCGTCATCCCGTCGTGGTGCCGGCGCCATTCCGGCTCCGGCTCCGAGCGCGTCGCGAGCGGGGTCCGAACGATCCGAAGCACCGTCATCGGCGACAAGCTTCGGGCCATGTCGATTTTGGACAACCGCCCCCTCAGGCCCGTCGACACAGGGTGTCCAAGGAGTTGACCGTGAACGAACCGACGTCTCTGCCTGATCTGTCCTTCTTCGCTGGCGATTCCACCCCTCGACGATCCGAACTGAGAAACGCGTATTACCCCAATCTTCCAGAGCACAATGATCCGTGGGAGCCATGAAGGACCGCACCGCCATGAGCTTGCTGATCGGTTTTTTTTTTTGGCATCCTTACCGCTGGCGTATTGTTTGCCCCGAGGGTCCCCTCGAAGCCCCATGGCCGAAGGCCGCCCGAGCAAGAGCTCTTCTTGAAAACGGCGCTGAGCGCCTTGGAAGATCATCATAAGAAATTCGGCACGTACCCCTCATCGTGGTTCGATCTCCACGGGTTTATCTATAGTTGCGGGGGCTACTACCAGAGTATCGATCCTGCGCTTCGTCCGCCAGTATCGGCGCGTTGGCGTCTGAAGGGCTGCACGTTGACGTATGTCATCGAGGGCGCCACCAACGACCGCGTCCTGGTGCAGGCGGTCGACGATGACGGCGTGGTAAAATATGAGATCGAGCCGGGTATGAAGAAGCCGCGTGAGGTCGACGGTGGAAGCCAAAACTGAAGCCGAAGAAGCCCATCGCTACCCCGACGCGGAGGAGCATTGAGTGGGGTGGCTACGGTCCGCGCTCACGCCCGTGCTGGCGCGCACGCCCTCGCGGCGCTGGTCGCGCTCGCTGTCATCATCCTCCCGCTTTCAAGGTGCTTCGACAAGCCCAGGGGGATGCACGCTGGACCCATCAACTTCGAGCATGCGTTCCTGGTGAGCGCCATCTACGAAATGGAGGACTACCAAAGGAGAGTCGGACGCTACCCAAGCGACTGGGAGAGCGTGGGAGCTACTTTTGGTTGTGAAGAGAGAGGACCTGTCCGTGGTGAGCCGCCGCCCTCGGGCGCGGGAGCCAGATGGAGGCCGCCTGGCTGCAAGTCCACGTTCGTCATCAAGGACGCGACGGACAGCAGCGTGGTCATTCAGGCCCTCGACGACGGCGGCAACGTCGAATACGAGATCGAGCCCGGCATGAGGCGGCCGCGGATCGTCAGCGGCGCGGGGGCGATGTGAGCCTCCGCACCTTCCGCGCAGCGCGCCGTGGTCCGGACCTTCACCATCGGCACCCGCGACGCCCAGGTCGATCGGACGAGCGACGGCGGGACTGACTACGCGCGCTCCCTCGGCAAGCGCGTGCTGTCCACGAAGCTCGACAAAGGTGTTTGCAGCCCGCGCTCGAGGTCCGCGCCGGAGCTCCACGTGCAGCACGGATCGCCCTCGAGGCGCGCGTCGCGGAGCTCGAAGCGGCGGCGGCCAAGGCGCGGTCGCGGAGGAAGTGAGGACTTCGACCTCCGAGCTCGGCGGCGTCCTCGATATCACGCCGGATCGTCGGGTGTCTTGTCGGGTGTCTCGGCAGTGGTGAGTGGCGCGGGCGGCACAGCCGCCTTCGCCTCGCGCCGCGCCTCCTTCCTCTTCGCCTTCTTTGCCGCCGCGTGTTTGGCGCTCTCCTCGATCGAGCGCACGACCTCCGGTCTGGTCCGATGGAAGCGCTCCTCATAGAGCTGCTCGATGAACTCCGGGAGCGGAGCCTTCCACCGCTCCTGACGGTGATTGTCGAGCGATCCGAGCTTGGTCGGATTCATCCCGAGCTCGCGGGCCATCTGCACGTGCGCGTCGGAGAGGCGGTGTCGCTTGCGGGCGACGACCCAGTCTTGCAGCTTCTTGTCGAGCTTCATTGGTCTCGGTATCACGGCCCGTACACGCGCTCGACCGCGCTCGCAAGATGAGCGGAGCGCCCGAACGCGTCCTTCACGATGAAGCGCTCGGATGACCCTCGATCGCCCCCGCCAGCGCCTCGTGGACGAGCCCGTTGCTGGCGATGACGTGCCCCTGCTCGAGGCGCACGGGACCGCCCCCGATAGCGCTCAGCCTGCCGCCGGCCCCGAGCACCAGCGCGGCCCCCGCTGCTCCGTCCCAGAGCATGATTCGTCGCTCCCAATAGGCGTCGTAGGTGCCGTCGGCGACATACGCGAAGTCGAGGGCGGCCGAGCCGCAGCGCCGTACGCCCTGCACCCTCCGCTTCACCGCGACGAACGACTCGAAGTTGTTCTCGGGCGCGAGCTCGCGATTGGGGGGAAACCCGGTCGCGACGAACGCCTGGGCGAGGTCGGTCGTGTCGCTCACCGAGCGCGGCTCGCCATTCCGAAAGAGCGCGCGCGCTCCTGGGTCCAGGAACCAGCCGTGCCACGCCGCGTCCAAGGCCGGCGCGACGATGGCGCCCGCGACGGCGTCCCCGCGCGACAGGGCGCCAATGGAGACGCACCAGAAGGGGTGACCGTGGGCGAAGTTCGTCGTCCCGTCGATGGGATCGATGGCGAACGCCAGATCGTGCTCGCGCCAATCACCGTCGATCCGCGCCCGGTCGCCCTCTTCGGAGACGATCGGCACGCCGGGATAGCGCTCTTCGAGGAGCGATATGGCGAGCGTCTGACTGCGCAGATCGAACTCGGTCACGAGGTCGTTCTTGCCCTTGGTCGAGGCGGCGACCCGGCGTCCGAACCCCGCGCGGACGACCGCCGTCGCGCGGGTCCCGATCTCCAGACAGTCCGCGGCGATCCGCGCGAGCTCGATCTCTTCCATGGGCGTCCCTGTAGCATCGCTTCACCTCGACCACGTACGGATGCGACCGAGCGCCGTCCCGTAGTCCCCTGCTCGAATTCGACGGCGCGGTCGGCCGTCGGCGCTACGCCCCGCCCTGGCGGCAGTACGGACCGCGCTCGCATCTCTACGCGGCGCACGCCGGCGATTGATGCCATGGAGAGCGGGCTCCATACCATGAGGCCCATCTGGGCGTCGTTCAGCAGAGGCACGAGCTCGCGCTCGAGATCGCTGGCTCTCCTATGCGGCTGTGCCTTATGCCATCTTCAAATCGTGGCGGTCGTCGTCCGGGCGCTTGGTGCGGTTGTCGCCAGGCCGCGTGCGCGTGGGCCGCGTCTTCGGGAGGTCCACGAGCAGAAGCGCGCCACGAGCGCCCGTGGACGGACACCATGAGCAACGAATGACTGCGCGGCGAAGAAGTGACTATAGCCGGCGATTGTCGCCCATGATGTGGATGGGCGATGGATCGTGCCAGCGCCGTTCTTCTGGGGCTCGCGCTCGTGCTTGGGGCGTGCGGCGATGACAGTGGGGCTCCCGGGACGGGCGGAGGGGGCAATCCATCCGACGGCGGTGGCGGCAACCCGGCCACCGGAGGCGGGGGGAGCTCCGCCCACGGGGGTGGAGGCAACCCAGAGAACGGCGGCGGTGGCTCTTCCAGTGGCGGGGGCGGCAACCCTTCCAATGGCGGGGGTGGGAGCGGACAAGGCGGAGCAGGCGGCGACCCCATGGGCGGAGGCGGCTCCGGCCCCATGGGCTCGCCGTTCGTCTCGGTCGACCCGGCCGGCCCCAACTTCGTCGTCGACGGAAGCAACTTCTACTTCGTGGGCTCCGACAACTACACCGTGCCGTTGATGCAAGCTCAAGGGGTGGCGTGCAGCGCGACCGACGCGTGCGCCACGTCCGAGCTCGACGCGATGGCGGCGAGCGGGGTCACGGTCGTGCGCGTCTACGGCACCGTCGAGTGCGGGGGATCGGGCTACATCAATGTCGCGGACGGCAACGTTCGCTGCACCCAGAATAGCCCGGGCAACGTCTACAACGAGAGCGGCCTCGCCGCCCTCGACCATACCGTCGCGGAGGCGAAGTCGCGCGGGATGAAGGTGAGCCTCGTCCTCGTCAGCAACTGGAGAGACTCGGGCGGGATGGATCAATACGTCCAATGGGCGAATCTATCTCATCATGACGACTTCTATACGGACGCCGGTATCAAGTCGACCTTCAAGGGCTTCGTGAGTCACCTCCTCGGTCGCGTGAATACCGTGACCGGGGTCGCTTACGCTGACGAAGACGCGATCATGAGCCTCGATCTCGCGGACGACCCTCGCTGTCAGGGCAGCGTCTACGTTGCCTCTCCGCAATGCTCCAACGCCACGATCAACGCCTGGGCCGACGAGATGGCGCAGTATGTGAAATCGATCGACAGCCACCATCTCGTCACCCTGGGCGTCGCTGGCTTCGTCAATGGCGCGGATGGGAACTATCCAAACATCGTGGCGGCCCTTGGGGCCGGCTCCTGGACCGCCAATGGCTCATCGGGTGATTTTACCGCCACCCTCGACATCGCCTCTCTCGACTACGCAACCTATCAGTGGTACCCGGAGTATTGGAGCCTGATGGGGGGCGCCTTCACCGCCTGGGCGACGGACCATATCACCGCCGCCGCCGCCCACGGGAAGCCCGCTGTCGCCCAGTTCGGTGAGCTCCAACGCGCCGTCCGCCCCGCCACCTTCGAGGGCTGGCTCGGGACAATCGACTCGATGAACGGAGCAGGCGCGATCGTCAAGGCCGTTCACTCGAACCCGTACCCTGACTATGATTCGTTCGGTGTCTTCTATCCGGGAGACAGCGATGACGTGGCGGCGCGCGACGTCATGCTGAGCTACGCGTCGACCTTCTCCATGAAATAGACTTCGCCCCGGCGAACGTCGCTGCCCCTCCGGCTCGGCCAGCGACCTAATCGCGGCCCGGACGGCAGGCGCGTTCGCGACGTAATGGGGCGGGGGCGGGATGGAAGGGACCCGCCAGGGTCACCCTCGCGCGGGCCACGAGTCAGGGGTGATCTGGATCTCGAGCGGAGCGGGCGTGAGACCATTGGATGATAAACTGACGCATCGCGGAGGATGAGCCGATGGGGGATCCGGGCTGGACTCGCATCATTCAAACCGAGCCCATCATCAACGAGAACGGCGCAGAGCTCGTCTTGCGGCCCGGCGGCGACGAGGCGGCGCGCAGGATCGCGGCGCAGTTTCGCATCCTCTCCGTGCGCGGAGGGCGCGTCATCGTCGAAGGCCCCGACAACATGTTCGTGTCCAAACGCGAGAGCTTCGATACGGAGGTCTTCGAGGATCTCGCGCCGCTCGTGGAGGACGCGCTCTTCGTCGTCGAGCGCGACGGTATCGAGACGCACGTGCTCGAGTTTCGGGGCGGCAAGCTGATCCTGCAATACTTCTCGCCAGGGCCGAATGCGGATGAGGTCATGTTCGACCGGACGGGGGGCGCTCCGTGGGCGCACCGCGCGTTGCAGCGAACCATTGGATCGTGCCAGCTCTGCTGGGGATCGGTGCCTTTCCAGAGCAAGGACACCGCGGTGGTTCACGTCGTCGAGCCGCCTACGACGTATGCGGATTTCGCGCTCGTCTGCGACGAATGCCACGCGATCATCGAAGGCAAGGTTGCGCTCACCGAGGGCGCGCTGGAGAGATTCTTGGTCAACGTCGCCAATGATCCGTGGCCTCGGGCGGGCGCGACGTTGAAGAGGGCATATTGTGGCGCGTTCGCCCCGGGCACGCGCAACGCGCGACCGTGCATCACGGCGATCGAGGCCATCGATCGGGAGGTCCCTCCCGTCACCGAGATCGAGCTCGCCCTTCGGCGCGCATACGACGCGGAGCGGAGCGGTGGGGCGCCGAGCTCGGGATACGCCCGCGCCATCTTCACCGATTGGCTCGAGCAGAACGGCCGCTCATGGGAGGCGGAGCTCTATCGCCGCTGGCCCGACGAGCGCCGCTGCCCAACGTGCGAAGAGCCCGACCACGGCTCGCGATATTGCACCCGGTGCGAGCGCGCGTTGGGCTGAGCCGCGGTCAAGCCGCCGAAGGGCCCACCGCAGGGCACACCCGGGGGCTGGGGGTCGTGGTGATGCGCAGAAAGAAAGGGATCTACCCGGCGCGGGCGAGGAGACTCACCCGAATCGCCTGCCGGCGGCGTCGAACGTGTATGTCTCCTTCTTTTGAGCGTGCATGATCGCGAAGGCGAACAGCAGCGTCTGGCCATATTTCGAGATCTGCTCGGCGGCGATCTGGCCTTGCGCGCTCCACGTCTTGGCGAACAGGGCGCGCGCCTCCGCCCTCGCCCCCGCGAAGGGTTTCCAAGGGATGTCCGCGAGCACGAAGTGCGGCGTGCCCCAATAGGCCATTCGGAGCGTGCTCTCGAAGCTGCATTGAGGGACGGCGCAGTGATAATAATGTAGCTCCGATCCCTTCACCGCTCCGATGTCCCCGAAGCCCCCCGGCTGGAGCGTCAGGAACGTCGCGGAGAGGTCACCCCCGAGCACGCTTCGGCCGAGCGCGACGAAGCGCTCCATTCCCGAGAGGGCGTCGGAACAATCCGGCGCGTCGGCGCTCGGCGATCTCATCTCCGGCGACACGGAGGAGGTCGCGGCGGGCGCACGGGCGTCGGAGGAGGTCGAGGGCCGCGCCTTGGTCCGGCGTGGCGGCGGCCGGGTCGCGAGCACCGCCGCCGTCGCTGCGCCCGCGGCGGCGAGCAGCGAGCCGCCCCCGATCAACATCGCCCGCCTCCCGATGAACGATCGACGCGGTCCGCTCGCCGCCGTCGCCGAGGGCCCGACCGAGCCCGTCGCCTCCGACCAGGCGCGCAGCATCTCCCCCGCGTTCGCGAAGCGCGCGTCGCGCTCATAGGAGAGCCCCCGATCGATCACCCGCGCCAGGCCCTTGGGGAGCTCTGGCGCTCGCGCGCCGATGGGCTCGACCGGCCTCGTGCAAGCGGAGACGATGAGCTCGGGCACGGTGTCTCCCCGATGGACGAAGGTCCCGGTGAGCAGGGTCCACGCCGTCGCCGCCACCGCGAAGACGTCGGAGCGCGCGTCGACCTCGCTCCACTTCGCGTACGCCTGCTCCGGGGACATGAACGCGGGCGTGCCGAGGGCCGAGCCGGTGCGGGTCATGTGCTCCTTCGTGGAGAGGATTCGGGCAATCCCGAAGTCCGCGAGCCTCACCGTGCCGCGCAGCTCGAGCAAGATATTGTCCGGCTTGATGTCCCGATGAATGACGCCCTTCTGGTGAGCGGCGGCGAGGATCACGAGGAGCTCGCGGATGATCCACCCGACCGAAGCGAGCGGTAGCTTTCGACCCGCGCTCGACCAATGCTGCTTGAGCGAAGGCCCGGCGACGAGCTCCATCACGAGATAGGCGACGCCCTCGTCCAGACCGTCTGCCAGCACCCGAACGACGCCCGGGTGGTCGACCACGTTGGCCGCGTAAGCCTCCCGGGCGAATCGCTCTCGCATGGCCGGGTCGGCGGCCGCGAAGGGGTGAAGCACCTTCACCGCGACCGCCATCCCCGTCCGCACGTGCACCGCCCGGTAGACCGTCGCGAGGCCCCCCGCCCCGAGCTTCTCCTCGATCCGATAGGCTTGGTTGAGGATCCGCCCGGGCGAAAGCACGCAGCATGCTATTCGCGCCGCTCGAGGGCGAACAGACCTCGGGCGTCACGGTGACGATCACGGCCTGTCCACGAGCCTCGACATGTCCACGGGCGTCGACATCGTCACGTGGACGCCGAGCGGGAAAGACGCGCCCGTCGCGCCGGTCCGCTCGCGGAAGTCGCGGCCATCGGACGCAGCGGCGCCCGGGATATCGCAGTGGCCGCCCGCTTGCACAGGCTCCTCCCGCCGCACGGAGCGGCAAGGAGACCAGCTCATGAAACACACGTTCCGCCTCTTCGCCCTCGCGTCGTCCCTCATGTCCACCGCGACGCTGGCCCTCGCCTGCAACGGAGAGCCCCAAGCGGTCGACCTCGACGAGGACGCCATCGAAGACGAGGCTTCCGTCGAGACGTTGGAGCCCATCTCCGGTGAGGGGCCCTTCGGCAACCCGACCGTCGACGGTCTCGTGAACTGCTGGGAGCGCTGCGCCGAGTCGTGCGGCGAACGCGGGAGGGTGTGCAAGTCGATCACGTTCACGGACGACTTCGGCTGCGACTTCAGCTGCGGGAAGAAGCTGTCCGGCGGCGGCACGGGTCCGATCGAGACTCAGCCGATCGACCCGTAGAAGGCGGCGACGTTGGGACGCGAAGGCGGAAAGGCTCGTCGTGCTAAGATACCCGAGCCGGAGACCGAGCCATGAGCTGGACTGACGTTCTTGCAGTCGGCAAAGGCAGCGAAGGCCTTCGTCGCGACACCCGTGACTGATACGGAGCTTCGGGTCGCGAGAGCCCTCTCTGAACGAGAGGAGTCGGTGCTTATTGCGAGACGGGCATTCGACGTGTCGATCGTCGGGAAAGATGTAGATGGAAGACTACGTCTGCAAATCCGAAATCGCTCGTCGCGAACGTTGCGCAACCTGACGATGGGTGCGCTCGCGACGTCGCCTACATTTCGAGGAGCCGTCACGCTCGATGTCTCCTCGGTGCATCCGGCTGAAACGGACATGATCCTGGGGTGGCCGGTCTCGGACCCGTTGCTCCGATGTTCGACTTGTGACGGGCGACATGCGACGGGCCTGGAATCGAAGTCGGCCTCGCGGCGTAGATCGTCCTATGGGGATGTTCCGGCGGCTTTGCCTGTTCGGCGCGCTCTGCTCGTGCGGCGCGGCCGGGGAGGGGTGGTCGAGTCGTGCCTCCACCGCTGAGGGGGCGGACAGCTCCGCGGCCGTCCGCGCTGCGCCCTCCAGCGAGTCGAGCGCCGAGGTTGTTCATTCCATCGCGCTGCTCGATGAGCCTCCGATCGCGCTCTCGCTCTCGTCCAGCCCGCCGGCGAAGGTCGAGCCGCCGCCGGCTCCAAACCCGGACGAGTTGCGCATCGAGGACGTCTGCTCGGACTCTCGGCGACGGCTCGCGGAGGCCCTCGGCCGCTATCCGCGCGGCCTTGAGGACAGCACGCCGGCCACGGTCGCCGATCTGGAGCTCGAGCCTCCGCAGACGGACTCCGCGTTCCTCGACGACGTCGGGCCGGGCTATTGGGGCCCGACCGACATTGACGGGGATGGCGCGGACGACCGCATGCTGCGCTTTACGACGGTCGACTTCTGGAGCCACGTGATCCTGCTCAAGAAGGGCGACTGCTGGCGCTACGCCGGCCTGCTCGAGGGATACCAAGTCGAGATCACCCGCGGGAAGGGGGGCTCGCCGCGCGCGCGCGTGCACACGTACCCTGTCGGCCCAAACTCGCGCGTCGACGCCTATCGATGGAGCGGCAGCGCATTCATGCGCTGAGAGCGCTTCATCGACCACGACAGAACCCCAGCTTCAAGGTGACGGAGACCACCGACTGCCTGTCGCTCGAAGGCGGCGGCGCGATGGGCTTCATCAAGGTGTGCGCCGCCTCCAACAACGACAAGCTCGAGCCAGGCGAGCACACCGTCATCTCGTCCTCGCGCCCATGATCGCGCTCCGCCTCGCTCGCAGGTTGGTCGGCGTCGGACTGTTCGGCGCGTCGCTCGTGGCGTGCTCGCAGGGCCGCAGGAGGTCATCGCTCCTCGGCCCACCGCGACTCGAGCGCCTCGAGCCCGGCCGTGTCGGCGCTCCCGACCGCTCCGGAGATCGTGGCGACGAAGGCCGAGCTCGTCCGCTTCGGTGCGGTCGGCTTCGGCAAGAACCCCACCGTCGTCGCGTTTCGGGGGGGAATTCCGGATGATCGCGGCGTCGTTGGGCATGGCGGGTGCGGAGGTCGAGCTCCTCGAGCCGAGCGGCGCCGCGGTCGGCACGTTCAAGCCGGAGATCGAGCAGGCTGTGCGGGCGATCGACTTCTCGAGCTCGCGGTCAGCGCCAGTACCCGCCCATCAGCGCGTCCATCCACACCGGCTGCTCCACCTCGCCGCGCGGGCCGAGCTCCCGCACCCATGGCCTGAGATCGAGCACGGGCGTTCCGTCGACGGCGTCGAGCCCCTCGACGTAGAGGCGAGTGCCCTCCACCCGCAGAACGCGGCAGACGGTGGTGCCGATCTGGTTGGGGCGGTTCTTCCCGCGCTGCGCGAAGATCCCCACGAGCGGCCAGTCACGGTTGTTGCGGGGATGGCGAGCGCCGGTCTCGATCTTCGCGGGCTCCACGCGATCCATATGGAAGATGACCTCCACGTGCGAGAACCCGTCGAGCCCCGCGAGCGCGTCTTCGCCGAAGCGCGGGGCGAGCTCGACGTGGGCCTGCTCGCGGTCCCACCCGTCGTCACGAACGTCGCGGCGCGAGCTGCGGACGGTGCCGATGGGGTCCATCGTGATGGTCATGGTCTCCTCCTTCAAAGCACGTACGGGATGATGCGCTTCGTGTAGCGCTCGTAGTCGCTCCTACGGCGAGAGCGCCCCGCGAATCATCCCGGTGAAGACCGGGACTAGCTTGCGGAGGGCCTTCTCGTCGAGCGTCTGCGTCATGAGCCACGTATCCATCGCCTGGCCCATCCCGAACACCACCGCGATCAGGAGGCCCGCCGGCACGTCCTTGCGAATGGCGCGCGCGCGCTGTCCGGTGGCGAGCACCTGCCCGAACCACGGCATGAGCACCGTCTCCATCTCCTTCTGCGCCTGCAGGAGGGCCGGGTTCGCGGATGCCGCCACCCATCCCCGTGCGAGCGCGGCGACGGAAGGCGACGACGCGAGCGCGCGCATGATGCGCAGGTAGTACTCCGTGAGCGTCGCCCAGAAGGCCTCGGGCTCGCGAGCCGCCGGCACCGGGAATGGCCCCGCCCGCTCGATGAGGCGCCCCAGCTCGACGCGGGCCACGTGCGCGTAGAGGTCCTCCTTGCCGTCGAAATAGTAATACATCGACCCTTTGGAGATGCCGGCCGCGTCGATGATGCGGTTGAGCGACGCCTCGGCCCAGCTGTGCGTGGCGAGCTCCTCCAGCGCCGCGCTGAGGATCGCCTGCTGCTGTTCGACGGGGAGCTTGTGGAACCGGGGACGGGGCATCGTCGTCCTCAGGCCGCGCTCGGCGCCGCGGGCAGCTCGATCTTGTCGTAGAAGCTGTTGCCCGCGGCGAGCTTCGCGACAGCCGGGATCGCCATCAGGCGCATCACGCTATTCCGCAGGAAGAGCTGCCACCCGCTCTTGGGCGCAAAGGTCAACGCGAGCCGCTCCGCCGCCTTCTGCTTCGTGCACAGAAAGGGCATGAGCTGCTGCTCATAAGCGGCGAAGGCCTCCGCGTGACTCGGGGCGCGCGCGAGCTCGGCGGCGAGCACGTAGGCCTCGATCATCGCCAGCGCCGAGCCCTGACCCGAGAGGAGCGACGGGCAGCTCGCGGCGTCGCCCAGCAGCGCGACCCGGCCGCGCGTCCACGAGGGCATGCGCACCTGGCTTACGCGGTCCATGTAGATCGACTCCGCGCGGGACATCTGCTCGAGGATGCTCGGAACCTCCCAGCCTGCCTGCGCGAAGCGCGCGCGGAGCAGCGCCTCCTGCGCGTCTCGACCTTCTGGAACGTCCGTCCCATCGTCGAGGAAGGTGAGCGCGAACATCATCGCGTCCTCGTGCATCGGGAACGCCGTCACCTGGTAGCCGACCTCGGTGTAGAGCTTGGCGACCAGCTCCTCGCGCGGCCGATACCCCGGCACACTGAAGGCAGCGATCTTGAAGCCGAGGTACTTCTCGAATCGGTCGTCGGGGCCGAACACCAGTCGGCGCACCCGAGAGTGGAGGCCGTCCGCTCCGACCACGAGATCGAAGTCGCGCGCGCGGCCGCGCTCGAAGGTGACACGCACGCGCGCACCCTCGTCGCCGAGGGCCACCACCGTGTCACCGAAGACGGTCTCCACTGCGCCCCCCAGCGCGCCGTAGATGATGGCGGCGAGGTCGCTGCGAGCGAGGCTCGTGTAGCGGACCCCACGCCCGATGAACGACTCCGGGTGAAAAGAGAACAGACGCCTGCCGTCGCGCCCGACCTGCCGCCCCTCCGTTGGCGCGTACCCCCGCTCGAGCAGCTTGGGCACGATGCCCATCCGGTCCGCGACCTCGCACCCAGCGCCCCAGAAATCAATCAAGTAGCCACCCCGACGAAGCTCCGGCGCACGTTCGACAAGCGTCAGCTGGTGCCCCGCCCGCGCGAGCCAATAGGCCAGCGTGGGGCCCGCGATGCCTGCGCCAACGATGAGGATGTTCAATTGGAACACCAGACATAGACTATCGGTTCGACCACCGGTCTAATATTGAGGGGCGAAAGGGTGATTGTCAAGGAGCGGGCATGAACGGCTCCCGGGCGCGTCTCGACCGGGTCTCGGCTTTCCGCCCACGCTCCACCGTGCTCCCCAGCAAACCGCGCCGGGTCGACGAGCGTCAGGTGGCGCGAGCCCGGCCGGTACGCCGCGCGGCGCCAGCGCCGGTCGAGGCCTCCGCCGTGGCCGCGAGCTCGTCCTCGGCGTCGGCGTGTCCTTCAGACGCAGACGGCTCGAGGCCGGCCACGCGGGGACGCTGGGCTGTCGCGATGTCCGCGGCCGCGAGCGAGGCCGCCGTCTCGAACAACCCCTGTAGCATCTGCTGATCGTCAACGAGGGGGTGGTTGACGACGAACCAAGGGGGGCGTCGTCTCATGGTGCTATCAAAAAAATAGCGTGCGGCTCCGCAGGATGGGCGAGGACCTCTCGGCCGCGAGCGGCGAGCGGACCGACCCAGCCCCCGCGCCATGGAGAGCCGGATCCTGGGCCCTCGCCCGGCAAGAAACACGCGGTGGAGCGGGCGCGCTGGCCGGGCTGTGCGTCCGGCTGCTCACCGGCTACCGTGCGGAGGACATGTTGCCGTTCGACCTCGTGTTCGAGAGCGTCGCCAGGAAGGAGAGCCGCGCCGTCACGCTGAGAGACGCGCGAGGGGGCTTCGTTGGGTCGTTCCTGTATCGTGAGCTCTATTGCGCCGAATCGGGCTGCAACTGTGGCCTCGTGCTCATCCACGCCCTCTGGGCCGAGCGGAGAGAGGTCGCGGCCTCTTTCTCCTATTGCTTCGAGCCCGCGCGCGGCGAGCCGCAGCTGGAGCTGGACCCGTTCAACCCGCAGAGCGAGCTCTCCCCCGTGCTCCTCGAGATGTTCGAGCAAGCGCTCGCCCAAGACCCGGGATACCGGCCCGCGCTGCTCCGGCACTACGCGATGTGGCGGCGCGTCGTCGACGATCCCACCCACCCTGACCACGCCAAGCTCGGGAAGCGGGAGCGCGGTGGGAGGCCGAAGAAGCCCGCGCGGAAGCGCGCTCCGGCGTCGCCCATGCCCAAGAGCAAGGCAAAGCAGGGCCAGCGCGCATTGCCCTTCGAAGTCACGGCCGCGGCGGGGCGCGCCGACGCGGAGACCTCGGCGACAGGGGTGGAGCTGATCGCCCGGATGGGCCCGAAGACCGAGGGCAAGCTCCAGCAGCGCTTCCGCAAGCTGCTCGAGAAGGTCGACCGGCTGAAGCTGCGCCTCCGCGCCTGGCGCGAGCACCGCGCCGAGATCGACAGCGCGATCGCGTCGGCGCAAGCCGGGGAGCGCCGGCACGACGAGCTCGTGCGAAAGATGGTGTTCTTGCTCGACGGGGCGCACGGCAAGCTGAGCAAGGCGGATCGCAGGTTCGTCAGCGAGGTCATCGCGGATCTCGCCGGTGAGCTGCTCCGCGACGACGGCGCCGAGGGTGGCGACGAGGAGCTGAAGCGCGTGTTCGAGCGGCATGCGCGCCAGAGCTTCGCGGACAACCAGGCGAAGGAAGCCGCCGCCATGCGCTCGATGCTCGGCTCGCTCGGGCTGGACTTGGGCGAGGACGTGGACCTCAGCAGCCCCGACAAAGTCATGGAGAAGCTCGAGGCCTGGCAAGGGGAGCAAGCCAAGGCTGAGGAAGAGCGCCGAGCGCGGCGCAAGCGGTCGGCCAAACAGGTCGCCGCCGAGGAGAAGCGCGCCGAGGAGGCGCGCGACGCGCACAAGGCCGTGCAGGAGATCTACCGCCAGCTCGCGCGGTCCATGCATCCAGATCGTGAGTCCGATCCCGCGGAGCGCGATCGCAAGACGATGCTGATGCGAGAGATCAACGCCGCGTACGAGGCCCGCGATCTGCTCGCCCTGCTCGAGCTGCAGCTCAGGCTCGAGCGCGTCGATGGAGCCGCGAACCCCGAGTCGCTCGCCGAAGAGCGCATCGCACAATACATCCGCGTGCTCGAGGAGCAGGCCAAGCAGCTCGCCGTCGAGCTCGATACGATCGAGCTCCCGTTCCGCGTCCACATCGATCGCGCGCCGGGGGAGGCGCTCACGCCCGCGGTCATCCTCGAGCAAATCCGTGTAGACATTCGGCGCACGGAGGAGGTGACCCTCCAGCTGAGGAACGACCTGTCGATGTTTGCGGATCTCGCGCAGCTCAAGCAATGGCTCAAGGAAGAGCGCGCGATGCGCCCGAGAACGCCCCGCGACGCCGGTCCTTTCGACATTCCGTTCTGACGCGGTTTCGCGGTGGCTGGGCCAAAGACCCCCTCTCGGCGCATCGAAGACCAGCAACATCTCGCGAGCGCGAGATCGTGGCCGCGAAGCGCACTCAGAGCGGCCACATCAAGCGCGCCCAGCTTGGTCGTGGCGCCGTAACCCGAAGCTGGGCCGCTTACACGCGAAACGCGCGGGGGGTGAGGCTTCGACGCCTCGGGGTTGTCGGCACGTCCGAACGTCCTCTACCGTCGCTGCCGGTGGGGATGTGGACGCCGACTGCGGCGCAGGGAGAGGGACATGGCCATGGCCTATGGGAAGTTCGCGTCGTTCGAAGACTTTCTGACGAGCTACGTCACCGAGCGGAAGAAGCGCGAGGCGGCGGAGGATGAGCTTCTGTCGTTCAGCGCGCAGCGGCGAAAGAAGCGCCAGAAGAAGGAGCGGGACGTCGTCGAGGTCATCGCCGACGTTCGCAAGATCGAGGAAGATGAGACGAGCGCGGGCAAGCACCAACATCTTCGGATCAAGCTGACGGAGGTCGTCGATGGCGATCCCGACGTCGACGCCGATCTCGAGCAGCATGTCGAGAATGACGAGCTCGTCTTCGTCGCCATTCGCTATGGCGACCGCATGGGCTTGCCGGATCGGATAGAGGAGCTCGCGGTGGGAATGTCCATTCAGGCGCGCGGCGAATGGATCCCCAAGGACAAGGCCTACGCTCACGGCGGGGAGAAGATGTCAGTCCTGCACTTCACCCACGAGCCCATCGGATTCATCTGCACCCCAGAAGCTTGCTATTCGTGAGGTGATGAGGGGGCGGCCGAGGCTGAGGATGCAGCGGTGACAATCGTCTTCGAGCGAACGGCGAACGGCCCGGCGACCCACGCCATCGTCATCGGCGTCGGCTATTACGCGCATCTCCCCGGTGGAGCGGGGCCCCTCATCCAGGACGTTCAGCTCTGGCAGGGTTTGGGGCAGCTCGAGTCTCCGCCGAAGAGCGCGCTCGAGGTCGCCGACTTCCTGGTGGGGACCGCCGACGCCGCCGGCGAAGTCGTTAGCGGCTACCGCAATACGGCCGCCCCCCTCGGGAGCGTCGATCTGTACATTTCCAAACCGGGCAACGGCGACGCCGCCGTCGAGACGTTCACGCCGAAGCGAGGCCCATTCGCGAATCAGGCCCTCCCCATCGAAAGAGCGACGTGGGCGAACGTGGAGAGAGGGGTCGTGTCCTGGGTGAAAGACCGGCTCACGAGCCCCCAGGACATTGCCGTCTTCTATTTCTGCGGGCACGGAACCCAGCGAGGCGACTTCGTGAACCTGTTCACAGAGTCGTTCGGTGAGAAGCCGTTCAAACCCATGCAGACGACGATCAGGTTCAGCGAGCTCGTGGGGGGAATGAACCGGTGCCCGGCGAGAAAGCAAGCTTACTTCTTGGACGCCTGCCGCAGCGAGCCAGAGGCGCTCAAGAAGATGAGCCCCGAGCAGGGAGATCCGATCATCGCCATCGATGACAACGATCAGCCGTCGCCGATCGAGCGGGACGTGTCCGTCCTCGTCGGGACGGGAAAAGACAAGAGCGCGTTCGGGCGCGCCGGTGAGGTGAGCTATTTCACTCGCCAGCTCCTTCGCGCAATCAAGGAAGGCCCCGCCTGGATCGACGAGAAGGCCCCGTGGAAGGCCTGGACGGTCAACACGAACAACCTCGCCGCCCGCGTGAACGAGCTGATGGTGCTCGAGGCGGAGCTGCTGCGCGCTCCGAGGCAAAGCGCGTTTCAACGCGCCCAGGAGCACATCGGCTTCGTCTTGCACGAGCCGCGCGGGGTGCCGGTGGTTCCCGTGATCATCGCGTGCTCTCCCGCTCCCGGAGTTGCCGCCGCCGTGTCGTTGACGGACCCAGGGGGAGGGCCCTCTCCGACCATCCAGCGTGTCGACGGGGTTTGGGAGACGGCGCTCACGGCCAAAGAGGGATACCAAGTCGTGGTGAGTGAAAATGGCAACGCGCTCGGACAGGCAACGTTCGTCGTGCGCCCCGCGACCCAATGGGTCCGCAGCCCCTGAGGAGCCATCTTGCTCTACGGTCTAGCCATCACGGTGGGTGGTAACGTGGGGGGGGCACGCCTCGAGGGTATCCCGGTTCGTATCTCTCCGCTCGAAGCTGCGGAGGGAGCGTCGCCGCGAACGACCATCGTCGTCGCGATGAATGAAGCGCGAAGCGTCGAGTTGCCGCCTGGGAGGTATCTCGTCGAGGCGGTGTTGCCCGGCGGCGAACGACTGGCGAAGTCCGCGGAGGTTCGCGCCGGCGCGCCCCCCTCCGAGGTACCCCTCGAGGCACGCCACTCGTCGAGTGAATGGCTCGGATGGTCTTCCGTGGTTGCGGGGCGCGGCGGGCAGCAAATCACCGCCTACCATGCGGCGCGCCCGCCCCGCGACGCGGCGCTCGGACTGGAGAGCTTCTCGAGTCGGCCCGAAGGGGGCGCGCCGCCCGAAATGGTGTCGTCGCAGGAGCAGTGGCCCGTCCTCCGGCTCCTCGTCGTCAGAAACGGCAAGTGGTCGGCCTCCGGCCCATTGTCGCTCGTAGATAGTGCGCTCCGCGGAGTGACCCTTCAAGACCAGACGGTTCCAATCTCCATCGAAGCGCGCGCGTCCGGCGCGCTCCGCTCGTTTCTCCTGACGCCCTTGCCGGGCGCCGAGTCGTGGGCGTACGAGGCGGTGAACCGACATGGGCCGGGCACTCGCTATTTCCTCGAGCTGCGCCGGCGGGGGGCGGCGGATTGCGATCTCGTCTCCCTGCCGATTCCCTGGATCCTCCCGGGAGATACGCTCGCCATCGTCCAGCTGCTCTTGCCGAGCGAGGGGGAGCCCCCGCGGGTCATCGTCCAGGATCCCGCGCGCGCGGCCGTGCTCTCGTTCCTGGAGCGTGGCGACGTCGCGGCCGCGCGCGCCGCGAAGGATATCGTTCCGGGGGCGGGGAGCATGCTCGAGGGCAAGCTGGACAATCCACTCGCCGCCGCGGCCGGCGCGTGCATTCTGCTCCGGCTCCGCGAGCTCGATACGCTGGTCGACTCGTGGCTCGAGAACCTCGCCGAATGGTATCCGTGGCTCCCGGACGGAGACATCCTGATCGCGACCAAGCAGCTCCGGACGAGCCTGGTTGCCACGGGGGGGCGGGCCACGCGCGACGCGACGAAGCTGGCCGCGACGTATCGCCATTTGCTTCGGGCCGCGGACGCCGGTCCACCTCTGTTCTCCGCGTGCGTTCGGATGTTGGTCGAGGGGTTGCGCAAGCTCGCGTCGAGAGCCCCCGACGACCAGGCCATCGCCAAGGCGCTCGCCAAGGCGACGAAGCTCGCCGCTCACGTCGACATGGATAGCGTGTTCGTCTGGTTTCGAGGGCTCGACGCAGAACGGCCCGAGATCGACCCATTCATCGAGAGGCGACCGATGACGCTCAAAGAGAGATTGTCGAAAGAGACCAAGGAGGCGTTCTCCGGCATCGTGAAGGCGATGCGTGATCAGGCGTCGGCGGTGCGCGCGACGCCGGGTCTGGTGCGGGCTCGCCCCGGGTATCGCGGGGGCACCAAGCCGGAGCCCGCGCTCGTCCTCGCGTTCCTTCCCCCTTTGCCCGAAAACGCGAGGGTCCTCGCCGCCGAGCTCGGGGAGAAGCTCCGCGTCCCGGTGGACGCAGTGGAAGCGGACGTCGAGGAGCAGCTGCGCTATTCGATGGGTGAGCCCGTCGACGCTCCCTCCGATCTCGAGCGCCTCCTCGGTCTCGACGGTGAGCCCGACGTCATGTTCGGCCCGCCCATCCAAGGGACCTATGCGCCTCCCGCCAATGCGCCGCCCCTCGATCCGATCGAAGAGGAGATGGCGGTCACGCTGTGCGCCAGTCCCGATGCGGGGTGGCCCGTGTTGCGGGAGTTCTTCCAGAAGCCGATCGACAAGCGCCTCACCGTCGGTATCTACCAATTCACCGCCGAGCACGTATATCGCGCCATCCGCACGGTGATGCGGCAGGACGACGACGCGAAGCTGCAGATCGCAATTCACCCCTACGCGGAGGCCATTCAGGCGCGCGGGACGAAGGCGAACGACATCTACGGGCCGGAGATCCTGGACCGTCTGGAGAAGGCGTTCGGCGATCGGTTCGACTACGCGCGGACGGCGGTCGGGGAGGGAAAGACGTTCGGGCGCGCCTACCACATCAAGGTCGCGGTCGCGGACGGCAAGCGCTTCTGGCTCTCGAGCGGGAACTGGCAGTCTTCCAATCTGCCCAAGTTCGACCCCATCGGCGCTCCGGACGAGCTACCGGCGGGATACGCGCGAAAGTACAATCGCGAATACCACGTCGTGATCGAGCACGCCGGGCTCGCAAAGACCTTCGAGCGCTATTTGAATCACGACTTTCGCCTCGCGGCGGGGGGGGAGGAGCCCTCGTTCGGCCTCGCGCCCGACCTCGCCGTGGCGGAGACCCCCGAGGAGGTCGCGTTCGCTCAGCCGCCGACCTACTTCGAGCCTCTCTCCATCCGGCGGAAGGTGCGGGTGCAGCCGGTGCTCACCCCGGACAACTACGCGGAGGTGGTGCAGGGGCTCATCGAGAGCGCGACCGAGCGGGTCTATTTTCAGAACCAGTATATCAATCTGAATCCATCGGGCGGGTTCCCCGCCTTCGAGAAGTTGATCGATGCATTGCTCCAGAAGATGAGCGATGGCCTGGACGTCCGCGTCCTCTGCCGCGACCTGATGAAGGAGGACAAGCTCGACATGCTCCTCGCGCTCGGGTTCGACCGCTCGAAGATCCGCTTCATGACCAATACGCACACCAAGACGATCATCGTCGACGGGAAGCGGATACTCGTCGGAAGCCACAATTGGTCGAACGAGGGCACGGTGTCGAACCGGGACGCGAGCCTGCTCTTCGACGACCCGGAGATCGCCGGCTATTACGAGAAGATCTTCCTCTATGACTGGGAGCGTCGTGGAGGCGCCAGCCCCGCGAAGAGCAAGCCGCGGGTCGTCACGGACGGCTCCGAGGAGAGGTTCTCGGCCGGGGGACGCGTGCGCGTCGGCTTCGCGGAGGTATTCGGCGAAGACGGCGACTGGGAGCTCGCGGCGCGGGTCGCGAAGAAGCTCGGCCGCACCTCGAGCCGCGTCGCGCCTCCGCCGGTTCCTCCAGCGACGGACCTCGTGCCCCCGCCGCGCGCCCCCGCTCCTGTCGGCGTGGTGAGCGCGCCCGCGGGCTCTTCGGCGCTGTCCACGAACACGCTGTCCACGACGATCACGGTCGAGGTCCCGCTTCGCATCGAGATCCTCGCCGAGGGCATCCGCGCCGTCCCTCGCGCCGCGCTCGCCCCACAGCGTCCGGAGCCGGAAGCGGCACCGCCGACCGAGCCAGCGCGCAGAGCGGCGCCGCCGAGCGGGGTGCTCTCGGCGGATGCCCTCTCCCTCTCTCTGAACGGGGTCGACGGAACGACCGGCCATTACCTCGTGCCGCCGCTGAGCATTTCGCAGGCAGCTGCGCTCGCCCGGCAGTCCCTGCAGGCGCCTCCCTCTTGGGAGGTTCGAAGCTCCGCGCTTCGCGCGAAGTCGGAGAGCTTCGGGATCCCGACGGGCCTGGATCCGGAGCAGCTCGCACAAGTGGGCTGGGGGGTGATCGTCCCGAGAGGATGGTCGCAGCGGGACGAGGTCCTTCGCGCTCTCGGCCCCCTCATCTCGGCGCGCAAGCAGGAGGTCGGCGATCGGCGCTTCAAGATCCTGGAATACGACGGCAAGAGCGTGAAGGACTTTCTCGCTGACAATGGTGGCCAATACGGCACGATAAGCCCGCTGAACGTTCCATACTATCTCTTGATCCTCGGTGGCCCCGAGCTCATCCCCTGGGAGTTCCAATACGTCCTCGACATCGAATATGCGACGGGCCGATTGTCCTTCGACGACGTGGCGGCGTACGGCCGATATGCCGCGACGGTCGTGGCGATCGAGACCAAGCAGCGACAGCGGCGGGCCAAGCGGATTGCCTACTTCGGCACCGCCCATCCGGGCGACAGGGCAACCAAGCTCTCCTCCGCCGAGCTCGTCAGGCCGCTCTTCGACGGGGGCAGTGACGGGGCCGTCGCGGCGCAGTTCGGCTTTGGTCAGGAGCTGTGCCTGGGCGCGGACGCGACGAAGGCCCGACTCGGTCAGCTGTTCGGAGGCGCCGGTCGCTCTGCCGTCGTCTTCACCGCCAGTCACGGCATCGGCTTCCCCTCCGGCCACGAGGCGCAGCGGCGCTTCCAGGGGGCCCTGCTCACGCAGGACTGGAACGGCGTAGGGACGATGACTCCGTCGCACTATTTCGCCGGCTCCGACGTCGCGGTGACGGACGACGTCGCGGGCCTCATCGCGTTCCTCTTCGCTTGCTACGGAGGAGGGACACCGAGGCTGGACTCGTTTCCGCAGGCGCTCGACACGGCGCCGGTCGACGTCGCTCCCGCGCCGTTCGTGGGCGCCTTGCCCCAAGCGCTGCTCGGGCATCCGCGGGGGTCGGCGCTCGCCGTGGTCGGCCACGTTGATCGAGCGTGGGGATTTTCGATCCAGCAGCCCGGCGGGAATCGTCAAATCGGTCCATTCCGCGAGGGCCTCGCGAAGATCCTGAGCGGCGTACGCATCGGGAGCGCGACCCGCGACTTCAGTGATCGATACTCCTCTCTCTCGGCGGAGCTGCTCAATCGAGTCCGCCCGGGGCAGCCGGCGGTCGACGATCTCGAGCTCGTGCGAGAGTGGATCGAGCGAAACGACGCGCAGGCGTACGTGCTGCTCGGAGACCCGGCGGTGCGGGCCGCGGTGTAGGGCGAGGCGTGGCGGGAGACGGCGTGGTCGGGCGAGGCGTCACGCGCCGGGCGACCATGAGGTGACGAATCTCGCTTGCCCGAGCGCCCGAGAGGCTTGGGCGGCCGTTGGCCGGCGAGGCGGCGCGTGCCATGCTCCATGGCATGACGCTCGCGAGATCCGTCGGGGCGGTGCATTACCCGGAGGCCGACGACATGGGAGAGGGGGAGCTGCAGCGGCTGATCAGCGAGCTGCTGCGTCCGTTGCTCGCCCGGTTCCTCGCGGAGCGCGGCGTGGCCGCGCACGTCGGCGCGGATCAGTTCCTCTATTTCAAGGACGGGGATCCGACGCAGCGGGTCGCCCCGGATGTGTATGTGCTGCCGGGGGTGCCGCAGTCGCGGATTGCCCCGAGCTGGAAGCTCTGGGAGATCGGCGTCGCGCCGTCGTTCTGCTTCGAGATCGTGTCGAGCGACGTGGTCAAAGACTACGAAGACACGCCGGCGCTGCTCGGGGGACTCGGCGCGCGCGAGCTGATCGTCTTCGATCCCGAGGCGGCGGGACGGAAGGCTCGGGTGCGCTGGCAGGTCTTCCGTGCGCGGGCCTCGGGCTTCCAGCGCGTCGAGCGCTCCGATGCGGACCGCGTGCGGAGCGCTCAGCTCGGCTGTTTTCTGCGCGTCGTCGGCCGGGGCGCGGAGCAGCGGGTGCGCATCGCGACGGGGCCGAAGGGTGAGGTCCTCTACCCCACGATGGAGGAGATCGCCGAGGCCGAGCGCGCGGAGAAGGAGCGCGAGCGCGCGGAGAAGGAGCGCGAGCGCGCGGAGAAGGAGCACGAGCGCGCGGAGAAGGAGCGCGAGCGCGCGGAGAAGGAGCGCGAGCGCACGGCGCGAGTCGCGCTCGAGGCGCGCGTCGCGGAGCTCGAGGCGGCGGTGGTGAAGGCGCGGTCGCGGAGGAAGTGAGTCGCTGGGGGCGACCGCGTCTTCGAGCTTGGCAGGTTCAGGCGGAGCGTCGGCGCCTGCGGCAAACGAGGCCGAGCCAAGCGAGGAACAGAACCGAAGGCGTGCCTCGAGACGGGACCCCGGCGCTACGGCAGCTGCAGCCCTCGTCCTCGGGTCCGGCACCGTCCCCGTCGACACCGCCCTCCCCGTTCGCGTGGCCTCCTCCTCCGGCCCCACCGCCGCCGTCTCGCCCGCCTCCGCCGGCGGCCGCACCACCTTCGGGACCGCCTCCCCCGGCGCCCCCCACCGCTGCGCCGCCACCTCCCCCGGCGCCCCCCACCGCTGTGCCGCCACCTCCCCCAGCGCCCCCGCCCCCGGCGCCGCCGGCCGCCTCGCACGCTCCCGCGACACAGGCGCCGCCAGTGCATGGCGTCCCGTCGGGGAGCTGCGGGTTCGAGCATCCGCTCGCGGCATCGCAGCTATCGGCCGTGCACGGGTTGCCGTCGCCGCAGCTCTTCGGTGCGCCGCCGACGCAGGCTCCCGCGCCATTGCACGTGTCGCCAGCCGTACAAGCGCTCCCGTCGGAGCAGTTGGTGCCCACAGGCGAAAAGACGTCTACACCGCACGATGCGTCGGCGCCGGAGCAGAGCTCGGCGACATCACATAGCCCAGCGCTCGGCCGGCATGACACGCCAGCGGGCGCGAGGTTGTCGAAGCACATCGCGAGCGCGCCCACGGTCCCAATGCACGTGTCCTGCACATCGCAGGCGCCGTTCGGCGGGCCATTGCACGGTGTCCCCTCGAGCTGCGCCGCGTCGGGCGGACAGGCGGGGCTCGAGCCGGTGCAGACCTCCTGGACATCACAGGGGCCCGCGCTGGGTCGACAGACGGCTCCCGAGCTCAACGCATCGAGCGGACAATCGACGCCGAGGCCGGTGCAAGTCTCTGGTGGGTCACAAGCGCCGGCGCTCGCGCGACAGACGACGTTCGCGGCGGCAACGTTCTGGACGCACACCGCCGAGGCGCCCAGACCGCCACTGCAGGTGTCCTGAGCATCGCAGGCGCCGCTCGGCGCGCCGCCACAGGCCGTGCCCGCGGGAAGCGCGCCGTCGACCGGACATGATGGCGACGAGCCGTCGCACGTCTCGGCGACGTCGCAGGGGTTGGCGCTCGCGCGACAGACGCGCGCCGGGGTCAGGATGTCACAGCTGCCATTGGCTCCCGCGCCCGCGGCCACGCTGCACGCTGCACAGTCGGTCGTCACCCCGCCCCCGCAGCTCGAGTTGCAGCAGAACCCGTCGCGACAAAAGCCGAGCGCGCACTCGCTATCCAGCACGCATGCGTCGCCTACGGACGACTTGAGGGTAAAGATGTAGGCCGCTCCCGAGCTGCCCAGCCCGGTGTGAGCGTGTCCGAACGCGCCAATGATCGCGGTGTCCGCCGACAAGCCGACGGAGAAGCCCGCGCGGTCCGACGCCGCGGCGTCGATGGCGGTCAGCTTGGCCTGTTGGCTCCAGCCGCTCGCCGAGCGTTGGTAAGCGTAAGCCGAACCGGCGTTCGTCAAGCCCGAGTGCGTGTCGAAGATCGAGCCCACCACGATCTTGTTCCCAAAGAGCCCGACCGAGCTGCCGAAATTGTCGCTGCCGGCGCCGTCGCTGGGGATGAGCTTGGCTTGTTGAGTCCAGATCCCCGACGTGCGCGTGAAGACATACGCGCTGCCCACCTCGAAGAGTCCAAAGTAATCGTCCGCCCGGCTCGTCACGACCGCGGTGTCGCCGTCGATCGCGGCAGCGGCGCCCAGCCGATCGTCGAAAGCTCGATCGCTCGCGAGGAGCTTGGCCTCGAATGCCCACGACGAGCCTGTCCGCACGAAGACGTAGGCGCTGCCGGTGTCCTGCGCGGTCACGTCGGTGCCGATCGCAGTGGCGATGGCGGTGTTCCCCGAGATGCCCACCGCTCTCCCGAGGAAGCTCGAGCCCGTCGCGTCGCCCGCGACGAGCTTCGCCTGCTGGGTCCAGCTGTTCCCATTGCGCGTGAACACGTACGCGCATCCCGCGTCGGTGATCGATGAGTGGTCGTGTTGATCGGCGCCAACGACGATCGTGTTGCCCGAGATGGCGACGCTGACGCCGAAGTTGTCGGTGGGCGCGCCGTCGCTGGGCACGAGCTGCGCCTGCTGGGCCCATACACCTGCGGTGCGGACGAAGACGAACGATCTCGCGACGGCGGTGTCCCCGTCGATGGCGACCGGTCCCCCGAGGGGCTCCCCGCCGGTCGTCGCCAGCTTCGCTTGCTGTGTCCACGCCGCGCCGCTGCGGGTGAACACATAGGTGCTCTGAGCGTTCGCCGCGCTCACGATTGCCGTGTTCCCCGAGATGGCGACGGACGAGCCAAACCAGGCACTGGCCGCCGGGACGTCTGCGTTCAGCTCGGCCTGCTGGGCGGCGATGAGCGGGTCGATGACAATGGGATACTCGGCGCCCGCGGGGTCGACGGTGATAACGATATGGCTGCCATCGACGACCCGAAGAGACGCTGGCAGCGCTCTGCCGACGGCGTCGTGCGCATAGAGGCCGGAGTAGGCGTACGTCGCGTGGCTCTTGCGGGAGGTAATGGCGACTTCGCCGCCGCCGACCTCCGCGACGTCGGCATCGTAGACGTCCAGCCCGACCTCGATCGCGCCGTCGCATCCCCAGCTCTCGTCGACGGTGAACCCCTGCTCGAGCCCGGAGGGTTCGCTGACGTACCAGAGCTCGAGGGTCCGTGGACCGAGCGCGAGCTGGTAACGCACGCGATCGCCCTCCGCCCGCGGTGGCAGCGTCTCGGCGGGGAGAGCGCTGGCCGCGCATCCGGCGTCGGTGACGCGAAGGGAGAAGTCGACGCGGCCGTCGACGCCGACGCGCGTCTCGCGAGCGTCGTGCTCGACCCACAGCGCCGCGCCCGCGCGTCCCCCGAAGACGTGGTCGCCGAGCGGCTTCCAATCAAACTCGGACCCCGCGGCGCTCTCGCTCTCGAGGGCGCTGCCCGCGCCTTCGAACGGGCGCCCCGGCTCTACCTCCGCGGTCTCGTCAGGCACGCCGAGGCAGCCAAGGAGCGGCGCGCCAACGAGGTACGTGCACCACCAAAGGACACCCGCGGGCACGCAGAAAAACGACTTCCCCATCGACGTCACATATCGCGAATGGCCGCGCTCGGGCGGAGCCGTGTTCTCGGACGACCTTCAATACGTGCGCGCCCGGCTGGAAATGGGAGCTTCGGCACTTCCACCTCGAAGAAATGACTATGTGGGTCGAGGGCCTCGTGCGATCACGTCACCCTCTCCGGCCCCGCGCTGGCGATCCGGCCCACCCCGCTGTCGGGGGCCTTCGACACCTGTCCAAGAGCTTGGTCATCGGGGGCCGGGAGCGGCGCAGATTCGGCCCTGTCGAGCGCCACGAGCGGCGCGGCACGTGGGTTGCGAAGCCCCGGTGGAGCTTCGACGTTCCCGCCGTCGCGCGGGGATTCACACCAAGGAGAGGTATCGGATGATGAATGGGATGATTCTGGGTCTGCTCTCGCTCTTGAGCGTGTCCGCCCCCGGGGCGATCGGCGGAGGAGGACCGGTGGACGAAGCGCAGCCCCTCGGGACCAGCTGCAGCGGCGTCGAGATCAAGGTGACCAACGAGCACGCGACGTACGACTACATCAACGTGCTGCGCATCGAATACCGCGTCCCCGGCGGGACGTGGCACACGGAGGGTCTCGCGAACGAGATGCTCGGCCAGGGCGAAGATCACACCTGGAACGATCAGAACCTTCAGGACGCGAGCGAAGGCAGCTACCTGAACTTCCGGGTCTACTTCCAGCGCATCGACATCTACAACCCGAACGTCATCTACGGCGAGGAGTTCCAGTTCTTCGACAAGTCGTCCAAGCAGTGCACGGACGGACACAACTACAACTTCGTAATCCGGTAGCCCAGGCGCCCGCGCACGAGGGCTGCTATTCGGACTCGTCGGAGACGAAGATCTCGCGATCCAACGTGACGGTCTTCGTCGCGCGGTCGACCTTCCCGGTGAGGGTGAAGAGGCTGGTCTTGCCGTCTCCGTCGAGGTCGCCCTCCGCGGATATCTCGAAGCCGTCTTTGCCCGGGTCGGGGCCGCCGCGGGCGGGGCCCTTGTAGCCGCCGCCGACTCGATAGTCGTATTGATAATAGGTCGGGTTGGTGATGTTGAATTTGAGGCACCTCCAACCGGCCCTGGCGTCCCCCGACTCGAATGCGCGCGCCTCGGGCTGGATCTTCTTGCCGCGAGGAACCTCTGCCGGGACGGGCGTGGCCGCTCCGCAGAGCACGTGGCTCTCGACTGGCGTGTCGCTGAGCACGAGCTCGGACGCCACCGCCTCGCGCTCGTAGGCGTTCTGAGCCGCCCTCGCGATCGACTGGATCGTCCGCTTCGCCTCGGCCGTCTTCTCGGACTGGAGGTAGCGCTTCGTGCCGATGATGCTCACGGCGGCGACGGCGACGACCCCCACGATCAGGACGCCCAAGGCGATGACGATGATGAGGACCACATTCGACTTCGGCCTCGGGGGAGCAGGATAGGGCGGACCGTAGCCGGGCGGCGCTTGATAGGTCATCGCCTTATGGTTGGTTGGGGCGGCGCTTCAGGGAATAGATAGATTTTCGACGCCGCCCGCCCCAC
Source organism: Polyangiaceae bacterium (assembly GCA_044225865.1). Lineage (GTDB taxonomy): Bacteria > Myxococcota_A > Polyangia > Polyangiales > Polyangiaceae > Xiheicaenibacterium. Next base: position 47,473 of record JBGAID010000050.1, on the reverse strand, counting down.
CTCGCCGAAGAATTGACCATGGTCCTTCGGGGGAGAAGGGCCGATGATGAGCGTCCCCGATGATCGCCAAGACACCGTCTCGCTGGGCCGCGAATGCGATTCTCATCCCGTACACGATCTGCGTCGCCCTGCTCGCTTTGGCGAGCACGGGGTGCTCGAGCTCGGCGGCGACGACCCCCGGGGCGGCCGCTCCCGTCTTCGAGCGCAAGGAGGTCAAGGGCCTCGGCGATCCCGAGGTGGTGGTCGTGAACGGGGCGAACCGAGCCATTACCGTCACCCTCTCGGGGCCGACGTCGGAGGTTTTGACCATCCCCGCCCGCAGCACCGCGCGGCGCGTCGTGCCGAAGGGCGCGTATCACTATCACGCCCAGACCAAAGGGGCGACGCCGTTCGATGGCGATCAATCCTTCGAGCCGGATGGTCGCTACACGTGGTCGTTCGTCATCGTCCGGTCGAAGCCGGCCCCCTCCGAGGCGCTCGTCTCCGAGCTGCGGCGGATCCTCCGCGGCGGCAGCCTCTCGACCGCCCGCTTCGAGGGCGCCGGCATCGGGGAGAGCTCGAGCCGCGTACCTCCCAATGGAGCCCGGGACGGGACGTGGATGGATTATCCGAGCGGCTGGGGCGTCGCGGTCGAAGGTGGACGCATCGCCGCCTTTCGATTCGGACCCAACGTGCTCTCCGATCTGCAGCTCTTCGAGCGCGCCGATCTCGAGGCCCTCTTCGGCCGACCCAGCTCGACGAAGCCGATGAGCACGCCGCGCGGAAACGCCACCATCCTCGCCTACGACGCTCTCCGCGCCGCCTTCCTGGTCAACGACAAGAACGAGGTGATCCTCCTCGTGCTCGCCTGAAGCAGCGCCGCCGGTCGGCGCGGTCGCGGAGGGGGTATGCTGCCCGCGTGCGCTCGCGGAAGCTGATCGTTGGCGCGGCCCTCTGCGCGGGCTGCGGAGCCGCCGACCCGTCAAAAGCGACCTCGGAGGAGGCGACTCGGGCTCCGCCTGAGATCACCGCGGCCCCGGTCCAGGCTTCCGCGTCGGTCAGCGCGGCGGCGCCGCCTGCCAGCTCGGTGAGCTTGGCGGCGGTGGACTGTGACGCGATCGAGCCTTGCGCCGCCCTCTGCTCCAGCGGTGCTCTCACCGCGTGCACCCACGCCGGCCGGCTCGAGCTCAAGGCGGGCTCGGTGGAGCGCGCCGACGCGGCCGCTCGCTATTTCGCGCGTGGCTGCCCGGACAAGGCGGACAAGGCGGGTCGCGATGCGCAGAGCTGCCATCTGCTCGCGGTGCTGTTGACCGACGGGCGCGGCGTGCCCAAGGACGGGGCGCGCGCCCGCGCGATCTTTCAGAGTCTGTGCGACGAAGATCTCGCGGACTCCTGCGACGCGCTCTCCATGCACTACGAAAAGGATCCGAGCGCGCCCGACCCGTCCAAGGCCGACGCCTTCGCCGAGCGGGCCTGCAAGCTGGGCTCTTCTCGGGCTTGCTACCGCCTCGGGCGCAACATCGATCAGCGCCTGCCCCACGACGAGGCTCGAGCGCGGGCGCTCATCGAGCGCGCGTGCGAGCTGGACAAGAAGCCGAACGGCACGACGGCGATCATGGCTTGCAGCGGGGTCACCGATTTCGACAAGCGCGTGACGCCGCGCCAGCGCGCCGTCGTCCGGACCTTCACCATCGGCACCCGCGACGCCCAGCTCGACAAGGACGATCGGAGCCTCGCTGAAGCGAAGAAGCTCGCCCGAGACGCCGTCGCCAAGCTGAACCACAAAGCGGACTTCGACGCCGTCGCCAACGAGTACGGCGGCACCAATGACGTGCGCGCGATCTCCCGCGGCAAGCGTGTGCTCTTCAAGATGAAGCTCGACAAAGGTCGGGTGCAGCCCGCGTTCGAGATCCGCGCCGGCCAAGCCACCTTCGAGGAGAGCGCAACGTTCGGCGTGGTGGTGTGGTACCGGCTCGAATGAAGGCACACGCGCGGATGCGACCGGCCATGCTCCGGCGCTACTTGCCGGCGCACTCGAGGGCCGTCTTTCGCGCGACCCGGAGCTGCCGGGCGCGTCCCTCGCCGGCGCGGGGCACGAAGAAGACCCGGCCATCGCCGTCATGGAGGAGCAGCGCGCCGGCGTCGTGACCGTCCAAGACATAGTCATGGAGGCTGGCGGCTCGCTCGGAGGCGACGATCTCGATACGCATGTTCGTGGGCGCCGGGGCGGCTGGATTGGAGAGGTCGAAAGAGACGATCTCGTCGGAGGCGCCGTCGATCGCCGGGCGGGCGACGTAGGCGGTGCGGTCGATGACCCCGAGCAGGACGTGCCGATCGCCGAGCGAGGTGAGGTGCACCTCCGCGCTGGGCGGGTAGAGGAGGAGGTCGGTCGCGTCGTCCTCGAGCTCGGCCGCGATGACGGCGCCGTCGGTGAACGCGGACGCGAGCAGGCCGTGAGCGCCGAATGGCGTGAGGTCATATTGATAGGAGGCGGTCGGGGTGCCTGGGTCCACCAAGTCCCAGGTGGTGATTCGGTTCCCGCCCCACGTCGCCCATAGCGATCCCGCGGTGATCGCGGGGGTGCCTTCGCCGCACTCGAGCGCTCCGACAGGGTCCGCGAACGCGTTGGTGGGTGGCTCATTGAGCGCGATGCGCATGAGCTGGGGCTCATGGTCTTCCGTGATTCGGCAATAGAACGCTTGGGGGCCGACCACGCCCAAGTCGCCGAAGTGTCGGGAGGAAGAATATCCGCTCTCTCCGGCTCGGTCGGGGTCGGCGGGGAGGGCCTCTTCGAGGATGGGATGCTCTGGGTCGGAGGCGTCGAGGATTTGTATCGCGAAGCCGTCGCTCATCCGCGCGAAGCGCGGGCCTGACGCGGCCACCCAGGGGTTGAATCCACCGAGCTCACGGCGCTGCGCGATGACCTCCCCCGCTCCGTCGTCGCCGACGCGCACCAAGAATGTCTCGGTGCCTCCAACGCCGCCGCCCACGTCGAACGTGAGGTGAACCACCCCGCCGATGAGAGCGGCCCGGCGCAGCTCGAGCTGCTCGAAGGGGTCGTCGAACTGCTCCGGGACGGGGAGGTGCTCGCACGACGTGTCCGCGTCGGGCTCGGACGCGGAAGGGTCTGGGTCGGTGAGGGCGGGGCCGCAGGCCGGCAAGGCGAGCAGCGCGAACACGAAGCCGAAGGAAGCGGGGCGCATGCCGAGATCGTGCGCCGACGGCGTCGATGGGCACCTGAATCGATCTTAATCGGAGAAGGAGCGCGAGCGCGCGTCGCGGAGCTCGCTCGCAAGGCGGGGCTCCTCGTCGCCCCACCATGAGACCGCGCTCAGCGCGGCCAAGGGCGCACGTCGGCGTCGTCGAAGCAGAGGGTCGAGTCGGTGATCCTCGCGCTCGGGACGAGGACCGAGAAGCAGCTGCGGCCGTCCGCCTTGGACACGGGCTCCCCCACGAGCAGGTCGTTCACGAGCGAGCCAGCAGGGGAACCGCTCGGCCATAACATACGTGCTCGCGCGGGCACGCGGCGGCTGGGCGAGGAGAGCCCGATCCCCGCCTGACAAGCCCCGTCGTCGAACGTGGGGGCGGCGATGCGCACGCGAACCGCCGCACAATCCGAGTCCAAAGTGACGAGCGCGACGTCGCCGGCGCGCGGCTCGGCGGCCTTCGCAATGAAATGGCGCGAGAGGCCGACGTCGAGCAGCGGCCCGCCCTGGGTCAGGGTGACCGCGTCCGCGCGCGCGAGATGGCAGGGGACCTCACGCTTCACGATCGGGTTGTCGGGGCCAACGGAGAGACCGAGCTGGGCTGGCCTCTCCACCGTGCACACCAATGGCTTCTCGGCGCTCGAGGGAGGCAGCTCGGGGCGCTTGTCCGGGTGCGAATACGAGAGCCCGACGGCGGCCGCGGGGAGGGACAGGCTCGCAGCGGAGAGCCCCGCGAACGCGGGGGTCGCCCGATCGCCGTCGATGCGCAGCGCCACGCCTGCAGACAGGCGCACCGCGGTGCCATCCGTGAGGTCCATCGCGACGGCCCGGGTCGTCAGGGGGACGATGTCGACGCGTCGAACGAAGGCGCCCTCGAAGCGCAGGGGAAGGTGCGACAGATGAGATCGTGGAGCGGGCTCTGCGCACAGGCCCGCGCTCACCTCCTCATCCGCGAGAGGTCCGTCGACCGAGACGACGTCACCGATGTCCTCACGCACTCGGAAGAGACCCAGGGCGAGGTCTCCGCACCCTTGGTCTCGGAGCGCGCGCGGCGCCGCCGAGGAGCTCCGCGCCAAGGCCGCGCTCTCATAGAGCACGCGATCGAGCGGCACGAGGACGAAGCCGGCGAGCGGCGCGGTCGTGAGCTTGGCCGGTGAGATGAGGGTGGGATCGACCGAGGCGGTCTGCGCCGCGGGGCCGGCGCTCGTGGTGGAGTGACCTCCCCCGGCGATTGAGGGTGTCGTCACGCTGGGCTCGCGACAGCTGCAGACCCATGCCGAAGCGGCGAGAGCCCACGTCGTCGCGCCGCGCCGCCGACGGTCATCGCGACGGAAGAACGGTGACATACCGGCGCGCATAGCAATCCCTGGACCGTGAGTCATGTCACGTGGGTCGAGCCTCGCGCGCACGTCGCGAGACGTTGCTGCAACGTTGCGACGCCCCGAGCGCATCCTTTACGAAGAAGCGCTCGCCTCTCCTTCGAGCAGCCGCGCCAGCGCCTAGCTCGTGGACGAGCCCGTTGCTGGCGATCACGTGGCCCTGCTCGATGCGCACCGGGCCGCCGCCGATGGTAACGCGTTGCGAGCGCGCGCCCGAGGTGGGTCCCGCCGTCACTCCGATACGAGCCGAACGAAGGAGCGGGCCAGGCGCTTCTTCTCGCCGCTGTCGAAGGCGATCTCGAGCTTGTCGCCTTCGAGCTCGGCGACGACGATGCCTTCTCCGAACTTGGCGTGGGAGACGCGCTGCGCCGGCTTGGACTGGGGCCCATCGTCGACGAGGGTCACCTCCATGCTCGGGTCGAGGGGGCGAGGGTCGGCCCGCGCCGCGGAGACCGCGTCGTTCCAGCGGACCGTCTTTCCCCAGCGTCGTGCGATCTGGGCCTCGAGAAATGTCGACAAAAGCACGGGCGGGTCCGCGCCCTCGAAGGTGACGATGCGCACGTGCGGGTCGAGATCGCGCGGCGCGCGCTTGCCGATGGCCAGCGCATTGTCGCTGCCGACGATGTCCAGGCGAGTGCTCTCGCGCATGGCCTGTTCACCGCCGAAGGTGGCGATCGGGACCCATCCGGCAGGGACCGGGATCGGCCCGGCGCAGTCCCAGTTGGGGTCGCCAAGGCGCGAGCGTTGGAGCCCACACGCGTGGACGAGGAGCGGGATCGACAGCGTCGCGAGGATGAGCACGTCGAACGGCAAAGGCGCGCCGTGAGCGGCCTCCGCTTCGAGGACATAGAGAAGGGAGAGGCGAGATTCGGAGGGCGCGAGCTCGTCGCGACCGGCGATGTACGACTCCTCCATCGCGCGAAGAATCCGTAAGACGCGCGCGAGCCCAGGGCTTCGCGGAAGGACACCACCGGCGAGGGGGGGCGTCTCGCTGACCATGTCCACAGTGTCCACGAGCCGCGGCCGCCGTTCAAGGAGGAGCCTGGCGCGAGACCCTCGGCCCAGTCTTCACGCGCTGGCACCGGAGCTCGTCGGATCGTCGATTGGAACGACGGCGGACGCCGGCTGCGGCTCCGGCGCGGGCTCGGCGGGGGCTCTCGCCGCCGGCTTTCGCCGCCGCGTCACGACGACGAAGAACACGGGGACGAACAGCACGCCGAGGAAGGTCGCGGCGAGCACGCCGCCGGCGACGGCCACCCCGATCGCGTTTTGCCCTCCTGCGCCGGCGCCAGAGGAGACGACGAGCGGAGTGACGCCGAGCACGAAGGCCATCGAGGTCATGAGGATGGGCCGGAGGCGGAGCTTCGCCGCCTCGGTGGCGGCCTCCGCGGGGGACTTGCCGCCCTCGTAGAGCTCCTTCGCGAACTCGACAATCAGAATGGCGTTCTTCGCGGCCAGGCCGACGGTGGTGAGGAGCCCGACCTGGAAGTAGACGTCGTTCGCCAGACCTCGGACCAGGGTCGCGGCCACCGCGCCGATGACGCCGAGGGGGACGACGAGCATGACCGCCACCGGCACGGACCAGCTCTCGTAGAGGGCGGCCAGGCACAAGAACACGAAGAGCAGCGACAGCGCGTACAAGATGGGCGCGTTCGCGCCGGAGGTGCGCTCCTCGTAGGCGAGTCCATACCAGGCGAACCCGATACCGCGGGGCAGCTGGGCGCCGATCTCTTCCATGGCCGCCATCGCCTCCCCCGTGCTGTGACCGGGCGCGGGCTCGCCTTGGATCGCAATGGTGGGGAAGCCGCCGAACCGGTCGAGCTTCGGCGAACCGTAGGTCCACTCGCCGGTCGCGAACGCGGAGAAGGGCACCATTCGGCCCTCGCGATTGCGGACGTACCAACGGTCGAGGTCCCGCGGCTGCATTCGAAACGGCGCCTCCGCCTGGACGAAGACGCGCTTCGTCCGCCCCGCGTCGATGAAGTCGTTCACATACGAGCCGCCCCACGTCGCGGACAGGGTGGCGTTGATCTCGGAGAGCGAGATGCCGAGCGCGGACGCCTTCTCCTGATCGACGTTCACCTTGTACTCGGGCCGATCCTCCAGCCCGGAGAGCCGCGTCGGGTCGGACCTTCTGCAAGCCCTCCACGATCACGCGATCGCCCGCCTTCAAGCCCTTCACCACGAGCCACGCGTCACCGACGGCGCGGTCCGTCACGAGCGCTCGCCGCTCCACCTTCGACTCCTCATTGACGACCAGCGCCGAGGGGTTGCCTTTTGCGTCGCGCGTGACCCCTCGCTGAGGCACCAGCACCGCGCTCGGCTTCGAGCCCTCCTCCAGCCTCGCCCGCACGAACATTCCCGGCAGCAGGCTCAGGCCCGGATTGGGAAATAGGGCGCGCAGGGCGATCGACCCGGTGGTCGGATCCACGCTGACGTCCGCGAATTGAAGCTTGCCAATGCTCGGGTAGGGTCGGCCACCCTCCAGCACCAAGGTCACGTCGGCCTGCCCTCCCTCCGCCTTCAGCTTGCCGCTCTCGACGTCCTGGCGCACCCGCTGAAACTCCGAGGTGGACCACGTCACGTCGACGTACATGGGGTCGAGCTGCTGGATCGTCGCCAATTCGGTGGCGGGGGACGCTTGGACGTAGGCGCCCTCCGTCACCGCGGCCCGCCCGATGCGACCCGAGATCGGCGCCGTGATCTTCGTGAAGCTCAGGTTGATAGACGCCGTCTTCACCGCCGCGTACGCGGCGCCGACATCGGCCTTGGCGACCTTCTCCGCGGACACCGCGTTGTCCCAATCTTGCTGCGGGCCCACGCCACCCTTGAAGAGGCGCTCCGCGCGCACCGCTTGGACATGGGCGTTCGCCGCGACCGCCTCCGCGTGCGCCGCCGCCGCCCGCGCGCTCGCGAGCGCGGCCTCGTAGGGCGCCGGATCGATGTCGAACAACGGGTCGCCCTCCTTCACGTCGCTGCCTTCCGTGAAGTGCCGCTTCAGCACGATCCCGTTCACCCGCGCGCGCACCTCCGCCACCCGATAGGCCGACGTACGGCCCGGCAGCTCCGTCGTCAGCGTGACCGTCTTCTCTTCGAGCGTGACGACCCCGACCTCCACCGGCGCGGCGGGCGGAGGCGGGGCAGCTTTGCGATCACAGCCGAGCCCCGTGGCGAAAAGGAGCACCAATCCAATCCACGAGCTCGCCTTTCGTGGGCATATCTGAGGTCGATGGGATCGCACGCGGTGGAGCGGTCGAACGAAGCAAAGGTCCGGCCGCGCCTCGCGTGGAACCGAACGGCGCCAAGCGCGGGGCGACTGACAGCGCCGGAGCAGCGTGAGCGAGCTCGAGCAGGGCCTGACCATCGAGCCGTGATGGATGTTCGACACGTCGTCCCGACGGGCGCTCTCGGCTCGCACGTCTTGCGCCCCCGCGCTCGCCGACGATCGCTGTTGCCTTCATCCGAGCGCCGCGCTCCCGCGTGCTCGGAGGCGGCCCAGATCGAGGTACGAACTTCGGGCCGGCGGTACGAGGGATGGGCTAGCTTGACGTGATGATTCGCTCCGTCATCGGCGTGGGTCTCGTCGCGACGCTCGGCTGCTCGGCGGATCCAAGAGCACCGGAGCCGCCCCTCCCCGGACCCCCGCTATCGACAGCGAGCGCAGCGCCTGCAGTGACGCAGGCGCCCACCCCGATCTCGGTCACCGCCGCGGTGGAGCCGAAGAAGGTGAAGGTCGACTTTCAGGTCTTGGACGACAAGACCGGATTCCAACGCCTCTATCGAGTCGAGAGGAGCTTGCTCACCTCCGCCGGCTACCGGCTCGCGACCATCGATGGCGAAGCGATTCATTTCCACGTGGACACGAAGGCCGGTCTCAAGCGGGAGTGGGGGTCGATATTCGACGTCGGCGGTGTCTACCCCGAGATGCTGTTCGTGACTTACGACTATGGCGTCGGATCGCGCGCGAGCGAGGGAACGGAGGCCCAGGTCTACCGGGCAAAGCCGTCCGGGTATCAGCGCGTCGCCGAGCTCTCCGGGGACATCCTCGGGGTCTGGGACCGCATCGTGATGGCGAAAGACGGGACGACCCTCGTCGCCGGCCGGGATCCGAAGAACGGATACCCGACACTCCGTCCGCTCTACGGTCGGGGCGTCGTGCCCACCATTCCTCCGGCTCCCGACGTCAACTTCATGGACGCGGTGGTCATGCCCTCCGGTGAGATCGTCGCGCTCGCGTTCGACGTCCGCGCCTCTCGGAACGTTCTGTATCGATGGGCCGCCGACGAGAAGCTGCCCAAGATCGTCCCAAACCTGAGCTGCGGCGAGGCGCTGCGGCTCGGGCCCGAGGGCGACCTGTTCGCGATTGGCGGGCCTGGGTTGGTCCGTGTCACCAACGACGAGTGCAAGCGGATCGAGTCCGGGCCCTACGCCGGGTACGGGTCCACGGCGCGCGACGCCGCGTTCGCGCCGGACGGCACGCTCTATGTCACCGACGGCAACTGGCACCGGCCCGCCCGCGCGCTCGACCGCTGGACGAAGGCGGGGTGGGAGTCGATCGAGCTGCCCGAGAGCGCCTTCATCGACGACATCGAGACTTCGGCCGAAGGCCAGCTCTATGTCATCATCAATCGCGCGCTCCTGCGAATGGGCGGCAGCACCTCGGACTGGCGGTCGGCCGTCAAGAACGGCGTCCCCAACCGAGTCCTCCAATCGCGGGCCGCGAGCAGAGACTGCCAGTCGAACGTCGTGGTCCTATACGGTTTTACCAAGGCCACCCCCGACGACTATGACTTCCCCCAAACACGCAAGGCCCTCGCCCACCATCCAGAGCTCTCGGATGTCCAGCTCGCGGTCACGCGCGAGTTTGGGCAAAAATATTTCGTGGCCCTGACTCGGGATTTCGACAAAGCGACGAAGCTCAAAGCGATCGTCGAGGAGAAGGTCCGAGGGTCGAAGCCCCAGGTCGTCTGCGCCGAGCCAGAGCTCGTCCGCGAGGTGAAGATCGATTGGGCGACGGGCGAGATCGAGAGGCCGTGACAGGTCGCTGAGAAGGTCGGGTTTCATGGCCCCTCGGCACCCGGGCTGGCTTCCAATTCTACTCGGCTCTTTCAACGTGCCTTCGTCGCGGATGACGCGCCGGGAGAGGAAGTCGCTCGACGAGCTACGACGCGCTGAACCTCCGCGCCAATCGCTCGCGCTTGAAATGCCCGACGACCGCGTCGATGAAGAGGCGCGTCTTCGACGGCAGGTGGCGCTGGCTCGCGTAGTAGAGGAGGAGCGCGCCGGCGTCGGCGTGCCACTTGGGGAGGAGCCGCACGAGGTCTCCGCGCTCGAGGTGCCCCAGGACGGTGGGCATGCCGACGAGCGCGACCCCGTAGCCGGCGAGCGCGGCGTGGCTCATCGACTCGCTGTCATTGAAGACGAGGCGCGGCCTGGGCTCGAAGGGCGCCACCTCCCCCGTGGTGCTGCGGAACGTGAACGTGCGGAGGCGTCCCGTCGTCGGTGAGCGCAGGACGATCCCGTCGTGCTTTGCGAGGTCGGCGGGGGCCTTGGGGGTGCCGTGCCGCGCGAGGTACGCCTTGGAGGCGACGGCGACGAAGTGAGCCCGCGCCAGCTCGCGCGCGATGACGCCGCTCGGGAGCTCGAGGGAGGCGCCGATCGCGGCGTCGAAGCCCTCCGCGACGAGATCGACTTGGCGATTGTCGAACTGCCAGTCGAGGGTGATCGCGGGGTATTGCCGGAGGAAGGCGCCGGCCATGGGCAGGACGTACTCGCGTCCGATCGCGGGCGACATGTTCACGCGGAGCGCGCCCGTGGGCTCCTCTCGGCCGCTCGCGAGGCCCGACATGGCCGCCTCGAGCATGGCGAGGCCGCCCGACGCCTCCTCGAGGAAGCGCGCGCCCGCTTCGGTCAGGGCGAGGCGGCGGGTGGTGCGGTGGAACAAGCGGACGCCGGTGTTGGCCTCGAGGCGGGCGACGCTCTTGCTCACCGCCGCGGGGGTGACCCCGAGCTTGCGCGCGGCCGCGGAGAAGCTGCCCGACTGCGCGCTGCGCACGAAGGACTCGATGCTGGAGAGCGTTTCCATGGGCCTCGATATTCAACCACGGGTTGAAGATGATTGAATACATTCGTTACTACCGGGAGGGGTCGCCCGCCCTCATCATCGTCGTATGAAGACGACGACGAATGACGACAAGCTCGTGGCTCCTGCTCTCTCCTCCTCGCGCGGCCCGCGCCTCGCCGGCAAGGTGGCGCTCGTCACCGGCGGCTCTCGCGGCATCGGCGCGGGCATCGTCCGCCGCCTCGCCGCGGAGGGCGCCGCCGTCGCGTTCACCTTCGCGGGATCGCGGGGCGCCGCGGACGCCCTCGTCGGCGAGCTGCGGGCCCTCGACCGCCGCGCCCTCGCCATTCAGGCCGACAGCGCCGACGCCGACGCGGTGAAGCGAGCGGTGGCTCGGACCGTGGAGGCCTTTGGGCGCATCGACGTCCTCGTGAACAACGCCGCCATCCTCATGGCGGGGCCGCTCGCGGAGATGAGCCTCGAGAGCGTGGAGAAGATGATCGCGGTCAACGTGCGCGGCCCGGTGGTCGCCATTCAAGCGGCCCTCGCCCACATGGCGGAAGGGGGGCGCATCGTGAACGTCGGCAGCGTCAATGACAGCTACGTCCCCTTCCCCGGCATCTCGCTCTATGCGCTCACCAAGGGCGCGATCGCCGGCCTGACCCACGGCCTCACCCACGAGCTCGGGGCGCGCGGCATCACCATCAACAACATCCAGCCGGGCCCGATCGACACCGACATGAACCCCGCCGCCGGCCCCAACGGTGAGCACCTCAAGTCGCTCATCGCGCTGAAGCGCTTCGGCCACACGTCCGAGGTCGCGGGATTGGTCGCTTACCTCGCGAGCGAGGAGGCCGCCTATGTCACCGGCGCGAGCTTCAAGATCGACGGCGGCTTCTCGGCGTGAGCGGGGGAGGAGCGCGCGCTCCCGGGGTGCGATGGGCCTCGAGAAACGTACGCCAAATCGGCCACGCGCGCCCGATCCATGGATCGCACCGTCACCATCGACGGGCATGTGCGCGGGCGCGTGGTGAGGCTGTTCACCCGCCCGCAACGCGCCGTAAACGCAGCGGAAACCCGGCCCGAGCAGGCAGGCTCGCGAGCTTCGTTGGGTACGCCCCTTGCCACGGTCACTGGCCATTGCCACGCGCCATGTCGCGAGAAAGGTGTCCAACATGCGAAGCCAGAAACCTCTCCTGCTCGGCCCCCATGGCGCGGCGCGGCCGGCGGGCGCTCACTTTGTCTGGAAGCTCGCGCGCGCATTGACGGCGCTCGTGCTCCTGCTGGTCGGCTGTGTCGGGGAGGACCCGGGGGACGAGTCCTCGGTCGACTCGGACTCGGCTGCCGTCAAGAAGGCGGGGATCACGGTGAGCGGCCGCAAGGTCTTGCGAAACAACCACCGGTTCATCTCGCGCGGCGTCGTCTTCGAAGGCTTCCAGTTCCCGAAGGACGCCATGGAGGCCTGCGAGCCCGCCCCCGGGAAGGCGAAGGACCAGGACTTCTGCGATCGCCACCTTTTGGCGATGAGCTACCTGCTGAACGGTGACGCGCTGGAGCGCGCGAAGCAGAACTGGAAGGTCAACACCATCCGCTTCAACGTGAACCAGGCGCTCTTGGACCCGAGCTCGGCGCTGCACGACAAGACGGACGCCAATGGGAAGAAGTGGGGGGTGAAGTACCTGAACCTGCTCGACGACGCGGTGAAGGCCGCTCGCGACAGGAAGCTCGTCGTCATCATCGCCCTCTTCTCCGGGCGCCTCGATCGGGCCGACAACGTGTACGTCGACGGCAAGAGCCTGAACGAGCTCAACGGAGACAGCCAGATGGCCACCGCCCGCACCAAGCGCGCCATGGAGACGCTGGCCAACCACTACAAAGACGACAAAGAGGTGCTGCTCGAGGTCTTCAACGAGCCGTATGGCACCGATCCGATCTACGTCAATGGCGGCACGAAGGACAATCAGACCTACGTCGGCGTCAAGCAGATCGTCAACGCGGCCCGGGCCCAGGGCCTCAAGACGCCGATCATCGTGCAGGGCAACGGCGCGATCATCTCCGACTACCTGATCGACCACATCGGCGACGACAACATCATCTACTCCTCGCACTGGTTCCTGAAGGACGGCGATCCCAATGGAGGCCACGCCCTCTTCAACAAGGCCTTCGGGAACGCCGCGGAGCGGGTGCCGGTGATCATCACCGCGTGGGACGCGACCCCGAAGATCGTCCCCGGCAAGAACGGCAAGCCCGATCAGAACACCTGGTGCAAGAAGGACCCGCGCGGGATCAAGCTCCCCAAGGTCTTCATTCGATACGTGCGCAATCGCAACCTTGGCCTGACCGGCTTCGCCTTCGATGTCCCCGGCTCGATCACCAAAGACTTCCGCACCCTCCAGGATCAGCCCACCGTCCTCGGGGCGACGTGCGAGGACGGCGGCCACGCCGGGACGCTCGTCCAATCATTGTTCAAGAGCTACGAGAACCGCGGAGACGACAAGGCCACCGAGAAGACGGTGGAGGGCCCCGACTACGACGGCGACGCGGCCGATGACTCCGATGACCCCGACGACATCGACTATGACGACGGCGTCCCCACCTACGACTCCGACAACGACGTCTGGCGCGCGTATCTCGGCGTCTCCACCTTCCAGAAGCTGAGCCCCTCGGATCCGGACAGCCTGCGGCTGAACCCCCTCGTCTTCGATCACAAGTTCTACCTGCAGCGCTACCCGGACCTCGCCGCCGCCGCGGAGGCGAGCTCCATGACCAAGCGCGACTTCGCCGAGAAGCATTGGAAGGAGCACGGCATCCAGGAGGGCCGGATGGGCTCGCCGACCTGGGACCCGATCTACTATGCGGCCGCCCACCCCGATGTCGCGGCCGCGTTCGGCACCAGCTATTACAGCATGCTCAACCACTTCCTGAATGGCGGTCGACAAGCGGGCTATCGCGCCTCGGCCGCCTTCGATCCGGTCTACTATTACAATCGCTACCCGGACCTCCAGGCCGCGATCGGGTGGAACGCAGCCGCGCTGCTCGACCACTTCGTGCTGTACGGCTTGAACGAGGGCCGCCAGGCCTCCGCCGAGCTCGCCCCCGCCTGGTACCTCGGGACGACCCCGGGCCTCTCCGCGTCGCTCGAGCCGGCGAACTACCACGGCGCCATCGTCCACTTCTTCAAGAATGGTCAGCCCGCCGGCTTGCCCGGAAGCCACCCCTGACTGCTCCTCCGTAAGGTCATTGCGGCGGAGCCGAGCCAGTCCTCGCGCCGAGGGTCTGGCTCGACGCGCTCATTGCGCGGGCGGCCAATCAGCGCAGCTCCTGCTTGCAGTCGCGATTGTAACAAGCGCGGATGACCGCGTCGATCTCGTCCTCCTCCCAAGCCTGCTCGTTGTCTGGCATCGACCCGGTCCACCGCTGAGAGACCCGAGCGAAGAGCCCGCCCGGAGTCTGAGCCTCCAGCCAGCGAACCCCGCCCGCGTGCAAGGCGGGGTGGGTCGCCTCGTGAGCGAGCACCGCGGAGAGGCAGCTGTGGTGGAGAGCCTTCGGACCGATGAGGGTGTGAGGATGGATTGGGCTGGTCTGCGCCTCCGTCTCGCGGACCTCGATCCATTGCCCGCGGTGGAAGACTCGCCAGACGAGGACGCCTCGGTCGAAGATGTAATGTGCTCCGTCGAACTCGCCCGAATACCGCGCGCACTCGTAGACGAGGTCGCTGCGAGTCAGCTCCTCGAGGATGGCTCTTCGGAACTGCTCGGAACGACACGACCCGGTGGTGCACTGCCCCATCGTCAACACGGCTTGGACGTGGGCGGTGATGAGGGCATGGACGTTCTGCCAGCTGCAGCCCGTGAAAGGCGTCGGAGGGTCGATCCAGTTGCCGTTCCTGTGCGTGTCATTCCCGCTCGGATCGGCGAAGGACACAGGGTTGGCGCGCGCGGCCACATAGGCCTCCGGCTCCTGGCGCATCGTCACGTCGAGGGCGTCCGGGGTGAGGAACGCGCCCGTCCTCGGGTCGTAGACGCGCATGTGATTGAGAGCGAGCGGGGGGCCCGAGAGGCCCGTGCCGTCCAAGACGATCTGACCAGCGAGGCCGAACGGGACCCACACGTCGCGGCTGTCCTCGACCACGCGGCGAGCGCCGTTCGCGTCCCAGATGGCGCCCCAAACCGTCTCGCCCCGCTCGTCGATCACCTTTCGCACGAGCCCCCGCTCGTCCGAGATGAACCAGAAGCGATCGACGATGGGCGGGGCCGGGTAATGCCCGAGGGGGGGATCGCTCACGCGCGTGGCCGCCACCAGACGGCCGCCCAGGTAGTGATACCCCCAGCGGGACACGCCCGCGCGGTCTTCCAAGCGCGCGCCGATCAGGCGCCCCCCCGCGCTGTAGACGAGGTCGATCCGCCGCTCGTCGTCCTCGACATGGATGGGCAGTCCGTCCGCTCCGTAGCGCACGACCACAGCGCCGTGCTCGAACGCCCCGTCGATGCGGCCGATCTGACCATTCGGAAGATAGGTGTATTGTCGGTAGGTCTCGGGCTGCCCTTCGACCCAGTCGGACGTCCTCCGCCCGCGGGCGTCGTGCTCGAGCCGGAAGCTGTTCTCGGAGCTGCCGATCGAGAGCGGCGTCGCGCTCCCATTCTCATAGGCGTAGGCGTCGTAGAGAGGCTCGTCTGACGTCGCCCCCGCGAGGTACGAGAAGGAGCGCGCGTTCGCTGGTGACCACGCGTCGTCGCCGTCGAAGTACCCGTGGACCGCCACCGCGGCGCTCGAGCCCGGCACGCACTCGCCCTCGTCGCTCGTGCCGACCAGCTCACAGACGAGGCGCTGGACGGCGTCATAGCGATAGTGGCGAGACTGCTTATCGGCGAGGCCGTCCCGACGATCCGTCAACAAGCCGCCTGGCCCATAGTTGAGCTCTTCGTGGAAGAGCGTCACGTCAGCCCCGGGAGCCGTCGCGTGGAAGCGCTGCCCGGTCAATCGGAGCGCTTCATCGTGGTCGGCATCGAAGCGCACCGGCGCGGAGGTGGAGCCGTGGATGGCTTCGACCGGGACCTGGGCCCCCGTCGTGTACCCGCTGACCGCACCCGTCGGGAGCCACGTCGATTCGGTGACGATCGCGGAGCCGCTTCCGGCCGAGAGCCCCCGGAGCTGAAATGAGCCGTCGTAGTCGAGCGCCGTAGAGAGCGCCTTGTGCAGCGAGAGATCGACCCGCAGGAGCCGCCCTCCTGGTGACCACGTCGTCCAGGTCGTGATGGGGTCTTGGGCGCTCCCTCCCACGACCACGCCCTGCGTGGCGGTCGCGAGTCGCCCGAGGCCGTCGTAGCCATACCAATGAGCGTCCGCGTGCTCTGCCCCGCCCTCACAATGAGAGATGGACCGCGTCATGACCAGGCGCTCGCCGCCGTTCGAGCAATCGGCGCCCTCGGGCAGCGGGCCGGTGCAGGCATCATAGACGTACTCGACGTCACCGACGGGCGTGCCGTCGGCGGCGTCGCCGCAGCCGACAGCGCCGTCGGCATCCTGGTCCACGTACGTGAGCCGCCCCAGCGCGTCATACCGATACGAGGTGGTCGACTCGTCGCGTGTCCCGACCCCGGCGCGCGAGGCGATCATGCGCGACGCGGCGTCGTAGGCGAACCTCGTTGTCCCCTGCTCCGGCACCTGGGTCTCTAGCAAGCGCCCAAAGTCATCGTAGACATAGACCGTCTCGCTCCCGTCGGATGTCGCGGCGCCACGCACGACGCGGCTCGGCAGCGCGTGATAGGGGCTCGCGTACTCGAACGTCGTCCGCTGAATCCCCCCGTCGCCGAGCGCGCGGTCGGTAGTCGCGAGACGGCCGAGGACGTCGAAGCCCTGACCGATGGCGATCGATCCGTCGGCGGGCCCTCCCGGCTGCGCGAGGCCCACTGCGGTCGTCTGGTCATAGGTCAGCGTCGCGCCCTCGGGGGTCGAGACCATGTGGCGCGCGTCGTCGTACGTGGGCGCTCCGGCGCCGCCCGTCGACTGGCCGTCGTGGAGGAGCTCGACGCCGAGCGGCCGGTCCGGCTCACCGTAGGCGTACGTCCTCACCTCGACATCACCGACCTGGGGGTCGATCGGCACGACGCCGCAATCGCCATCGAGGGTGTGCGAGCGCCGGATGCGAGTCGGCGCCGCGAGGATGACGTCGTCGGCGCGATAGTCCGTCGTCGTGCACCACCCGTCCGCGTCGACCTCGGCTCGTCGCGTGCCGTCGGGGTTGAGCACCAACGTGCTGACTTGCGTCGTACCGTCGGCGCCGGTCACCGTCTGCGTCCACGTCAGGCCGTCCGTCGTCGACAGCGTCGTCACCGACGACTCGGTTCGGATTGTCCGCGGAACGCCGTTGACGTCGTAGTCGCCGTACTTGGTCGTGAAGCCTTGTTCTGGCGTGAGGTACCGCGTCACCGAGCGAAGCCGGCCGTGGTCGAGCGTGCCGGGCGCGCTCCAATAGGTCCGCTCCTCGACGTCGTACTCCGGATCGGGCAGGGGGCCATCGACGCGGATCTGCCGGCCCAAGCTGTCGTAGTCGAAGTGGGTCAGGTGCTCCTCGACCTCGACCGCGCCGTCGATGTCCTCCGTAGCGCCCGTGACCGACACGTCTGTCCGCCGTCCACGATCGTCGAAGAGCTCCACCGTGGTGGTGTCCCCCGAAGCGAGCAGGCTGGGTCGCGAGCGCGTGATCGATCCGGGCTCGTAGAGGGTGATCGAGACTTGACCGTCACCGCTCGCCGGCGCCGCACAGCTGGCCGCGGGGTTCTCCGGGTCGTCCGCGGCGCTCTCGTCGTCGTCGTTGCGGACCATGCAGGCGACGTCGCCGTTCTCGTTGTAGGCGTAGGTCGTGCGTACGCCGTCGGGATCGGTGAAGACGGTGGGCGCGCGCCCCGGCGAATGGCCTTGCGTGCTGGTCGCCGGGCCGCTCGCCCCGCCCGGCCTCCGAATCGTCGTGACGAGATCGAGCTCGGGGTCGACGACAAACTCACTCGCGACATAGCAGTTGTCGTCGCCGCCTTCGTCCGTCGAGTAGCACGCCGCGCTCTCTCCACAGCCGGTCTCGCATGTCACGATCGCCCCCTCGTTCATCTCCGGCTGGTGCAGATCGAGCTGCCGGACGCCCTCGGCCGTCCGGACATAGTGGTACTCGCGGGTCGGCCCGTACGTGTGGACGACCCGCGGCCCGGCCTCTGAGATGTCATAGACGTGGCCCTCGAGCACCTGCTCGTGCGGCCGCGCGGGGCCGACAAACTGGACTGGCCCTGGCAGCGCGTTGCCGATGACCTCGGTGACGAGAGCGGCGCACGTGGCGCAGCCCTCGACCTGGGTGTCGTCATATCGATAGCGTCGATACTGCTGTCCCATCTCGACGAGGCTCAGGCGCCCGTCGAGGTCCACGTCGAGAGAGACGACTCGGGTCGCGGGAGCCGTCGCGGAAGGTGCAAAGGAGACGCTCGACACGCGATAGAAGCCATTGAACAGCTCGTGGGAGAAGCGGAGCTCGCGCCCCAGGCTGTCGACGACCTTGTGGATGCGCCCGTCGCTCGCTCGCTGGACATCCAGGCTGTAGCCGCCACCTCCGCTCGGGCTCGAGCGCGCCGTCTTCCTCGAAAGGACGTGGATCGTCTCGCCGCTGCCGATCGTCATCGGGGTGAAGAACCAGCGTGTGTTCTCCGCCTCCTGCGAGGCGACGTCGACGCGAAACCTCGGGCTCGCCCCCGCCCCGAGATCGCTCAGGAGAAATTTGCCGCCGCGGCTGCGGTACACGCCATTCGCCTCGGGGTGAAAGTAGACGATGGAGCGGCTCGATACCCAGACGTACTGGCCGCCCCGCTCGAGGATTCGATCGGAGTAATTGTCGGCGAAGCCGAGCCCCGTGAAGTGGGTGTCCTCTGCCGTGTAGCGAATGGCGGGGAGCGCGTTGCCCGTCCCGTGCGCTGGCAGGTACCCCGCGCCGGTCTCGTATCGAAGCACATAGTCGAATCGAAGGCCCTCGATGCCATCGGGCGTCGCGTCGAAGGCGACGAGGGGCTCGAGCTCCACGTGCCCGGTGGAGAAGCGCGCCGGGTAGGGATCCGAATCGTTCTGCTTGCAAGCGTGTTCGTCGTCGCCGCACGCGACGTCGTCGCCGATGCCGTCGCAGATCAGCGTTCCCGGGTCCTCCTCACAGGTCGGGGGTTGCTGGCATATCGCGGAGTCGCAGCTCGACGAGGAGATCCCCTCTTGGGGGAAGCCATAGTCCGCGGGGTCCATCCACGGGAGGAAGCACGAGCTCCCGACGTGGACCTGGGCGCTCAGCGGCTCGCCGTCGCACGAGAACGACTGGCGATAGGCACCCAGCTCGAAATGGCCGGGATAATCGAGGCAAGAGCCGTGGTAGCCAGGATAGACATAGGGCCCGTACGTGATGAGCTGATAACCGCACTGCTGCGTGTTGCATGGATCTGCGCTCGCCTCCTGCGCCGTCGCTACGACCGAGAGCGCGGAGAGGAGGACCAACGTGATGGAGCGGCTGGGCGCCCACAGGGATGTCCGCATGCGGGCGCGAACGGCAAGCGACATGCCACGGTGTCCCCCCCCAAAAGCGTCGCGGACCACGGGCTCGCTTCGCGCGAAGAGCAGCATTCGCTGGGTCCGGCGCCGTCGGCGTGACGTCGGCTCGCGGCGCGGCGAAGGAGGAGCAGCGATGGCGCAACGGGGTCGAGCGGTTGCGCCGCGCCTCCCGACCCCGCTTCGCGACGCTTCAGGCCCCCGCTAGACAATCGTAGAGCGCCGTCTGCTCTGTCTCGCAGCCGTCCACGACGACGCGTCCTTGGTCATCACAGCTGTACGTGGGGGCGTCCCCCCCGCACTCGTAGAGCGTCGAATAGGCGGCCGCGCAATTGCCGGCGAGGATCGCCTCGCAGCCGGTGACGCAGGCGTCGACGGTGGGCGGGCCCCCGGTGCAGCCCGCGTCGACGACCGCGGGGCAGATGTCTTCGCAAGCAAGCGACGCGGTGCCGCCTCCGCCTCCGCCCGTCGCGCCACCTCCGCTGTTCGCGCCGCCCTCGGCTTGACCGCCTTCGTTGCTCCCGCCCGCCGAGCTGGCGCCGGTCCCACCTGCGCCGCCCGTTCCGGTGCTGTCGCCACAAGCCGCGAGCAAGATAGACGCGAATGGAATGACCCATCGAAAGCTCATGGACGAAAGCCTAACGGATGTGTCGCTGGCCCGCTGCTCGCGAGCAGCGTTCGGCCCCCAACCTCTTTTGGAGGGGGGAGCACCGGAAGGGGCGAGAAGCGTAGGGGTAGGCACGATAAGAGGCATCATTTCGAGTTCTCCTTGGCAGCCGAGAGCGGCCGCGGCACAGGAGCAGGCGTCGTGCCACGGCGGCGCCTCGCGCGGCCCGGCCCATTCCCGCGGTGAGAGCACGACCGAGCCCGTCCGCGCTCGTCCTCGCAACGTTGCACCCGTTGCGCTGCGGTCGCCTCCGCGCGCGTCTCGCGCGAGGCGGCTTCACTCTCCGCAGAGCGACCAGGGGTCCACCTGGGTTAGGTCGCAACTTTCGATCGAGAGGACCTTGCCCGCGCCGGCGCCGTCCAGACACTGGCAGGAGATCGTGCCGTCTGCCTGATCGCACCCCAGGCCGACCTGCGGCGCCGACGTGCACGGCGAGGTGTTGCAACACGAGGCCAAACAGTTCACGAGCTCGCCCTCGGGCGTGCGGAGCTCGTTGCCAGTGCACTCGCCGGCGACGAAGGCGTTGCGGGCGTTGGTGCACAGACCTCGCGGGTCCGCCTCCCCCTCGACCACCGCAGCGCGGAGGGCGTCGAGCTGGCCGTGAAGCGCCTCGTAGCAATCGGCCGTGTTGCACACCTCTTGCCCACACGTATTGAAGACGTCGGTCTTGACGGCCGCGGAGCAGCGGCCCGCCGCGACCTCCACGCCGCACGCGAGGTATCCCGCCAAGCGCGACGACGCGTCGCCTGGCTGCGAGCCAAGCTCTGCTTCACAGCGCTCGCGGCAGAGCGCGACGGCCCCGGTGGCGTCGACCAGCGTGCACGCCGAGCGCACGTCCACTCTCCCGAAGGTCAGGTCGGCCGAGGACAAGCCGGGGCAGGACTCGACGGCATAGGCGCACACGGAGGCGCACGAGTCCGCGATCGAGGTGGCGGCGTCGCCCCCTCCCTCGGCGTCACTGTCGGGGTCGCCCCCGACACAACCAGCAAAAGGCGCGGCGGCGAGAAGGACAAAAGCGAGCGCGGGAGCAATGCTGAACCTCATTGAAGCTCTCCTGGGTGGCCTGAAGCGGCGGCGCCCCGAGAGCAGGTGTCATGCCATCGCGGCGAGGCGCTCTGCCGCCTCCCTTCCGCCGCGCGCGATGCTCTCCGCGCAGAGCTTCGCAACGCTGCTCCCGTTGCGCTGCCGTGTGCAGGCGCTTGCACACGCACGTCAGATCCGCGGTGAGCGCCGGACGTGAGGATCTGCTCGGGGCGGCGGGCGCCGAGCATTCTTTCCCCAATTTCCGGGCCATGTCGATTTTCGACAACCGCTCCGTCCGGCCCGTCGACAAGGGTGGGCAAAGGAGTCACTGACCGTGAACGAACCGACGTCTCTGCCTGATCTGTCCTTCTTCGCTGGCGATTCCACCCTCGATGTCCGGGGTTTTCATGTGAAGGATCCAATCGGCGCGCTCTTCTCCGTGGAGCTCACGGTGGTGAGCCCGGACCCGGACCTCGATCTCGACGGGCTCATCGGGGAGCCGGGGCGCTTCGCGATTGGTGCGCGCCGTGCTTGGGCGGGGGTGGTCGAGTCGTTCGAGCAGGTGCGCGCGGAGCCTTCGGGCCTCTCCACCTATCGGGCCCACCTGGTGCCGCGGCTGTGGCTCCTCACCCAGCGCCGCAATCATCGGATCTTCCAGCGCCTCACCGAGCCGGACATCGCGATGAGGCTGCTCGCAGAGTGGGGGATCCCGTTCGAGCCGCGCCTCGATCGCGCCGCGTACAAGAAGCGCGACTACCGGGTGCAGTACGCGGAGAGCGACTTCGCCTTCCTCTCCCGGATGCTCGAGGACGCCGGGATCACGTATTGGTTCGAGGGCGCCGGGGACGAGAGCGTAATGGTGCTCTCGGACGCACCGCATACGGGCGAGGTTCGCCGGCCGCTCGAGTTCGTGGACGATCCGACGGGGGTCGCGGCGACGGACTACGCGACGGCGCTGAGCGTGAAGCGGCGCCTCAAGCCGGGCCGCTACACCATGCGAGACGTCGATCACCGGCTGCCCGCGACGCACCGGCTGCTCGCGACGTCGAATCAATCGAGCAAGGCGATCGAGGGAGCGCTCGAGCGCTTCCACTATGTCCCGGGCGCGTTCTTGTTCGAGGGCCAGGGGGGCGACACGCCGACCGCGGACGACAAGCTGGCGGTCCGGTCGAGTGAGCTGGAAGCGGAGCGGCTGGTCCAGCGGCGACTGGAGGTCAGCCGGGGGGAGGCGCGCGTCTACCGGTTCCGCTCCAACGCCCTCGATCTCCAGCCCGGCCATCGGGTCTCGATCGCGGGGCACCCGAAGAGCGAGCTCGGGTCCGAGCAGCCGCTGCTCATCACCGAGACGAGCTTCGCCGGGGAGGCCACCGGCCGCTTCACGATCGCGTGCGAGGCGCGCGCGAGCGACGTGCCCTATCGGCCCGCGCTCTCCACGCCGAAGCCGAAGGTCTCGGGAGTGGAGACGGCGGTGGTGGTCGGCAGCCCCGGCGAGGAGATCCACACCGACGAGCTCGGGCGGGTGCGGGTGCACTTTCACTGGGACCGCGAGAGCCAGATGAACGACGAGAGCTCCTGTTGGATCCCGGTCAGTCAGCCCTGGGCGGGCACCGGCTTCGGCGGGATGAACCTGCCGCGCGTGGGCCAAGAGGTCATCGTCGACTTCCTCGGCGGCGATCCCGACCGCCCCATGATCACGGGCCGCGTCTACACCACCCCCGAGCCGGTCCCGTACAAGCTCCCCGAGAACAAGACGCAGAGCGGCTGGAAGAGCAGCTCGACCGATCACACCGGCGGCTACAACGAGATCATGTTCGAGGACCGAGCGGGCAAGGAGCTCGTCCGGATCCAAGCCGAGCGCGACCTGCACAGGCTCGTGAAGCACGATGAGGAGGACGCGGTGCTGAACGATCGATCGCGCACCGTCGGCCGGGACGAGAGCGTGGCCGTCGGCGGCGACCGGACCCATCAGGTCACCGGCAACGAGCGGATCGCGATTGGACAGAACCAGCGGACCTTCATCGGCGTCAACCGCGCCACTCAAGTCGGGGACACAGACTCGACAATCGTGGGCAAGACGCACGTCGTCATGGTTTCGCCGCCGGGTGAGCAGGGGCCAGAGGACTCCGGATCCATCTTCATCATGGATGGCCACAAGATCACCTTGAAGGCCGACGTCATCGAGCTGATCGCGCGCGACTACATCGACATGCGCGGCCACAAGAAGGGCATCGAGATGCAGTCCCCTGCTGGCAGCACGAGCCTCTCGGGCAAGGATCTCTCGATCTCGTGCCCGACCGTCGCGATTGCGAGCGCGGGGCCCATGAGCTTGAGCGCCGGGGGGCCGATGAGCATCGACGGGGCGCCGATCAACCTGAACGGCGGCGGACAAAAGGCCGCCCGGATGGGCGATCTGGCGCCGGGCCGCGTCGCGGAAGGGTCGCCGACCGTGTTCATCGGCGGCGGTCCCGGCGAGAAGTCGGCGGCGCTCATGGAGGATCCGGAGATATCCTTCGACTCGTTCGAAGACGCTGCCCGCTGGGGATCCCGGAACGCGCACCAACTGGCCGAGGCGAACCCGGGCAAGAGGTACGGGGGCGCGATCTATCGAGATCCGAGCTCTCCGACGCCGCGCTATTGCATCACTGGCGCGAAAGAGATTCAGCCCGGGGAGAGCGGTTTCAAGCCCAAGCCGGGATGGGAACAGAGCGGTAGCTACGGTGCGCAGGGTGACGGCGATAGAACGATCAGCTCCTACAGCGAATACAACAAGCCCGACGGGGAGGGCAGCAGCATGACCACGACGAAGTATCGCCAAACGGACTGGAGCTACGAGTGAGACGGGTGGGAACCACGATTGTCCATGTCGGTGAGCCATTCGCGTGTCTTCGCCGACGCCCGTGCATCCCAATGGATCGACACCACGCAGGGGAGGAGGTCCCGATATGATGTCCATCGAAGAATTCGCGAGGCTGCGCGGGGCGCTCGAGAGCGAGGCGAGCCCGCGGGCTGTCCTCGAGCGCGCGGGCCTGACCCAAGAGGATTGGGCGGCCGCGACCTTCCATCACCTCACCGTCCTCGAGCAGGAGATGAAGGCCAGAGGGCGGGATGTCGCGACTCGCTATTTGGCGGCCTACGGAGGCGCGGGGATCGCCGACGCCGCGTTCGCGGACCAGACGCTCCCGGTCGCGTCGGCGGGGCCGATGACCTTGCCATTCCGAGCGGGGCAGGGGGAGGCAGAGCCGGCGCCGCTCTCCTTCGCGGATCCTTCGGGGGAGACGATGGGGCCGGTCTCGTCGCCGGCCGCCCCTTCGATGCCCTTCGGGCGGGTGACGGTGGATCTCCTGCGGATGGATCGCTATTCGGCGATGGCGGCGGAGATACGCGTCGACCCCAAGAGCGCAGAGTCGATCATGGCGCGCTTCGGGCTTCGAACCAGCGAAGAGCGGAACAAGATTCACCAGCTCTGGCGGCTGCGATTCGAAGGAAACCCGGAGCTCCAAGCGAGGTTCGACGCCGCGGTGCGCGAGCGCGTCGACGCGCTTCGGAGGCGATCGTGATCTATATGGACGGCGCTTCGTCGAGCTACATCGCTCGTCTGGTGGAGCGGGCCGCGGCCGCGGTCGGCTCGTCCGGATCGTCCTTCGCGCTGCAGACGGAGGTCGCGCGCGTCCGAGAGGCGCACACGCGGTGGCGCGCGGCGGCGACGGAGCGCGAGGTCGGCGTCTGGACCTTCAAGCTGGGCAATCGGGCGCTCTCGGCCGCGCTCACCGCTCACCTCGAGTCGCTGGAGCGGGGGGCAGGCGCGTCCGCGCTCGCGTCGACGCTGCTCGAGGTGTGCTTCGCGGTCGCGGGGTGCGAGGGGCGCGCGCTCGGTGCTGGCCCGCCGCCCGCGGTCCCGGCGCAGATCCCAGTGGACGTCCCCAGCTTCATGCACCTCGCGACGGCGCCGCCCCTCCAGGCGGCGGTGGCGACGGCGACGATGGAGGTCGTGCCCCCGCCGCTCATCGGACCGCTCGCCAACCTCGCGGCCGCGAAAGAGGAGGCGGCGTCATCCGTGGAGGCTCGAGAGGCGCCGAAGCCTCTCTCCGAGGAGAGCGCCGCGAGCGCCGCGCCTCCCCCCGAGCGCTTCTCGTTGGAGGTGTGCGCCGCCGTCACCGCCTCCCTCGCTCGAAAGAAGCGCGAGAGAGAAGCCATTCTGGAGGAGCGCCATATGACGGCTTCGGAGTGGTCGAGCTTGGAAGCCGACACCGCCGCCGCGTTGAAGGCGGAGTCTGCCCTCGGCCGCCGCGAGCTCTTGGCCCGCTACGACGACGCGTACGTGGCGCAGCTGGAGGCGGAGCGAGGGGTCATCGACGTTCCCCAGTTCGTCAAGCTCTCGCTCGCCCAGGAGCGCGGGACCATCACCGAGGTGCTCGACGAGCTCGAGCTGCCCCGAGGGGCGATGCCGCGCGTGTCGCGCGTCTGGCTCCGAAGGATGAGCGCCGACCGACAGCTCGCGCGTCAGGTCCGGGAAGCGATGCGGGAGGCGGGGGCGTAACGGCGGTGAGCCTCTCGCTCACCGTTCGCCGTCGATCCGCAGCATCTCCACCATCGTCGGGCGGAAGCCCATCGAAGCGAAGAACGCGCGCGCGGGCTCGTTGGCGTGGGCGGTGTCGAGGACGATGCGGGTCGCGCCGAGCGCCTTCAGCCGATCGAAGGTGGCCTGGGCGAGCTGGCGCGCGACGCCGCGGCGTCGGGCGGCCTCCTCGACGTAGATGTCGTGCAGCTTCGCGTGTCGATCGAGCAGCCGGTTCCAATCGCGCGCCTCGACGCGGCCGTAGGCGTAGCCGACGGCGCGGCCGAGGTCGTCGTCGAAGGCTCCGAGCACGACCGCCTTCGGGTCCTCGAGCATCGACGCGAGGAAGCGCGCGTATCCGTCCTCGAGCGGCTCGTGGAGCATGAAGCGATCTGCGTCGAGGCGATGGTGGAGGCGCACGAGCGCTCCCGCCAGCCTTCCGATCTGCGCCATCTCGTGGGTCTCGGGGGTTCTGATGGTGAACGCCATGCTTGCCTCCGCCGCCGCGCGCTCCTCGAGCGGCCCGACATAAGGGTGAGCCCCGATCGCGGTCCGGGCCACTGGACAAAACGCGCCAGGATACATCGGCGCGCTTCGAAAAGATGCGCCGCGCTCGCGCCGGTCAGGTACGTTGACCTCGGCCTTTGTGCCGTGATACCCGCATCCTTCTCGACGCTGCATCTTCCGTGGCGCCGGGCCCATCGAAGGAGTCGACCCTCATGCGAACGCGCCGTCCGCTCAGCGTGGCCTTCGGATCCGCCGTGGCCGCGTTCTCCGCCCTCGCCCTGTGCATGCCCGAAGAAGCGCGCGCTCAGGACAAGGTGGATACGCTGACCAACGGAGACACCGGGGCGGACACGCACCTCTTCCGGCCGCCCGTCGACTCGAAGGGCTTCCTCACCGTCAACGGCGCCGACGTCGTCGGCCACCTCGACTTCAGCATCGGCCTCTTCCTCGACTACGGCTACGGGATCATGCCCGTGAAGGAGGGCGAGCACGGCGATGACGCCGACTTCCTCCTCAAGCACTCCTTCCAGGGCACCCTGCAGTTCGATCTCGGTGTGGCGAACCTGCTCGTGTTCGGCATCTCCGCGCCGGTCGTCCTCGCCGGGCACAACGCCATCGACGGCATCGGGCCCTCCAGCGACGCGCTCTACAACGTGAAGGAGACGTTCGCCCAGGGCCTCGAGTACATCGCCCTGCACGCGAAGATCCGCATGATCGCCCCCCAGGATCGGCCCTCGGTCGGCCTCGCCGGCATCGTCCAGGGCGGCATCGGCGTCGTCGGCAAAGACAACCTCATCGGAGAGAACGGCGGCTTCATCTGGCCGCAGCTCGTGTTCGAAGGGCGCGCGGCCCGCGGCGGCATCTTCCGCGTCGGCCTCAACGCCGGGTTCCGCGCCAGCTTCGGCAGCGACCCGGCCGTCTTCGGCACCGACGCGAACGGCGTCCCCCAGCTCGAGCACGGCATCTTCGAGTACGGACAGCTCGTGACGGCCGGCCTTGGCCTCAGCCTCCGCGTCGTCGATCCGCTCGATCTCATCGCCGAGACGTACACGTCGTTCCTCGTCACCGGCGAGAACGACACCGAGCAGCGCATCAGCGCCGAGGCGATCGCGGGCGCGAAGATCTTCGTCGACGGTCGGTCCTTCCTCTTCCTCGGCGGCGGCGCCGGGTACGCCCCCGGCTTCCAGACGGCGCGCGCGCGCGGCACCCTCGGCTTCGTCTTCGAGCCCTCGATCGGCGATCGCGATCACGACGGCTTCAAGGACGACATCGACGACTGCCCCGATCAGCCCGAGGACAAAGACGGCTTCGAAGACACGAAGGCGGACTCGCCGCCCGGCAAGCTCGGCTGCCCGGATCCCGACAACGACGGGGACGGGATCCTCGACGTCGACGACCAGTGCCCGAACAACCCCGAGGACAAAGACGGGGACGAAGACACCGACGGCTGCCCGGAGAGCCGCGACGGCGATCGCGACGGCGACGGCATCATGGACTCGCGCGACAAGTGCCCCGACGAGCCGGAGGACAAGGACGGCTTCGAGGACCGCGACGGCTGCCCGGATCCCGACAACGACAAGGACGGCATCCCCGACGTGAAGGACGCCTGCCCGAACGATCCCGAGGACAAGGACGGCGTCGAGGACGAAGATGGCTGCCCCGAGCCGGATCCGAGCGGCCCCGTCATCATCAGCGGCAACGACATCCTCATCCTCGAGAAGGTCCAGTTCGAGACGGGCAAGGCGCGCATCCTCCCCGCCTCCGACAAGATCCTCGACGCCGTCGCCCAGACCTTGAAGGACCACCCCGAGTTCCTCCTCGTCGAGGTCCAGGGCCACGCCGACGAGCGCGCCGACGACAACTACAACCTCCAGCTCACGAAGCAGCGCGCCGCCGCCGTCGTCGAGGCCCTGGTGAAGCGCCGGACGGACAAGAGCCGCCTCCGCCCGATGGGCTTCGGCGAGTACTGCCCGCTCGACCCGGAGCACAACGACGCGGCCTGGGAGAAGAACCGCCGCGTCGAGTTCAAGATCGTCCGCACGAAGGACGGCCCGACCGGCGTCGAGCTCGGCTGCGCGAAGGCCAAAGAGAAGGGCATCCAGTCGCCCCCTCCGTGATCATGAAGCCCGCCCGCGCGCTCTCGTCGTCGATCCTCGTCGCCGCGATCTCGTTCGCGGCGGCGGGGTGCGTCGACACCGACACCGCGGTGTTCGTCGACGCGAACATCGACGCGCCCTCGTTCACGCTGAAGCAGGTCGCGCTCGGCACGCAGCTCGAGGGCTCGTTCCAGCTCACGCTGCACCTCGGCGCGCGCGCGGCCGGGGAGAGCGAGGTGACCTACGGCACCTTCTCGCTCGTCGACTCGAAGACGGGAGACGTCGTCGTCGACAACCTCGCCGTCTCTCCCTCCGAGCCGGCCCCCGTCACCGTCGATCCGGGCGGGGCCGACACCGCCGTCACGTTCACCGTCGACACCGGCGGCGATCTCTTGGCGGCCGACGTCGCCGACAAGCTCTGCGCCGACACCATCGAGGTGCGGGGGGTGATCCACGATTCGCTCTCCACCACCGAGACGCCGGTGCGCTCCGATGCGGTCAGCGTCGGCGGCTGCTGAGGGCCTCGCGCGCGCGTGCTCCGTGAGCCTCTTCGGCGCGGTGCTCGGATGTGGCGCGTCGCAAGAACGGCATCTCGAGGCGGCGCCGGCCCATGAGGTCGAGACGGCGCCCGCGGTGTCGAGCAGCGCGCCGATCGATCCGAAGCCGGGGCCGGCCCCTTCGTCCGCGGCGCCGGCGCGGTGCGCGACGGGCGGCCCCACCGCGGCCGTGCTCGCGCGGCTGATCCCGAGCGGCGCCGCGTCGGGCGAGAGCGAGTCGATCGACTTGGAGATCCGCGGTCCGCGCCACGAGGCGCTGCGCGTCTGCCGCGCGCGCGTCGCGGCCTATGCCGAAGAGAAGCGGGCCTACGTCGTCCAGCGCGCGTGCGGCGAGGACGCGCTCCCGGCGGCGGCGACCCTCGCGATCGAGACGGTGAGCGAGACGCGCAGCTCCGAGCTGCTCGACCGCGACGCCGACGGTTGCCCCGACGGCCTGCCGGAGACGGCGTCCGTCATCGAAAAGCGCCGCCTCGGCTCCTTCTCGGATCCATCGACCTGCCAGAAGGCGCTCGAGGAGATCGTCTCGTTGCGACGTCGCGAATACGAGAAGGCGATCGCCCAGGTCGAGAGGGCGGAGCGAGAGCGACAGCGAGCCTGGAAGCGGTGCGTCGCGGGCGGCGGTGACGCCAGCGCACGCTGCAAGGGCCAGGCCCTCGATCTCGAGGTCACGCAGGTGGAGCTGAAGGCGCTGCGCGCGCTCGCCGATCGGCCGACCACCTGCGGGCGGTAGCGACCGCCGATCAACCCATCTGCTCGAGGAGGGCCTTGAGCTCGCTCTGCTTCGTCGCGCTCAGCCGGCCGAGGCGCTCACCGAACGCCTGGGACAAGAGGTGCAGGCCGCGGTCGAGCGCCCTCCGCCCCGCGGGCGTGACGATGAGCCGGTAGCGACGCAAGTCCTCCGTGTCGATCTCGCGCTTCACGAGGCCGGCCGCTTCGAGGCGCTTGATGTTCACCGTGACCGTCGGCTTGGGCATGCACAGGACGGAGGCGAGCTCGGCGGGGTGGGGGTGCTCGTCGATCTCGGCGAGGACGAAGAGCTCCTTCACCTCCAGCCCGAGCTCCGAGAGCTTGGGGGCGACGCCCGTGATCACCGACATGAGCAGCCGGTACTGGAGCGACCAGAGCTTGACCGGGTCGATTTTTCCCATGAGAGGCCTTGCCGATCGGATTGTTCAATCTTAAACAATCCGCACTTGTAAACAAATCGCAACCTGAACGAACAAGCCTACCACGTCCAAAGGTGACCCATGCCCCTCGACCATTTCGTGACGCTCGGACGCTCCGGTCTCCGCGTGAGCCCTCTCTGCCTCGGCGCGATGACGTTCGGTGAAGACCTCGGCTGGGGCTCCAGCGTCGAAGACTCCCAGAAGATCATCGATCGATACCTGGAGCTCGGCGGCAACTTCATCGACACCGCCAACTTCTACACGAAGAGCCACTCCGAGAAGATCATCGGCGATCACGTGGGAAAGCACCCCTCCCGCCGCGATCGCCTCGTCATCGCCACAAAGTTCAGCGGCAACCTCTTCCTCGGTGACCCGAACGGGGGCGGCTCCGGTCGCAAGGCGATCCTCAATCAGGCCGAGCACTCGCTGCGCCGCCTCCAGACCGACTACATCGATCTGTATTGGCTCCACAACTGGGACGTCCACACCCCGATCGAGGAGACGATGAGCGCCCTCGACGATCTCGTGAAGAGCGGCAAGGTCCGCTACATCGGCGTCTCCGACACCCCCGCGTGGAAGATCGCGGAGGCCAACGTCACCGCCCGCTTCCGCGGATGGTCCGCCTTCGTCGGTCTCCAGATCGAGTACTCGCTGCTCGAGCGCTCCGTCGAGCAAGAGCTCGTCCCCATGGCGCGCGAGCTCGGCCTCGGCATCACCCCGTGGTCCCCGCTGAAGAGCGGCGCCCTCAGCGGGAAGTACACCCGCAAGAACGCCGGCCAGGTGAAGGCCGATCGCGGCGTCTTCCTCGAGTACGCGCTCAACGAGAAGACCTACGCCGTCGTCGACGCCCTCGAAGAGATCGCCAAGGCGCGCGAGACCACCGTCGCCCGCGTCGCCATCGCGTGGCTAAAGGCCCAGCCCGGCGTCACCTCCACCATCATCGGCGCCCGCCGCCTCTCCCAGCTCGAGGACAACGTCCGCGCCCTCGACGTGAAGCTCGAGGCGAGCGACCTCGCCAAGCTCGACGAGCTCACGAAGCCCGCCTTCACGTTCCCCCAGAGCATGGCCCCCATGTTCCCGAGCATCCACAACGGCGGCACCCGGGTGAATGGCGTGTACGGTCCGCCCTCGCCTTTCGTGATTCAACCGGGCGACAAGCCGTACTGACCGGTCGGCGTCGCTGCGGCCGCAGGCAGGCTGCGAACATCGGGGAGATGCGCTTGTCTTCCCGACCGGTCTTCGTCGCTTGCCTGCTCGCGGGCTGCTCGTCCCCATGACGAAGGCGCCGCTTCAGCTCTGAATCTCACACGCGGAGAGGTCGCCGCCTTTGGCGAGTTGCGCGACCGAACGATGATAGAGCACCGATCATGTTGAAAACCGGCGCATTCGCGCGATTTCGCGCCCGATCCACACGGCCTCGTCGCTCCGCTCCTCAGATTACGAGGAGTAGTCTTGCGGTGCTCACTCCTCGGGCGCGCGCCTCAGCCGCAAACTCCCCCGACTTCACTCGGCTTTCAACATGTTCGGTGCTCTTAGAGCACCGATCCGTTTGAAAGCCGGCGCTTTCGCGCCATTTCACGCGTGATCCACGCGGCCTCGTCGCTCCGCTCCTCGCATGACTGCGAGTCGTGCTGTGGTGCTCACTCCTCGGGCGCGCGCCTCCCACGCAAACTCGCGCGACATCACTCGGCCTTCAAATGAATCGGTGCTCTGGGACCGCACGCGGAGCCCCTCCGGGATTGCTCGGCAGCTCCATCCGAGCTTCTGCGAGCGATGAAGAGCTGCCGCTCCGTCGCGACGGAGCGGACCCTTCACGGACAGCGCCGACACATTTCGTGTCGAGAAGGGCGACGCTGCGTCGCCTCCACTCCGGAGGCCCTGCTCGGTCCGCCGAGCCATGCCCGGCCTGGAAGCCCATGAGGACTTGTCTTAGGCTCTCGCGCTTCGATGCCCGCAGCGAAGACTTCCGCGGCCGCGGCTGCTGCGCCGCCCGCGCGAGGGACGGCGGACGCGCGGAGCCTGCTGACGGATCTGATGCGGACGCACGGGGACTCGGTCTACGCCTATTGCGCGCGGGTGCTCCGCAACCCGACGCTCGCGGCCGACGTCTTGCAGCAGGTGTTCGAGCAGGCCTACCGGGACCTCGCCACCCTCCGCGACGAGCGTCAGGTTCGCTCGTGGCTCTTCGGCATCGCGCACCATCGCTGCCTCGACGCGGTGAAGGCGCGGGCGCGCTCCGAGAAGCGTGTCTCGGCGGAGCCGGAGGGGCTCGAGGCGGTGGCCGACGACCGCCCTCTGCCCTGGGAGCGCGTGGCCGAGAAGCAGATCTCGGTCGCGCTGGAGCGGTGCGTGGGCGAGCTGGGGATCGAGTCGCGCACCGCCGTCCTCTTGCGGTTCCAAGAGGGCATGACATACGAGCACATGGCCACGATCTGCGGTGAGAAGCCGGCGACGCTCCAGGCGCGCGTCACCCGGGCGCTGCCGGTCTTGCGCCGTTGCCTCGAGGCCAAAGGGGTGGAGCTGTGACGCCGGCCCCCTGCGATCGCTCGGAGCAAGATCTCCTCTCGCGCATGGAGGCGGGGGAGCCTCCCGACCGGCACGAGCTCGAATGCGAGAGCTGCCAGACGACGCGGGCCCGGTACGAGCGCCTCGAAAACGCCTTCACCGAGCTGCCTCCCATCAAGGCGCCCGCCGGTTGGGAGGGGCGAGTGCTCGCAGCGGTACCTCTCGCGCCGAGCCGCCGGAGTGGACTTGCGTGGCCGTATTGGATTGGTGGCTTGGCCGCCGCCGCCGCCCTCGCGTGGGTCGTATGGCAAGCTCGCCGGCCCGTCGTCGAGGCGCGCCGCCTCGCGGTTCGACAGGAGGTGGTGGCGATGGCCTCGGGGCGTCGCGCCGATTCGGCGGTGGTCGGCGACACCTTGAGGGTCTCGGCGGCGGGCGGCGACGGGTCGGCGCGCGAGCTCCGTCTCTATCGCGACAACAAGGCCGTGGTGGCGCGCTGCCCGGGCAGCGACGGCTGCGTTCGGCGTGACGATTCAATCGAGCTCACCGTCGTGCTCGACAAGCCTGGCACCTATCGATCGCTGGTGATCGTCGGCCCCCGCGCTGCCCCCGAGCCGACCGGGTCGCTCGACGACGACGCCCAGGCCGCGACCGCCGCGGGGGCGACGGTCGAGGTGAGCCGGGCCGTCGAAGCCGAGTGACGACGTAGGCGACCATCAGTCGATGATGATCGTGTCCGCGAACTGCCAACTGCCGGGAGGGGGCGGAGGATCCCGATCCATCCGGTAGCCCTTCTCGTTGTTGAACGTGATGCCGTCCCCCGGGCTCATCGATTGTCCAACCTTCAGGAGCTGTTCATCCTTGGGGTTCGACTCGGCGTCCCCGAGCAAGATCTCGTAGACGCTGTTCTCCAGGGGTTTGGAGGCTCCCGAGACCGACACCGTGAGCACGAGCCGGTCCGAGCCGGCGGCCTTGAGCTTGATGTCTTTGAGGTCCCTCTTCTGCGTGTCGACGCCGCGGACGCGCGCCCAAGACCATTTGCCGGGGGCGGTGACGACGAGATCGTCTTCGGCGGGCGGGTTCGCGAGTGGGAGCCTGTGAATGTAATAGCGGGCAAAGGCCATGGGCATTTCTCCTGCGGGTGAGTCCGGTGACTCAATCGTCACCGGCGCTGTAGACGAGGAACCTCGCCCACGCGTGGGGCGGCATTTGATTCACCATGGCGCGCTGGGCGCGGGCCAAGGCCTGCACGGGGTGGCGCCCCACGTCGGCCTGATACAACGCGCGCATCACGTTTTGGGTGTCCTCGTCTCCAATCGAGCCGAGCGACGCGATGACGCTCCCGCTGCCGTTGGCGAGGAACGCAATGGCGAGCGAGCCCCACACCTCGTCGTGGTGCGTCGCCGCCGAGGAGCACGCGGCCAAGACGACCACCTGCGCAGAGACGCCGCTGTCGATGATCTCGTCCGTCGACCACCGCCCATCGGCCATGCTCAACCACGCCGAGCCTCCCTCCAACCCCGCGTGCGTCCCGAAGTGCAAGAGCTCGAGGGGGCCGGCCGTCTCTACGCGGACGCTGGTCGCCTCGGCCCCCAAGATCGTCTCTGCCCCGAGCGCGCCCGCGATGTTCATCGCCTCCTCTCGGGCAGAAGGGAGCGTCCCGTCGATATCCGCCAGCACCAGCCGGTGCCCGCCGACGAGCGGCTCGACCGGCATCGAGAGGCCGCGCAGGCTGGGCATCGCCGCGAGCGGCCGCTGCTCGATGAGGAACCGACCATCGCGGCGCAGCGCCGCGTACGGAATGGCGGCGAGCCAACCGCTCGCCACGATGTGCAGCGTGCCTGGGCCGGGCTTCACCTCATCCGGGATCAGCACGCGGCCGAGCTCGGCGGCCGCGTCGGCAAGATCTGGATCGGCGGTGAGCTTCGTGGCGAGCTCGCGGATCGGGCCGGCGTCGCCCCGATCGATGAAGCGCAGCTCGCCCTCCGCGGGTTTGTACGCGACATAGAGACGGCCCAATATCTCCGTCGGCACGATGACCTCGCGATGCGCGAGCGCGGCCGCGAGATCGTCCGCGTAGTCGCCGGCGGTCTCCAGCCGCTGCCACGCCGAGACGACCATGCGGGGGTCGTCGGCGGAGGCGGTGAGCGTGCCATTGGTCACGAGCGCGTCCACGAACGACCGGGCGCTGAACGCCTCTAGGACCTTGAGGGCTTGGGCCGTCTTGTTCTGGCGAACGAAGAGGGCGAGCAGCGCTTCATAAGGGAGCCGGCGGCGCGGGATCATCCACGCTTGGAGCTCGCTCTGGTCCATGGCCGCCCGCGTTCGCTCCACGATGCCGATCGACTTCTCGTATCCCTCCTGGGCCCGGACGTCGTCCCCCAGGCGCTCGAGGATCCGCGCGCGCTCGTACTCACCCCACCAGGCGTCGCTGCTCCGAGAGAGCGCGAGGGCCTGGTCAATCGACTTCAGGGCATCCTCGAGCCGCCCCGCGTCGGCCTCCAGCATCGCGCGCACCGAGTAGTGAGAGAAGTCGAACGGTCCCTGCCAGTCGGCGAGCTGGGCAAAGCCGCCCTCCACGTCGCCGGACAGGTGGGCGTTGTACGCGAGGTTCTGCCGGGCCGCCGTGATCGCCTCTTGGCTGCCGACGGCCCGCGCCCGCTCGAGCGCGCGCCCGAACGAGATGTCGGCGAGGTGCAGCATCCCCGCCTCTTGGCGGAGGATCCCCTGCTTGAGATCCACATAGGCCAAGTCGGCGGGGAGTCCCTCGAGCTCGCTCGCGGCCAGCTCGTATTGGAGCTCGGCCCTTCGGGCGTCGCCAATGGAGCGCATGACATCCCCCCGCATCAAGTCGCTCAGCCCCAAGAGCCGCCGATCCTGGGCGCGTTCGGCGGCGGCCTGAGCGGCGTCGAGCGCCTCGAGCGTCGCGGTCAGGTTGCGATCGCGCCAGTAGGAGCCGGCGAGGGCAAACCAGCTGCGCGAGAGCTCGCGCGCGTCCCCCCTCGTGTCGAACATCGCAATGGCCTCACGCAAGGCTCTTCGGGCGGCGTCGCGCTCGCCGGCGCGGTCCAGCTGCACCCCGAGCACGGAGAGCGCCTCCGCGCGAAACGGACCCTCGAGGCCCGCGGTGGCGAGGCGGCGGGCCTCGGCGTCGTTCCCCAGCTGCAGCTCGGCGCGGGCGAGGCGGATCGCGTCGGCGGGATGGCCCTCGACCACGCCGCTCTTTCGGCACGCCTCGCGTGCCTCTCGCCATTGCCCTTGCTCGACCGCACGCGCGCACCGCCCCGAGGCCGACTCGGCCGCGTCCGCGTCGAGGAGGACCGTCACCGCCGCGCAGAGGAGCGGCGCGGCCTGCGATCGGACGCTGATCGACGAGCCCCGGCCCCTCATCACGTCTGCAGGATAGGCCGCACCCGCTCTTTTCGAAGAAAGTTTGTTGAACCGGGTCGGCGCGCGTCGCCTCCCTCCACCAAGGAGCACCGATCGCGATCATGGAAAGCACAAGGGCTCCCGATGGGCTCGTTCGTTCACGAAGCTGGCCGCGGGCGTCTTCGTGGGTCGCGCGGATCCGCCGCCTGTTCGAGCGTTCGCCGTCGAGCCCGCCCGCCTCGCTCGAGCGCCGCGAGGGAGCCACGATAGGAGGGCGCTTTACCCTGCTCGCGCGGATCGCGGAGGGGGGCATGGGGCAGATCTGGATGGCCGAGCATCGCCTGACCAAGCGAAGGGTCGCCCTGAAGCTCCTCAAGGGAGAGGCGAGCCCGGCCGCGCGGCGCCGCGTCGCGAGGGAGGCGGCGGCGGCGTGCGCGATCGACCACGCCGCGGTCCTCCCCGTCCACGACGTGATCGAAGACGACGACGGGTCACCGGTGCTCGTGATGGATCTCCTCCACGGGGAGTCCCTCGAGGCTCGGCTCGCTCGTGACGGGAGAATCGCCCCCGCAAAGCTCGCCGCGATGCTCGCGCCCGTCGCGGAGGCGCTCGCGATGGGGCACGCCATCGGGCTCGTTCATCGGGATTTGAAGCCGGCGAACCTCTTCGTGACCCGAGCGGGAGATGTTCGCGTCCTCGACTTCGGCATCGCCAAGCGCATCGAGGGCGCGGGCAACCCTGACCCCGGGGCGACCGCGGAGGCGGCGTTCGTCGGCACCCCCGGCTACATGTCCTTGGAGCAGGCGTTGGGCGATCCGGTCGACGCGCGCACCGACATTTGGGCGTTCGGTCTCGTCCTGTACGAGGCGCTGAGCGGCGAGCTGCCGACGCGTCGCCCCAGCCTCGCCGAGGTGATGAGAGAGCTGCTCGCGGGACCGATCGCGCCAATCGAGGAGCGCGTGCCGGATCTGCCGCCCGCGCTGGCGGCGCTCATCGAGCGAATGCTGGCGCCCGACATCGACCGACGCAATGTCACGATGACGGAGGTCGCGCGGGTGCTGAGCGAAATGGCGAGCGCGTCGACCTCGATCTCAAAAGCCGAACCGGATCGACGCGCGCTCCAGGTGGTGCACCGGCGACGCGCCGATCGCCGATGGCAGCGTGAGCGAGAGCCCGACGTCGAGGGTGCCCGCGAAGGACCGGCCATCGTCGGTAGGGGGATCTTCGAACCGGGCGTCGACGAGCGACACGCCAATCGCTTCGGGGTGGAGGAGGCGCGCGCTCAGCCCCGCGCCGAGGCGCTCTGCGATATGGGCAGGATCGCGAATATCCGCTTCGGAGGCGGCGCGGCCATAGAGCCGGCGATAGTGCAGGTTCTGGAGCTGGAGGCCGAGGCGACACCCGATCACGTGCAGGTCGAGCGATCGCGAGCCGGCGGGGCTCGGGGCCGCCGTCACCCCGAACGGGAGGTGGGCGTCGGGGCCGCGCGCGAACAGCTCCACGAAGCCACGCGACGCGGCGAGCGCCGATCGCACCCAGGAAGAAGGGCGGGCGAGTCGCACGTCGGGCAGCGAGCCAGACAATCCTCCGCCGCCCCAAAACTGGGAGAAGGCGATCGCCATTCGCGCGGCGAGCAGATAGCTCCCCGTGCCCTCGAGGGCGGCCGCCTCGAAGGGGTGGGCGTCGCGCAGCAGGAATGAAGGGGAGCCGAGGGTGACGTGGCGGCCGAGCGGTCCGGACGAAGGTGGCCATTGAATCGGGCCGCCCGGGTCGACGTCGAGGGTGGCGAGCAACGGGAGGGATTTCTTGCGCGCGACCTCGCCCAGCGATCGGAGGAGGCGGTGGCCGTTCTTGTCATTGGGCACCTTCGCGCCGAGCACGATCGCGCCGGACGGCCGCATCCCCGGGTGATTGTGGCTGTTGATGAGCCGAAATGCGCCCGAGCGCACGATCGTCGCGGCGTCCTCGAAATCCTCTAGGAGCTCCTTCGAGTCGCCATTGACGACGGTGACCCGCACCGGCGGCGGGGCCCGGTCGAGCAGCCATTTCAGGGAGCGCCACGAGCGCTCGGCGGCGCGCAGGCTCTCGATCTGGAAGAGGGCGCGGAGCGCCTGCTCGATGTCGTCGGCGGCGACCCCGAGGGAGCTCAGCTGGGTGGCCAGCGGCTCGAGGTCGAAGTCCGCGAGGCGGCCGAAGCGCACATGGATCGAGGCTCCTCGCCAATCGAGGGCGACGGCGATTCGCTGCTCCGCGAAGCGCTTGTCGAAGCTCTCCTTCGTGAGCGAGAGGTCTCTGCGATCTTCGATCGGCCGCGGGTCGGACCGTGGGACGAGCTGGTCGATGACGAAGAGCTCGAGGGGCAGGGTGACGTCGCTGAAGCCGTCGTGCCGAGAGGGAAGCGGGGGCTCGTCGGGGGCGGCCGCGACGTCGAGATGGACTGGGATGAAGTCCTGCTGCCGAAGCGCGCGGAGCGCGCTCGCCACGTCGAGGTCGCCCTTCCCTTCGAGCCAGTCGGCGTAGACCTCGAAGAGCGCGCGCTGGGCAGCGCTCCGATCGGGGTCGGGCACCGCCGCGTCGTCGGAGAGCTCCGAGAGGCGCGCCTCGAGCTCGTCATTCACCACTCCATGGCTCACGAGCAGAGGGAGGGAGGCGCCGTCATGGAGATTCGCCCGTCAGAGCTCATCCCAGACGAGGGAGCCTTGGCGCGAATAGACGGCGAGGGCGCGTCCGAGAATGGTGTGCTCATCGACGAAGCCGAACATGCGGCCGTCTTTGCTGTTGCCGCGGTTGTCTCCCATGACGAGGACCTTGCCTTGGGGGACCTTGGACGGGCCGAAATCGGGGCCGCCGCCGGACTCGAGAGAGAGCGGGTGGGTCTTGCCGTCGAGGGTCTCTTCGCGATCGGTGGCCTTGGTGCGGACCCCATTGAGGATGAGGTGGCCGCTCCTGACCTCCACCGTGTCGCCGGGGAGGGCGACGACGCGCTTGAGCAAGACGATGCTGTCGGAGGGCGACTCGAGCACGACCACGTCGCCGCGCCGGGGCTCCGACCAGCGCACGAGCCAGGCATCGGTGAGGGGGAGGCGCAGGCCATAGGCGGCCTTGGAGACGACGACCCGGTCCCCCTCTTTGACGGTGGGGATCATCGAGCCGGTCGGGACGACGTAATGGTCGGCGAGCGAGGCGCGCGCGGTGAGGGCGATCCCGAGGAACGCGACGAGGCTGAGCCCGTCTCTGAGCATTCGCCGTCCGCGCGAGATAGGAGGCTTCTTCCGGGCGGCCTTCCCGTCTCCGTGGGGCGCCGGGCGGTCGGGAGCAGGAGGGATCTCGGGCACGGTCAAGCTCTCATCTCAGGAAGAAGAACATGACGAACGCGGCCAAGATTCCCAGCGCGGTGATGCCCACGTTCGCGGCGGCGATCCAGAACGCGGCCTGGGCGAGGCCCTTGCTGCCGGGCGAAGACTCTCCCCGCTCGATGGCGGACAGCTCCGAGCGAGCCATGAACAAAGCGGGCAGGCTGGCGAAGACACCACACACGACCCAGGAAGCAATCGCGAGGCCGATCGCCCATTGGGCCCTCGAGCTCTCCGACTGGGGCGCGTACATCGGGCCCATCGCCGACCCCTGCGCGAGCGGGGCAGCGTAGGGATTCATCCCCGGGGGCGGGGCGTTGGGGGGCGGAGCGCCCCAACTCTGCTGGGGATAGCCCTGCTGCTGCGGGTAGGGCGGGTAGCCGCCTTGAGGAGGTTGACCTTGGGGCGGAGGGCCCCAGCCGCCGGGAGGATTGCCTGCCACCAAGACACGGTAACCGTCGTATCGCCCCGGGTCGAGCCTCCCCGCGTGTTACAACGGCTGGATGCTTCGGCGCTCGGTCATGGCCGCGACGGTGGGGGTGGTCTTCGGTGCTGGCTGTCTGTCCACCCGAGGGCCGTCCGTTCCCAAGGGCGGCACCGCCCCCTCGTTCGCGCTGAAGAGCCACGACGGGAAGGATGTCTCGCTCGACGACCTCGTCGCGAAGGGACCGGTCGCGGTCGTCTTCTACCGCGGCTTCTGGTGAACGTTCTGTCGCGCCCAGCTCGGTGAGCTGGCAGAGATCGAGGACAGCTTCACGAAGAAGGGCGTCTCGCTCGTCGCGATCAGCGTCGACCCGACGGACGAGTCGGTGACCCTCGCCAACAAGCTGGGGATCACCTTCCCGCTCTTGCGTGACGACGGGCTGAAGGTCGCGATCGCGTACGGCGTCGCGATGAAGGGCGAGGAGATCGCGGTGCCGGCCGTGTTCGTGATCAACCGCGACAAGAAGATCGTCTACGTCCACGTCGGCGAGTCGGTGACGGACCGGCCGGGCGCGAGCACGATCTTGGAAGAGACAGTCAAGGCGAAGTAGCGCTCGTCACGGGGTCCAGCGCGCGCCGGTCTCGCAGCTCACGTGGTACATGCGGCACACGCCGCCCTCGATCTCGAGGACGCCGAACACGATGGGCAGCGTGAAGCGGCGCGGCCCGATCGACCCCGGGTTGAAGACGGCGAGGCCTTTGTCGCGGCCGATGAAGGGGACGTGGGAGTGGCCGCACACCACGAGGGACGCGCCGTGCTTGCGAGCGAGGAGGGCGGCGTCCTTGCGGAGCTTGGGACCGGCGACGCCGATGTGGAGGACGCTCACCGTCAGCGGTCGATCCGCGCCTGTATCGAGATCGAGCTTCAGGACGTCGGGGAGGCCGGGGGCGTGCTCGTCGATGTTGCCGCGGACCGCGTAGACGGGGGCGACGCGCGCGAGATCGTCGAGGACGCGCAGGGCGCCGATGTCGCCGGCGTGGACGATGCACGAGACGCCCTGCTCGCGGAGGAGATCGAGCGCGCGGGGGTGGGGCTCGGAGTGGGTGTCGGCGACGACCCCCATGCGGAAGGCGGCGGAGGCCTCGACGGGGATGACGTGGGACGCGGAGACGAGCGCGGCGGGCATCGGCCGGTCAGTTCACCACGAAGGGTTTCGAGGCGCACGTCCACCCGTCTCCGCCCGCGGTTTCAGAGCGCGGCCGGTGCGGACCCCTCCCGCGACGCGCGGAGCGCGGAGCTTGGGAGGGGCCGACGAGCGAGAGCGAGGAGGGGGTGGGCATCGCTACGAGCTCAACCCCTCGCCGGGGAGGGGTCGGCGAGTGCGTCAGCGCGCCGGGGGTGAATCGAGTGGCGTTGGGGAGAGGGTGACTTGGAGCTTGCGCGCGCCCCGGCAGCGGCGCGGGGAGAGATCGACGCCGATCGCGTCGAAGCCGAGGGCGTTGGCGACGGCGAGGGCGGTGCCTTCGCCGCAGAACGGATCGACGACGACGCGCGTCTCGGTCTCGCGGGCGAGGTAGGTGCACGCGAGCTCGCAGGCGCGGACCCCCATCGCCTTCGAAAAGGGCATGAAGCCGGCGTCGGGGAGGACGTCGGGGAGCGGGTGCCGGGGGGGATCGAGCGGGGTCATCGAGGCCGCGATCATGTGCGAGTACGTGGAGCGTCCGAGGGAAGGCGTGCCGGGCGGCTTTCGACAGACGATCTTGTGGAAGGCGAGGTGCGCGCCCTCCTCTT
The DNA here is from genome assembly GCA_044225865.1 of Polyangiaceae bacterium. GTDB lineage: Bacteria > Myxococcota_A > Polyangia > Polyangiales > Polyangiaceae > Xiheicaenibacterium. Next base: position 6,273 of record JBGAID010000050.1, on the reverse strand, counting down.
CGACGGCGCGGAGGGTGAGGTAGCTCTTGTCGATCCAGGTCGCGCCGGCGCGGAAGTCGCTTTGATAGAAGACGGCGACGCCGCGCGGGGGGAGCCAGCGGAGGATGGCGCGGGTGGTCGCGATGCACCAGGCTCGCCAAGCTTGGAGGTCGGGGGTGGGGTTCGGGGTGTCGTCGCCGAGGCCGGGGCCGCGCGCCTCGGTGGCGTGGGGGATGGAGGTGATCACGCTCGCGCGATCGGGGGCGGGGTTCTCGGCGAGCCAGGCGAGCGCGTCGGCGCGGTGGACGACGCGGGTCACGCGCGCTCGGCGCGGGCGGCCTCGCGCGCGCGCCGCTTGTTGGGGCGGAAGCCCTCCGTGAGCGCGATGTCGGGGAGGCGAACGACGCGGATCGGTCGCGCGTGGGGGGCGAGGGGCTCGAGCGCTTCGGCGACGCGCGCCTCGTCGAGGGGTCCTTCGCTCTTCACCGCCGCGACGATGTGGCCTTCGTCGATCCAGGCGGCGGCGATCTCGATCTCGGGCAGGGTGTAGAGGGCGCTCTCGACGGCCCGGGTGGAGGCGGCGCCCTCGACGGTGAGGGCGAAGCCGCTCTTCGCGTCGACGAACCACACCTCGCCTTCGGCGTCGCGGCGGACCACGTCGTTCGTGACGTACCAGCGATCGCCTTCTTCGAACGCGCCCGCCACGATGTGCTCGTTCGCGTCGACGTCCTCCTCCGGATCGAGCCGGCATGCGAGGAGGCCGAGCTCGTCGGTGGAGGCGCGCTGGAGCCTGCCCTCGGGGGTGCGCGCGAGCTCGAGGGTGAGGGGATCGAGGCGGGCGATCTCGGTGGGGGCGCTGCCGGGCAGCGGCCGGCCGATCGCGCCCGGCTTCTCTCCGGAGGCGTTGGCGAAGATGATCCGGTGCCCCGTCGAGGCGTAGAACTCCATGGTGCCGGCGCGGTATCGCTCCTTCAGCTTGCGGGCGAGATCGGCGCGGATGCCGCTGCCGGCGAAGAGGCGGAGGGGCAACGTCCCGTCGCCGGCTTGGGGCGGGAGATGGATGAGCGGCCTCAGCATCTCGCCGGCGTAGAAGGCGACGGTCGCGCCGTAGCGCCGGACCTCGACGAGGAAGCGGCGAGGATCGAAGGCCTCCGCGAGGGCGAGGCGCGCTCCCCCCACGAGCGCGGAGCCGACGCCGACGAGGATGCCGGCGGGGTGGTGGAGGGGGATGCAGCAGTAGACGGTGTCCTCCGGCTTGATGGTGCAGGCGGCGGCGGCGCCCCACGCGGAGAGGGCCCAGCGGTGGTTCGTGACCTTGGCCGCGCGCAGATCGCCGCCCTCGGTGGGGCGCAGGAGGACGAGGGCGAGATCGCGCGCGCGTCCCGCGTCGAGGGGGAGCGAAGCGGGCAGCTCGATGCGGGCGGGATCGATCGCCTCCATGTCGATGTGGCGGACGCTGGCGAGGCGCGCGCGGGAGCCGCCCCCGAAGAGGAGGAGGTCGCCGTCGAAGGCGGCGCGCGCCTTCTCGGTGTGATCGGCGTCGGCGGCGACGAAGCGGACGCGCTCGGCCGCGAAGGCGCGGGTGAGCGGGCCGACGTCCGTCGTCGGGGGAGGCAAGACGGCGACGGCGCCGATGCGCGAGAGCGCGGTCACCACGGAGAGGAAGCTCGGGCGCGAGCTCATCACGACCCCGACGCGATCGCCGGGCTGCACCCCGCTCGCGTGGAGGCCCTTCACGATGTTGGTGACGCGCGTGTCCGCGTCTCGGTAGGTGAAGGCCCGCGACTGCCAGAGGAAGAAGGTGCCCTCAGGGTCCCGGCGGGCGCGATCGCGGAGGGTGCGGGAGGCGCTCGTGCTGGAGTCGGGGCGGAGGTTCGCGAGGCGGCGGAGGCGAGGCTCTTGGTAGCGGACGGCGTCGTAGGCGTCGGACGCGCTCGAGGCGACGTCGCCGACGCGCGCCCACGCGGATTTCACCGAGGCGCCGAGGGCGTCGACGAAGAACGAGACGTCGACGTCCACGTCGAAGCCGGCGCCCTCCGGCTCGTCGGCGAGCGCGGGCGGGGGAGGGGGCGCGGCGTTGGCGCGGGCGATCACCTCGGGCAGGGGCCCCTTGCCCTCGACGTGATGAATGAAGCCGGCGACGGTGGGCCAGGTCTCTTTGGTCGCGCGCGAGCCGACGACGATCCCGAAGTGCCCGGCGTCGACGGTCACGAACGAGACCTTCGTGTTGGGGGCGGCCGAGACGATCGCGCGGACGGCGGCCGGGCGCGCCATGTCGTCGTGGGAGCCGATGAAGGCGAGCACCGGGCACGTCATGTCGGCGAGGGTGACGGTGCGTCCGGAGAGGACGAAGCCCCCCGAGAGCATGCGGTTGTGGACGATGAACTGATCCACGAACTCGCGGAAGGCGGGCCCCGGCCAGGCGACGAAGCCCTCGCCCCCGAGGAACCGACGGCGCGCCTCGCGGCGGATGAGGGCGCGGCGATCGTGGAGCTTGGTGAGAAAATCGAGGCGCTGCCCGATCTCCTTCTTGGTCGAGAGGATCTTGAAGCCGGTGCTCGTGATGATGCCGGGGAGGCCCTCGATGCGCTCGATCGACTTCGTCACGATGGGCTCGACGAAGCGGATGAAGGCGGCGGTCGCGTCCTTGTGGAACGCGGGCACGTTCTTGTGGATGTCGACGGGGGCGCCGAAGGTGCTGACGGAGGCGATGCCCTCGCTGCGCAGGAAGGCCGCCGTCTGATAGGCGAACATCCCCCCCTGCGAATATCCGCACAGGTGGACGGGGCGCCCGGTGCGTCTCTGCACATGCTCCACCGCGCGGACGGCGGCGACGACGTGATCGTCGAGCGTCCGCTTCATCCCGCCCGCCTGTCGCTCGGGAGCGCCGAAGTCGACGACGTAGGGCTGCACCCCGAGGGCGCCGAGGGTCGCGACGGCGGAGTTGTTCTCCTCGAGATCGTAGACCTCGCTCGTGACCATCAACGGCGGGATGAGGACGGCGGCGGGGCTCGAGGCGTCGGCGCGGGTGGCGTAGCGCCGCAGGCGATGGTGCGGTCCCTCGTCGATGATCTCGAAGGGCGCGGCGTAGGGGGCGCCGAGGCGCCCGAACTTCGCGAGCTCGAGGACGTTGCGGGTCGAGAGGGCGGCCCGGCGGAGGAAGCGGACCATCTTGGGAGAGCGGCGGCTCATTCGGGCTCCTCGACCTCCACCCAGCGGCGGAGGGCGACCTCGGGATCGACGGGGCCGTCGTTCATGGCCACGAAGCCGTCGGCGCCCCAAGCCTCGGCGGCGTCTCGCATCATCGGGATGGTGAGGCCGCCCGCGAGGACGATGCGCGCGCCGACGATCCCATCTCGGCGGCGGAGCAGCTCCACGAAGGCGGGCCCCTCGAGCCCGGGGGTGAGCGGATCCAAGAAGACCACGAGATCGTCGGAGCCTCCCTCGTCGACGAGGTGGAGATCGGACGAGTCGAGCAGATAGAAGAGCTCGCCCGGCGACTTCGCGCACAGGACGTCGGCCCCGTGGGCGCCGAGGATCTTCTCGAGCTTGGCGCGGCGCTCGGGGTCGGCGGCGAGGACGATGGCGACGACGCGGCGAGGCGCCTTCGGGGGCGCGGGTCGCGGCGCCTTCGGGGGCGCCTCGGGCGGCTCGCTGGGAGCTCCCGCGAGGCGCATCCGCGCTTTGCGGCGCGGCGGGAGCGGCTCGATGCGCGCGGGGACGGCCGGGCGGGCGGGGATCTTTCGGAGCCACTCGAGGGCGAGCTCCATGGTCCGCCGGTTCTCGTGGACCTCGTCGAGGAAGCGCCGCCGCTGGCTGGCCTCGAGCTGGGTCGATCGATGGATGAGGCGATCGCGGGCGGCGCGGATGGCGGCGTCGGAGGCGTCGACCTTGTCGGCGGCGCGGAGGGCCTCCGCGTGGACGAGGTAGGTGAAGGCCTCGCCCTCGTCGACCGACTGCACGCGCGAGAGGGCCGCGATCGCGTCGCTCGCCATCAGGAGGGCCTCGGTGGCCCGGTTGGTCGCAAGCATCACGCGCGCGCACGCGGCGAGGGCCATCGGCAAGAGCGGGGGGTACGAAGAGAGCAACTGGGAGGCGTGCATGATCTCTTCGAACGCGGGATCGAGGGCGCCGCGATCGATGTGGAGCAGGCCGAGCTGGCGGCGCGAGAGGCCCTCCATGCGGCGGTTCCCCTGCTTCTCGAAGTGAGCGATCGAGGAGACGAGGTAGCGCTCCGCCTCGTCGCTCCGCCCGAGGCGCATCAAGACCGAGCCGAGCCGCGCCCCCGCCATCGCGAGGACGCGCGGCAGGCGCATGCGCTCCGCGTGGCCGTAGGCGAGGCGCAGCGCCTCCTCCGCCTCCGGGTAGAGGCCGAGCTCTTGGCGCGCGAACCCGAACGAGACGAGCTCGGCGGCCGCCTCGCGCGCCTCCCCCGTCTCGTCGAAGAACTTCACCGCCGCCTCGGTCCGCTTCTCGAAGCTCGTGAGATCGGAGGCGTACATCGCCCGGCACGCGAGGGCGCGGTGGACCCAGCCCGATTTGAGGCCCCTCGCGATCGCGTCGAGCATCTCGTTGCCCTCTCGATAGCGGCCGAGATCGAAGAGGGCCATCGCGATGCGGGCGACGTCGGGGTGGGCCGCCACCGAGCCGGAGGCGATCTCCTTCGCGATCTCGCCGGCCCGGTCGATCTGACCCGTCTCGACCGCGCCCGAGATCGCGTCCGCGGCCGCCGTCCACCAGGCGGGGGTGCGGGGCGGGATGCGCTTCATCGCCTCGAGCGATCGCTCGAGCATGCCGCGGCTGTCGCCGAGGTGGCGCTGCGCCTCCGCTTGCAAGAGCCTCAGCCTCGCGAGCATCAGCCCGGCCGAGCCCGCCTCGACGGCGCGGTCGGCGAAGGTGGCGGCGTCGCTGAAGGCCCCGCGATCGAGGGCGACCTCGCTCGCGCGCATGAAGAACTGACCGGCCCGCCGCTGGTCCCCCGCGAGGGCGTAGTGGCGGGCGATCTCGGAGGGCTCGCCGGCGGTGCTCTCCAGCCACTCGCCCGCGAGGAGGTGACCGCGCGCGCGATCCTCGTCGGTGAGGGCCTCGTAGCAGGCGACCCGCACGATCTCGCTCCGGAAGAAGAGCTTGGCGTGGAACGGATCGGCGGCGCTGCCGGGGGCGCGCCCGAGCAGCTCCCGATCGACGAGGTCGTCGAGGGCGCGCTGGATCTCCGCGTCGGTGCCGTCGGGGAGCACCGCGCGCAGGCCCGTCACCGTGAGCTTTTGCCCGAAGATGCTCGCCACCCGCAGCACGCGCCGGCAAATGGGGGAGAGGTCGTCGAGGGTCGCGTCGACGACGGCGAGGAGGGTGGTGGGCAGGCCCGTCCCGCGCGCGTCGTCCTCGCTCCGTCCGCTCGCGACGTTGCGCACGAGCTCCTCGAGGAAGAACGCGTTCCCCTGCGCGCGCGCGACGAGGTTCTCGACGACCGCCTCCCTCACGTCGGAGCCGAGCGCGGCGCGCACGAGCTTGGCGGAGGCGTCGGCGGCGAGAGGGGTGAGGGCGATCCGCGCCGGATCGCTCTGCGCGAAGACGTCCGGGAAGCGATCCTCGAGCTCGGGTCGGGCGAGGGCGAGGACGAGCAGCGGCGCCGCCGAGAAGGTCCGCAGCATGCCGGCGACGAAGCCGAGGCTCGCCTCGTCCGCCTCGTGCAGATCGTCGAGGACGAAGACGACCGGATGGCGCGAGAGCTCGGCCGCGACGAGCTCGAGGCAGCACGCGCGCACGTGGTCGAAGAGGAGGCTCCTCTCCTCCGAGAGCGCCTTGCGGAACCGGGCGATGCGCGGCTCCGGGAAGGGCACGCCCGTGAGCACGCCGAAGAGCGACAGCGCGCGGTCGAGCTCCTCGTTGGGGAAGACGGGCCGCAGCCCGTCGTCGATCCGCTGGCGGGCCGCCTCGTCCGGCTCTCCTTCGCGCAGGCCGAAGAAGTCGGAGAAGGCGCTCGTCATGAGGCCGAGGGGCACGGCGCGCCGGGTGAAATCGCCGCGGCCGAAGAAGGTCGCGATGGACTCGGAGCCGGCCTCCAGCCGCTCGATCACCTCGCGCGCGAGGCGCGACTTTCCCATGCCGGGGCCGCCCGTGAACATCACCACCGCCGCGCTCTTGTTCTCGACGACGTCGGTGTAGAGCGCGAGGAGCTCCTCGACGATCGCCTCTCGGCCGACGAACGGCATCCGCTTGCCGAGCAGCGTGCGCGCGGCGTCGCGCGGGTCGGCCTCCCCGCGGATGAAGAAGCCGTCCACCGCCTCGCTGATC